>NZ_CP009043.1:0-600000 GCF_000736415.1 Campylobacter iguaniorum | reverse complement strand
TTCCTGTGATAAACTCAAAGCTAGTTGATAGGGTTGATTTCTGGGAAAGATTTGAAAGAAGCCTCTCTCAAATAGATCTTAGCTTACCAGTGGCAAAAGATGAGTTTGAAAAGGTGCTTTACGCTTTGATAGAAAAAAACGGCATCAAAGAGGGCGGAATATATATGCAAGTCACAAGGGGTGCTAGCGAGCGTGAGTTTAAATTTGTCAAAGGTACTAAGCCTACAATCATGGCTTTTATATACTCTCAAGAGATTTTTGACCATGAGTTTGCCGACACTGGCATCAGTATCATCAGCACTCCAGACATCAGGTGGAAAAGAAGAGATATAAAATCCATATCACTTCTAGCTCAATGCTACGCTAAAAATGAAGCGGCTAAAGCTGGAGTTTATGAAGCATTCATGGTAGAAGACGGCTACGTGACTGAGGCTAGTAGTAGCAGTGCCTTTATCATCAAGAATGACACGCTCATCACAAAGCCACTCTCAAACGAAATTTTGCCTGGAATTCGTCGTAAAGTTTTACTTGGACTTGCTGAGCAAGTGGGACTAAAAGTAGAGCAAAGAAAGTTTAGTATGGATGAAGTGTATGGGGCAGATGAAGTCTTTATCAGTGCTGCGACGCTGATACTTTTGCCAGTTATCAAAGCAGACGGCAAGCTGATAAACGACGGCAAAGTAGGCAAATACGCTCCAAAACTAAGAGAGCTTTACGCTACTAAACTAAAAAAAGAAGCTGGGCTGATATGATTTTTTTGAGGGTTAAATTTGATTAATACTCAAGATAAAATTTATGATATTTTAATAGTTGGAGGTGGCGCTGCTGGGCTGTTTTTGGCTGCAAATTTACGCTCAAAAAGCGTCGCTATTTTAGAAAAAAACGCAAACTTTGGCAAAAAAATTCTCGCAAGCGGTGGCGGGCGTTGTAACATCACAAATAAATTTATAAACGCCAATAAATATTTAGGCGACTATGAATTTATAAAAAATGCAACCGAAAATTTGAGCCATAAAGATGTTTTGAACTTTTTTAGTGAGCTTAAATTTAGCGAAGAAAAAAATAATCAGTTTTTTTGTAAAAGCTCTTCAAAAGACGTTTTAAATGCACTTTTAAAGCGTCTTAATCACTGCGATAAATTTACTAGTTGCGATGTCACAAATATAACTAAAAATGGTGATTTATTCAAAATCCAAACAAATAATTTGAATTTCAAAGCCAAAAATGTAGTTATCGCAAGCGGCGGAATGAGCTATAAGGCACTTGGCGCTAGTGACGTGGGATACAAAATCGCTCAAAGCTTCGGGCATAGTGTCCAAAAACCACTCCCAGCTCTTGTGGGATTTAGCGTTCAAAAAGATGAGTTTTGGTTTAAAAATTTAAGTGGGGTTTCTTTTTTTGCAAAGGCAAATATCGCTAGCAAGGAGCTTAGCGGAGATCTTCTTTTTACTCATAAAGGCATAAGTGGG
Source organism: Campylobacter iguaniorum (assembly GCF_000736415.1). Taxonomy (NCBI): domain Bacteria; kingdom Pseudomonadati; phylum Campylobacterota; class Epsilonproteobacteria; order Campylobacterales; family Campylobacteraceae; genus Campylobacter; species Campylobacter iguaniorum. The sequence goes on along the minus strand of NZ_CP009043.1, from coordinate 598,531 downwards.
CCACTTATCTTAAACTGTTCTTTATTTTGGGAGAAAGGTCAGATTGTTTTGGATTTTTTGCCTGATTTTAAAATAGATAAATTTAAAAACTCGCAAAAGCAACTCAGCACTATTTTGCCGACCCCAAAACGCTTCACAAAAGAGTTCTTACTCTCGCAAGAATTAGCCGATAAGCCTGTAAATAAATACAATAATCTTGAAATGCAAACGATCAAAAAGCTTGAAGCTTACAGTTTCGCACCTGCTGGAAATTTTGGTTTTGAAAGAGCTGAGATCACAAAAGGTGGAGTAAAAACTGATGAACTTACTTCAAATTTCCAGAGCAAAAATATAGATGGGCTATTTTTTATCGGTGAAGTTTTGGACGTGAGCGGAATGCTTGGGGGATTTAATATACATTTTGCATTTGCTAGTGCTTTTACGCTATCGACCTATCTAAATAAAGGCTACTAAAATAAGTAGCCTTTTAGCCTTGCTATCAAGTTTTAAATTTATTTAGATTCTCTTCTAGGTCTAGCGCCACATCTTTTAGACTTTGAGATACTTCTATGAACTCACTTGCTATTTTCGCATTTCTATCTAGTAGATTTGCAGATATTTTAGAGCGTTCTAGCAACTGCTCTATTTTGACATTTATATTTATACTTTTTGCTGCGACTTCAGTGGCTATATTCATAGATTCAGTTGTTATATCTTGGGTTGATTTAGCTTGAGTCATAAGCATATTTGCCTCTTCGCTAAGTGAAGATATATTTTTAGCGTTTCCATTTAGCAATACTCCAAGCTCTCTTACGCCATTTATCATACTTTGAGCGCTTGCGTCTATATCTTTTAGCGATTCATTTGTCCTTTCAGCTAGCACCCTGACCTCTTCAGCGACCACCGCAAATCCACGACCCATATCTCCAGCCCTTGCTGCTTCTATAGCTGCGTTTAGCGCAAGCAAGTTTGTCTGATCTGCCACTTCGCCGATGACGTCAAGGACTTTTCTCATATCTTCAGTTTGTTTGACGACCAAATTTGTTCTTTGGGCGACTTCTTGCTCTTTGACATTTGATAGATTGAGATTATCGACGACTTGTTTTAATGAGTTTATCATATCTCCAAGCTCATCAAAAGATTTTTTATTTACCTCAGAAGCTTTATATGCCATTTGTCTTGATTCTTGAAGCTCATCACTTACAAGCTGGCTTATCTCGTATGAGCTTTTGGCTTGTTCTTTTCCCTCATCAGCGCTATTTGATAGCTCAGCCGCACTTTTGTTTAAATTTAAAGTCTCGTTTTCTACACTTTTTGCGCTGTTTTGGGCTATTTTTACTATGCTTTGGATTCTTTCTATAAAGGCATTAATGTTTTTACAACTTTGACCTATCTCATCATCGTTGCTTACCGTGATTCTAGCACTTAGATCGCCATCGCCACTTGATAGATCTTTTGCCTTTCCAAGAAGCTCTAAAACTGGTTTTATAACGACTTTTTTAAGCACAAAAAGAACGATCAAAGTCGTGATAATCAAAGATGCTATAAATATAGATAAAAACATAAGCTGTTTGTTTTGCATATCTGCGTCTATCTCATTAAATGAATATTCCAAATCCATGACACCAAGCACATCGCCGACCTTTGAAGTGCCATGACAAGCAAGACACTCATCTTTTACTATGATAGGCGTTACAAGTCTTAGCATATGATTGTTTTCTTCTTTGATATCAAAGCTAAGAACTTTTGGATTAGAAAATTGGTTTTCTATCACGCTATCTTTGGGTTTGACTTTTGATAATCCAAAACTTTCAGACAACTCATCAGACCTATAAACTTTTATAGATGATACGCCATCTATGCTACCAGCGTCTTTGATCGACTTTTCTATGATTGCTGGATCGCCTGTATTCATAGATGCTTGAACCGTTTGAAAAATAGATTTGCTAAGCATATCTAGGTTTTGTTTAGTTATTTGAATAGTTGAATTGTTAAACTGAGCTACGATTACAAATTGCATGATTACAAAGCTGACAAACAAAACAGCAATCATGCTAAATGCTATCTTCTTACCAATAGTATCTATTTTCATATGGCACCTTTTTAAGCAATTTTTAATATGTAATCATACAAAATAAAAACTTAATGGGTTATAAATTAAAACTTAAATAATTATTATACTGCCTCATCTTAGCTGATTTCTGACCTCCTCTTTTGCCATACTTATATCCCAAGCTGGCTCCCAGACCAAATTTATCTCACACTCTTTTGCGACATTTTGCACAGCATTTTGCACCCATTCTAAGATAAGCTCATGCAAAGGGCAACTCTTTGTAGAGAACGTCATCGTGACTATAGCTTTATCTCCTTGCATTTTTACATCATAAATCAGACCAAGCGAAACTATATCAAATCCGATTTCTGGATCGACTACCTTGCTAAGCTCATTATAAATTTTATCTATCATTTTGTACTCCAAATTTAGTATATCTTATAAAATTAAGCATATTTAAGATAACAAAAAATATGCTAACCGCTATAAAAAATGTTCCAAATTTACTCACAATTAGCTCAATAGCTATCCCACAAAGATCAAATAAAATAGCTATATAAGTAAATTTTTTTATAACCATATCTTCGAGCATAGGAACTTTTGTTTTACCAACAAATTTAGCAACATAATGATACCAAATCAAAAATGGCATAATCTTGTATATGTGAGCTGTGATAAACGGATACAACGCCCCATAAAATAGCAAAATTATCGCCGAATTTATGCTGCCAAATTTATACATTATGGCAGAGCAAACCAAAGATATAAAGCTTATTATAAGATTTATGCTCCAGTAATCATACGCCTTTCTAACTCTATTTCTAAGTATCATCACGCACTGAGCTACAAGCATCAAAGCAGCAAATATGATAGCCATAATAGTGTCCTGGCTACGAAACAAAAGCAATAATCCAGCCAGCAAATACAGCCCAAAACTAGAGTAATAAAAGCCAAAGCTCACATTATGAGCTAAGCTAAACATAGAAAGCAAAACGCTAGATGCTCCAAGCACCACAAAAAATATAAATCCAAATACAAAATATAGATGTAAATCCAAAATCCTAACAAAATCAAAGTCTAAATTTAGCACCAAAATCAAAACAAGCAAAAGCCCAAGGCATAGACCAATTATCAGCATTACAGATGATACAAAAAGACAAATCCCAGCAAAGCTCAGCTCTTTTACATTTAAAAATGTTAACATATAAACTAGCCCAAAATAGGTCAAATTTAAAAATAGCATTACACCGCCAAAGCCTATTAAGACCATATTTTGCGAGTATAAACCAGCCACAAATACTATCAAATCAATGATGTAAAAAACCAAATTTGCGTACGATCCTTTTAAGCTATAAAAAGGCTTATCAAGTATAACTGAGCTTAGCTGATAAAGTGAGCCAATGATAATACTCATCACAAAACCAACCAAAAATAGGTGAAAAAATGACGCCGTCTTCAAAGACATTAACGCCCCAAAATCAGCACCAAAATAGACAAAAACGCTAATCATGGCTAAGATTATAGCTACAAAAAAATAAGCACCAACCAAGCTAAATGGTGGTGCAAATGTATTTAGAAGTTTTGGCATGGCAAGGCTTTAATACGACATTCCACTAGCAAAAGAGCCACAACTTCCATCTATTTTTTCTACTTCTTTGCCTTCTTTTAAGCTAAAAACTAGCTTTACTTTGCCCCCGTCTAGTTCTTCGTTTGTGTAGTTAAAGCTGCCCTCTATCTTTGGTATTAGACCAACTGGAAATTTATGGTTTATCATCATGATTTTTGTGCTAGTATCTTTTACTAAATTTATGGCAAGAGATGCGTTTAGCATAGGTTCTGGAGGCGTGAGAGACGAGCTATCAAATCCTATATAAGTGGTGTCGCCATCAATCTTTTTGAAAAAATCCACGCTAGAGCCATCTACGCTAAATTTCTCCCAATTTTCAAAATACTTACTCATTTTTTCTCCTTGAATTTTGAGAAATTATATCAATATTTTGAAATTTAAAAGTTGATATCGCTCAAGAATTTACAAAATAAATGCTGTATATTAAAAGATGATTTTATGCTATTTTGAAGTTAAATTAAAATAATAATGAAATAGGCTAATGAGCAATGTCAAATAAGCCAAACATTTAGTTTAAAAAGCAAATTTCACAAAGCCCATAAAAGCCAAAGAGTTAGAAAATTTTTAATGTAAGAAGTGGCGAACACCAGTAAAGTACATACTCATTCCATACTCGTTAGCTGCAGCGATAACCTCATCATCGCGTATGCTTCCACCTGGTTGGATGATGTTTTTTACCCCTACTTTGCTAGCTACATCTATGCTATCTCTAAATGGAAAAAACGCCTCGCTAGCAAGTGCGCAGCCATTTAAGTCAAGCTCCATATCTTTTGCCTTTGCCACTGCAGCGCGCGCCGCGTCTACTCTGCTTGTCATACCCATACCAATAGCTAAAAGAGTTGCGTCTTTTACGTAAACTACGCAGTTTGACTTAGTAAGCGCTGCTATTTTCCAAGCGATTTTTATATCATTTAGCTCACTATCGTTTGCTTTTTTTGTTGTTACTAAATTTGCGTTTTTTACCTCATCGTCATTTACATAGTCTTTTTCTTGGAAGACAAACCCACCATCAATGTGCTTGAAATCCCATTTGTCGCCAGCTTGGACTAGATATTTATTGTTTTGAGTAAAGATTTTTGTGCGTTTTTTATCGCTGTAAAGCTCCAAAACGCCATCTTCAATATTTGCAGCGATTATCACTTCTATAAATATCTCTTTTGTCTTAAGAGCTAGCTCTTTTGTAAGAGTTCCGTTTATCGCTACAACTCCACCAAATGCGCTTATTGGATCGCATTTTAGAGCTTTTATATAGCTATCAAGTTCATTTTCACCGATAGCAAAACCGCAAGGATTTGCGTGTTTGCATATAGCAACTGCTGGCGCATCGCCAAAGCTAGAAGCTATAGCAACTGCTGAGTGAATATCGGTCATATTATTAAAGCTTGCCTCGCCTTTTACTTGAGAGAAATTTAAGCTAAGAAAGCTATCAAACTCATAAGCAGCGCCCTTTTGATGTGGATTTTCGCCATAACGACAGTCAAATACCTTGCTTCCAGATATAAATCTCTTAGCACCAAAACCACCGTTAAATCTCTCATTCATGTAGTTTGCTATCATCGAATCATAGCTTGCAGTGTGCTCGAAAGCCTTTATCATCATATCACGGCGAAACTCATAGCTATCTTCTTTTTTTTCTAATTTTTCTAAAACCATATCATAATCATTCACATCAGTGACTATGATAACGTCTTTGAAATTTTTAGCTGCACTTCTTACCATTGTAGGTCCACCGATGTCGATATTTTCGATAATCTCGCCAAAATCATCAGTGCGAATAGTTGTCTCTTTAAATGGATATAAATTCACACACACTAAATCAATCCCGCCTATGCCAAACTCTTTGGCTTGAGCAGCGTGACTAGCGTCATCTCTTTTGTGAAGTATGCCGCCATGGATCTTTGGATGAAGAGTTTTTACGCGACCCTCAAACATCTCTGGGCTGTTTGTATATTCGCTGACTTCGATTACTTTTATGCCATTATCTTTTAGAGTTTTATATGTTCCACCTGTGCTTAAAATCTCACATCCAAGATTTTGCAAACCTTTAGCAAAATCCACTATACCGCTTTTGTCACTTACGCTGATAAGTGCTCTCATGCCTTCTCCTTCTTTAAAATTTCATAAGCTTCATTTATCTCTTGAAGTTTTTTTGTAGCCTCGCTGATAAGCTTCTCATCAGCCCCACTTCCAGCTAAAAAATCTGGATGATTATCTCTAGCTAATTTTCTATATTGTTTTTTAATCTCTTCAAAGCTAGCATCTTTTGATAGACCTAAAATCTCGTATGGATCTTTTGAAATTTGAGTTTGGAATTTAACCTTAAACTCTTTGTCAAATTCTGCAAATAGCCCTTCTTTTGTGTATTTATCTACACCAAGCCCATCGCAAATTTCGTTTAAAATATCTCTTTCAGCACTGCTAAATTCGCCATCCGCGTAAGCTAAATTTAGTAAAAATATTATCAAATTTACAGACGATCTTGTATCTAAATTTTTTAGAGTTTTATACTCTAAAGCTATGCCAAATGCACTCTCTTTGCTCTGCTTTGCAGTGTTAAAAGTATCTTTTAGCTCTTGCCTTATAGCACTGTTTCCAAGTTTCAAGCAAATATCATCAAGCACGATTGATATATAATAAGCCTCTTCTTTGCTTACATTTCCATCGCTTTTTGCTATTTTTGCTAGGAGTTTGATGATGTATTTAGCATCATTTAGGTCAAATTTAGACGCTCCTTGCAAGGCTGGATTTTTCAGATAGCCTTTGCTAAGAGCGTAAAAAATAACAATAGCCGCTATAAGGATTAAAAAGACATTCATTACTCTTCGCTTTTGATAACTGCGTTAAACTCGTTAAAATATATATTTTTTAGCTCACCCAAAGGCATTTTGACATCATCAAGCTCAAATTTATCGCCACCAGTTACGCCGATTTTGCTAAATTTGACGCCATATTTGTTAGCTAGTTCGCTAAATTTAGTCTCATCTTTTACGCCGACAACCGATCTTGAGTTACTCTCATCAAAGATTTTGTTTCCAAGCTCACTTTTACCCACAAAACCTAAATTTGACACGGCACTCATTTTGGCTAAAGTTATCGCCACTCCGCCGATACCAACAGAGTTTGCAAACTCCAAGATGCCTATTTTATTTGCTTCGATAACCAAATCCCAAAGCGCTCTTTCAGCCTTATAATCAAGCCCTTTCATCTCTCCGCCAATTGCGTCATACAAGACTTTCATATACAAGCTTCCACAAAACTCGCCACTAGTCTCGCCAAGCAAATAAACGCTAGTGCCACTATTTTTAAAAATACTAGTTAAGTTTTTGTTCGCGTCATCGTTTACACCTACAGTTACGATAGCTGGAGTTGGCTGAACACTTATGCCATCAGTTTCATTATACAAGCTCACATTTCCGCTTACTACTGGAGTATTTAGCGCCGCACAAGCCTCTTTGATACCTGCACAACCTTGTGCGAATTGCCACATAACCTCTGGATTTTGCGGATTGCCATAGTTTAGACAATCAGTGATCGCTAAAGGAGTAGCACCGCTCATAGCTACTTTTCTGCCACTTGCTGCCACTGCTGCTGCTGCACCATTTTTTGGGTCTATGAAGTTAAATCTTGTATTGCACTCCATACCCATGCTCACAGCCTTGCCATTTTCTTTGATTCTTATAGCAGTTGCACCCAAAAATCCTGGTTTTTTGATAGTGTTTGTGCCTACATTTGCGTCATATTGGTCATAAATAAATGATTTGTTTAAGACGTTTGGATCTTTTAAAAGCTTTATAAACGCCTCTTCATTAGCAACTTTTGGATAATTTTCTAGCTTTATATTTTTTATCTCATCAAGATATTTTGGTCTGCTAACTGGTCTATCAAGGATAGGTGCTGCTTCGCTAAGTGGATCGATTGGAATACTTCCGACTAATTCATTATGCCAAAATAGCTCCATCACGCCACTATCAGTAACCTCGCCAATGACTTGAGCTGACATATCCCACTTGGCAAATATCTCTTTTATCTTCTCTTCGCAGCCTTTTTTAGCACAAATCAGCATTCTTTCTTGAGATTCACTAAGCATAAGATCATAAGGAGTCATGCCCTCTTCTCTCATAGGTACGCGGTCAAGGTACATCTTCATACCACTTCCGCTTCGCCCTGCCATTTCAAAGCTACTTGAAGTAAGTCCAGCAGCTCCCATGTCTTGAATACCAACGATATAATCTTTTTTAAATAGTTCTAAGCAAGCTTCCATAAGAAGTTTTTCAGCAAAAGGATCTCCTACTTGCACGGTCGGACGCAGGCTTTTGTTTTCTTCATTGAAGCTATCACTTGCCATAACAGCACCTCCAAGACCGTCCCTACCAGTCTTTGAGCCGACATACATCACAGGATTTCCTATACCCTCAGCCTTACCATAAAATATCTCATCGCTTTTACAAAGCCCAAGACCAAAGGCATTTACAAGTATATTGCCATTAAAACTCTCATCAAATGTAGTCTCACCGCCAACTGTCGGCACGCCCATGCAGTTTCCATAATGGCTAATTCCACTTACTACGCCTTTTACAAGGTATCTTTGGTGTTTGTTTATGGCTGAGTTGCCTACGACTTGTCCAAATCTTAGCGAATTTAAACTCGCCTCAACTCTTGCACCCATTGTAAAAATATCCCTAAAGATTCCGCCCACACCAGTCGCAGCGCCTTGAAATGGCTCAATGAAACTTGGGTGATTGTGACTTTCCATTTTAAACACAGCAGCCACGCCGTCCCCACAATCTATAACTCCAGCATTTTCACCAGGTCCTTGTATGACCCAAGGAGCCTTTGTCGGGAAGCCATTTAGGTATTTTTTGCTTGATTTATATGAGCAGTGTTCACTCCACATAGCAGAAAATATACCAAGCTCAAGTAAATTTGGCTCGCGACCTAAAATCTCTAATATCTTAGCATACTCATCTTCGCTAATCTTATGTGCTTTTATAGTTTTTTCATCCATATTCCACCCCTAAAAAGTTATTTTCCTAAACAAAAATTGCTAAACATAGCGTCCAATAAATCAGAGTTCTCAACTGGTTTTGTGATACTTCCGATCTCTTTTATAACCAAATTTAGTTCATAAGCAAAAAGTTCAAGCTGACTAGCATCAAGCAAATCAAGCGAGCGTTTTATCGCACTATTTGCATTTTGGCAAGCTAGAATTTGCCTATTTGAACTAAGCATTATATCACTTATATCTTGTGAATCAAGATAATCTTCAAGCTCTTTTTTAAGAAGAGTTGCATCATCTTTAGCTGATATTGATATGCCTTTAATACCTAGATCGAATTTAAACTCCAAATCAGACTTATTTAAAACAAAAATGATTTTTTTATCAAGATTAGAGGCAAGAGCTAGTATATCCTCATCTTCTTTTGAGCTTTTTTGCGATCCGTCAAACACGCAAACCACAATGTCAGCTTCGTTTGCCGCTCTTTTTGAGTATTCTATACCGATTTTTTCTATCTCTTCATCGGCTGCTCTAATGCCAGCTGTGTCAATGATACGAACCAAATGAGAGCCCACTTTTATCTGCTCTTCTATAGTATCTCTTGTAGTGCCTGCCGTGTCACTTATAATGGCTCTTTCATAATGCAATAAAGAGTTTAAAATAGAACTTTTGCCGACATTTGGCTTACCTATGATAGCTACTTTGTATCCATCTATCAAGCCTCTTTTTGAGTTTGAAATATCCACTATTTTTTCAAGAGCATTTGAAGCGTGGACTAACATTAACTTTGCATTGTCTAATATATCGCTTGGCAGATCATCGTCAGCGTAATCTATGCAAGTCTCAGTATATGCAAGGATTTTGATGATATCTTGCCTCAAATCTTCTACAAATTTAGCCAAATCCCCGCTCATCACTCTAGCTAAAATCCTAGCAGCACCCTCACTTTTGGCATTTATAATAGCTTGAATGCTTTCAGCTTTTAGCATATCCATTTTGCCATTTATAAAGGCTCTTTTGCTAAACTCTCCAGGATTTGCAGCTCTTGCTCCAATGCTTAGAAGCTCATCTATAATCAAATTTGCGACCACTAAGCCACCGTGAGTCTGAAACTCGACTACGTCTTCGCCAGTAAAACTAAATGGTGCTTTATAATAAATAACGATAGCTTCATCTAAGAAGTTATTTTCTTTATCATACAAATTTAAAAGATGAGCATAACGTGGTTTTAGCTCTTTTTTGCAAAGTTTTTTAGCTAGCGTATAAGCATCATTTCCGCTTAATCTAACTATAGAAATACTACCTACGCCATGCGCAGTAGCAAGTGCTACGATATTCATTTTTTGTAAAAATCATTCACTACTACATAGCGACCATCATCGCCGTTTTTAATCCCAACATATTTATTTGGAAAACGCTCCCTAAGCTGCTCAAGCGCGATTTTGACAAGAACGCCATCAAGTGGCTTGGTTTGGGCTCTGCCACTGTTTTCTACTCTATCTATAACTCCAGCCAAATATGATGCGATGCCAGCTTCTTGGTTTTTAAGGAATTCAGCTATTTCAAGTCTGATACCAAGATCGTATTTTGAGTTTATCCAGTTAAATAAAAGATACGAAACTGCCTTGTATCTATAACCCTCTTTTCCTATAAGAAGCGCAGCGTCTTCCCCATCAAGCTTCACAAATACAGTTTCACTATCAAACGCAGCGACATCAATAACATTTATATTAAAAGAACTAGCCTTAAAGACTCTATCTAAGCCGGTTTTGATCTCTTCTATAATTTCTGGTTTTATCTCTTTTTTAGCCTGCTCTGGTTTTTGCGCTTCTTCTTCATCAGCACCTTTGTGAAAAGCATCAAATATAGAGTTGTCTATCTCTAATTTTTTTGGTTTAGCAGGGATATTTTCTTTTGGTTGATGAGTGCTTTCTTTTGGAAGTTGTTGATGATTATTTTGAGGTTGAGTACTCTCTTCTGTTTTGTTAAAATGCTGTTTTGGTGGCTTTTTCTTTTTATCTTTTTTCTTATCGAAATGCTCTGATTTTTGAGTATCGTTTTTATACTCTTTTTGTGGTTTTCTCATAGTCGTGCTAACTTCTATGATAGCATCTCTTTGAAAAAATCCGAATATTCCAGATCTTGGATGTTGAAGAATCTTCACATCCATATCTGTAACAGAGCATTTCAGCTCTTCGGCGCCTTTTATATAGGCTTGTTGTAAATTTGGAGCTTGTATTTTAGCTTTCATGGCGTTTCTCCAAAGCCGCTTGTTCTTTGTGTTTTTTAAATATTTTGTTTACAACTGCTTGTTGAGCAACTGAACATAGGTTGTTTATAAACCAATATAGTGTCAAACCAGCTGGGAATGTAACAAAGAAGAATGTAAATATCAGCGGTAAAAATTTCATAATCTTTTCTTGCATAGGATCTGTGAAATTTGTAGGAGTGATTTTTTGTTGGACGTACATTGTTATACCCATCAAAACTGGCAATACAAAATATGGATCCATTACGGCTAGATCTTTTACCCAAAGTATCCATTCAGCACCCTTTAGCTCAATAGCGTTTAGCAAAACTCTATAAATAGCAAAGAAAATTGGAATTTGGATAAGTATAGGCAGACATCCACCCATCGGATTTGCACCATTTTTCTTATAAAGCTCCATAACGTGGGCGTTTAGTTTAGACGGATCGCCTTTGTATTTTGTTTGGATCTCTTTCATTTTAGGAGCAAGATCTTTAAGCTTATTCATAGATACCATCCCCTTATAAGTAAGTGGGAATAATACAATTCTTATGATAAGCGTCATAGCAACAATAGCCCAACCCCAATTGCCTATATATCCATGAAGCCAGCTAAGAAACAAAAACATAGGCTTAGCTATAAATGTAAACCAGCCATACTCTACAACATCAGTTAAATTTGGATTTATTGATGCTAATATTTTATGATCTTTTGGTCCGATATAGCCTTTGGCAAAGAAATTTTGAGTGCCTTTTATAAAGATTATAGAGTTATCTTTAAGATCTTTTTGCATATACACGTCTAAAGTTTTGTTTGGCTCAAAAAATAGAGTTGTATAGTATCTATCGCTACTTGCAGCGATATCCACGCCACCTACTCTTTCATCGCCTTTTACATCGCCATCTTCAAGTATTTCAAGGCTACCGTCTGATTTTCTAAGAAGTGAGCCATGAACTGTATATCCATCGACTACGACATCAGGGCGAAATCCTGGAGTTATGAAATAATCTTCATTTTGGCTTAGTTTGACATCTATATCATAATCTCCGATTGGATAAAATGTAATAGTTTTTGTAACGGTTAGTCCGTTTAGATTTTGAGTTAAAACAACTGTAGCTGGTGAATTTGAAGCATCAATATTATCTGCACTACTTACATAAGATACTTTAAAAGCCTCATCATTTAATTTTGAGTTTGAAAATCTAAGCTCAAGTGGAAATGGAGAGTTTTTTTGATTTAATAATGAAATTTGTTTTTCATTTTCATCTTTAAATTTAGCTTCTTCAAGCACAAAACCACTTATTCTACCAAGCTCATCTATAGTAGCGTTATAAGTTTTTCCTTTGATATTAACTATACTTTTGCTAGTAGGAACTGGAGCTTGTTCTATAGTTTGATTAAGTTTTGTATCTGCTTGTGGAGCGTTTGAAGTTGTTGCTACTGTTTGGTTTACATCTACGATTTGTTGTTTTGGTACAAAAAAATAGTCATAAGCAATAAAAAAGAATATAGAAATAACCGTAGCTATAAGGAGTCTTTTTTGGGTTGAAAGTTTATCTAACACTAGTTTTCCTTTAATGAATCAAATACTTTTATAACATAAAATCTATCTTCTCTGTAAGGAACAAACCAAAAGCTCAGTCTGCCACGCTCATTTTTTAAAAAGATAGCATAAGGCGTAAATTTTCGTTTTACAATAGGATAATCTATGCCACCTCTGAAGAGTTGATTACACCTTAAAATTCTTAAAGTAATAGCAATTAAAGCATAAAAAATTTTATTATATTTTAATTGCCATAAGGCATACTCAGAACAGGTTGGATAATAGCGACAAGATGTAGGCAGAGCAATAGAAATGTACTTTCTATAAAAAATAATGGGGAACAAAAAAATCTTTTTCATTTAAAGGAGTCCATTTTACCAAGAGACCACCTAAGACTTTTTTGAATTTTTGCATACGGTAATTTTTCGAGCCCAACTTTTGCTATCATAATATAAATGCCGTCCTTAAGCTCGCTAGTAAAGCTATGAAAAGCAGATCTAAGTAGTCTTTTTGTACGATTCCTAATGACTGCTTTTCCGACTTTTTTACTAGAAACTGCTGCAAATTTAGTAGTATCAGACTCTAAAAAATATATAACCGCACAATCACAATGCCATTTTTTAGCATTTTGATATACATATATAAACTCTTTGCTATCGCTAATAGAGCCAAACCTATCGATAATCAAGTTTGCCTATCCAACTTATTACGCAGCTAGTCTTTTTCTGCCTTTAGCACGTCTAGCATTTAACACTTTTCTACCATTTTTAGTTTTCATTCTCTCACGAAAACCGTGTGTTCTCTTTTTAGGAGTTTTATGTGGTTGATAAGTTCTTTTCATAACTTTCCTTCTTTTATAAATTAAGTTTTGGATTTTATCAGAAATATACTTAAAAAACCTTTTAAGTTTTATTTTCTTGGTTTTAAACTTAATTTTTAATTATCTATCTATTTTTTTTAATTTAAGTTTTCTTTTATATAATTTTTACTACAATTTCATAAATTAATTTTAGAAAGGTGGTAAAATGAAGCTTATAACAGCAATCATACGTCCTCATAAGCTAGAGGATGTTAGGAGTAATCTAGACAAAATAGGCATATCTGGTATCAGCATAACAGAGATAAAAGGATATGGAAAACAAAAAGGACATATAGAAAACTACAGAGGAAATGAATATCTCATAGACTATATACCAAAACTTAAGGTTGAAATAGCAGTAAATGACTGCGACGTCCAAAAAGTCGTAGACTCAATCATAGAAGCTGCTAAAACAGGTCAAACTGGCGATGGAAAGATATTTATAAAAAATCTTGAAGAGGTTATAAGAATACGCACAAACGAACGCGGCGAGAAAGCATTATAGGAGAAAACAGTGAAAAAATATCTACTTTTAAGTTTATTTGGCGTCCCAGCTTTTGCTTTAGACTGGATGAGTAGCTTTGATAAAATCGATACAGGCAACACATCTTGGATACTTATAAGTGCTGCTTTGGTTCTTTTCATGACTCTTCCTGGCATCGCACTGTTTTACGCAGGTATGATAAGAAAGAAAAATATACTTGCAACAATGATGCAAAGCTATATAATAGTTGCGATAGTTAGTATACTTTGGGTTATTGTGGGCTACAGCGTAGCCTTTACACCAGGTAGTCCATTTATAGGGGGCTTAGAAAGACTATTTTTAAATGGATTAAGCGTTGTTACAAATGATAGCACTTTAAGCGTACATCCAAATGCAAGCTCTATTCCAGAGTCTGTATTTATTGTATTTCAAATGACATTTGCGATAATTTCGAGCGCCATAATAACTGGAGCTTTTGCAGAAAGAATGAAATTTTCAGCATTGGTGGCATTTATAGCGATATGGATTTTAGCAGTATATGCTCCTACTGCACACTGGGTCTGGGAAGGAAGCGGCTGGCTTGCAAATCACGGCGTACTTGATTATGCAGGCGGAACAGTAGTGCATATAAACGCAGGAATCGCTGGGCTAGTTGGTGCTATCATGTTAAAACCAAGAGTTGGCTACAAAAAAGAGGCGATGACACCACATAACTTAGTTCTGACTTTAGTTGGCGTTGCTTTTTTATGGTTTGGCTGGTTTGGATTTAACGCTGGAAGCGCAGTCGCAGCAGACGCAAGAGCCGGAATGGCTATGCTTACAACCCAAATAGCCACAGCAGCTGGAGCCTTGTCATGGATGGTTTTTGAAATAATTTATAAAAGCAAACCGTCGGCTCTTGGATTTGCCAGTGGTGCTGTGTGTGGGCTAGTAGGAATCACTCCAGCAGCTGGATTTGTAAATCCAAGCGGCGCTTTAATAATAGGAATACTAACTGCAATTGTTTGTTATTATTTCGTAACAGTTATTAAAAGAAAACTTAACTATGATGATAGTTTGGACGCATTTGGCATACACGGGATCGGCGGAATAGTCGGAGCTATTTTGACTGGAGTATTTTGTGACAAGGCCATAAGCGGGGCTGAGGCTAGTATGTCAGCTCAAATCATAGGAGTTTTGATAACAATAGTATATAGTGGGGTTGTGAGTTTTGTAATTCTTAAAATCATAGATAAAACAATAGGTCTAAGAGTAAGTAAAGATGAGGAAAGAGAGGGCTTAGATATAGTCTGCCACGGTGAAAGACTTGGCTAAATTTACTTACATTAATTAATATAATGTATAATGTAGCCTTTAATTAAAATAAAGGCTACAAATTGTTTAATATACGAAATGCAAGCTCAAACGACTTGCCAGCTATCTTATCTTTGATAAAAGAACTCGCAATTTACGAAAATTTAGAAGATCAAATCACCTTTAGCCAAGAAGAATTCCAAAAATCAATCTTTGAAAAAAAATATGCAAATATTTTAGTCTGCGAAACTAATGAAAAAATCATAGGATATGCTATATATTTTTACTCATTTTCTACGTTTTTGGGACGTGGTGGGATCTATCTTGAAGATTTATACATCCAAAAAGGGTTTAGAAATCAAGGAATTGGTAAAAAAATCTTAAAACTGCTAGCCCAAAAATGTATAGATGAAAATCTCGGCAGACTTGAGTGGGCGTGCCTAAACTGGAATGAACCAAGCCTTGCATTTTACAAAAAAATCGGCGCAAAAACGCTTGATGAGTGGGTCAGCCTAAGAGTAGATGGTGACGCTTTATCAAATTTAGCAAACCTATAAATTTATATTTATTTAACTAGCTTTTAGGTAGTATGCAGTGAGTAATATTTTATATAAGTTGCATTTTTACAAGGCAATTGGATATAAATTTGTCGATATTGATAGTTTTTTTTCACAAAGTGAGAATGGAGTTTTGAGCTTTGAGAGCTTAAATCAAGATATTGGAAGTTGCAATCTTTGCCAGCTTTGCAAAACTAGAACTAAATCAGTCGTTGGCAGTGGAAGCAAGCAGCCAAATTTGATGATAGTTTCTAGCCATCCAGATTCAAACGACGATAAAGCTGGATATGCAAATTTAGATGAAGATTTTAGGCAAAAACTTGAGCAAATAGGTATAAAAAATGAGAATATTTATTTTACTTATTTGCTAAAATGCAAGCCTTCTTCAAATTTGACATATATGAGTTTAGGATTTAGGCAATGTCAATATTACTTTGGAGAAGAGCTAAGACTAGTAAACCCAAAAGTGATTTTGGCTCTTGGCGAAGATGTTTTTTTAAATATCACAAATGAAAAAAACTGCGCATTTGACAGCGTACGTGGTGGGATTTTTAAATTTAAAAATGCCTTGCTTTTGCCGACTTACTCTTTGGAGTTTGTGGCTAAAAATCCAAGCTTGCTGCCAAATTTCAACAATGATTTAGAAAAATTAAAAGGATATGCATGAAAAAAATTATAGCACTGATGCTAAGCTCATTAATGCTTTTTGCTAATAACCAAATTCTCTCACCAATCCCGCCAGCAAAGATATTTTATATAAATTTAGAACCAGAGATTTGCGACACGGCTTGCCTTGAAGAGCTTTTAGAAAAAGAGTATTTCATAAGTTTTCTTACTAGATATGAACCAAAATACGCAAATACTGGGCTTGAATCTGCTTATGCC
The DNA here is from genome assembly GCF_000736415.1 of Campylobacter iguaniorum. Taxonomy (NCBI): domain Bacteria; kingdom Pseudomonadati; phylum Campylobacterota; class Epsilonproteobacteria; order Campylobacterales; family Campylobacteraceae; genus Campylobacter; species Campylobacter iguaniorum. The sequence goes on along the minus strand of NZ_CP009043.1, from coordinate 582,007 downwards.
TTGCTTAGTCAAGATATCGTGCCAACTTCTAGGATAGCAACTGCAGGCTCGGATGTCAAAATAGCTGTTTTGGTCCCTCAAAAAGTCATCAAAAGCTACTCTTTGATCGTGACAAATGCCCTATTTTCATACTCTATAAGACGCTCTTTAAACAGCAATATCAAATTTTTTCTCACAGAAGATGAGTCTAGCGCGAACCTAAATTCCGCTATGATAAGCATCAAAAACGAAGGGTTTAAATTTGTCATAGCACCAGTCACAAACACATCGCTAAGCGTCATATCAGACCCAAAATACTCAGATTTACTATTTTACATACCGACCATAAACATAAACTCAAGCCCGTATAAAAACTCAAATTTAATATACGGTGGAATTGATTATAACGAGCAAATACAAAAGCTCTTAGAACGTTCAAACCACAAAATAGCAGCATTTTACGATGGAAGTCGCCTTGGAAGTATGCTAAATAGCTATGTTTTACAAAACTCTCCAGACACCTATATAAGAGAAATTAGTGGGAATAAACTAAATTTAAAAGGTATGCTTGATAACAACTCAAGACTCAAAAACGCATCAATATTTTTAAACACTCCGCTCATCAAAACAGCCCTTTTAAGCTCGCAATTTAGGGTGTTTGATCTAAATCCAAACGCAGTTTTATCCACACAAATAAACTACAACAACGCCCTTCTTAGCCTAACTCAACCACTTGATAGAAAAAATATGTATATAGCAAACTCAATCTCTCAAATCGATGATGAAATCACTGCAAACAACGAAATAATGGGACAAAATATCACTTATGACTGGGTTGCGTACTCGACTACTTTTGGGTTTGATTATCTATATACCAACTTCATAAATCAAGAAGCTACGCCACTTCTAAGTGACAAAGTAGAGAATAATCAAGTCATTTATGATACAAAAATCATGAGAGCAAACAAATTTGGCTTTTATATAGATGAAAATAGCTCTACTAGCTTAGAATCAAGTCTGCCGACCTTGCCATGAAGCATAAAAGCGACTGTAACTTGAGCTGTGAAAAGCAGCTCATTTTGCTTGGCGCCATCCAAATTTGACACTCTATAAATACTCTGGTCTAAAACCATACTTGCTTTTGCGATTCTGCTAACGCTAGTCTTGACCTCCAAAATATCACCTAAAACTGCTGACTTGATGTAGTTTGCGACTATTTTTGTAACCACAAAATGATAGTCACTACTAAATTTAACCCCCGCATTAAAACAAAACTCACTTCTAGCGCGCTCGCAAAATTTGATATAGTTGGCGTGATAAACTATCCCACCAGCGTCCGTATCTTCATAATAAACTCGTATTTGCATATTTATTCCTAATTATTGTATTTTGGATGAATTTAGCATATCCAAAACAAAAGCGTGCTTTGAATTATACAAATGACTAGCTTTTATATTGCTTGGCTCAAAAAAATTAATAAAATACAGTGCTTTAACTCATTCATTGCAAGAATAAATTTGCACAGCAATCAAACATTCCAGCTATAGACATCTAGCACTTATGCAAGGTTATTATTCTATTTTAAATAAGTTTAACCACAAATTTACAAACAACAGCACGTCGCAAAATACCATAAAAATGCCATGATTCAATATTTCTTAAAAATAGCTTTATTAATATCTATATATGAATTCAAGCAAGCACGAACCCTTCGTATGGTGAATTTTCACAAATACATCTTTTAATTTTATTTGCTTCTTTTCTGATAACCTGTCTCATTGTAAACGTTTGTTCGCCGATCTTATAAGTACGAGATAGCCTATCTATCATCTGCATTTCAATCTTTTTTATCGCTTCATTCGTAAAACGCAAACGCCCAGCATCGCTCGCAAAATCCTTAGCCGTAATCTCTTTTTTGTTTAGCATTGAAAATATCAAATTATCACCAATAATAGGCTTAAAAATCTCTGCAAGATCTAGATGCAAACTAAGAGCTCTATAATTTGGCTCATGCAAAAACGAAATCCTTGGGTCAAGCTCTGTTTTATAAATCTCACTTAAGCAAACATTATAAATCCGCGTATTTACATAACTTATAAAAGCATTTATCTTATCTAGTGGCGGACGCTTTGAGCGAATGGTAAATTTAAAACTTTTATTATCTTTGATGATTTTATTCCAGCACTCAAAATACGCTTTAGCAAAACCGCCTTCACAAGCCATAATTTCAAGATTATTATTTGCTTTTTCAAGTGCATTTAAAAACGGTTTTTCATCAAAATCAATACCATATTTATGACAATTTTTAGCCGCATTTTGCATTCTAGCTACCGTAATTTGCTTTGCTATATAAGTTCGTTTTGTTACGTCATCAAAACTTCTAAGCTGTTCTAATAAAACAAAACCACTTTTATTGACTGAATTTGGTGTATTTGGATAAAAATTTCCACGAAAACTCCCAAAAGGGCCAAAAAAATGAAGCAATATATTTTGATCAGCCAAAAATGCCAAAGTATAACTATCAATACTAACTTTTGTAAGCAAATATATCTCATCGATTGCATTTATAGGGATAATTTTGGTATCGCAAATTTGCTCATCATTATCAAATTTATCAAAATATAAGTTATCATCTTTGCGACGCAACAAGCCATTATTTAAAATAAAATGCGTTCTATCGTTTTTCAAAATTTATCCTTTAGCTAAAAAGTGATTCATTTTTATCCACCCCTATAACTGTGCGATATGAGTATTTTTGGTTTTCAAAAGAGTAGATGATAATAGAATCAAACTCTTGCACGCAAGCCTTTTTCAACTTATCAGTAAGCAGCTTGAGATCGCTCTTTCTAATCTCTCCTTCAAATACAGAAAATTGCACGCGCGCAAGATATTTTTCCACTAATTTTTGAACTTTTCTAGCATTATTTTTCTCTTTTTCTTTAGCATTTTGTATATCATAAAAAAGTATCACAAACATCTTTTTCCTTATAATGCTTATCAAAAACAATAGTCATTGTATGCACAATTTTTACAAATTTTCTTTGCGACTGGCGGTGGAGCTTTTGGCTCATTTACCAAACTCACAATATCTTCTATCGTTAATTTCATTTTGACAAAGTTTTCATCATTTCCTTCTACACTAAGCACAGTTTTACCGCAAATCACTTTCCCGCTAATAAGCTTTAGTTTTAAATTTGTTTTTAAAATATACATATAAAAAAGTAGTTGATTTATGGCGGCCTCTTTGTTTTTGAGCGTCTTTTTGTATTCGGTGATTTGATAGTGGCCTTTTAGCTTTGAGAGTTTATCAAATTTGAGATTTGAAAATGGAAAATCTTGCAGATTTGGCTCTTTAATACTGGCTAGTGCTTTTCCCATAAGTATATTTTCATCATCTTGCCTAGCGTGAATTTGATGAGCATAAAGCCATGCTTCACGCTTGCAAGTAGTAAAATAATTTACCAACGTCCCAGAAACTTGATCTTGGTTAAACATATTTATCAACTAAAAATCTCATCTATAAAGAGTTTGTTAAACCCAACTTCATCATTATACTCGCGAGCGTTAAATGGTAAAAACTTAACATCATGAATAAAATTAACATCTTTTAAATTTATTGATTTTATCTTTTCTTGATCGCTTTTAGATATATTTATGCTATGTTTTATTAGTTCTTTGATGATAAGTTTGTCTATTTTATTCATCTGATTAAATTTATCAGTTTTTTGATTTTTTATCTCAGAAAACTTAGTTTTAAGCCCATCCACAAAACCATCATAAGGCTCGATAACAAGCATCGTTTTACCATTTTCTACATTCATTATCTCGCTAATTTTCTTATTTGTAGATGCAAACTTTAAATTTTGCATATCTTTTTCCAAAATATAAGATTCTAAATTGGTATAAATTTTCTCAAAATAAGCATTTGAAAACTCCAGAACTTCACTTTCGCAAATATCACTCTTTTTTAGCATATCGGAGATAATAGGATCGCTTATCATCTTTAAATCGCCATAAATGTCATCTGTGTGTCCGCTTATGTCATCAAAGACATATAACTTCCCTTTTTTATCACCAAAGTGTCTATTTATCCTGCCCGCTGTTTGGATTATAGAGCTTATTGGTGCGACCTCCCTAAAGCCGACTTCAAAGCTCACATCAACACCAGCTTCTATAGATTGAGTCGAGATAAGCAAAATTTTCTCATCGTTTTTGGTTAATTTATTTTGGATACAAGATATTGTTTTTTGTTTATGTTCATCGCTCATATAGCTTGTTAGAGAGTATGTTTTAAAATCACTTTTGAACTTATAGAATAATTCTTGAGCTTTTTCGACGGTATTTACAACAACTAAAGTGTGATTTTTCATAGCTGATTTAGAAATGCTTTCATACAAAGCCGCCTCATTTTCTAGCTCTAGCCAGCAAATATCGTATCGTTTTTGATCTTTGAAATAGTCCAAATTTGATATTTCTTTGAATTTACCACCACTTATAATAGGCATAGTCGCGGACATAAATATAAAAACACTATCAAATCTTTGTGAAATTATCTCACAAAGTTTTATAAAATCCTTGCGGAGCGTATATGGTATGGCTTGGGCTTCATCAATGATAATCACACTATTTTTAAGCTGATTAAATTTGACATTGTCTTTGTTTGAATTGCCAAACATCGCAAATATCAGCTGATATAAGGTAGTAACATTAATATCTGCGCTAAATGAATTCATAAGAAATTTTATCTCAGAATATCTATCTTCATCTACATTTTCATTTATAGTTGTTTTATGATGGATTTTAAACACACTATTTTGTGAGCTGTAAATTTCACTAATAATATCATAAGTTTGATCTATAATCGTGGTAAATGGAAGTGTGAAAATGATTCTACTTTTATTAAATTTAAGTGCATAGTTAAGCACTGTAAGTGTTTTACCATATCCAGTTGGCGCAGTAAGAGTAAAAAGTCGGTGATTTTCATCGAAATTATTTAAAACAAATTTTCTAAACTCATCTCGTTTTTTGTGTGGACTTAGGTTTGCTATGTAATTTTCTAGTAGTGCTATATCTACATTTTTGGACTTAATTTTTTCGCTACTAAAAATAGCTTCATATTTATCACTGTAGATTAAATTTGAAAACAGCCCTTTAAAATTTACAAAATCATCATAATCAAACTTATGTCTAAATTTTCTATTCATCAAAAAACGTTCAAGGTTTTTAGTTTTACTGCTCAAATCATCTTTAGAAAATGAAATATTTTGATATATGTCTAATGTTTTTGCATTTTGCAAAACTTCATTAGCAAAGCTAAGCTCTTTTTCGTTTAGACAAAAATAATCATTAATGTCATCTAAATCACAAATCTCTTTGTGATGCAAAACAATAGCTAAAAACCCAAAAACCGTATCTAACTCGTCATTAACGCAATTTTCTAAAAACATATAGGCTGAAAGCAAAGCGTGATTTTTGTTTTCAACAAAAACATCTAGATTTTGGATATATTTTTGAAATGTAGATTTTAGCTTTGCTACATCGTGAAAAGCTTTGACTTCTTTTTCGAGCTTAGAATCGCTTATATCAACCATACGTTTTATATGATCGATATAAGGTTTATCAGGATGAGATAAAAAATCAGACAAAGCAAACTACCTCATTATCAATATTATAGGCATTTCCGCTATTTTTTGCATTTAATGTTTTACCTTCATTTATTTCGATAACAAAATCTTTGAAGTCTTTAAATATTCTGCCTTTTTCAACATTGCAAGCCATTCTTACAGATGTGAGCCTAGCTTCATAATTATCTTGTTCAAATATAAAATCTTCTTGCAAAACAAAGCTTGATGCTTTTAGCGTATCGCTCGTAATCTTTTGGCAGTTTTTTACCTCTATAAACTCAAAATCAGCTATACAAAAGTTTATACCCAAATACGGCGTAAAGGCAGTTTTGTGCTCTTTTAAATTTAAGATTATTTGCCGTTTAAACTCATCATCTATATTTTGCAAATTTAAAAATATAGTATAAGAAGGATTGCAAATAAGCTCTCTATAAAACTGCTTTTTCTCACTAGAATTTTGATATCCATCTTCAAGTTTAAAATTTGTTGCAAGTGCAAATTTAATGCCATTAAAGATAAATATCTTTTTTCTAATTTGAGAATTTATCTTTACACTATAGAGTAAATTTTCAAGTTTCCAATACTCACTAAGCCCGATTATAGCCCCAAGAAAACCCATAATAGCAGTTTTTGGCGGCACTGGATAGGTAAGACTGGAATAAATAGTCGCCGGATGAGAAAAATGTGCATAATCGCTTGTTAGCTTAAATGCAATTATATCACTATTCATGACTTTAACTTAATCCAACTATCATCAATAGCATTTTTATTTAATGCTTCAAATTCGCTATCTGCGATGTATTCTATTTTTTCTATATTATCAGAATAACTTTTCAATTTTGCGTTTAATCTGTCAAAATTTATGCTAAAATCATTCAAATTTCTAATTGCTTCATCATCTTTTTTCATTATCAATTCAACACTATTGTTTAAATCTCCGGCATAAGTATCATCTTTATAACTTACGATAAGCATAAATCTTGGCATTTGCCCTATTTTTGTACGAGTTGTTAAATTTTTAGTTCCACTCCAAAGAGCTTTGATGATTTTAGCAGCGTCATTTTCGCTAAATTTAGTCTTATTTGCATTATGATTATCAATGATGCCATAGGTCGCAAAAAATGCATAAGCCAAAAAATCCTCTTCTCTAAATGTTTTAGCGTCTTTATCTTCACCACTAGCAAATGCTCCTGTGCCTTTTATATGCTTTAATTGGACTTTATGCAAAGACTTTGACATACGAAACTGAACAGGACCAGTAAAAGAAACTCCAGCAACTTTTATATCTTTATTTTTTTTCATCTCTTCTTTGTCCGAAATAGGTAAAACACCGCCAAATGCCCTAATATCTATAAATTTAGTCAAAATTTGTTCTATTACCTCATTTTTACTTTTTTTGATATCAATATTTTGGCGAATAGCATTCTTGCAATCCAAGATATTTTCATCTCTCCTATATTCTTTTACAAAGATCTGATCTTCATTTTCCCTCATAAGCTCATCTCTTATAGTTCTTTTTATACGAACATCTGTTGCTTCTGCTATGTTTGTCTCTTCATCTATTCTAGGAGCATTACTATTTAGCATGTCGCCATTTGGATTGAAATTTTCCCCGTCCCACAAAAAAAGTATCTCTTTTTTAAGCATTTTATTCCCCTTCTTTTTTAGTTTTGATATATTTATTAAAATCGCTTCCACCCATAGCAAACGCTAAAGCAATATAAGAGCTTTTTACTATACTTTTATCAGCCAAAGAATCTGCCAAAAAAGGCATTAATTTATCATTGATATATGCGATTGTAGAAATTGGATTTGTCTGGCCGCTAATAGAGCATAATTTTCGCACTGTCTCTTCGGACTTTTTCCAAATTCTATCAAGGCTATCTTTATTTATTTGTCCGCAATTATTCAGCCATTTTGCATACGAGCTGCTACCGCTTTGATTTACACCAAATTGCCAATTTATCAAATTTGCACTAAGCATTCCGATCAAATATGCACTTTTTAAGGAGCTATTTTCTTTTAAAAATTCACTACTATCAAAGAGATAGTCGATTTTTTGCTTTTTATCCATTTTTTCTTCCAATTTTATCTCCTTTTGTAAGATTATTTTTTCTTTTGTTGTTTCAATATTATTAAATAAATCAATATATCTTTTAATAGCGTCTATGCTTCTGTCTGGAAGTCTTTCATTGAAGTATTTATCCCAACCAATAGCATATGCGTAGTCCATATTGACAGTTCCATAATATATAAGCTGTTCGATCTTTTTAAAAATAACATCTTTATCCAATTTAACTCTAGCAAGCAAAACACTCATAATTTCTAATTTATCTTTAAATAATTTTTGAAGATAGATAAAATTATCCTTATTTCCGCTGTCTTTATCTCTAAAGGCCTTTATTCTTGATGCGTTCATTTGTTTGCCAACATAAGTTATAAAAGATGGCAAAACATCATCAATGCTAAGATGTAAATTTACTGCAGCATTAGATTTTTCATAAAACAAAATCGTATTTATTACTGGCAAACCTTGCTGAGACTCGGCAGATATTTCAAGACCATTGTGGATAAAAAATTCTGTTTTTTTAATCCCTTCAATGACTTGATCTTTTTTTGTTTGGCTAGATACTTCTGCTTGAGTAGATTTTAAAATTTCTAAAATTTCTTTTAAGAATTCACTATTATCAGACAATACTATTGGAATTAAAGCCATTTTTAAGCCATAAAAATTATATGATAAATTTTTATCCATAACTTCATAACCCATTTTAACTAACTTTGCACTATTTGAGTTGAGTGGCAGAAGTTGCGATTTTATCCACTGCATTTTTGGCGGGAGTTCGTTGGATGAACAAAACGCCAAATTTGCATCAGCCCCTATACCAAATTTATTCGTTAAAATATCATATCCATTTTCTTTTGTCTCTTCATTGCTAGAAATATGATCTATAAAAATTTGCTTGTAATATGCTGAAATTGGTTTATTTTTATAAGCAAGGCAGAAATAAGTAGGCGTTTTTTTATCTTTATCTTCTTGCAAATTTAATATTTCATCTATTTTGTTATTAAAATAATCTTCATCTACACTTTTAAGCAAAAGTAATTTGTCATCTTTGTTAATATCTTCGTCACTAAATTTAGATAAAAGATTTTCTGTAGATTTCAACACGGATTTTATAAATTTTTTGCTATCTTTTTTAAGTTCATTTGTTTTAAATAAAATATTTGGAAATAGATTTCCAGAATTAGCTCCAACCCCAAATCTACATATTATTAGATCGTCTTTATCTAAATTTAAATTTGGCTCTATACTTTTATTTTCTATATCAAACAAATATGCTTTTATGGCTTTATATTCAAAAGCCTTATTTTTTATCTTTATTGCATCATTTGCGTATATGGAGCCGATCTGGGAAAAAATTTTAACTATATCACTCAAGAAAACTCCTTTTTATTTTTGTAGTATAACATATAAAAAAATATATGTCAAGTTATTATTATAAAATACAAATAAATATTTTATATATTTAAGTTTAAAAAAATATTTGTTATATTTTTTTGGATAAAATATATACGAGCAAGAGCTTCCTTATAGGATTTAAAATTTATTTTAAAATACAAATATTACTCTTGCTCTATTTCTAAAAACCCACATCCATAATTCATACATCCGCTTCCAACGCCAGCACTAAGTAATAAATTTATAAGATCAGCTTTAGCTTTTATCTCCCATTTGGCAAGCCAAGCTTTCAGCGGAATATCGCCTTTATAATAAAACTCTCTTGGGCGGTTTAGATTTTGCCATTTTAGGCTTAGCTCAAATTCGCCATCATAAGGCTTTTGCATCAAAGTTTCATATCTTTGCAAAGCATTGAGTTTCATCATTTCTAAATGTCTAGAATCTTGCGGTTCAAGGTAAATTTTATAACCCAAAAGACTTGTTATCGCGCAAGCTACGAATCCACTTATAACCACGTGATTTTTACTAGTTAGATTATGAATAAATTCAATATGCGTATCGACCAAGTGAATCTCACCTAGCACCAGCCCATCTTTTAAAATGGCCATTGCTAAAGTTTCTTCTAATTTTGGCTCACAAGAACTAAAACGAATTTTTATTTGATTATTCACCAAATTAAAATCAAAATTTACTCTCTTAAACACCTTGCCATTACTATGCTTGTAGCCCACATGCTCAGCTGGCGAAAGCTGATTGTATATATAGCCTTGTACAAGTCTCGCAAGCCCCTTTTTTATACTAAAATTTACCGAAGGAATGCGAGATGTTATAATAAGCATATTTATCCTTTATTGTTTTTATTTTTAGCATTTTTACTTACTTTACTTGATTATAAGCATATATTTTAAAACTAAACTTAATAAGCTTGTTTGATGTAATAATTATATAATCCATGAGAAGAAAGGTAACACTTGTTGGTAATGAGAGTTAGTGTTTTGAACTCGCTTTGAATGTTTCTTATCTCCCCAGCTGTAGCTTCATCTCTTGGAGTAGGAGCTTTTAATACGCTTTTTTTAGCATCATTATCACGACCCAAGCCAAAAAGTGCATATTCAATATCTTTTTTATGCTCTTTTGCTTTTTTAGCTACTTCATATTCTAGCTCTTTACCACCATAAGTTGCTACGTTTTGCATAGTTTCAGATACCATAACATCTGTTGTAAATATTTGGACTGAGTTTGTACGTTTTTGTTTAGTTGATTTACTGCCATTTGTGAAATCGCTTATTTCTAGTTGAGCGTTTTTCTTTGGCTCTGCTAGTTTGTCGATTATCCAGCTATGTTCTGTTGCTTTAACTGGGCTAGTTTGTAGCATTGTCATAAGTGGAGTTTCTTCAGCTCCAATTAGGATTATTTTATCATATACAGATGATTTTAACCCAACTCTTTTATCTGTGACTGTATTGTCAAACCCTGTGCTTGTAATAGCCATTTATTTATCCTTTTAATAAAATTTAGGCTATTTTTGCATATAAGCTACTCCGTAATCTACCTAAAATACGGAGTTTTGATATTTTTTATTTAAATTTAGAAAAAAGCTAGGGATTTTTTGTAATTTAAGTAGTTGTTATAGTAGTGAGTGTTAATTTAGTTTTTAGTTCGAGCCAAAACTAGGCTCGATTAGTAGCCACTAAGTGGATAAGATTAGCGATTTTACACAATGGTTTTAAGCATTTTATCGCCGTTTTTCTTGCGTTGATTATACTCTCTTCTTGCTCTGTTTTCTGATATGCTTTTTTTAATAGATCCGATGTTTGCTTGTTCGCTTAAGATATTATCGACGGCTGTATCTAGTTGCTCTTTTTGCTTTTGGGTTTGTTTGTTTTGCTCTATCTCTTTTAAAACTGATAAAATTTGAGATTTTAAATCAGCTGTTTTTACAAGCTCATTTAAAAAATTATCATTTTTAGCCATATTGCTTATTAACTCTTTTTGTAAAAACTGGCTATTTGATAACTCTTTTATAGTATCTTGCGTAGCCTTTTTGATATTTTTATTACTTATCCATACTATGGCTACTGATACAACTACTGCTAAGACAGCGACTAAAACCGCACTATAAGTTACTGTTAAATTTGCCGTGCTTAATGTTTGGTTTGCTACATTTAATAATTGTGTGTTATCCATTTTAATCCTTGTAGTTTATTTATATTATAGCTAATTTTTTTCCTAAATTTTAAAAGCCCTAAATCTTAGGGCTTATCTATGAGATATTTTCTTATCTCTGCCTTTTGCTTGGGGCTTAAATCTTTAAATTTGGCTTGAATATTTTGTATCTCACCAACTGTTTCTTTGGTCGCTGCCTTTTTTGGTTTTAAACCATTATCCCACTTAAACATGTCAAGATTGTAATCTTTAGCAAATTGTGGTATAATGTTATCAGCAGTTGGCAATTTATCTTTTATAGACTTCTGCTCAGCTGGGTGAAAGTTGTCAATAATACCAGCATTCTTATACTGATTTATAACATATTTTTCACTTCTAGGCGTAAAATGAGAAACAAATATTTTATCGTTATTTTTAGTGATTAGCATATAAAAATAGTCGCCATTAGAGTTATTAAATTTCTTAAAATATTTATCACTGCCTTTTTGACTATATTTAAAACTTGGTTCTTTTAATGTCTCATCAACTAATCTAAATAAATCTATTCTTAACTCTGCGTTACCTTTTGTGGCTAAATGTTCTTTTAAATTATCTAAATTATCAAACTGCCCCATAATAATTTGAAGTTCATTTTCGCTTAATTTTTTTGGTGTTGATGTAGTTTGCAATGCATCAAGTTTAGCCTTTATTCCTAGCTCTTCTTGTGTTAGTTTTGTTGTGTTTGTTTTGTCTAATTTTACACTCTCTACAACTGCGTTACTTTGATTAAACCTTTCCTCTCTTGCACGTTCTATTTGTGGTTGATACTCTTCAACTAGTTTCTGATTTATTGATTTGCCACTGCTTATTCTTGATTCAAGCATTTTACCTAGCTCATTACTTTTATCGTGCATTAGCTTTTTTGTTTGAGCGTTTGGATATTTGCCATTTTTTCTAAATGCTTTTAGCTCATCTATTTGAGATGATAGATCTGTGATAGCTTGTATCTCATCATCTGCTAAATTTGTGCTTATATTTGGTGTGTTTGGCTCATTTTTGGCTAACTTTGGCAAGTTATCTACGGATTTTTCGTTTATGTTTGTGTTTTTTGTTTCTTGCTCTACCTTTTGTTTGATTTCTTTCTCAACCTTTACTCTTGCTTTTTTATCTTCAATCAGTGCTTTTTTCTCTTCCAAATTTAGCTCTTCTTTGTTTGCTATTTTAGATTTAGCACTTTGTAAAATTTGCTCTTTTGTGGTTGATTGTGGTATAATGTCAACATTAGGTGTAGTTAATAATTCGCCATCCACCTTTTGAGTGGTTGCTGGAGCTGGCGTCCCAGCTACTACACCTTGTCTATTATATATTTCTGTTTGCTTTCTTTTAAGCCTTTGCAAATCTCCATTACGATTTTTATTTGTATGTATTATCTCGCCAGTATCTTTAACTACACCGATATTCCCATCTTTACCATTTTGTAACTTTTTACCTATTAATGTTATTTCATCATTTGTATTTTTAAAAAAGTGAGTTGGGTTATCTTTTATCTCTTTTATTACTCTAAATACATCAGCTTCACTTTTAAACATTTCAGGATGCTTATTTACAAGTTTAGTTAAATTCGCTATCCATTCATCGCTTAGAACGCCACTCATATTTTTAACCCATTCTTGAACGTTAAAGCTTTGGTTTATTGTAGTTGTTTGTTTGGCGCTATTTGGATAAGTTACAAAATTATCGCCCTTTATAGGACTTCCACCACCATTTGGATTATTTGGTTCATTCTCAATTGATTTTAAAAAGGCGTTTAATTCAGCTCTTATACCTTTTTCTACTGTTTGGTTATTTGCTGTTAGCTTTAACTGGTGCATAAATCCATTATAGTCAGTTGCCTTTAGTCCAGCTTGTTTAAGATGATGTATTAAGGCTGGTTTGCGACCTATTATAGGAAGCAATCTTGTGATTGTTCTTATAGTTTGATTTGCTAACATTGTTTGAAATCTACTTACTGGATTTTGGCTTATACCTTGACTTAGTTTCTCGCCATTAAATCAATAAAAGATAAATTAATAGAATAACTTAAATTTATTCTACTAAGATGTAAATACATATTAATATCAATAATATTAATAGCACCAATAACCTATCATTTCATATATATACCAAACAAATAGCCTAATATTATAAGAGCATAAACATAAAATCAAACATATTGATCAATAAGATTGAATTAATAATATTTGCAAATAAGACAACTTGATATAGATAGTAATAAAAATATTAAATTTGCAAACAAGCATAAAAAATCTAATAGGCAGCATTAAATATCTAGATAAATTTAATAAGTAATAAAAAGTAGTAAGACATTGTATTAATAAAAAATATTAAATTTAAAATAAGACTATCATATCATAAGAGCTTAATAAATAAAATAAGATTTTAACTAATAAAGAAACGATTTGAAATAAAAAAGATTTGACTAATTAAAAGAAATAAATTCATTAAACATTTACTCATACATAAAATTCAATTAAAAAGTAATAAGACTAAATTAATAAAAAAGATAATTTAATATAAAAATTTGATTGATAATAAGCTAAAGATTTTGATCGATAAATAAATGGTTCTAAATCAATAAAAGATAAAATTCAACATAAACATTTGATTAATAATAATGCACTACATCAATGGTAAAACATTAAACTAATCAATAGAATTTAATTTATATAAATAAAGAACTAAAAATAAAAAGTATTATTGAAATAAATAAAATATTGGTTGGTAAAAAGATTTGATTGAAATAAAGTGAATAATAACACAAAGCCCGCAGCGACCTACTTTTCCACATCCCAGTAAGAGAGAGTATCATCGGCCATGATGAGCTTAGCTTCTTGGTTCGAGATGGAGCAAGGCGTTTCCTCATCTGTATAGCCACGGGCAGTGTTAAATAAAAGAATGTTTAGTTATTCTCTTATTTAACACTGTTTGTGTTAGATAATTATCGTTAAAAGTCTTTTTAGTTTTAATTGGTAAAACTGATTTCTTTGCAAGAATATAATTTATCCTTAACAAGGAAGTGATGCTTATATAAAGATAAGCAAACGAGCTATTAGTACTGGTCAGCTAAAGGACTTTCATCCATTACACACCCAGCCTATCAAACTAGTAGTCTACTAGAGCTCTTAAAAGAAGATTCATCTTGGAGTTGGCTTCGAGCTTAGATGCTTTCAGCTCTTATCACATCCCGGCTTAGCTACCCAGCGATGCTCTTGGCAGAACAACTGGTACACCAGTGGCCAGTTCGACCCGGTCCTCTCGTACTAGGGTCAACTCTCCTCAATCTTCTTACGCCCACGGCAGATAGGGACCGAACTGTCTCACGACGTTCTGAACCCAGCTCGCGTACCGCTTTAAATGGCGAACAGCCATACCCTTGGGACCTGCTCCAGCCCCAGGATGCGATGAGCCGACATCGAGGTGCCAAACCTCCCCGTCGATGTGAGCTCTTGGGGGAGATCAGCCTGTTATCCCCGGGGTACCTTTTATCCTTTGAGCGATGGCCCTTCCACACAGAACCACCGGATCACTAAGACCGACTTTCGTCTCTGCTTGACGTGTATGTCTTGCAGTTAAGCTGGCTTATGCCTTTATACTCTACGAACGATTTCCAACCGTTCTGAGCCAACCTTTGTAAGCCTCCGTTACATTTTGGGAGGCGACCGCCCCAGTCAAACTACCCACCAGACATTGTCCTACCTAAGGATAACTTAGGCTAGTTAGCTACCCGAATAAAGAAGAGTGGTATCTCAACAATGGCTCACTATAAACCAGGGTCTATAGATCAAAGCCTCCCACCTATCCTGCGCATCTTTATCCAAGTAGCAGTGTCAAGCTGTAGTAAAGGTCCACGGGGTCTTTCCGTCTTGCCGCGGGTAGGAGGAATTTTCACCTCCACTACAATTTCACTGGATCTCTCTTTGAGACAGCTCCCATCTCGTTACGCCATTCATGCAGGTCGGTATTTAACCGACAAGGAATTTCGCTACCTTAGGACCGTTATAGTTACGGCCGCCGTTTACTCGGGCTTCGATCAAATGCTTCGCAGAGCTAACATCATCAATTAACCTTCGAGCACCGGGCAGGCGTCACACCCTATACATCCACTTACGTGTTAGCAGAGTGCTGTGTTTATGGTAAACAGTCGGGAGGGACTCTTTGTTGTAACCTTCTTTGCTTTGTAGAGTAAATCTACTAACAAAGTTAGGCACACCTTATACCGAAGATACGGTGCTATTTTGCAGAGTTCCTTAAAGAGAGTTCTTCCACGCGCCTTAGAATACTCATCCCACCCACCTGTGTCGGTTTACGGTACGGGCAATTATTACTAAACTTAGAAACTTTTCTTGGCTCGATAGTATCATGGATTCTCATTCAACTCCGAAGAGCGTCGTGAGCCTTTGAGGTCTCGGATAAAGAGTTACGGATTTGCCTATAACTCAACCTACGCCCTTAGACTAGCACTTCCATCCGCTAGCTCCACTAACTTTAAGCGTCCTTCCATCGCACATAATAATTGGTATTGGAATATTAACCAATTTTCCATCGCATACCCCTTTCGGACTTTGCTTAGGACCCGACTAACCCTACGATGACGAGCATCGCGTAGGAAACCTTGGGTTTTCGGCGTCTAGGATTCTCACCTAGATTATCGCTACTCATGCCTGCATGCTCACTTCTATCCGCTCCAGCACTCCTTACCGGTATACCTTCAACGCTGAATAGAACGCTCTCCTACCACTTAGTTAAAAACTAAGTCTAAAGCTTCGGTACTCATTTTAGCCCCGTTATATTTTCCGCGCAGAATCACTAGACCAGTGAGCTATTACGCTTTCTTTAAAGGATGGCTGCTTCTAAGCCAACCTCCTGGTTGTTTAAGTAACTCCACATCGTTTTCCACTTAAATGAGATTTAGGGACCTTAGCTGTTAGTCTGGGTTGTTCCCCTCTTGACGACGGATTTTATCACTCGCCGCCTGACTGCTGTGATTACATTATAAGTATTCGGAGTTTGATAGGGTTTGGTACATTGGTATATGCCCTAGCCCATTCAGTGCTCTACCCCTTATAATTACGACACAACGCTATACCTAAATATATTTCGGAGAGAACCAGCTATCACGATGTTTGATTGGCCTTTCACCCCTATCCACAAGTCATCAGGAGCCTTTTCAACGGCCGTCTGTTCGGTCCTCCACTGGCTCTTACACCAGTTTCAACCTGCTCATGGATAGATCACATCGTTTCGGGTCTGCAGCATCTGACTATACGCCCTATTAAGACTCGCTTTCGCTACGGCTCCGGGTTTCCTTAACCTCGCCAGACACCACAACTCGCAGGCTCATTATGCAAAAGGCAGTCCATCACACGTCATAAAGAATCGTGCTCTGAATGATTGTAAGCAAATGGTTTCAGGTTCTATTTCACTCTGATCACCTCAGTTCTTTTCACCTTTCCCTCACGGTACTTGTGCACTATCGGTCTAGTAGTAGTATTTAGGGTTGGAGAGTGGTCTCCCCAGCTTCAGACAGGATTTCACGTGTCCCGCCCTACTCAGGATACTGCTAAGTATAAACGCACTTTCATATACGGGGCTATCACCCACTATGGCTAACCTTTCCAGGTTATTCTATTAGTTTGTTTAAGTCTATGTTGCAGTCCTACAACCCCGTTAGTAAACTAACGGTTTGCCCTCTTACGCGTTCGCTCGCCGCTACTAGCGTAATCTCTTTTGATTTCTCTTCCTGTGGGTACTAAGATGTTTCAATTCCCCACGTTAGCTCTGTAAATACAGTAGTTAATATCACTATTAACTGGGTTGCCCCATTCAGAAATTCCCGGATCAAAGCCCCTTGACGGCTCCCCGAGACTTATCGCAGCCTGGCACGTCTTTCATCGCCTCTACTAGCCAAGGCATCCACCATTTGCTCTTAGTAGCTTACCTTTTTTAGTCTTCTCACAAGAGCAAAGCTCTTGTTCCGATGGGAAGTGCAAGCACTCCCTCAACCCACCTAAAGCACAACACAATATAAATATTGTGTTCATTTTCCATAAAGACAAACTTAATACTAAATTTGGTATTTCGGAATTGAGAAGTTTTTATATTTTTGTTTAGATTATTATTCTAATTTGCATCACTTCCTTGTTAAAGATAAAAAATAAATTTGATAATTTATATTTTACAATATTTAAATATATACTATAAGACGGAAAGCATTAACTACTACTAAGTAAGTTTTAAAACTTAATAGATTGTGATGTTAAACTTGATAGTTAATATTTTAGTTATTGGGATAACAGATTGTTTAATTAACTATTTGCTAAACTAGTCTATATTTAAAGCTCTAACAAGTCCTGTAAAATTGTTTTATTTATTAAAACTTGATTGTGACTTTTAACAATGATAATTTAAATAACTTTAGACAAAAGTCTAATTTAAAAACTAATGTTAGTTCTTAAATTAGACTTAATGGTGGGCCTAACAAGACTTGAACTTGTGACCTCACCCTTATCAGGGGTGCACTCTAACCAGCTGAGCTATAGGCCCTTTATATAAAATGTAAACTGTCAATCTCTCAAACCTAAACAAGTGTGATTGAGACCTCTTTCTTAACTAGCAGTTGTGAGACTTACTAGTATGTACTCTAGAAAGGAGGTGATCCAACCGCAGGTTCTCCTACGGTTACCTTGTTACGACTTCACCCCAGTCGCTGATTCCACTGTGGACCGTAGCTAGTTTAGCATTCGGGCTTCGAGTGAAATCAACTCCCATGGTGTGACGGGCGGTGAGTACAAGACCCGGGAACGTATTCACCGTAGCATGGCTGATCTACGATTACTAGCGATTCCGGCTTCATGCTCTCGAGTTGCAGAGAGCAATCCGAACTGGGACATATTTTATAGATTTGCTCCATCTCGCGATATTGCATCTCATTGTATATGCCATTGTAGCACGTGTGTCGCCCTGGGCATAAGGGCCATGATGACTTGACGTCGTCCACACCTTCCTCCTCCTTACGAAGGCAGTCTATTTAGAGTGCTCAGCCGAACTGTTAGCAACTAAATACGTGGGTTGCGCTCGTTGCGGGACTTAACCCAACATCTCACGACACGAGCTGACGACAGCCGTGCAGCACCTGTCTCTAAGTTCTAGCAAGCTAGCACCCTCATATCTCTACAAGGTTCTTAGGATATCAAGCCCAGGTAAGGTTCTTCGCGTATCTTCGAATTAAACCACATGCTCCACCGCTTGTGCGGGTCCCCGTCTATTCCTTTGAGTTTTAATCTTGCGACCGTACTCCCCAGGCGGTATACTTAATCCGTTAGGTGCATTACTGCCGTGACTAGCACAGCAACAACTAGTATACATCGTTTAGGGCGTGGACTACCAGGGTATCTAATCCTGTTTGCTCCCCACGCTTTCACGCATTAGCGTCAGTTGAGTTCCAGCAGATCGCCTTCGCAATGGGTATTCCTGGTGATCTCTACGGATTTTACCCCTACACCACCAATTCCATCTGCCTCTCCCTCACTCTAGATTATCAGTTTCTCAAGCAGTTTAACAGTTAAGCTGTTAGATTTCACAAAAGACTTGATAATCCGCCTACGCGTCCTTTACGCCCAGTGATTCCGAGTAACGCTTGCACCCTCCGTATTACCGCGGCTGCTGGCACGGAGTTAGCCGGTGCTTATTCCTACAATACCGTCATGGTTCTTCTTGTAGAAAAGGAGTTTACGCTCCGAAAAGTGTCATCCTCCACGCGGCGTTGCTGCTTCAGGGTTTCCCCCATTGAGCAATATTCCCTACTGCTGCCTCCCGTAGGAGTCTGGACCGTGTCTCAGTTCCAGTGTGACTGATCATCCTCTCAGACCAGTTATGCGTCAAAGCCTTGGTGAGCCATTACCTCACCAACTAGCTGATACAATATAGTCTCATCCTACACCGAAAAACTTTCCCGACTTAACTTATGTTAAGAAGGAGTATGGAGTATTAGCAGTCATTTCTAACTGTTGTCCTCCAGTGTAGGGCAGATTAACTATACATTACTCACCCGTGCGCCACTAAGATTTAAAAAAGCAAGCTTTCTTAAATCTCCGTTCGACTTGCATGTATTAGGCACGCCGCCAGCGTTCACTCTGAGCCAGGATCAAACTCTCCATAAAATTTATGCAAAAGACTTTTTATCTTGCAGATGAAAAGTCAGCATAAATTTGGGATAAACCCAAATTTATTATGAAGTTTTTAATCTAAAAACTTTTAAGTTTTATATATTAATAAGTATAAAGATAATATAATTATTTTTATACTATAGAACTTACTTTAAAAAGTAGTTCTGGCTCAATCGATCACTTGTTTAGATTTCAAAGATTGACTATAAAAAATAGTTTAACATTTATAATTTTAAAAAACATCGAAAAGTGAAGTGATTTCTAATATCTAGAAGAAGATAGAAGGTCTTTCTCATTTCGTGAGCTGGAATTATACAAGAGACATACTTAAATATAGCTTAAAGAATTGGGGAAATTGAGAAAAGTTGGGGAAATCGATTAAATTTCTATATTTTTATGCAAAATAGGGGTGGGTTTGGGGGATTTGATTAGAATATAAGCATGAAAAGGTAAAGCGGCGCTGTGTTATTTATCCTAAAACAAATATAGCGTCGCATTTATATATAAAGTATTAAAGTTGCAGTTCACAACTTTAACATAAAATCAGAAATTTGATATAAATCCATTTAATGATTTATTATCATTAAATATAATATCATTTTTATCTTCGCTTAGTTTGAAGCTTGTCGTTAGTTTGCCATCTTTATTTATCAATATCCCATCTTCGATAAATCTATCTTCGTATGTTTTTACATTTGGTATCCAATAAAACAAATTTGACACCCTATCTTTGACTTTCAAATTTCCTGCTATGCTTACATATTGTTCTATGCTGTCTAAACTATCTATATATTTAATATCTTCATCTATGCTTACAGAATAATTTAATTTCAGACTATTGTTCTTATCATTTTTGAAGCTAAGATTTGAAACTTCTAGTTTAGGCATTGCTTTTAATAATTTTAATATATTTTGCTCAAATGATACAAAATCAGAACCACTTATATCGTTCATAGCTTTTTCGTATAATTCTTTATCTAAATTTAATATGTCTGCTTTTAAATTTATATCATTAAATTTAACTCCAAATATATCCAAAGACGCAGTGTCAAGATCTGAGCTTAAAATAGCTTTTGCATTTTGTATTGCAGTTGTCGCTTTTAGACTTAATTTGTTTATATCTATCTTGCCAAGTATCGTGGAGATTTTGATAGAATCCAACCCAAAATATGACTCATTTGCATATAAAATATTTTTTTCTAAATCATTTATTGTTGTGTTATCTGGTAATTTTATGCTGTATTTTAAATTTGAAAGATCAATGATATCATTATTGCTTGAAACAATAGCATCTGGCAATGCGAACTCTATCTCTTTTATATTTTCTTTTTCAAATACGACCTTTATGCTGCTATTGCTAAGATTTATTGCCAAATTTTCATCTTCTAAATTTAAAGGCAAAAGCTTAAATATCATACTTCCATTTTTTAAGATATTTGATTTAAGGCTAAATTCAAGCGGTTTTGATGTAGAAAATAGCTCGTTTAGTATATCTTTATATGGAGAGTTTAGAACTTCAAGGCTTCCTGTAGTATTGTTTTTTAATAATAATGATATAGGAGAGTAATCACTTTGCAAATTTAATCTCACGATCATAGGACTTGATGTCTCAAAAAGCAAACCAACGATCGGCATATTCACCTTAAGCTCCAAGCTTGAAGTGACATCAAATAGACCACTAAAATGCTTAGCATCGCTTACACTTATATCATCGCTAGTCTTAAATCTATCCGCCAAATCTTTATGGCTTTTATTTATCAAATACGCAGCCCCAGCCCAAGAAGCAACAAACAAAAATATCACTAAATTTAAGGCAATCAATACTTTTTTCATTATCTAACTCTCTTTTTTGTAGCAAAACTAAAATACAACCATATAATTCCAAGTAAACAAAGCAGCATCAAAGGAATTATATACGGACTATCACCAAAAAAACTAGCTGCTTTTTGGAGCAAATCACCAGCTTGATAGCTAGCAATTCCTAAAGACAAAGACCAAATCACAGAGCAAATAGCGTTTATGATAGTAAATTTTTTTATATCATATTTAGTAAGTCCGATGGCTAGGGGAACTAAAGTTTTTAAGCCGTAAATATATTTTTTTATAAAAATGATCTTATCACCGTGTTTTTTAAATAAAATTTGAGCTAAAGCTAGTTTTCTTTTGTGAGATTTAAAGTATGGCAAAATAGCGTTTTTGTTGTATCTTCCCATATAAAACAGTATCATATCGCCTATGAAATTTGCCACTGCGGCTATAATCATACAAGTAGCAAGATCAAGCTTACCAGCGTAGCTTAGAAGTCCAGCTGCGATGATCGCAACCATTCCCCCACCAAGTGAGTATAAAAACAAAATAATATATCCGTAAGTGGATAATGAGCTTAACATATCTTGCATCAAAAACCTTAGTTAGCTGAGTTCAAAGCTTGGATTAATGAGTTAAATCCGTATGAGTTTACATCAAATTTAATCTTTTCATCTACACCTATAACAGTCCCGCCAAGCTTTGCTCCAGCAAAATATCCACTGTTGTTTGAGTAAGCATATATATCTTTTGAAAATGAGATATCGCTTATCTTTGCTGTGTTTGCTCCAATACTTCCAAAGCTCACAGAGGCATCTGCTTGAAATGTAAATTTAGCATCTTCTATGTCTTTGACTATACTGCTTTTTAAGATATACAAAACAAGATAGCTATCTTCATATCCAGCTTGCAAGCCTATGCTTCCACCACCGATCTTGACTCCTTTTGGATGCCAAGAATCACCATTTTTGACTAGCATAGTTCCTTTTCCCACGATGCCACCAAGTATAAATCCAGCCTTTACAACTCTTGGAAAGATTATTATCGCACTTGATTTTTCTACCAAATTTGCAGCTGGAATGCCATCATTTGCTCTTAAAACCATCTGATAAGCGTTTGCACTATCTAAAAGTAACTCATCATTGCCAAACAAAGATGCAACACAAAGCATCAAAGACAATATAATCTTTCTCATCAAAATCTCCTATTTAGCAAATTCAACAGCTCTAAGCTCTCTTATAACATTTACTTTTATTTCGCCTGGATATTGGATCTTCTCTTGTATCTCTTCTGCGATTTCTTTAGCTAAAAGTACGGCTTCATCATCATTTACAAGCTTTGCATTTGCTATGACTCTTATCTCGCGACCAGCATTTATAGCATAAGCTTGTTTGATACCTTCTTTGCTAGTTGCTATTTCTTCGATCTCTTCAACTCTTTTTAAGAAGCTCTCAAGAACCTCTCTTCTAGCTCCTGGACGCGCTGCTGAAAGAGCGTCTGCGGCACAAACTGCGGCGCATTCCACGCTGCCAATCTCCTCATGTCCGTGGTGAGCATAAATCGCGTTTATGACAACTGGATGTTCTTTGTATCTTTTGCAGATTTCGGCTCCAAGATCTACGTGGCTTCCTTCGTATTCATGGGTGAGAGCCTTACCTATGTCGTGAAGTATTCCAGCTCTTTTGGCTAGTTTTTCATCTCCACCAGTTTCAGCTGCTATGATACCTGCTAAATGAGCTACTTCAAGACTGTGAGCAAGAGCATTTTGACCATAGCTAGCTCTAAATTTAAGCTTACCGATGAGCTTGACAATCTCAGGATGAACTTTATTTATGCCAAGATCTATTAGTATATTTTCTCCCTCTTCAAGTATGCTAGCTTCAAACTCATCGCAGACTTTCTTATGTATCTCTTCTATGCGAGCTGGCTGGATTCTGCCATCTTCTACAAGACGCTCAATAACTCTAGTGGCAATGGCACGGCGGTAAAGATTGAAGCTAGATAAGACTATAGCTCCTGGAGTATCATCGATGATAATATCTACGCCAAGAACCATCTCAAGGGTCTTTATATTTCTTCCCTCTTTACCGATGATTCTACCTTTTAGCTCATCGTTTTTGATATTTACGACATTTATAAGACGCTCAGCTGCAAATTCTCCAGCGTAACGGCTAGTGGCTTGAGCTAAGATATAATTAACTCTTTTTTTAGCTTCTTTTTTGGCTTCTTCTTCGTATTTTCTTACGATGTGAGCTATCTCTGCTCTGCTTTTTTCTTCGACTTTGCTAAGGACAACGTCTCTTGCTTCATCTTGAGTTAAACCAGCTGAACGCTCCAAAACTTTAAGAGCTTCGCCAAGCTTTTCTTCGTATGAAACTTTTAAATTTAGCCCCTCTTCGTAGAGAACCTTTGCTTGATTTTTGGACTTTTCAAGCTCATCTTTGCTATTTTTTAAAATTTCTTGTTCGTTTAGTATAGCCTGCTCTTTTTTGGCTATATCATCAAATTTTTGGTTATACTCTTTTTGGAGACGAGTACCCTTTTCGTCATATCTTTTTTTGGCTTCAAACTCAGCTTCGCTTACCTTGACTTTTGCATCTTTTAGTATGCCTTCAGCCTCAAATTCTATGGCTTTTGCCTTAGCTTTTGCTTGCTCTAAGAATATATCATAGTTTGCGTCATTTATCTTCTTAGCGACTACGTATCCTGCGCCAACACCTACAACTCCGGCTCCTAAGCCGATCAAAATCTCTATCATTATTTACCCTTATATAATTTCTTTTTGGGGTTATATAAAAATCACATGTAATATCATGCAAATCACAAATTTTTTCTTTAATATAAAAATCTTCTATTTGGACAAAGAGTATCTTTGGTCTATAGCCTAAATTTGATATAAATTTATCATAATAACCCATTCCATGTCCTATTCTAGCCATACTTCCGTCAACCCCAATCACAGGAATAACAGCCAGATCAATACGTTTTAAAAAAGCGTTTGAATCATTTGCCTCTCTAACATTAAATTTAGATATTTTAAAAGGCAATCTTAATTTTACCATTTTTAAACTTTTATCTACCATAAAAGGCAAAAGTATATTATATTTCTTAGCTAAACGTGGCCTAAGCTTTAAGAAATCTGGCTCATAAAAAAGCGGTGTAAATATGAGTATGTTTTTGACTTTTAGATCATCAAGTAAATTTAAAAAAGTCTTATGCAGCTTATAGCTATAACATTTTGCTCTTAGTCTGGCTATAGTTTTAAGCCTGTTCTTTGCATATATTCTATAGCTATTTTTATCAAATTTAAAACCCATTTTATAAACTTTATGTATAATATTGGAATTTAATCCATAGGAAAACAAATGAAATCAAAGACCTTAATTATAGCATTTTTGCTGATTTTTGTATATGGTTGTAGCAAAAATGAAACAAACGATGAAAACGCAACTACAGATCAAACATCAGTTATGAGTGATGATTATACAAGATCATTTTCTCTAGCTCTAAACAACGGCGACAAACTATCAATGCAAAAAACACAAAATGGCTTTAGCGTAGAAGATAATAATAAGGCTATGCTGTTTTCATTTTTTACTACTTGGTGCCCGCCTTGCAAAGCCGAAATACCACATTTAGTAAGCTTGCAAAACAAATTTAGCGATAAGCTAAGAGTAGTTGGCGTTTTGATGGAAGAAAGAAGCACTCAAGATATGGATGAGTTTATAAAAATGTTTAACATCAACTACAATATAGCTTACGGCGAAGAGAACTTCTTCTTTGCAAAAGCCCTTGGTGGCGTGGTCGGCATACCATATATGGTTTTATACTATCCAGACGGAAAATACGCAACGCATTATGTAGGCATAGTCCCTGAAGAGATGCTTGAATCTGATATAAAAAAGGTACTTTTATAATGTTTAGTTTTCTAAAAAAAGGGCTAGAAAAGACTATCGGCTCGATCGTTTCAAGCAAGCCAAAAGACAAAAAAATCACAAAAGATGTCCTTGAAGAGCTACTTTTAGAAGCCGACGTGCCTTTTGAGATTGTTGAAGAGATCATATACTATCTACCACCAAGCAATAATGTAGATAGAAGCGACCTTTCAAGAGTTATGCAAACTTATTTCTTATATGATAGCAAAAAGACTGAAGCCAAACCATTTGTCCAGATGATAATAGGCGTCAATGGCGCAGGAAAAACAACAAGCATAGCAAAACTAGCAAATTTATATAAAAAAGATGGAAAAACTGTTATTTTAGGAGCAAGCGATACATTTAGAGCTGGAGCAGTTGAGCAGCTAAAAGCTTGGGCTACTCGCCTAAATGTCCCAATAGTAGCAACAGCCCAAGGTCATGATCCAGCTGCAGTTGCCTTTGATACCATAAGCTCAGCCATTGCAAAAGGCTATGACCACGCCATCATAGATACTGCTGGACGTTTACAAAATCAAAAAAATCTAGCAAATGAGCTTGAAAAAATAGTTAGAATTTCTGGCAAAGCTATGGACTCTGCTCCACATCAAAAAATCTTAGTGCTTGATGGCACGCAAGGAAACGCAGGTGTAGCTCAAGCAAAAGCATTTCACGATATAGTGAGCATTGATGGAGTTATCATCACAAAGCTAGATGGCACAAGCAAAGGCGGTGCACTTTTTGGTATTGCAAGAGAGCTTGAGCTGCCGATACTTTTTGTTGGCGTTGGAGAGGGCATGGAGGATTTGGTTAAATTTGACCCAAGCGAGTTTGTCAAAACAATCTGCGATGCCATATATTTGGACTAAAAATGGCAAAAGCAAAAGCAACAGTATTTGAGTGTGAAGCTTGTGGAAATCAACAAAGCAAATGGATGGGAAGATGCCCGCAGTGTGGGGCTTGGGAGAGTTTTGTAGAACTTAGCAACGAACAAATCAAAGTAATCAAAGAAATATCCAAAGCCACCACTTCTCCATCAGCAGCCAAGCCTATCACAGATATCCAAATAGAAGAAATATCCAAAAGAACCACCGGCGACAGCGAGCTTGATTTAGTGCTTGGAGGTGGATTAGTCGATGGCTCACTTGTGTTAATAGGTGGCAGTCCAGGGATTGGCAAATCAACCTTGCTTCTTAAAATAGGCTCAAATTTAGCCAAAAACGGCGAAAATGTCTTGTATGTGAGCGGCGAAGAGAGCAACTCACAAATCAAAATGAGAGCCGATAGACTAAATGCAAACCATAAAAATTTATACCTTTTAACAGAGATAAATTTAGACGCCATACTTACTGAAGTAAATAAAAATAACTACAAAACACTCATCATCGACTCAATCCAAACGCTTTATAGC
The DNA here is from genome assembly GCF_000736415.1 of Campylobacter iguaniorum. NCBI lineage: Bacteria > Pseudomonadati > Campylobacterota > Epsilonproteobacteria > Campylobacterales > Campylobacteraceae > Campylobacter > Campylobacter iguaniorum. Next base: position 555,440 of record NZ_CP009043.1, on the reverse strand, counting down.
TCAAACATCACCTCAGCTCCAGGCTCAATCTCGCAAGTAAGAGAGATAACATTTGAGCTAATGAGACTGGCTAAAAGCAAGGATATATCGATATTTATCATCGGTCATATCACAAAAGAAGGCTCAATCGCAGGCCCAAGAATACTTGAGCATATGGTCGATGTCGTGCTGTATTTTGAGGGCGATAGCAGCAGAGAACTTAGGATTTTAAGAGGATTTAAAAACCGCTTTGGCTCGACTAGCGAAGTCGGGATTTTTGAGATGAATGCCACTGGACTTGTCAGCGCAAAAGACGCTACAAGCAAATTTTTCACACGAGGAAATGCAGTAAGTGGCTCAGCCATAACTGTCACGATGGAAGGAAGCAGAGCTTTGATAGTCGAAATCCAAGCTTTGGTTTGCGAAAGTAGCTACCCAAAAAGAAGCTCAACTGGATTTGACAAAAACCGCCTTGATATGATACTTGCCTTGCTTGAGCGAAAGTTAGAAATCCCACTTGGGCATTATGATGTATTTATAAACGTAACTGGCGGGGTTAAAATAGCTGAAACTGCTTGCGATCTAGCTGTCGTAGCAGCCATAATATCAAGCTTTCGCAATCGCCCAATCAGCAAAGAAAGCGTTTTTGTGGGCGAGCTTAGCTTAAATGGTGAAATCAGAGATGTATTTAATCTAGACGCAAGACTCAAAGAAGCCAGCATGCAAAAGTTTAAAAACGCAATCGCGCCAAGCAAACCAGTAGAAAAATCAAGCTTAAAACTCTTTGTCGCCAAAGAGATAACACAAGTTTTAGAATGGATGTAAGATGATAGTTTGTGATGAAATTTATCCAAAAATATTAGATGAAATAGCCGACTCACTCACAAAAGCCGAAGTTGAGCTGATTTTCGTGGACAGCAAAGAGATGCACGAAATCAACAAAGCTCAAAGAAATATTGATAAAACAACTGACGTTCTTAGCTTTCCACTTGAGTATGTGCCGCACTTCCCAATTGGCTCAATCGTGATAAATTTAGACCTCGTAAAAGAAAAAGCTGGTGAATATGCTCACTCAAATGACGATGAAACCGCACTTCTTTTTATCCATGGTCTGCTTCACGTCCTTGGCTATGACCACGAAAATGACGACGGAGAGATGAGACGAAAAGAGATAGAAATCATCGAAAGCTTCAATCTACCAAAAAGTCTTATAGTAAGAACTGGTGCTTAAGCCAGCTCTTTTAAAAGCTCGTGCAACTCCTTAAAAAACTCATTCATCGCTTGATTCATCGCTAGAGCTATATCTTCATCGCTAAATTTAATCATATCTTTTTTGATTCTAAATAGCTTATTTGCTATGGTTTTATCATTTTGGATCACGCTCACAAAAAGCTCTAAATTTGCGCTATTTTTGTTAGCATAAAGATTTAGCAGTGAAATTTTCAAAACCACTTTTGCATCATTTTTTGACAAAACTGGCTTAAATTTACAGTTAAAATCCAAATACGAAATCAAAGATTTATATATCATCACGCTAGGATATGCTATAAATTTAGAGTTATCAAGATATGAAATTTGATTATCTTGCTTATAAATAATCCCTCTAGTTTGGAAAGTATCTAGCGATTTTATAGGCTCTACATACACCTCTACATTCGCACTTCTATCACATCTTGGCTGAGAGCTAAGAAGAGCATTTAGCTCATAATATCTCATATTTGGAGCGTCTTTTGCTATACATCCACTCATCAAAAATGCCATCACAAGCAAACTTAAATATCTCATTTTTCATCTCCTTTTCTGTCTTTGAAGAAAAATTCATAAGGATTATCTTCTAGTCTAAATAGTGTATTTTTTATCTCATAAATCAAGCTTTGAAGCTCCATAAGCGTATCGTTTGTGTTTTGCAAAGTTGGGCTTAGCACGCTTTTGAAGTCGTATTCACCACTTTGTAGTTTTTTTAGTAGCTGGGCTTGCGATATTTCAAATGTCTGAGTGCTTTTTTGAGCTCCTAGCAAAAAGCTATTGATATTGCCGATTAACGGCTCGAAATTTAGCTTAGATATATTATCTGATATCAAATTTAGATTTTTCAATGTGCCGTTTATGTTGTTTAAATTTTGCTCATTTGCCAAAGTACTTGTAAATTTATTGATTGAGTTTAGGGCTAAAGCGATGTTGTTTATATTTTCATTACTAAGTAAAAGCTCTATTCTTGCTATGCTTTGTGCTATATTTTCAGACAAGCTAATAGCGCTATTTCCTATTTTGGCAAGCAGACCCTCACCCATTTTGATAACTGCTTTTTCGTTTTCATTAAACGTCTCAGATTCGTTTGAGCCTTTGTCTATATTTATGTATGCTATTCCGCTTATTCCTTGGACTTCAACGACTGCTAGGCTATCTTTTTTGATCGGAAGATCTTTTTTGATACTCATTTTTATCTCTATAGTAGCAGTTTTTGGATCGCTAAAATATATATCATTGACAAAGCCAGCAGGAACACCTATAAAACGCACTTGTGAGTCTTTTTTGATTCCGTTTGGAAGCTCTTTTGTTTCTATATAATAATATCTGTTTTCACTTTTGTTGCCATTTATATTCATATAAAGCAAGAAAAATACTAATAGCCCCAAAGTCAAACAAAAAAATAGCCCCGCTACAAAATATGAACTTCTACTTTCCATTCATGCTCCTCATTTCAAATAGCTCTCTTAAAGGATTTTGCTCGTACTCCAAAGCACCTCTTAAATCCCCTTCATAAGCTATTTTGTGATTATCTATTATCAAAAATCTATCAAGTATCCCAAAAATGCTATCTATATCGTGAGTTACCATGACAACTGTTATGCCAAGACTATCTCTAAGATCGCAAACCAGCCTATCAAGCGCTCTAGCTGAGAGTGGATCTAGTCCAGAGTTTGGCTCATCTAAAAACAAAATCCTAGGACTAAGCGCCAAAGCCCTAGCAAGTGCCACGCGTTTTTTCATACCACCACTTAGCTCACTTGGATAAAGGGTCGCCGCTTCTAGCTTCAGCCCTACTTTTATAAGCCACATTTTAGAGATTTCATCAATATCTTTTAGGCTATAATTGCTATATTCTCTAAGCATTACGCCTATATTTTCAAGGACATTCATAGCACTGTATAAAGCCCCAAACTGAAACATCACGCCCATTTCAAGGCGGATTTTAGCTCTTTGGCTCTGACTAGCTTTCCAAATGTCTTGCCCATCAAACAAAATCTCGCCACCAAGTGGCTCTTTGAGATAAATAAGTGTTTTCATAAGCGTGGTTTTGCCGCTTCCACTTCCACCCAAAAAGCCGTAAATTTCGCCCTTTTTCACACTAAAGCTCACACTATCGTGCATGATTCTTGAGCCATAAGCTGTTGTTATATTGCTAGCTTTTATCAAATTTCAAGCTCCGTATATATGATAGAAAACGCAGCGTCTAATGCAATAATCCAAAATATCGCATTTACAACGCTTTTTGTCGTTAGGTCGCCCACACTGTTTGTGCTTCCGCTTACCTCAAATCCTCTCATGCAGCCAATCAGCCCGATCGCAGCCCCAAAAAACGGAGCTTTGAGTACTCCAACCCAAAAATGTCTAAGCTCAACGCTACTTCTAAATCTCTCGATATAATCCATAAAACTAAGATCCAAATACCAATTACAAACCAGCATTTGACCAAGCAAACTTATACCATTAGCCAAAAACACAACCACTGGCATCGCCAAAATCAGAGCCAAAACTCTAGGCACGACTATAAATTTAAATGGCTCAAATCCCATAGTCTTCATCGCATCTATCTCTTCGGTGATTTTCATAACGCCTATTTGTGCTGTGTAGCTAGAAGCCGACCTACCAGCCACGACGATAGCAGCTATGAGCGGGCCGACTTCACGAAGAGTCATGATACCCATTATATCGACTACAAATATGCTAGCTCCAAAGTTTTCAAGCATGCTAGCACCTTGATAAGCTAGAACAATTCCTATCAAAAAGCTAGTCAAACAGACGATAAAAACCGCCTTTATACCAGCGTCTTTAAAGTGATTTGATAACTCTTTAAAACGCAAATTTAAAGGATTTAAAATTATTTTTATAAGATTAAATAAAAATTCACCCAAAAATACGCAAAAATTTACTAAATTTACCTTTATATCAAGAAAGCTTTTACCCAAACTCTCAATCAAATTTAACTGGCTTAAATTTGGTATTTTCATATCTAATATTGGTTTATTGCTAACTAGCTCAAAGATTTTATCAAATTTAGCATTTGAGTTTATGAGCTTTGGGCAGTCATAAGTCTTAGCCAAAAATATAGCCACACTATAATCAATCTTTGATAAGCTTTGCAGGTTTAAAGCCTCAGCCTTCAAAGATTTTAGACATTTTATCTCAGCTTTGCTAAGCTTGTAATCAAACTCGCCAACAAGCTCCAAAACCCCATTTTCAAATTTAATCTCTCTCACACTATATCTCTTTCTTTTAGCAGTGCGTATAGTTTGAGCGTCGCAGCACTCAGCGTGATGATGGCAGGACCAAGTATAATCCCCCAAAATCCAAAACTAGTAATGCCAGCAATCATCGCAAAAAATATAAGTAGCTCGTTGATTTTGGCTGGAGTTTTTAGGAGTTTTTCATTGATGATTTTGATGATAAAAGGCTTGATGAAATTATCTGCCAAGGTTGATATCACCAAAATAGAATAAACCAAAATCACCACAGCCCCACTCGCGTCCCCTAAACTAAACTGATAAATACTAAGTGGAACATATACTAAAGCTCCGCCAACGATAGGGATAAGCGAAGCAAAAGCAAACAAAATCCCAAATAAAAGCGCGTCATATCCATAATACCAAGAAATTATCGCAAACAAAAAGCCTTGCAACAAAATATTAGCGATAGTCGAGTAAAACACCACGCTCATTGTGTTTGCCACTTCTAAAAATATAAACTCAAGCTCGCTTTTTGCCATTGGAGTTATCTTTTTGACATAGCTTGCAAGCTCGCTTCCATAAAGATGTGAGAAAAAGAAAAACAGAGCAATAAAGCTAATATCTATAAAAAACGAAGCGCTTTTTTCAAGGCTTGCTCTTGCATAAACCAAGACCTTTGACGCAATAGCCGTGATGTTGATACTGCCTATAATTTCTTTGATTTTTGGCTCCAAAAACTCAAAACTTTCTGGCAATTTGATGTCATAATTTTTTATATAATCAATGCTTGAAGTTATGCTATTTATATCGAAATTTGAGATGTATTTAACCACTTGAGCCATAGCATACATAAATGGAATAAAAAATACACAGCACAAAAATACAGTAGTAATCGCAGCGCTTAGCATTTTTTTGCCATTGCTCAGATTCAAAAACAAATTTTGCACGCTCGCAGTTGCAATTGCTAGAAGCACACCAATGCTGATAGTAAGGATATAAGACTTAAACAAAAACACGACCAAGCATAAAACAAAAATCGCAAACATAGCAAAAAATATGCGGTTTGTCTTTTGTGGTTTGTTTTGTGGATTAATCATCAAAAAGACCTTTATCATCTGTAAATTTAATACCATAAAGCTCATAGCTTTTGTGGCTTAGCGTTCTGCCTTTTGCTGTTCTTTGGATATATCCATTTGCTAGCAAATATGGCTCGATCACGTCTTCAATAGTGCCTTCATCTTCACTCAAAGCCGCTGCTATAGTAGAAAGCCCAAGTGGGCGATTTTTAGCATCAACCAAAATATCAAGATATTTTATATCCATCTCATCAAAGCCAAGATCATTAACCCCAAGGCTATCGAGAGCCTCTTTTGCGCGGTTTTTTGTTATCACGCTCTCATCATTGACTTCAGCAAAATCCCTAATCCTTTTAAGTAGTCTTAGTGCGATACGTGGGGTTCCACGACTTCTTTTTGCTACTTCCAAGCTCGCTTCTTTTTGGCAGCTTTTGCCAAGCTTGTTTGAAGCAATGCTAACTATCTTAGCAAGCTCGCTAGGCGTGTAAAACTGCAAGCGAAATTGCATACCAAACCTATCTCTAAGTGGCGCTGAAATCATTCCAGCCCTTGTGGTCGCACCAATGAGCGTAAATTTAGGTATGTCTATCTTTATCGTTTGAGCTGCTGGGCCAGAGCCGATGATGATATCAAGCCTGAAATCTTCCATAGCTGAGTACAAAACCTCTTCAATAGCTGAGCTTAAGCGGTGAATCTCATCGATAAAAAGCACGTCGCCCTCTTCAAGGTTTGTCAAAATCGCTGCAAGATCGCCACTTTTTTCTATCATCGGAGCAGCAGTTATCTTGATATTTGAGCTCATTTCAGTGGCGATTATATGAGCTAGCGTCGTTTTACCAAGACCAGGAGGACCATAAAACAGCACGTGATCCAAGCACTCGCCACGCCTTTTTGCCGCTTCTATAAATACTTTTAAATTTGATTTGATCTTTTCTTGACCTATATAATCATCGAAGCTTCCAGGTCGTAAAGTCACCTCATATTCGCTCTCGAAGCTTACTTTTTCTATCTCAACTATCCTATCCAATTTTTTTCCTTAAGCTTGATATGGCTCAAATTTAGCACCCATTTTCTCAAAATAATAAGCCCCGCCTTTGATCTCTTTGACATTTGTATAGCCATTTACTTGCAAAAATTTCATAGCCGATTTTGAGCGTTTGGCAGTTTCGCACATCAAAACTATCTCATCATCTTTTTTGAAATTCCCAGCGATAAGGGGCAAAAACATAGGGTTGAGCTTCCCGCTTGCCATCTCATAAGTGATGAGCTTAGATCCAGGCAAAACGCCATACTCCATCCACTCGCTAGCAAGCCTAATATCGACTATATTTTCATTTTTTATATTCATACGCACTACTTGGGAACTGGCTTGTTTTGACCTCATTTACATACTCTTTTAAAGCGCCTTTTATAAGCTCGGCTCCGTTTAAAAATCTCTTGACAAATTTAGGTTGGAACTCATCAAAAAATCCAAAAGCATCACTCCAAACAAGCACTTGACCATCGCAGCTCACACCACTTCCGATACCAATTGTCGGCACTCCAAGGCGTTTTGTCACCTCAGCAGCAGCCTCGCTTACAGTGCCTTCGATGAGAAATAGCACCGCTCCAGCTTCTTGTAAAATTAGAGCGTCATTTATAAGCTCATTTACGCTATTTTCGTCTCTGCCAGATATTTTATATCCACCAAGCGCGCGTGAAGTTTGGGGCTTTAGTCCGATGTGAGCCATGACTGCGATTCCATTTTGACTTAAAAGCTTTATAGTTTCGGCCATATTTGCCCCGCCTTCGATTTTGACAGCGTCGCACCCTGTCTCTTTATAAATTTTAACTGCGCTTTCAAGCGTAATTTGTGGAGTGACAGTCGAGCCAAAAGGCATATCGACGACCAAATAAGCTCTTTTGCACCCTACTTTTACAGCTTTTGCGTGATAAATCATCTCTTCAAGCCCGATTCCAATAGTTTCACTTTTGCCATTGAAGCTCATATTTAGGCTATCTCCGACAAGTATCATATCGACCTCATCATCAAAAATCTTTGCAAACAAAGCGTCATAAGCTGTTATCATAGCTATTTTTTCTTTGCCCTTCATGGCTTGTAGGTTGCCAATAGTTATTTTTTTCAAAATTTTTCCTTATTTTTTTAATTTTTTGCTTGATTTTACCCAAAATTTGCTACAATTTATCTGAATACATTTTGGAATACGAATATGGGATTATTAGAACAATTAGAGATAAAATATGACCTTGATATAGTTGGAGATTTTTTAACCCATTTTGGGATTATGGTGGAATCCCTCGATCCACTCATTATAAATTTATCAAGAAAAGATCTATTTAAAAACAACATAGATGAGCTTTTTAGAATATTTCATAATATCAAATCAGCCTCTGGATTTTTGCAACTTGATCCAATTATCAAGCTATCATCTTTATGTGAAGATATATTAGAAGAAGTCAGAAGTAAAAAAAATCTATACGAAAGTGCTTCAAATGAGCTTATAGACTGGCTTTTACTCATCGCTGATCAGATGGAAATCTACAGAAGAGATATAGAAAATGATGAAATTTACTTCCATATCCTAAACCCAAAAATCATACAAATCCCACGCAATCTTTTTTCTTGACAATAAACCAAATTTCTTGTATAATCACCAGTCTTATGGGGGTGACTTGGCTTCGACAGGAGTAGTGAGGTCACGGTGGCATGCAGCTTTGGGCAAAGCTTAAAAAGCCTACAAATAAATTAAACGCAAACAACGTTAAATTCGCTCCTGCTTACGCTAAAGTAGCGTAAGTTCAGTTGAGCCTTGCTTGATTTTGATACTATCTAAAAATCGTAGCGAGTAATCTTTGATAGTGTAGTTTTCAAGTTTGACGAGCTTGGGAGCGAAGTTTAGTCTTAGCTTGGTTGATCGCTTTGGGAAGTGAGCGTGACTAAGTGAAGCTTTCACTTCTGCTAAGCATGTAGAGGCTGTGGGTTTGTTATTTTTGGACTGCGGTTCGATCCCGCACACCTCCACCAAATACAAAATTTGTAAAAATGAAAGCTAAAAATATTCAACACATTTGCAACAAATACTAAAATCAAACTTCAAAAATACCCTCGATATTGTTAATTATAATAATTCAAATCTAAAAAAATATTATTCAAATTTATACGAAATAAAAGCACATAGAATTAATGCTTATATAAATCGAAATGAAATTTTTGCAACATTCAAATGAAATATACAAATTTTTACTCCATTTTATCTTAGTAAATTCCAGCGAAGAAAGTCAAATCAAAGAAAATTTTAATAATTAAACCAAATGTTAATTGATACAATACTTGTATTATATTTTTCTATTTATCTTTCATTGATACTTTAAAATACTCATTTGCTTTAGCATAAGAAAAATCGCACTTTAAAATTTCTTCTAGATTATCATTATACAGATCGCGGGCAAGCTCAATAGTTTTACCATAAATATATCGAACAGGACCCGAACCTACGCTCAATCTTCTAACTCCGATTTTATCAAGTTCTTTAAAATCATTAAATTTACAATTTAAAATAATATTTAATGGCACATCAATATTTTGAACAAGCTGTTTTATGGTTTCTTTATCTATAGCTCCTGGCACAAAAGTACAATCTGCTCCTGCATTTTTAAATTCCCTACATCTTTCAACAGCGGTTTTAAACTTAGTCTTTTCACTGCCTATATTCAACCAGTAAGCACAAGTTCTTGCGTTTATTACAAAATCAACACCTAATTCTTTTTTTAATTCACATAAAGCTTTAATTTTCGCAACTTGTAATTCAATAGAGCTCAACGTTCCATCTAATAATCCATCTTCAATGTTAAATCCAACAGCACCTGCTTCGACTAATTTTTTAGCATTTTCTTTGACTAGTTGAATATTTTCTGAATATCCACACTCAAAATCAACTGATAGAGGAATATTGATTCTACTAGAAATTTTTTTAGTTAAATAAACTAGATCTTCAAATGGGATTTTTTCACCATCACAATAACCAAGAGAATATGCAATTCCTGCACTTGTTGTTGCGACAGCTGCGAATTGCTGTTTCTCAAATATATAAGCACTGGCGACATCCCATGCATTTGGGATAACAAACATTTTATTATTTTTGTGAAGTTGCTGCAATTTTTCTGCCATTATTTTTTGTTTTTCCAGCATTTTTATTCTCCTTTTTTAAACATCCCAAAGGTACTTTTTTAAATTAACATGGTTTTTATCTTTTAGATCTATACCCTCATCTTGCAGCAATTCTCTTTGTTGCTTCCAACCAAAGACAAGTCTTCCAGCGCAATTCACAACTCTGTGACAAGGGTATTTTCCATAAAATTGAGACATGCTTAAAACTTTGCCAACAAGCCTTGAGTTTTTATCTCTACCAATAAGTTTTGCGATTTGACCGTATGTAGAAACAGAACCTTCTGGGATTTCACTCACAATAGATAATATTTCATAAATTAAATTTTCATTTAATACAGGACTCATTATAAAGCTGTTCCTTTTATAGCGCATAATGCATCATTTTTTGATACTTATTTTGTAAAACTCTAATTTTTACCATATTAAAATAAGCGATAAAATAATAGCACATATCAATATAAACAGAGTTAAAATTTCTATAAAATAGCCAAAATAACTTGCTAAAGAATTTAAATAATTATAAATTTATGCAATTAAATTTTGTCAATTTTCTGTCAAGAAAAGCTATTTTTCAATTTTACAAAGCCACGTTATAATTTTCATCAAACATAAAGGAGAAATGATGAAAAAAACAGTTTTAACACTTTGTTTGGTAGCTGGAGTGGCAAACGCAATGATGCTAAATCCAGATATGAAAAACTACATAAACGAGCTAAAGGTACAGGCTTCAAAAGATGATGCAAGCTTCAAGGATTTTGACGCTTTAAGAGGAGAGAAAATTTACTTCACCAAAAACGCTGGCAAAGACGCTCAAATACTCTCTTGCCAAAGCTGCCACAACGCAGATCTAAGCACAAATGGCACAAACGTTTTCACAAACAAAACTCTTGATCCACTATCGCCTAAAGCAAATGCTTCAAGGCTCACAAATGTAAAAGATGTGAAAAAATGGCTAAAAAGAAACTTCAAAGATGTGTTTTTACGCGAAGGCACTGCCAAAGAAAAAGGCGATGTCCTATACTACATAATGACAAAATAAGGATAGATGATGAAATTTTTTATGATACTTTTAGTAAGTTTAGTTAGCTTGTATGCAAAAGCTCCAAGCCTAAAACCAGTCGATAATGCCCTTTATACCAAAGAGTGCGCGAGCTGTCACTTTGGCTATCAGCCTGGACTTCTTCCATCTCAGTCTTGGGAATACATCATGGGCTCTTTAGAAAACCATTATGGCACTGATGCTAGCATAGATGAAAGCGATAATAAAGAGCTTCTAGCATATTTAGTAGCAAACTCAAGCCAAAATGCTATGAATTACAAAAGAAGTGCTAAAATCACAAAATCGCTTGAAAAAGGAGTTTTGTATAAATCACTTACGCAAATTCCATACTTAAAAGAAAAGCACAAAGATATCAAACCTTGGATGATTGAGCAAAAAGAGGTAGGAAGCTTAGCAAGATGTGCGGCTTGCCACAAGGGTGCTGATAAAGCCTACTTCAAAGACAAAGACGTGGAGATACCAAACTATGGACGCTGGGAAAAATAAAACCCTCATCTACCCACTCGCTAGCAGACTAGCCCACATCGCCATGATAGTGGGCTTTGGGCTGGCTTATCTTATCGTGGATTTTTCGCTTTATATGCACGCAGTTTTGGGCGTGATGTTTGGCGTGGCAGTAGCTGGCAGGATTTTGTGGGGATTATTTGGGACGAAATACTCTAAATTTAGTGATTTTCATTTTAGGGGACTTTTTAGATATTTTAGCTCTTTTAGTAGCCACAAAACCGCCTATATATCACACAATCCAGCCTCCAGTATAGCCATCATCATTATACTAGCTCTTGGCGTTGTTTGCAGCCTTAGCGGACTTATGGTTTATGGTATTGATGAAAAATCTGGCGTGTTTGCAAATTTATACGAAAGCTACTCTAAATTTAGCTTCGTAAAAGATATCCATGAAATCAGTGCAAATTTGCTTTTGGGTGTGATTTTGGTGCATATTTGTGGAGCTTTAGTAGATAAGCTTATAGCTAAAAATGATAGTTTAAACGCTATTATAACTGGCTTTAAAAGCACTTTAAACGCTGGAGCTATCAAGCCAAATTTAGCACAAAAGCTATTTTGCATAATTTGGATAGGAGCGATTTTGACCGCTTTATCTTTCAGCTTTTATAAACAAAATCCGCTGCTTAAAAGCCATTATGAAATGGTAGATTATGCTATGCAAAACCCTACTTTTGCCAAAGAATGTGGAAGCTGTCACTTTATCTATCCACCGTTTTTGCTAACTGCAAAATCTTGGGAGATTATGATGAGTGATCTTGAAAACCACTTTGGAGATGACGCAAGCATAGATGATGAGAGCAACTCTGAGATTTTGAAATATTTAGTGCGAAACTCAGCTGATAAAACAGGTACCAAAATATCAACCAAAATCGCAAAAACAAGTAAAAATGAGATAGCTATCACGCAAAATGCGTATTGGATCAAAAAGCATGATAAAATCCCAGCCAAAACTTTTGAGCAAAAAAGTATCAAAAGCAAAGCAAACTGCGAAGCTTGTCATAAAGGCATCCAAAATGGTATAATCCAAAAAGACTTAATCAAATTTGAAAGCATCAAATGAGAATTTTTATCATATTTTTTATGCTGTTTGCATTTGCGTTTGGCGATGGCCACAAATACAAGCACAAATATATCTACAACAACGATTTATCATTTTTGGATTTGAGCCAAAATCAGCAAGAAGAGATTAAAAATATCCTAAAAAATTATTCAAAAAAGCTAAAGCACCTTAGAGAGTTAAAAGACGATATCGAAGATGAAAAAGAGGATTTGTTTGAAGAAAGCGAGTTTGACAAGGATAAATTTATCGAGCTTCAAACAGACTATGAGATGACACTTTTATCACTTCAAGCTGAGCTTTTGGCTCAAATCCACGCTGTTTTAGACAAAAAACAAAGAAAGCAACTCTCTAAAAATTTAGAGCATTGGAACATAAGATGAGTAAGATTTTGCTTATAGAAGATGACCTTGAGATGCAAGAGCTTTTAAAGGATTATTTGCGTATTTATGAGTTTAGCGTAAGTAGTTTTAGCGATCCGTTAGCAGCCATAAAAGAGCTTGAAGAGTGCGAATTTACACTTGTAATACTTGATTTGATGTTGCCTAAACTTGACGGCTTTGAAGTATGCAAAAGGATAAGAAAATTTAGCCAAGTGCCTATCATTATCTCAAGCGCAAGAGGAAATTTAGGCGATAAAGTTCTAGCTTATGAGTGCGGGGCTGATGATTATCTAGCCAAACCTTATGAGCCAAAAGAGCTGATAATGAGGATAAACGCCATCTTAAAAAGGGCGATGCCAAAGGCAACCGCCAAACAAATAGGAGAGTTTAGCATAAATGAAGACGCTTGCAAGATATTTTATCAAGGATTCCAGCTTGATCTTACCAAAATCGAGTACGAAATCCTAACACTTCTACTAAATAACAAAGGCAAAATCCTATCACGCTCCACTATCAACCAAGCCTTGCAAAAAGAGCTAAAAGACAGAAGTATCGATATGCATATAAGCAATATCAGAAACAAACTTCTCGATGACTCAAAATCCCCTAAATTTATAAAATCAGTCTGGGGAATGGGTTATGAGTTTATAGGATAGATATGAGTATTTTTGCCAAAGCCGTTATTTTACTTAGCATTAGCCTTGCTTTGATGGGATTTTTGTCGTTTAAAACAAACCAGATCCAAAATGCAAAAGCTCAGCTGTTTTATAAAGAAAAATATATCCAAAGTGCAAACGACCTTATCGCATTACTCATAAACGCAGACTCAAAAAATCTTCAAAATCGTCTTAAAATCTTGGAATTTACTAGGTCAAATTTACCTGAAAATCTAAAAGATTATAAAGAAATTTACTCAGAGAAAATCACATTTGGACACGTTAAACTCTATGAAAACTCAGGACTTTATTATCTAAATTTAAGCTATTTAGATGAGAATTTGTTTTTGTTTGACACCACTCAAATGCTTGGAGCTAGAGAAAAAACAACTCTAAATTTACTCATATATGCCGATATTTTCTTACTTTTTGTAACGTTTTTGATATTTATCAAGATACTTACACCTATCAAAAAACTAGCAAATACAATAGAAAAATTTGGAAAAGGCAACTACTCATACAGGCTAAAACCTACAAAAAGCAATGATGAAATCGCCCAAGTCATAGATAAATTTAACCAAATGGCAAGCGATATTGAAGCTATGGATAAGGCTAGAATCCAGCTTCTAACAGACATCAGCCATGAGCTACGCACACCGATCTCAAAATCCAAAATAGCCATAAGTTTTCTTGAAGATAGCAAATACAAAACAATACTCCAAAACGCCGTCTCTAGCATGGACAAGCTCACTGATGAGCTAATGCATATAGAAAGATTAAACTCACAAAACGCAAACTTCAAACTAGAAACGCTAAATATTCAAACAGTGCTTTTACAAAGCCTCTCACAAATGCTGGTTTTTGATGAAAATATAGAGATAGACGCAAGGGATAATTTTAGCTTCCAAGCAGACCCAAACTACATCTGCATAGCTATTAAAAATTTAATCGACAACGCCTTAAAATACAATGATTTTACCAAATCAGATAAGATATTTATAGTAGCCAAAAATCACAAACTCTACGTCAAAAACCACGCCCTAAAGCTAGAGCAACCACTTAGCTACTACACAGATAAATTCACAAAAACAAACGAGCTAAGCGGCTATGGATACGGACTAAGCCTAGTCAAACGCATACTTGATAAGCATAAATTTAAGCTAACTTACACTTATCAAAACGCTCAAAATGTATTTTGCGTGGATTTTAGCTCTTGAGATTAAAATCTATATGTATGCCAAGAGGTTTTTTGCCATCAAATAGCTCCAAACGGTACTGCATCAAAGAGACCACACACGAGCTTAAAACCACATTTGACATATAAATATCTGAGCGTTTTTCAAGATCCACTTCTATGACGCCCATATCCATATTTAAGCCATAAATTCTAGCTTTAAGCTCTTTAAACTCACCTTTTAAACCATAAATTTTCAAAGATGTTGGCACCATAGCCACAAGTGGTTTTGGAGAAAATGCAAATGTCACAGGCTCGCCAGAGACTTGCACAGAGCAATTGTCTAAATTTAGATCGCAAGTGACGTTTGATTCGCCTGACGCATATTTTATATCATTACCCTTGCCAAACTCAAAAGCCAAAATAATCCCCACTAAAATGGCGATACCAAAAAGAAAAACTACTTTTTTCATATTTAATCCTAATTAAGATAATCTATGAGTTTTTTGTTTATATCTTTAAATTCCATTATTTTATGACCTGAGTTTTTTGCCATAAAATCTTTTGCATCTTCAAGACTTAAAAATGGTATCAAATCATCTCCACTATTACTAACTACCCTACTGCCAAACACATAGTAAGCACTCGCAGCGTCTATCAGCTCTTTGCTCTTATAGTCAGTCACATACATCTTTTTAAGTGGCGAAATGTGCTTATATGAGTCAGTGTAAAAGTAGTGAAACATCGGTTTAACTGAGCTAAAAAGGACTTTTTGTCCATTTTTGTACTCCAAAACAGATATCCAATCGGGATGATTAAACACGTCTATAAATTTAATAGGGCAAGTCGTATTAGTGTCTTTAAAAAACTCGCTATCTTTTAAATTTTCCCCCAAACAAAACGCACAAACCAAAGCACATAAAAATACATTTCTCATACCAAATCTCTCTTTGAAAATAGATAATACCCAAAATATAAACAAAAGCTTCCAAGTATTATAGGATAAATAAGTGAATATAATATAAAACTAACTTTGCCAAAACTATCAAGTATGAAGTAAGCCGCTGGTCCAATGACTGCTAAATTTGGATCAAACATACTCATGGCTGCTATTCTAAAGACTTGAAGCGGATTTATGATAGCAATAGAGTAGATGATATTTTCATTAATAGCACTTTGCATCATAAGTCCGATTAATGCAAGATCTAAAAATGCAAGCAAAAACAGCCAAAACAAAAACGCAACCCCAAGCCCAAACTCACCGCTTTTGATACTACTAGAAATCAAAAATCCAAAAGATAAAAAGACAAATCCTAAAACAACCAAAAGTCCAGTGTAGTAAAAAAACAGATCCCAAGTCACACTAACGCCTTTTATGATCGATATAATCACAGAAAAGATGAGTGCTAAAACAATAGGCAAAAGCACAGTAAAAGCTCTGCCCAAAGCCTTGCCAAAGTAATATTCTTTTAAAGATACTGGGAAGCTTAGCAGGTACTCCAAAGCCCCAGCTTCTCTATCTGAACTAATACTTCTAACTGTAGTTATCAAGATAAAAATCGGCAAGATGATTATGCAAATTTGGATAAAAAGCAAAAGCATACGAGTAAGCCCGCTAAATCCAGCCACTCTGCTATCGACCACGCCAGTTACGAAAAACACCGCTATAAGTCCAGCAAAAATAAGCAGATAGAGCAAAAACCATTTTGAGCGGAAAGACTCTTTTATATCTATTTTTGTTATCAAAAGTAAATTACTCATTTTCTATCCTTCGCTCATTTACGATTTTGCCAAGATCCATTTCTACGACTTTAGTTACGATGCCTTTTACTTCGCTTATCCTGTGAGATATGAAGATAATTGTTTTGTCTTTAAATTTAGCATTCAAAAGCTCTAAAAATCTATCCCTTGCTTCTGGATCGAGGTTGGCTGTAGGCTCATCAAACATTATGGTATTTGATTTTCTGGCTAGTGCTATGGCTATCAAAACCTTTTGTTTCATACCGCCCGAAAGCTTATAAAATGGCTTTTTTGCCTCTTTATCATAGTCAAGCTCAAGGTCTTTTAGATAAGCTTTTATATCGCTTAAATTTGACCCGCTAGATTTTATACTATATTCACAAAGCTCATCAACTCTTAGTTTAAGAGGTGGCGGGGTTTGAGGCACGAAGCTTAAAAACTCTAAAGCCTTTTTTCTATCTTTTGTCGGGTCGATTCCATTTATCGTAATAGTGCCCGTGTCGCATATAAGCTCGCCTAAAATCGCTTTCATAAGAGTAGATTTTCCAGCTCCATTTTGACCTATTATAAGAACCTTTTGCCCGTCTTCTATCTCTAAATTTACACTGTCTAAAACCGTTTGACTAGCAAAAGTTTTAGTGATACTATCTATTTTTATCAAGCTTTACCTTTTTATAGTAGTTTTTTTAATCTATTTTCATAGCCTAGAGCGTCTTGGTGACATACATCGATACACCTACCACAAAGCGTGCAATCTCCACTAGCTACGCTAAATTTATCACCACTTGCGTCTTTGTTTTTTGCCTTTGTCATCTCAAGGACTTTAGGAACCATACAAACATCCATGCAAACCCCACAATGGTCGCATTTTTCTTTATTCCAGCTTATTTTTATGGCTCTATATTTGGTGATGAGTGAATACAAAGTCCCGATCGGACAGACATATCTACACCAAAATCTCCTTGAGAAGAAAACTTCACCCAAAAATATAAGCACAACCCACCAAATAGCAGCGCTGTAACCATAAATAATAAATCTTGATATGATTCCCTCTACATTTACAATCTCAAAAACCAAATATCCACTAGTAAAACTAAGTACCCAAAATGCGATTAAAAAGATATATTTGACCCTGTGATCAAACTCTCTATCTTTTATAATTTTGGCTTTTATTAGTTTTGCATTTAGTCTTTCGGCAAATTCAGCAAAAAAATTATACGGACACACCCAGCTACAAAATGCCCTACCAGCAAAAAGTACGTAAAATGCAAGTATCGTTATAGAGCCAATTAGCAAATTTACAGGAAAATCATGATGAGCTAGCACGACTTCAGTGGTGATAAATGGATCTGCTAAGTGAAATCCTATCATTCTTGAGCCTGTTATATCGCCCTCAAGCACTTGCACATCAGCGACAAATGAAAGCACAAAAAGCAAATGCACCAAAATCATAGTAAAATACCTATAAAATCTAATGCTTGGCACCTTTTTGCCATTTTCTTTTGTAGTTATAAATGTGCTAAAAAAGCTCGCATTTGCGACGGTTTGGCGTTTTTCAAATTTATTCATGGCTTTTATTTAAAGTTAGCTATTTCATCAGCTAGCTGGGTTAAATTCTCATCACTTACGTTTGTCAAAAGTCCCTTCATTAAGCTATTTGGGATTTTATCTGCCTTATAGTCATGTAGTGAGGCTAAAATAGCTTCTTTGTTTTTGCCAGTTATGTCTGGAGCTAGGATTCCTTTGCCATCTTTTCCATGACATGGAGCGCAACTTCTTAGATAAAGCTTGCTAACGCCGTCATTTGTGATCGTTACACTTTGTTTTAGCTCTTTTATTTTATTTAGTTCACTGCTAGTTTGGAAGCCCTCTTCTTGCTTTGGCTGAGCTACTGGAGTCGCAGCTTGTTTTGCTACTTCTTGCTTCGCAGCTACTGGAGTGCTATCTCCGCTAGCCATCAAATAAACCATCAAAAGTACAACAACTCCGCCAAGTGTGCCTGCAACTATTTTTCCTGTATTCATTTTTTGCTCCTAAATTGTTCATTAAATTTACTTATTTCATCTGCTAAAGCTCTAATCTCTTTTTCATCCATTTTTTTGACCAAATCCGCCATCAAAACATTAGCTTTGGTTTTTGTTTTATAAGCGTTTATCATGTTAAATATCTCATCATTTGTCTTTGCAAGCAAAGATGGACCGATGATTCCGTTTGCATAGTCATCGTGACAGGCTGAGCATTTTATAAGGAAGTTATTGCTTAATCTTCCTCTTATCAAAGCTTTGTTTATGCTTTGAAGTGGAGTTCTTGTTAATGCCAAAGCGCCTATTGATTTTGTGGTTTCGTTATTCTCATTACCAAGACCAAATTTAACTCTTTTTTGGCCGTCCATATCATAGCTCATCCACTGATTTTGAGTGTTTTGCAAGGCATCGCCTTTTTTAACCGTTATGGAGGTTGTGGTAGTATTTTGCTCTATTTCTTGAACCGCCTTTTTATCCTCACTACTGCATCCCAAAAAGCACAAAGCACAAATACTAAATATAACTAGTTTTTTCATCAATTTTCCTTATAAATTTCGTCATAGCTTTTGCCAGCTGCGATCTCAATAACCTTTGCAAAGCAAACTTCCACACAAACCCCACATCCAACGCAATCAGCGCTAAATTTAGGTGCTGGTTTGCCATCTATTTGAGCTAAGCTTATCGCTCCAGAAACCGGACATGAATCCACGCATAAAGAGCAGTTTTTGCCAACATTATCAGCTATGATTTGTTTGGCTTTTTCTTCACGCTCGTTGAACGTTTTTCGCTCCAAAAGATGCTCGACATCGCTTTTTTGGACATCTTTTTGTAAATTTGCATAACAGCTTGGCAAGTTCACAACCACGCCAACGCCCATTTTCACATCTTTTATGCTTGTAGTGTTGTGATCTAGTGCCCCACTTGGACAGGCCAGCACACAAGGAAATAGATCGCAAAGATAGCACCCTCTTTTGCTTGGATCAATAAACGCAGTAGCTATATTTACACCATCATCAACGCCCAAAAGCTCAATACTATGATATGGGCAAACTTGCACGCATTGACCACATTTGATACATAGTGACTCAAAGTTTTTCGCACTTCCTGGCGGTCTTAAATGCGGTTTTTTATCATAAAATTTATTTATAGCAAATCCACCTGCGACGCTTGTGGCAAGTGTGGCTATGCTAAATATACTAAAATCTCGTCTAGTCATGGTTTGGCCTTGTTTTTGGCATAGAATCTGTTATTAAAAGTTCTGGCTCAGAAAACGGAGCAAGTCTTGCTATAAAATTTAGTATAGTCATGATAGAACTTCCATAAAAAAATCTCAAATTTGGATAGTATTGCCAGAGCGAATCAAGATAAGTAAAGTTCTTGTACGCAATATCTCCTATGCCATTTTTATCCCTATCAAATCCAGCATAATCATCAAAATAATTATTGCTCCACTCATTTTTGGCTATTTTTGAGCCTGGGGTATCATTGATAGCAACTTCCATATTTCCTATGAAATCGTTGTTTTCAAAGATACTTTTATGCTGAGTTGCGTGAAACTGAATGCCAGATGTGTTGTATAAAATTTGATTATTTTTAAACACATTTACAGTTCCTGGCTGAAATGGCGACTGGTCAAGATACAAGCCCCTTGCATTGTGCGAAAGTATGTTGTTTTCGATCACAAAATCACTAGTATCTTTCATACCTATCCCAACTCCAAAAGCCCCAGTAGAGCTAAAAACTTTATTATTTCTCACAAGTGAGCCAGAAGAAAACATAAAGAAAATTCCAACTGAATTTTGCTTAAACTCATTTTCTTCTACAAGACTTTTTCCAGCGTACATAAAGTGAAGTGAGTATCTACCTCTCTCGCCATAATTTTTTCTAATTATGTTGTTGCTTGAGTACCATACGACCATATCTCTGCTGTCATATACGTAGTTGCCTTCAACTATATTATCATGGCTATACCAAAGCCTTATCGCATCTCCCCTAAGCCCTAGATCAACTGGCTTTGAAGTAATTTTGTTGTTTAATATCTTTGAGTTGTTACACTGTTTGAAATTTACTCCAAAAAGCGTACTTTTAAGCGAGTTTCCCTCTATCAAAATATCACTTGCATTATCACAAGTAATGCCAGAATCTATAGTAGTATGCGAGTTTCCACTATTTTCTATGGTTAAATTTAAAAGCCTGACATTTCCACTTGTGATTTTGATCACATCACCAGTGCCGTTACCTCTGATGATTGCTTTTTGATCCTTGCCGTCTATGGTTATAGGCTTGTTTATGAGTATATTTCCCTCATATACTCCAGCCCCAAGAGTGATGACGTCACCATCATTTGCGTTATTTATCGCATCTTGAAGTGGATTCGCAAGACAAATATTAAAAGCAAGGACTAAAAAGCCAAGTTTTCTCACGCAACTTCCTTTTTCTCTCTCAAATATTTATTTTTGGAAAATATTGCCAAAATACATAAAATGCTCATCGCCATCATTACCCAAAATCCTATAGTCGGATATGAGTGAGTGGTAAACTGAGCCACCTTGCCATCACCTAAAGCTGTTGGCATAAATGGTTTTATTTTAAATGCACCCCACTCTTGCATATTATGTCCGTACCAATAAAGCCAGCCAGCAAATGCACTCATAAACAAAACTGGAGCTATGATAGTTGGTATCATAAGAAGTGAATTGCCTTTGCCATCATAGTATAGATAAAGCAACATACAAATAGTCGCAACCAACAAATAATACGGAGCTATAGCTCTTTCGACATTGCCACCATGCTCCATAGGGTACATTCCTATATAGTGATTTATGGTATTCATCTCATGAACATCACCACTATATCCATCTACGTGAAAATATACTGGAATCCCATCTGGAAAAGCTTCTTTTGGATAGTTTGGTGCTTCAAGTGAGACATACCATATAGGCAAACTTGGAACGCCGATTTCTGATCTAGTTTCGATCATTTTAGCTAGATCATACTTGACATCTTCAGCCATAAGATGGTTTTTGTATTGGATCTTTGTGTAAAGATTGTATATTGGATACACATAGCTTGGTAAGCTAATTTCGTTTTTTATCTTATCACCCATTCCGTGATAAGCAATAACTGGAATAGTAAATCCAATAGTCATCAAAACTAGAGCCAAAATGGTGTAAATTTGGTACTTCTTCATCGTTTTTCCTTTATTTAATTTAGTATTGAACTAAACGGTTTAATACTAAATTTAATTTGTTATATCGTGCATTAAAAGCCACCGTATTTCTACGGCAGCTTTTAGTTCATAAGAACTTTTAGACTAGTTTAGTCCAGCGTTTTCATCGATCCATTTTAGGTATTCGATGATATCTTTGATCTCTTGATCTGTCATGTGTTGATTTGGCATTCTAAGGTTGAAGTAGTTTATCATAGCTTTTACATAATCTTCTTCATATTTAGTAGCCGGATTTTTGATGAAATCAAATACCCATTGCTCAGCATTTTCGTGTCTTAGTAAAACACCAGTTAGATCTGGACCAGAGCTTACTTGACCGATAACGTGACAACCATTACATCCGCCTTTTAAGTATGCTTCTTCACCACGAGCTACAACTGGACTCATAGGAGTTGCAAGAGCTTTTGTAAGATTATTTTTAGCTCTTAAGCCAACATCTGCAGTTTTAACCATGTATTGCCATACTTGGTATTCCCACAAAATAGCACCGTTGATATCGCCTTTTTTATAAGCTTCATCAGCTTTTGCTTTGACTTCAGCTATTTTACCATATTGATCAAGTGCATCTTCAACAAGTTGTTTAACTTTTGGATATTTCTCAAAGTGTTTTTCTTTTAAGAATGTTACAACGCTTTGGATAACATCATCAGTTGCTTTATTTGTAGCGATGACTTTTTTGTATTCAGCTTCAAGTTCAGGTTTGCTAAGCTCTTGAAGTTTCATCTTTCTTGCTGATTCATATTTTTTGTTAGGATCTTTAACATACATATAACCCATCATCTCAAGGTGAAGTGCTGAACAAAACTCTGTACAGTAATAAGGGAATACACCTTCTTCATCAGCTACAAAGCTAACACTTGCGGTTTTACCTGGTTCGATTGAAGCATGAACGTTATATAGATCGATTGCAAAACCGTGAGTCTCATCTTGAGCACGCTCTAAGTTTGTTAAGTAGATAGTTACGTTATCACCTTTATTTACTTCGATGTGTTCTGGATTGATATGGCTTCTTACTAGAGTTGCATAAACAGTTACGTCTTTGCCTTTTCTTTCTATTCTCTCTTGTCCTGCTAGAGTCATACCAACTGATTGTTCGCCAGTTCTTGAGTTTGTACCCATTTTGTATGTCATAGCTGGTTTTAGCTTGCTAGCTGCGATAGAGATAACATCGTGAGGCTCACCAAGAGGGATTGGCATATCATAGATTAGCTCCATTTTAGCACCAGTTATATCGATAAGTTGGTGGTTTTGTGGATGAAGTGGGCCAACTGGATTAAATCTATCAATTGAGAGTTTATCAAGTGCTAGAGCGTATTTACCAACTGGTTTTGCTGATTTACCTTCCATAGTGTCAAGGTGACCTATGTTGTAGTGAACATTTACCCTATCAAGAGTTTTTAGGTTTTTGTAGTCCCATTTTACAACTTGGCTATCAACATATAAAGATGTATAAACTATACCATCTTTTGAGTCAAAAGCGTTGTGAAGTGGTCCAAGACCTAATTCAACTTGACCATGAAGAGTTTTTTTCATATCTAGGATTGGAATACCAAATGGATCTTTTCCAGCGAACTCTTTTTTGTCGATCAAATTTTTAATTTTTCTAAAGTCATAAACTGATGCGTGAGTATCAAGTTTACCACCAACTAAAATATATCTACCATCTGGAGTTACATCAACACCGTGTGGAGATTTTGGTTCTGGTATCAAGAAAAGTGCATTGTTTGCAACTGCTACGCTAATTGGAATAACTTTGTGGTTATTTATTATTTTGTAGTTTTTTGGATCTTGAACTAGTTTTTCTAGTATTTGCCAGTTATAAACGTGCATATAGTCAGTGTCATTTCTACTCATACCAGCTTCAAATGGAGGAAGACCTTTTTCTATACCACCAGTATACATCTCTGAGTTGAAGCTATTTGTAAATGCCCAGCCCATAGACTCACCCTTACCAGCGTCACTTAGATCTTGCATATATGGAGGAAGTTCAAGTGAGAATGATTTTTTCTCATCGATCTTGCCTTTTGCATAGTCAAATTTCCAAAGTGTAACAGCGCCCCTATAGACTGCTTCATACTCATCAATTGGGTGATAACCATTATCTAATGGAGCTGCGTATTGGCTAGCTTCGATAACGTATTCTGTATTTGGAGTAACAAAGCTACCGCCGTGTTCGCTCTTCATAATAGGGTTTACAACTATTTGAGAAGTCTCAAAATCGTGTAAGTTGATAACTGCCATTCTTGGGTTGGCTTTATCATTTATAAATAGATAATCACCTACGTATTCACCATTTTTTTCAGTGAAATTTGGGTGGTGAGTATCGCCCCAAGTTATCTCTTTGCCTCTTATGGCTCCGCTTTTTAGTATTGCTTTACTCTCGTTGTCATATCCATAGCCTTGCCATGGCTCTGGAGTGAAAACACCAATGTATTTGTAAATTCTCATTGATGGAACACCATAAACAAGAATTTGTCCGCTTTGTCCACCTGATGAAAATACTACATATTCATCTTTACGTCCACTTGGTTGATATGTTTTAGCAGCCGCTAATACATCTTTCTCACTCAAGTTACGCTCTTTCATGATAGTTTCAAGTTCACTTGCGCCAAACATTGATGACATAGCAAGACACAGTCCAGCAGTCATTACGAATGGAGTTTTAATAAAACTACTCATAAGGCTCTCCTTTTTAAGAATTTGTATCAAATTTGGATACCGATTTAAAATTTACAGGTATAAACCGAGGCATTCCATAGCATGACTATGAGATTACCGTTTTTGTCTATAAACATATCCCGAATTGTATCATTACCTGCTTTTATTTCATTTTTTAGATTAAATTTATTATCAAATTTACGCACAACGCCGCTTGCGTCAGCTACGAATATTTCGCCATTTATCACTCTTATAGCTTCTATCGCTTTTGAAGAAATGGTATACTTTTGATCCCCATACATCACGCTTCCATCACTTAGTCCAATGAGTGGTTTTGTATCCATAAACGCTAAAGAAGTTATCAAATTTCCAGTCTTACTCAAGCCAGATAGCTTGAAATTTGTCACATCTAGCATATATAGATTTCTATCAAAAGTTGCTATATAAAGGCTGTTTTTATCTAAAGTTGTCGCTATTATTTTAGAGTTTATATTAATAGTTGTTTTCTTTTGAATCTTGCTTATAGTATCGTGTACTAAGACAGTGTTTCTACCTATCGTAAAGATAAGCTTATCTTTGCCTACATTTATAGATGAAATTTGCTCTATAAATCCTGATTTTATAGGATCAATGAGCGTTTCTTGAGATTTGTTTGGGTGAAGAAGCAATGCATAACCACTACTAAATCCAACAACAAGATCACTATCCATAAAGGCTATTGAAGTCACTTTGTCAGTTGAAATCTTTAGATCAAAGACATTTTTCAGATCCGGTAAAGTCTTGATGTAGAGCATACTATCATCGCAGTAAGCTACATTCTTACCAAACGCAACCTCAAAAATATCCTTATCTTGTTTTTGCAATAAATTGCAATCACAAAACCCAACGCCAACCAAAATTAGAGATAAAAATAAAAACTTGAACATGATTTAATACTCATTTCTTACTTGTTTATATTATATAATTTTTTACATTGGAAGTTAATTGATATATGTCAAATTTCTCAAAAAATATAGGTGCTTTTATACTTTTCGTAACAAATTTATGTAAGAAATGTAAGTTTTGCTATTCAATATATGAGTTAAAAATATAATTTAATTTCAAATTAAGGTTTTTAATAGGAAATTTAAGTATTTTACTTCAAAATAGCTTAAACAGTCAGTCTAAAATAACAAAAAAATTTATTATTCGGACCCCCCCCCCATAGAAAAATCCCGAAAAATCATCGTTTTAGGGCTTTTATATAAATTAAAACAAATAAATTATATGGTGGTATTTAAAGTTTTACTCAGAAATATTTAGTATATAATTGATTAAATTTAATTATAAATTTAATCAATCAATACAATAAATTACTAAAAATATAGAATTTTTTGGTGGTTATTAATGCTTTAATTTTCTTTTCTTAACTCTAGCTTGTTTTGTTCGTATTTACTTTTCAAAGCGTTAACATAAGCCAAATTTTTATCTTTTATAGCCAAAAAATCACCTTGCAACGCTTCAATAAATTTAATAATAAATGGTCGCTGTCCCACAAAATCATTTTCAAATTCATAGTAGCTTAGCATTGTCAAAACTCGCTCATTTATCTCTTCAATACGCGGATAATACAGCCCAAACGCCAAAGGATCGCTCTCATAATCGCTTGCAGCTTTATTGATTTTTTCTTCTATGAAGCTCACGCTTAGCTTGATTGCATTTTGGTAATTTGTAGCGATTTTGATAGATATTTTTTCAAAAAATAGCCCAAGCAAGGCGGATTTGGCGAACAAAGTCCTTTCAAACTCATTTAAAAACAGAGCATAAACCTCGCTGCTGAATTTACGAATATCAGCAAACAAAGCGTCTGAGAGCAGTTCGTTGCTTTTTCTTAAGCTTTCGTATTTTGCCTTAAAGCCAAGAACTCTATCTTTTAACTCTTCAAAACTAGCGTTCAAATCATTTTTTATACTCTCTTCAAAAGCCCCAAGCTCACGCCTAAGCTTTTTAAAACTTTTAGCCATTTTTTCATCATTATAAATCAGGCGAGATAGTACATCATCACTTTTTAAAACCACTTTTTCATATTCGACTTTTTCAAAACTATCCTTGCCAAACATCTGTTTTTTGGGCTTGTAATAAGCACTATTTTGCACCACTAGACCACTATTTATCTCAGTGGCGATGAGTTTGGCATTTTGTTTTATCTCTTCAAAAAGTAGTTTAAATTTAGTTTCGTAGTCCTTTTTTAGCTGGTTAAATTTAGTCTCAAAATCCACTCCAAATTTATCAAAAATCCCACCAAGCTCACACAAAATGCTGATAAATTTATCGTTTTGCTCTATTGATGAGTTTAAGATGATTTCGCATTCGTTTTTGATAAAATCTTGCTTGGTTTTTGTAAGCTTAGTGATGAAGCTAAAGACACTATCAAAGCCGCTATTTTTATCTCCAGCGATTTGTATTTTTGATGACACGGCAAAAACATCATCAAAATACTCATCATAAGTAAGCTTAGCATGAGCTAGTACATTTGCGATCTCTTGGCTATTTAGCTTATCTTTTTGGTTTAAAAGGCAGATTGCATTTTGCTTTAGGGATTTTGGGATGAGCTTTAGCTCAGCTAACTCACTAGCGCGCGCTGCATTATCAATTAGACTTATCCAAATGAGCGCTCCAGCCCTATTCAAAATACGTTTTGTCTCATTCGTATCGGCGTCACTTCTTGAGTTTAGCCCAGGAGTATCGATGAAACTAACTTGTTTTAAAAGCTCGTTTGGAGCGTAGATATAGAGGCATTTAACGTCTTTTAGGCTCATTCTTTGATCGACAAAAGCACCAAGCTCTTCTATTGCGTGATACTCCTCTCTGCCGTCGTTGTAAAGGGCTTTTAACATCAAATTTGGAGCGTATTTTATGTATGTTGGCTTAGCTGTGACTGGCACGACGCCAGTAGGAAGCAAATTTAAGCCAAGCAAAGCATTTAAAAAGCTTGATTTTCCACTGCTAAACTGCCCGACCACAGCGATGATAGGAGGCTCATAATTTAATGAATTTAAAAAATTCAATCTCTCGAATAAATTCGCACTTGGGTGAAATTTTGGCTCTGTGACAAGTCTATAAAATTTATCAAATTCGCCCTTAAATCCATCATCAAAACTTATATCAAAACTGCTTTTATACTCTTTTATAAACTCTTTTAACACGCGCTAATCCTACTATAAATTTTATCCAAACGCTCTATTTTTTCTTCCAAATTTGCCTTTTGATCCTCTAACTCTTTGCCCCTACTTTCTAGTAGCTGGGAAGATTTTTTGATCTCTTGCTCTTTTGCAA
Organism: Campylobacter iguaniorum; assembly: GCF_000736415.1. Lineage (NCBI taxonomy): Bacteria > Pseudomonadati > Campylobacterota > Epsilonproteobacteria > Campylobacterales > Campylobacteraceae > Campylobacter > Campylobacter iguaniorum. The sequence continues at coordinate 527,966 of NZ_CP009043.1, read as the reverse complement.
ATAACGCTTCTTTTTGGGCTTTTAAATTTGCCTTAATCATATCAATAAACTCGCTGCTACAAGCGATAGCTAGGGCATTTAGGCTTTTTGAAAGCTCTAAAGAGGCGATAAACTCATCAAATTTGGCATTTAATTTACCAGCAAGTAGCTCAAAATCCAAATTCGACCCGATAAGCTCAAAAATATTTTCTTTCAAATTTGTATAAGTTATGGCTGGCATATTTGCCTCAAGATACTCTTTGATGTCTAAAATGGCAAAATCCCCACTCGCATTTAGCTTGAGTTTTAGCCTTTCATAAGCGCTATCAATGTCTTTGCTAACCCTATGTTTAAAATCTCTGAAAAAATCCACAAACATATCGTTAAATCCACTCTCGCAAATCACTCCAAGCCTATCAAAATCCACCTTTTGCTTCTTGCTTTTTGCGTATTTGACATCGCTAATTATCCTATCTTTTATGCGTGAAGCGATGTTTTTAAGGGAGCTAAACTCATTTGTATCACTATAATCAAGTTTTTTGAGTAAATTTGCAAGTTCAATGTTTATCTCTTCAAGATTTTCATTTAGTTTTGTGATTTCTAAATTTAGGCTATCAAGCTTAAGGCTTGAGCTTTTTGCGTCGCCATTTAGCACGCTAAGCTCGTCAAATGCACTATCTTTTATGATTTGAGTTACGTTTAAAAGCTCTTTTTTGTAGTTGTCAATGATTAAATTTGCCTTTGGCGAATTGGCACCAAAAAACTTGTCATATAGATAATTTTTCAGCTCATTTATGCCGATATTTTGCGTCGCACTCACGCAAAAATACTCCACATCTTCGCCCAAGCTCTCATCAAAGCCGTACTCCTTTAGCTCAGTTTGCACGCTTGATCTAGTATAGGCCAAAACCTCAGCTAGATCATCTTTGCTAAGCTTATCGACGTGAGTTAAAACCACGATAAGCCCACCACTTTTGCCATTTTTAAGGGTGTTGCAGATGAAACTCATATCTTTTTTGGTTGCACTTTGGCTTGCATTCATTAGATGAAGTATGAAATCGCTTGTTTGCATATATGATTTTGTCAGCTCTTCTCTTAAAACAACTGCGTCATCAAGTCCTGGAGTATCTACGATATTTATGCCATCTTTAAGTATTTCAAGATCGATGCCAAGTGTGACCTCTTTTACAAATTTACTTATATCATTTGCAGCTGTTGTGTAGTTTTTTAGCTCATTTATTGCAACTGTTTTGCTTGTCAGATCTTTTGGCTCTAGATTCATACTGATTTGAGCTTCCTTGTCCCAAAAATCCACCTTAGCAAAAGGCTCTTTTGAGTAGGTCAAAACGCTTAAATTTGCCGTTTCTGGAATGTTTGACGCACCTAAGATTTTTTGATTCATCAAGGCGTTTAAGGTGCTTGATTTACCAGCGTTGATAACTCCAGTTACTGCGATGAAAAACTTTGAATTGTTTGCATTTTCATAAGCTAAATCCAGCCTTGTTTTTAGTCCGCCAAGACTGATGAGCTCTGAGTAAATTTCATTTAGAGTGTTTATATTTTTATGAAATGTAAGCTCACTAGCGTCAAACTGAGCCTCTTTTAGCTCAAGCGAATTTAAAAATTTAGTCAAAAACTCATAATTTTGATATCTAATTATTTCATTTTTGGCTAGCTCGTTTAATGCTTCAAGGATAGAGCTAAGCCTGATTTCAAGAGCTATAACTGCGTTCAAAACTCCAACTTGCATAAGCTGGACGCTGTATTCATTGACATCAAGTTCTAAGCTTTTAAATATGCTTTTAAAACTATTTAAACTTATATATCTATCATAATTATCTGGATTTACGCTTAGGATTATTGCTGCGATTTGTGGATTTGTGGCTCTTTTAAACTTAAAATCAATGTATAACTTGCCTATCCCCCAAACCTCATTTAAAAACTCACTCACTATATTTTCCTTATTTTAAACTGAGAGATTTTATCATATTTAAATTTAAAAAGAATGAAATTTATCAATTACTTTTTTAGTCTAATTATCCAAGAAAAAAACATAACACCAAGCAAAATAATAGCAATTGCGTAAACTATCAAACAAGCTATTGCCATATTCATAAACTCCAAGCTTGGCAGTAAATACCAGCCATTAGCGTACAAATCCACAAACCAAGCTTGAATGCTTGATAAGCTAACGCCATCAGGGACAAGAGGATTGTCAAATCCACAATCTCCAGTTGGTTTAAAAAGACCTGGCAACCAGCTATCTAATGGCAAATTAAAAGGAAATGTCGGGAAGCTCGAGCAGCCTTTGACGCCAAAAGGATTGCCCGCGTGAACTGCTATATGAACCGCATTTAGCCTTAGACAGTACATTATGCCAGTTATAGCTCCATAAAATCCAAAGATATACCCAGCTAATTTTAATATAACTTTTTTGGGATTTATGGCTGCGATTAGCCCGCCAATTGCCATTACACTCATAGAAAATCTGATATAAACGCACTGTTCGCAAGGTGGCATATACAAATAATTTTGGAAAAAGCTATGAGCCAGCACAACAAGCCCGCCCATAATAACGCTCATAAAAAGCCAAATCGCTCTTTCATCTTGCAAAGACTGAATATGTTTCATAGCCGACCTTTTATTAAATTTAACGCCATTTTACCAAATAAATTTGATTATTCATAGCTTCTTAGAGAGTATCCCTTGCCAGAAATATTTTCGATATTGATACTATCAAGGTGTTTTTTAAGACGCAAAATCGCTGTGTGAATCGAGCTTTTTCTGACTTCAGATGAGCTATAAGCATACTCTTCTATCATCTCATAGGTCACGACTCTATCGATGTTGTAGCAAAATAGCCATAAAAGTTTATTCTCTAAATTTGTCAAAAACACCTGCCTATCATCTACAAAGATATTTTCTCTGTCTAAATTTACGCTGATATTTTCAGATAGCTTTATGGTCTTATCACCTATTTTAGAAAGTACGATAAATATCGCATTTTGCACATCTTCTATGCTGATTGGTTTTCTGATAAACTGAGTTGCACCTTGTTTGATTGAGCGAAAAAAGTTCTCATCAGTATCATAAGAAGTCATAACTATGAAGTTTTGGGTAGGTTTTAGCTTTTTGATCTCATCTATCATATCAAGGCCGTTTAGTCCTGGCATATGAATATCTGTGATGATGATATCTATCTTGTATTTTTTGAACTTTTCTAATCCCTCAAGCCCGTTTGATGCTTCATGATAGACATTGCAGCTTCTTTTTAGACCAAGCTTTAGAGCAGCTCTTGTTATCTCGTCATCTTCGACAACTAAGATATTTATGTTGTTTAAACTTTGCATTCTCATATTTTTATCCTTAACTCAAATATAGTTGGGTTTTTTAAATTTTTCAAAATCAAATCTCCATGTAGCTTTTCTATGGCTATTTTTTTGGCAAAATATAGCCCTATTCCGCTTCCTTCTTCTTTTTGGCTGGTTTTTAGAGTAGAAAATATCTTGTTTGCGATCTGTTCTTTTATACCACCACCATAATCACAAACTCTAATATAGGCAAATTCATTATCTTTTGTAATTTCTATTATCACTTGTCTTTGTGCGTATTTTGCGTGTTCTAAGACTATGGCTTCTTTTGAGTTTTGAAGCAACACAAGCAAAACTTGCAAAAACAAATTTCTGCTACTCACGATCTCAAAATCCTCAAAATCTTTGATTTTTACACTCACATTATCATTTGCAAATGTCACGTGCAAGATACTTATCAAGCTTTGTATAGCCCCAAGGACGCTAAATTTGCTATGAAGTGGATCAAATTTATAAAAGTTTTTAAAGTTTTGAACTGTGTCGTTTAAGTGCTCCATAGATTTTAAACAAAGATTGATATATTCTATCTCATCTTCTTTTGATATTTTATCTTCATTTTTTAGTTGCAAGATTGAGCTTAGAACAAGTTTTGTTGAGTTTATAGGCTGGACTAATTGATGACTTATGACGCCTATGAGTTCGGCTGTTTCTATCATCTTTAGCTTGTGAGTCAAGATAAGCTCATAATCATCTTTTTTTCTTTTTATTTTTCTATACAAATACGTATGCAAGGCATTTGCAAATATCACAAGCACCACAAACAATGTCATCACCCTTGCTATGGTTTTAGCAACAGCGTCTAGGCTTTGAGATATCAAATTTGACTCATCTATAGCAGTTCCTACTGCCCACTCTTTTGTATTTGTTTTTGCGATGCTTACTGTTATGTTGTTTTTATTTATTTCTAAATTTATAAAATTAGTGTCGATGTTTTTTAGGATTTTAGGAAGCTCATCACTATTATCAATAGAAGCGATTATATCGTTGTTTTTATCTATCAAAAACAGATCTCTTACTATATTTATATCGATATTTCCTATTCTTGTAAGGACATTATCTGCGCCGATGACGCCACAAATAATGCCATCAAATTTACCGTTTTCAGTAATAGTCGAGCATATATTTATCGTTTTTTTGTTTAGGGCTTTGTGTTTTTCTACTACGGTTACTGTCGGGTGTGGGCTATTTTTGGTTGTTTTATACCACTCAAGATTTTTTATGCTTTCTAGCTCATCTTTATCTGTGATTTCTACATTATTGCTTATAAGAAATTTATCATTTTCAAAATAAATTTGTATGACATCAAACAAATTTGTCTTATCTGCCATCTCTTTTATCATTTTTAATAGCTCATCGTTAGAGTGATTTGCATCTGAAGTGATATTTGAGATCAAAACTGAGTATGTATCTATAACTTTTGAGCGTGAAATTATCCACTCGTTCATGTAGTTTGAAAGTATGCTAGTGAGGTTTTTTCTGTAATTTTCGCCGACTTGAGTGACTTCTACTTTTACTTGATTTAAATTTACAAAAGTTACAGCCAGAAAAATAGCCGTAAATGCAAATATAAAAATATAAACTTTGAACTCTTCTATGCGAAGAAAAATTTTATGATACAAACCAGAAACTTTCAAATTAATTCCTTTGTTAGAATTGTAAGATAACTTATTTACCAAATTCTAACATATTAATTATAAAAAACTTAAAGACATATTACAAATAAATTACACTATTTTTAGTGCAAAATTATATTTATTTAAGTAATTATATTTTTGGATTAATTATTTAGAAACGCTATAAAACGTTTCTAAATTTGGGTGTAACAAAGGTCTAAAAATCACTTTTCGTCTAAAATCCCGTCATTTGAATGAGCGTAAAGGTATCTTAGGATTTGCATTTCTTGATTATCTGTTGGTTGGGCTCTATCTTTCATACTGCCATATAATCCCTCCCAGCTAAGCATATCAAACTCCTTTGGAGCGTGCGTGCCGTGACATTTGGTGCATTTATCGTAAAATATATCGCCACTATCTTCCCAAGCCATCGCTTGATCGTTTGTTAAATTTGAGCTTGAAAGCTCTAGCTCGATACTGCCTTTCTCGCCGTTTTTGACTATATTTTTGCTTCTTACTAGTGGAAGCTTGTAATTTTTGGTAGCGAACAAAATATCAGGATGAGCCGCGTCTATGAAGCCTTCAAATTTAACTATTTTGCTTGCTTTTCTATCTTTTATCAGCGTTGCTGGACTACCAAAGTACACCTCAGCGCCGTCTATTTTGAGTGTGTTTTGGTCGCTTGTAACAAAAAGATTTGTGCTAGCAAACATACTTGCTGCCATGCTTAAAGATAAAATTATTTTTTTCATATTATGCCTCTATTATTTTTGGTGGATTGTAAGCCATGTTTGGTGGTATCACGCCTGTGGCTTTTTTGATACCGACTAAATTTGTATTTACACTCGTTGCTTGAGCCATGCTTGAAGTTGGGCGATTGCTCGTAAGCACGTTTATATGACCGCTCACACATCTTGGATTTTCATCGATTGTGTTTTCAGGGCAGTACCATGCTCCTTCTTGCAGTGCCATAACGCCTTCTATTATATTTTCGCTCACATAAGCTCCAGCTAGGACTCTACCTCTGTCATTATAGATCTCTACCACGTCGCCATGACTTATGCCATATTTTTTAGCGTCATTTGGATTTATCATGACTGGCTCTCTATCATTTATCTTATAAAATGCCCTTAGATAGGTGTTGTCTCCTTGAGAATGCACTCTGTAGTTTGGATGTGGGCTAAGCAAATGGAGTGGGTACTTGCGATTTTTATCTCCAAGCCACTCATCTGGCTCTATCCATGTCGGATAGCCTGTGAAATCCTTGTATTTTAGCTCGGCAAATTTAGGAACTGTAATTTGGATCTTTCCACTTATAGTAGCTAGCTTGTTTGCTACTGGATCACTTCTAAATTTAGCGTGACGGACAAATTTATATGATTTTTCATCTCTTGGAAGCTCTATATATCCTCTCTGCCAAAACTCTTCAAAGCTCATAAGCTGCGCTGTTGGCGAGATATCGTATTCGTATTTTATCTTATCCATTTCATTTGGTTTTTCATCTGTGAATTTATCATAAACTTTTTGACCAAATTCTTTTGCAAGAAGTGAAAATATCTCCAAATCGCTCTTTGACTCATATAGTGGCTCTATGGCTTTTTTCATCGCATAAACTCCGTTTTTGCCATGAACTCCACCCATTGCGATGTCATTTCTCTCTAAAGTGGTGCAAGCTGGAAACACGATGTCTGCCATCTTAGCCGTTGGCGTCCACCACGGCTCTTGAACTACAAAAGTATCAAGCGTGCGAAGTGCTTTTATGATGTTGTTTGTGTCTGGGTGGTGTCCTACTATACTACATCCTGCGACGTAAGCTACTTTTACAGTCGGATAGACTCTTTCTTTACCTTTGTAAGTGTATTTTTTGCCCGGATTTAAGATAGCATCGCTAATTCTTGAGGCTGGTATGCGGTCTTCTACTCTGTTTCTTCCTTGGCTTATGCCAGCTGGAGTGCCTACTATGGCTCTAGCTTGTCCGCCGCCGCCAAAATGCATAGAAAATCCAACCCCACCTCCAGCAAGTCCAATCTGCCCTATCATACTAGCTAGCACTATCAAACACCAATCAGCCATTTCGCCGTGTTGGGCTCTTTGAAGCGCCCAGTTACCAGCTAAAAACGTTCTATCTTTGACAAAAAGTTCAGCTAATTCTTTTATTGTTTTTTCATCTATTGTTGTGATTTTGCTTGCCCATTTTGGAGTTTTTGGGATTTTATCTGTTTTACCGAGCAAATAAGGCAAGAATGTATCAAATCCATCTGTGTATTTTGCGATAAACTCTTTATCGTATTTGCCACTAGTATAAAGGTGGTGCATCATACCAAGCATTAATGCTATATCGGTGTTTGGACGGATTTTGATCCATCTTGCATTTAGCATTTGAGCAGTTTCTGTGTAGATTGGATCTATGGAGATAAAATTTATACCACTTTTTGCATATTTTGGGTAATAAAGATCGTTTTCGCGACTCGGGACTTTCGTGTCTATCTTATTGCATTTAAATAGATCAGTTCCCCATAAAACATAAGTCTTGGTGTTTTGCAAAATTTGCTCGTGGGTTGTTTGGAGTGAGTATTTTTCAACGTCCCCTATGATATCTACATTCACAGCTCCTGCTGCGCCGTTGCTGTATTCTCCAGCAGTGCCGATAGCTCCACGTTTTGCTATGTTAAAAAACCTACCACAAAGCGACGGACATGAGTGAATCCCTCCTGGATGACTCCAGCCGATATATGTAGCGTTATAGATATTTTCTTTTGGGGTCTCTTTGATCTTGTTTGCTACAAGTTTTAGCGCCTCATCCCAGCTGACACGTACGAACTCCTCTTTGCCTCTTAGTTTTTCATGACCAGTTTTGCCCTCCAAATAAGACTTTCTAACGCAAGGATATTTGATCCTTGTAGGAGAATAAACTCTATCTAGCCACATTTTTGTCATTGCAGTTGGGCGTTTGTCCATTGGATGAGGGAGGATATCTATGATCTTGCCATCTTGCGTAAGAGCGTAAAATGGCCCAAAGTTACTAGCGTGAGCGACCTTTTGAACTGGGCTTAAAAGCTCAGTAGCGTCCAAGCTTACAGCTGCGCCAGCACCAAGCATTGCACCTTTTAAAAAGTTTCTTCTTGTATTTAGCACCTGATCTCCTTTAATGATGAAGTATAAAAATTGTATAAAAAATAAATTTTTATGTATGTAACTTTGGTCACAAAATTAAGAATAATTTTTAAGTATAATTTTATAGACTGTAAATTTAGGATTTTCTTGTATCATTTATCAAAGGAGCGAAAATGAAAAGCTTTAAATTTTATTCATTGTTATCTGGAGACAATCAACGGATTTTAGATGAAAACGCTAAATTTGTTAAAATAGAAGCTGGCACTGAGCTATACAGACAAGGCGATGAATGCCCAAATTTGATATTTTTGACAGACGGAAGAGTCAGAGTAGTCAGGATGCACGAGAGCGGTCAAAGCATTTTGCTATACTATTTTTGTAAAGGTGAGCAATGCAATGTAAATTTCACAAGCACTTTCAACGCAGTCCCAGCAGTAGGAACAGCCATAGCCGAAACCGACCTTGAAGGATATAAGATACCAGCAAGCATAATAGCAAAAATGTTTATAGAAGATAAGGCATTTCAAGCTTATGTATTTGACCAATACGCAAAACGCATAGAGCACATGGCGTCTTTGATAGAAGATATAAGATTTTTGGGGCTTGATACTAGACTTCTTAGCTTTCTTAGATCACAAAAAACAAACGTTATAAATCTATCCCATGAAGAAATAGCAGAGATAATCGGAACTTCAAGAGAGGTCATAAGCAGGATTTTAAAGGGATTTGAGAAAAATAATATCGTAAAATTATCAAGAAAGAAAATAGAATTAGTTTGAGCCAAAAGGCTCAAACACTTTTATGCATGGAAGCTGAACTCATCTGGATGATCTAGTGCGTAGCGGAATTTTTCCATATCTATCTTTTTGTCCCAGATAGCTACGATCAAACAAGCAACTGAGTTACCACAAAGGTTACCCACAGCTCTCATCTCACTCATAAATTTATCCACGCCAAGCAGCACCGCGACAGTCACGACAGGGATTACATCATGCAATGCTCCAAGCGTTCCAGCTAGTACGATAAATCCAGAACCAGTCACACCAACGGCTCCTTTTGATGTTATCATCAAGATGATCAAAATACTAAGCAAATGCGTAAAGCTAAGATCGATATTAAAAGCTTGTGCTAAGAAAATAACGCTCATTGAAAGGTAGATATTTGTACAATCTAGGTTAAACGAATATCCTGTTGGAATGATAAGTCCAACGCAACCCCTTGAGATACCAGCAGCTTCTAGCTTTTTCATTAGCGGCCCAAGAGCAGTTTCGCTTGAGCTTGTCGCGAACACGACCAAAACTTCTTTTGCGATAAAACGCATAAATTTGAATATATTTATCTTTGCAGCGTAGCAAATAATACCAAGAACCACAAATATAAATATCAAACAAGCTATCGCCATAACTAGTAAAAGTTGAATCATGCCAAGCAAAGATGATAAACCAAATTTACCTATCAAATACGCCATTGCAGAATAAGCAGCAATAGGGCTAAACCACATGAACCAAGCCAAAATTTTAAGAACATAGTGTTGAGTAAACTCTAGTGGTTTCATACAAGCTTTTTTGTAGTTGTTTGGCAAAAATGACAAAACTACAGCAGTGACAAGCGCCATGAATAAAACTTGCAATGTGTTTGCTTTGATAAATGGAGTTATAGGATCGCTTGGGATCGCACTTTTTAGTATCGCTAGAGTTGAGCCTACTTCTTTAGGATCTTTGATATATTTTGCCACACTTGCAGGATCAAGAGCATTTACATCAAGATTCATGCCAGTACCAGGTTGGAAAAACATCGCAGCACCAATACCAACAGCAAGTGCGAGCGTACTAACAACCTCAAAATACACAAAACCTTTAAAGCCTATACTACCAACTTCTTTTAAGCTCTCTAGACCTATGATACCAGATACTATCGTCAAAAATATGATAGGACCGATCATCCATTTTAAAATTTTGATAAACCAATCAATTCCTGGTTTAGATGCCACACCAAGATCTGGCCATGCAAAACCAACAATGATACCTAAGACTATACCTAGAACAACCCAAAAAGCAAGATTTGTGATAGTTCTAAAAAAAAGTGATCGTTCTTTTTTTACCATAGTAGTCAAGATTTCTCCTTATAAAGTTTGAAGAAAAATGATAACATAAATTTAATGCAATATATACAAAAAAGTTTAAGAAAATGGAGTTTTGCAGTGTGTTTAAGTATTGAGATTGCACTATAATCGTATTTAAACTCTATTTAAATAATAAATTGCCAGTGTAGAGTTTAGTAACACTGGCAAATGTTTTATATAATAAAATGAAATATTTCTATTACAAATTTTCTTTTATTTCAATTGTTTGAATTTTATCACCTTGTCTGATAGCGTCTAAAACTTTTTTGCTCTCATCATCAACAAGCTCACCAAAAACAGTATGAACGCCGTCTAAGTGTGGTTGTGGGCTATGACAGACAAAAAACTGACTTCCACCAGTGTCACGTCCAGCGTGAGCCATAGATAGGCTTCCTCTTAGGTGCCTGTGCTTTTGACCTACGCATTCGCATTTGATTCTCCAGCCAGGACCGCCTGTACCAGTACCAAATGGACATCCGCCTTGGATTACGAAATTTGGTATAACTCTGTGGAAATTTAAGCCATCATAAAAGCCATCTTTTGCAAGTGTTGCAAAGTTCATAACAGCCTGAGGAGTGTCATCTCCAAAAAGCTTAGCTACCATATCGCCTTTATCTGTTTTGATCACAGCAAATTTAAGTTTTGCAAGCTCATTTTGATCTATATCATATACTTTTAATTCATCATTTCTCATATTTTTCCTTATTCGATATTTGTATAAACTGCTTGGACATCGTCATCATCTTCAAGCTTATCAAGAAGTCTCTCAAGCTCGCCCAAAGCTGCTTCGTCTAGGCTTACAGTTGAGTTTGGGATAAATTGCAAGCTACCTTTTTTTATCTCAAGTCCAGCTTGTTCGATTCCCTCATTGAGCGTACCAAAGCTAGTATAATCTCCATAAATCACAAGGCTGTCATCGCCTTCTTCAAGGTCGCTTAATCCAGCATCGATTAGCTCAAGCTCAAGCTCTTCGATATCTCTATTTGGTTTTGCTACTTCAAAAACTGCTTTTCTGCTAAACATGAAATTTAAGCTTCCACTTGGCAGCATTTCGCCACCGTTTTTGCTAAATATAGCTTTGACATTTGCAACTGTTCTTGTAGGATTATCAGTAGCAGTTTCTACTACTATTTGCACCCCGTGAGCTGCCTTGCCGTCATAAAAAATAGTCTTGATATCGCTGCTATCTTTGCCATTTGCTCTTTTTATAGCTGCATCAATATTGTCTTTTGGCATATTTTGAGCTTTTGCTGTAGCTATGGCAGTGCGGAGTTTTGGATTCATTTCAGGATCCGTGCCACCCTCTTTTGCGGCTACTGTTATTGCTTTTCCTAATTTTGGAAAAAGCTTACTCATCTTATCCCAACGAGCCTCTTTTGAAGCGCGTCTATATTCAAATGCTCGTCCCATTAGTATCCTTAATTAATTTTTTAAGTCCATTATTATATCAAAAAATAGATTAAATTTTTAAATCATCTTAAATAAAACAGTCAAAATCGTAACCAAACCAAATACAAAAACAAAGATATCGGCAAATTTACTTTGGTATTTTTGCAATGATTTTACCTTGTAAATTCCAACCATAGGCAGCAAAAACAAAACCGCCGCAATAACTGGCCCTGCAAGAGTGTCAATAATACCCAAAATACTAGGATTAAGATAAGATAAAACAAGCATAACTATATAAAAACTCACTCCAGTCCAGATAGAAATCTTCTTTTTATTTGGCCCTTTTGTGCTAAGTTTGGTGCAAGTTTTATGCACTAGTCCATTTATACCCTCTCTAGCACCAAAATAATGGCCAAAAAAGCTTGTCGCAATAGCCAAAATAGCGATCACTGGACCAGCGTAGTTGATGACTGGCTCATTTAGTTTATTTGCAAAATAGCTGACTATAGGAATATTTTGGCTAGCTGCTTCTTTAAAGTCGCTTTCATTTAGGCACATTACACAAGAAAAGACAAAAAACATCACAAAAAATAGCAATAATCCAGCATTGTAAAATAAAATTTGGTTGCATTTGAAATCTGCGTTTTGCTTGCCATATTTTCTTTGGATACTACTAGAAAATGTCGAAATAGCCGGAGTATGCTCAAAAGCAAATGCCAAAACTGGCAACGCAAACAAAATAGTCCATGCAAACTCGCTTAAGCTAGGCACCACGCTAAAAGCGCTAAAATCCCAGTGCGGTATAAGATACAAAGAAAACACAAGCAAAATCAAACAAAGCGGATACACCAGCCATTCGCAGACCTTTATCACTATATCTTCATGGAAAATCATCACAAACATCATCAAACTAATAATAGAAAAACAGACCCAAAATCTTCCCACATCGATAAATCCAAGCTGATTTTGCATAAAGCTGATTATTGTATTTGTGATCCCCACGCCATACATTATACAAGCTGGAAAAAAGGCAAAAAAGTATAAAAATGTTATGATATATCCCCATTTAAAACCAAAATATTCACTAGAAATTTCAGTTATATCGCTTTGTGAGTTTTTCTGGCTTCCATTACAAAATCTAGCTAAGGCTCTGTGGCTTAAAAATGTCATAGGAAAGGCTAAAATCACCATAACCAAAACCGGCCAAATCCCAGCCACTCCAGCTTTTATAGGCAAAAACAAAATCCCAGCTCCAACAGCAGTTCCAAAAAGCGACATCATCCATCTTAAATCATATTTATTAAATTTATTCAAAGCACAACCTTTTAAAAAATTGCGAAATTCTACCCAAACAAAGCTTTTATCCATATCAAAAACAATTTTTTATATATTAATGATAAATTTAATCAAAAAAATTATAATTACAAAATAAGGAAAACAGATGATAAGCATAGCCACCAAACAAGACGCAAAAAGCGTAATTGAGCTTTTAAATTTAGCTATGGAAGATATTGCCTTTAGCCTAAGTGGAACCTCAAATTTAGAACAATCCAACCAAATTTTACAAGAGTTTTTCGCCCAAAAAGGCAATAGGCTTAGCTATGAAAATATCTTGGTTTATAGACTTGACTCAAAAGTAGTTGGGGCTATTTGCTCGTATGATGGAAGCATTAGTCATAAGCTTGATGAGCCATTTATAAGAAGGCTAATCTTGCTTGGCAAAGAGCCTAAAATCCAGCCAGAATGCAGTGCAAAAGAGCTTTATATCGACTCACTAGCCACAGATCCAAACTACCAAAAACGTGGCATCGCAACCAAACTCATTGAAGCTTGCTTTCAAAAGGCTCTAAATTTAGGCTTAGACAAAGTCTCTTTGATAGTAGACACCAAAAAAGAAAAAACCAAAAAATATTACGAAAGTCTTGGATTTGCTGCCGTCGGCAAAAAATGCATCGCAAACCACGAATATACATATATGATAAAGGATTTAAAATGAAAAAATTTGAAGTAAATAACGTGCATTGTATGAACTGCGCAAACATCATCAAAAACTCGCTAGAAGATGATTTTGGCCATATCAATGTAGATCTTAACGCTGAGCCAAAAATAGTAAGTTTGGAGCTAAATGATAGCCAAGTAGAAGAGTTTAAAAAGGAGCTTGATGAGCTTGGTTTTAGCGTGATAAAAGAGATTAAATAGGAGTTATTTTGATTAACAAAGTCAAATTTAACATCACCGGAATGACCTGTGTGAATTGTGCAAATTCCATAGAAAAATCAGTCAAAAAACTAAATGGAGTTGTGAGTTCAAAAGTAAGCTTCGCTGATTCTAGTGCTGTTTTTGAGCTAGATCAAAATGCCGATTTGTCTCTTATCAAAAACAAGATAAAAAAACTAGGCTTTGGTGTAGCTCAAAACTACGATGAATTGCAAATCTCAAAACAAAAAAATCTAGCAAATTTAAGAAATAAATTTATAATTTCAGCCGTTTTAAGCTCACTTATTATGATTTTTGAGATGAGTGGCGAGGCTAGTTTTGCCAAGTCTTTAGGGCTTTTGGGGCTTGCTAGTATCGTTATATTTTATTGTGGGCTTAGCTTTTACACTCACGCCATTTCGTCCGTAAAAAGCTTAAATTTCGATATGAACGTGCTAATAAGTCTGGGCACATTTATGGCTTATGGATACTCACTAGCTACTTTTTTAGCACCAAATTTAATCCCTGAAAATATGAAATATCTATATTTTAGTGGCTCAGCGATGATTATCACATTCGTGCTTTTGGGTAAATTTTTAGAAGAAAGATCAAAGCTAAAAGCTGGAAATTACATAAAATCACTCATGGATCTAAGCCCCAAAACCGCTCTAGTCCTAAAGCCTGACGGTCAATCGCTATCAGTCCTAGCAAGTGAGCTAAAAATAAATGATATTGTCGTTGTCAAAAATGGCTACAACGTGCCTTGCGACGGGGTTATCGTAAGTGGTGGGGCTGAGATAGACACTTCGGCTCTTAGTGGTGAGAGTTTGCCAGTGTTTAAAAGCGCCGGCGATCTCGTCCACGCTGGCACTCTTAACACAAATGGCTACATAAATATCAAGGTCACAAAAGAGCCAAACGACACGCTTCTAGCGCAAATCTTAGAGCTTTTAGCAAACGCAAGCAGCCAAAAAATGCCTATTTCTAGGCTGGCTGACAAGGTTGCAAATATCTTTGTTCCCTCTGTCATTTTGATAGCCATTATAACCTTTTTGGTTTGGGGATTTTTTGGGGATTTGACTAGAGGTCTGCTAAGTGCTATAAGCGTTCTTATCATCTCTTGCCCTTGCGCTCTTGGATTAGCGACGCCAATTGCCATAATATCAGGTATTAGCTGGAGCGCCAAAAACGCAATTCTCATCAAAAATCCAGAAATAATGGAGATAATCCACCTTGCAAATTGCGCTGTCTTTGACAAAACAGGCACTCTGACAAAGGGCGAAATCTCAGTCGCAAAAACAAATTTAAACACCCAAGATCTCAAACTAATAGTAAATTTAGAAAAACTGAGCGAACATCCAATCTCAAAAGCCATTGTGGATTACGCTCCAAATTTGATAGATAAAGATATTAAATTTGAGTTTGAAAACATACCTGGAATGGGGATTAGCGCGAACTCATCTCAAATTTTAGTAGGAAATGAAGCTCTTCTAAAATTAAAAGGCATAAAAATCCAGATGAGTGACGAGATAAACGAGGCTTTAGAGCGTGGATTTGGTATGATTTATGTAGCTTTGAACTCTAAATTTAGCGGATATATCGCCATAAGCGACACTATAAAAGAAGACGCAAAACAAACAATAGAAGCCTTAAAAGAGCTAGGAATCACTCCAGTTATGCTCACAGGAGACAACCAAAAAACAGCAAATTTGGTGGCTCAAAGTTTAGGCATAGAAAAAGTCATAGCTGGAGTCTTACCAAGCGATAAATATAAAGCCATAAATGAGCTAAAAAGCGAACACAAGAAGGTCATTTTCGTAGGAGATGGCATAAACGACGCCTTAGCTCTAAAAGCAGCAGATATAAGCATCGCTATGAGTTCAGGCAGCGATATAGCTAAAGATATAGGCGATATTGTTCTTATCAAAAACGATTTAAGCTCAGTAGCAAACGCTATAAATTTAGCCTCAAAAACTATGCAGACTATTAAGGAAAATTTGGCTTGGGCTTTTATTTACAACATCATCTGCATTCCTGTCGCAGCTGGAGTTTTGTATCCGGTTTTTGGCTTGGTTCTCACTCCAATGTACGCAGCATTTGCTATGAGTATTAGCTCGCTTAGCGTGGTTTTAAACTCACTCAAACTTAGGCTTTTGAAGTTTTAAATGTTTTTGCATATTGATTTGGACTGCTTTTTTGTCTCAGCAGCTAGAGTTAAAGACCCAAGCTTAAATGGCAAAGTTGTAGCAGTAGCTGGCGGAAATAAAACTGATATATTTGGGGATTTTATAGAAAGTGGTGTGATAGTAAGTGCAAGCTACGAAGCTAGAGCGCAAGGAATAGTCTGCACTACTCATTCAAACTTAGCTAAAAAAATCTGTCCCGAAATCATCATACTTCCAACTGATTTTGAACTATATAGCGAGCTGTCAAACAAGCTTTTTACCCTACTTTTAAACTTCACAAACGAGATAGAAAAATACAGTATAGATGAATATTTTGTGGATTTAGCGGGGACTAAATTTGATTCAAATCCTTTGGAATTTGCTAAATTTTTAAAAGAAAAAATACAAAATGAGCTTGGACTTCCTTGTAGTATAGGACTTAGCAAGACCAAATTTATCGCCAAATTTGCTACAAATTTAGCCAAACCAAACGGCATAAGGCTTATTAGCTCACCTGATGAAATCAGTGAGTTTGAGATTAGCAAGTTTCCAGGCGTGGGAAAAAGTGCTAGCAAATTTCTAAATAGTCGCGGAATCACGCATATAAAAGATGTTTTGAATGCTAAAAGTGTCTTTGATAAACTTGGCAAAAATGGCATTACTTTGTATGAGCGGATTTGTGCTTTAGATAGTGATAAAATCGAGAAGCAAAGGCAAAGAAAATCGCTTGCCATGGCTAGGACATTTGCTCCGATTTATGATAGATCTATCATAGAAAAACGCCTTTTAGTGCTTTGTAGATATGTGAGTTTTGATGTATATACTTTAGGACTAAATCCAAGTAAATTTGAGCTAAAAATCCGCTACAAAGATAGGCAAAGCATAAGCGCAAGCGTGACTTTGCACGAGATTTTCACACAAAAACTGCTTGAAAAAACCATAAAAGAGCTGTTTTTTACCCATGATAAATTTAGTGATTTTGCTATAACCTATCTTAGCGTCGCAGTTGGTGGACTAGACACCAAAGAGAGCAAATCTCTTTTTGATAATCTACCAAACAAAAACAAAACCATCGACAACGCACTGACAAAAATCCGCTTAAAATACGGCGTAGATGCCATCAAAAGCGGTGGCGAGATTTAAGCTATATTTAGTATAATTTCAAAAAATAAAAAGGTAAAAAATGAAAGTAAGTGAAGCTTATTCTATCATAGCATTAGTTTTTTCTAACAACTTCAGAGCTTCTTTAGATCAAGAAAAACTCTCAAAGCTGAGTGCAAACTGGCTTATAAAGACTGAAAATGAGGAAAATAAAAAAGGCTCTTTACTGCTAGAAAAAGCCTTGCAAGATATAAATGCCGAGGCTTTAGCAGATGATTTAAACGCTTTTAAAGGAGCTTGCGACCTTAAATTTTTCAAAAAAATAAATGAGGCTAAAGTCGAAGATTTTTATAAAAGCATAAATTTCAAAAAGCCTTTTGGCGAGCTAAAAGCCTGTCATATTTCAAATATGCTAGCACTTCTTAGCGTCATTTTCAAAAACGATACAAACGACAAATCTCACGCACTTTTGGGGCTTTATTTAAGCGAATACTTAATCCCTAGCATGGTTTTGTTTGCTAAATTTATAAGATACAATGCAAAAACATCATACTATAAAGCTATGGGCGAGTTTATGATAGATTATGCTAAAGTTATCAAATCCTCACTTGGACTAAGGATAGAGATTGAATAATCTAAATAGCTGGAACACAATCTACCAAACAATGGATCCAGTGGCGTTTGAGCTATTTGGATTAAAGGTGCATTGGTATGGTTTGATGTATGTTTTGGCTCTTGTGGTCGCGCTTGTTTTGGCAAAATACTTTGCGAAAAAAGATAAATTTAACATATCAAATTCCTTGCTTGATAACTACTTTTTTTGGGTAGAAATCGGCGTGATACTAGGAGCTAGACTTGGATATATGCTCATTTATGATCCAAATACAAGTTACTATTTGCTTAACCCTTGGCAGATTTTTAATCCATTTGCAAATGGCGAGTTTGTAGGGATTCGTGGTATGAGCTATCATGGAGCTGTGGTTGGATTTGTCATCGCTACTTTGCTATTTTGCAAAAAATATAAGCAAAATTTATGGAGTTTGCTAGATCTTGTGGCTCTTAGCATTCCGCTTGGATATTTTTTTGGTAGGGTTGGAAACTTTTTGAATCAAGAGCTATTTGGCAGAGTCACAACTGAGCCTTGGGGAATCATGGTAGCTGGTCAGCTAAGACACCCAAGTCAGCTATATGAGGCGATTTTAGAAGGTCTTGTTCTCTTTGTAATTTTATATTTTTATAGAAAATTTAAGAAATTTGACGGCGAGCTTATAGCGCTTTACGCGATGCTTTATACTATTGCTAGATTTATTTGTGAGTTTTATAGAGAGCCAGATTTTGGAATAGGATTTGTAGCTTTTGGTATGAGTATGGGGCAAATTTTATCTTTGGCGATGTTTATTTTCGGTCTTGTCTTATATATAAATTTAAGAAAAAAAACGTTTAAATTTTAGATCCAAAATTTGATCCAAAAATTTATTTTAATAAATTACTTTCATAGTTCTTACTTATAATTCTTTATCAAACTTTAAATGGTTATGAGTAAGAAAGCACTATCTAAATTTAATATAAAATAGCGATATATACGTAATCTTTATTATTAAAATTAAATACAGTTTTAATCAAACTTCAAGTTTTATTGCTATATAATTTTGTTCGATATTTTTTTAAGAAAAGGGGAGCTTATGAGTAAGCAAATCGAAGGTTTCCTTGGCAAAGACGTTAATGGCAAAAAAAGCCGTATACCTGCCAAACTCGACCTTATCCAAAGTGGAACGGGATTATTCCTTGGGCTTTTTATGTGGGCGCACATGCTTTTTGTGTCAACCATATTATTAGGCGAAGGCGTATTTAACTGGGTTGTTCACGTTTTAGAGCTCAGATTTATTTCTGATTCTCCATTTATGAGCTACATTACAAGCGCTATTGCTGCTGCTGTACTTGTTGTATTTTTTATACATGCTGCACTTGGTATGAGAAAAATGCCTATCAACTTTAGACAATGGCAAGTTTATCGTGCTCATACAGAGCGTATGAAACACGAAGATACAACTCTTTGGTGGGTTCAAGCCTGTACTGGTTTTATAATGTTCTTTTTAGCATCTGCTCACTTGATCATTATCATCACTCAATCAGACAAAATCACAGCTGACCTTAGTGCACAAAGAATGTTTAGTCATTTTATGTGGTTGTTTTATCTAGTGCTACTTTTTGCTGTTGAACTTCACGGAGGTATAGGCTTATACAGACTATGCGTTAAATGGGGCTGGTTTGAAGGAAACAATGCAAAAGAATCTCGTAAAAAACTTAAAAAACTTAAATGGGTTTTAAGTGCATTCTTTATAGTTCTTGGCCTATTAAGCATGGCTGCTTTCTTAAAAATAGGATACCATAACTATACAACTGATACTTGGAAAACTTCTGAAGTTATCCAAATTCACAGCAATGGAGTAAAAGCATGAATGTAAAATATTATGACGCATTAGTAATAGGCGGAGGCCTTGCTGGTCTTAGAGCTGCTGTTGCAGCTGGCGAAAAAGGTCTTAGCACTGTAGTTTTAAGCCTTTGTCCAGTTAAAAGAAGTCACTCTGCTGCCGCACAAGGTGGTATGCAAGCAAGTCTTGGTAACTCAAAAATGAGCGAAGGTGACAATGAAGACGTTCACTTTGCAGATACTGTAAAAGGTAGCGACTGGGGCTGCGATCAAGACGTAGCTAGAATGTTCGCTCAAACTGCACCTAAAGCTATACGCGAACTAGCAGCATGGGGCGTTCCTTGGACTCGTATAACAAAAGGCAAAAGAAGCGCTATCATAAACGCACAAAAAACAACAATTGAAGAAAAAGAAGAAGTCGATGGACTAATCCATAGCCGTGACTTTGGTGGTACAAAAAAATGGAGAACTTGCTTCACAGCTGATGCTACTGGTCACACAATGCTTTTTGGTGTTGCAAATGAAGCATTAAAACACAATGTTGAAGTTCATGACAGAAAAGAAGCTATCGCTCTTATCCATGAAAACAATAGATGTTATGGTGCTATAGTTCGTGATCTTGTCACTGGCGAGCTTACTGCTTATGTTGCAAAAGGAACACTTATAGCAACTGGTGGTTATGGTAGAATTTACAAACACACTACAAACGCAGTTATCTGTGAAGGTGTTGGTGCTGCTATAGCTCTTGAGACTGGTATTGCAAAACTTGGAAATATGGAAGCAGTTCAATTCCACCCAACTCCGATCGTTCCATCTGGTATTCTTCTAACTGAAGGATGTAGAGGTGATGGCGGATTACTTCGTGATGTTGATGGATACCGCTTTATGCCTGATTATGAACCAGAGAAAAAAGAGCTAGCTAGCCGTGACGTTGTAAGTCGTCGTATCATGGAGCACATAAGAAATGGTAAAGGCGTAAAAAGCCCTTATGGCGAACACGTTTGGCTTGATATTAGCATACTAGGACGCGAACACATAGAAAAAAACCTACGTGACGTTCAAGAGATCTGCCAAATTTTCAACGGTATAGATCCAGCTGATGAGGGTCCAAAAGGTTGGGCGCCAATTTTACCTATGCAACACTATTCAATGGGTGGAATTCGTGTAAAACCAACTGGTGAGAGCCAAACACTAAAAGGTCTATTTAGTTGTGGTGAAGCAGCTTGCTGGGATATGCACGGATTTAACAGACTTGGCGGAAACAGCGTTGCTGAAACTGTAGTTAGTGGTATGATCGTTGGAGATTATTTTGCTGATTATTGTACAAATAATGAAGTAGATATCCAAACTCAAACTTTAGAGAAATTTATAAATAAAACTCAAGATTATTTACAAGAGCTTCTAAATAAAGATGGAAAATACAATGTATTTGAGATCAAAAACAAGATGAAAGATATAATGTGGGAACACGTTGCTATCTTCAGAACTGGCGATGGTCTAGCAAAAGCTGTTAAAGAGCTTGAAGAGCTTTATAAAGAGAGTACAAACGTAAAACTAAGCAACAAAGAGCTATTTGGTAACCCAGAGCTTGAAGAGGCTTATCGTGTACCTATGATGCTTAAACTTGCACTTTGTGTTGCTTATGGTGCACTTCTTAGAACTGAGAGCCGTGGTGCTCACTATAGAGAAGATTATCCAAAACGTGATGACCTTAACTGGTGCAAAAGAACTCTTACAAGCTGGAAAGATGGCGATACTATGCCAACAGTTGAGTATGAAGATCTTGATATCATGAGAATGGAAATGCCACCGGCATTTAGAGGATATGGCGCAAAAGGTAATATCATAGAAAATCCACTATCAGCAAAACGCCAAGAAGAAGTTGACGCTCTAAGAGCAAAACTAGAAGCTGAAGGTAAAAACAGACACGAAATTCAAGATGCGCTTATGCATTATGAACTTCAAGCAAAATACAAAGCATTAAATGAAAGAGCAGGAATCGGCTATGAGTAGGAAGATTAAAATTAGAGCATTTAAGTACAATCCACTAAGCAAAGTAAGCAAACCTCACTTTGCGGAGTATGAGCTAGAAGAGACAGATGGAATGACGCTTTTCATCGCGCTAAATCAAATTAGAGAAAAATTTGACCCAGGTCTAAGCTTTGACTTTGTATGTCGTGCAGGAATCTGCGGAAGCTGTGGTATGGTAGTAAATGGTCGCCCACAACTTGCTTGTAGAACCCTTACAAAAGACTATCCAAGTGGAGTTATCGAGCTTATGCCATTGCCTGCATTTAAGTTACTAAAAGACCTTAGTGTTGATACTGGTAACTGGATGAATGACATGAGCAAAAGAGTAGAGAGCTGGATACATACTAGCAAAGATACTGACATCAGCAAACTTGAAGAAAAAGTTGATCCAGAAGCAGCTCAAGAGACTTTCGAGCTTGATCGTTGTATTGAGTGTGGTATCTGTGTAGCAAGCTGCGGAACTGCGCTTATGAGACCTGACTTTATCGGTGCAGTTGGTCTAAACAGAGTTGCTAGATTCAAAGTTGATCCACTAGATGAAAGAAGCGATGAAGACTTCTATGAGCTTGTTGGTGATGATAATGGCATATTTGGTTGTATGAGTTTACTAGGTTGTGAAGACAACTGTCCTAAACACTTACCACTACAAAGTAAAATCGCTTATATGCGTCGCAAACTTGCAACTGTAAAATAATTAATTTAAGGTCGGAGCTTTTCCGACCTTTTCATTTCGTATCTATCTGCTAATTATTAGCACAAAAATCACAAATCTTACTCATATCTAGTTTTATCGCTTCATTATCTATATAGCCAACTTTGTGCGATAATATATTTTTTGCTATCTCGTGAGCTTCATCAAGAGAGTGCAGCTTATAACTTCCGCATTGGAATTTATTTAGCTCTGGAATTTGATCTTGAGATTTGACATTTAAGATATCCCTCATTGACGCTTCCCAGGCTTTAGAAACATCTTGCCAACTAGGCTCTCCTATCACGCTCATATAAAATCCAGTCCTGCAGCCCATAGGTGATATATCGATGATTTCTACATCTTTTGAGTTTAAATGATCTCTCATAAATCCAGCAAAAAGATGCTCTAGTGTGTGGATTCCTCGCTCGGGCAAGATATCTATATTTGGCTTACAAAAACGCAAATCAAAAACACTTATAGTGTCGCCTTTTGGCGTAGTCATTGTTTTTGCTAACCTAACTCCTGGTGCATTCATAATCGTATGATCGACTTTAAAGCTATCAAGTAGTGGCATAATTTTCCTTTATAATATTGATATGATTAATGTGATTTTAGCAAGAAATTTGAAATAAAAAGTTTAAGCCGCTAAATGGCGGCTTAGAATTATGCGAAGTTTGGTCTTATCATCTCTACCCAAGTTTTTATCCGATCTTCAGTTTTATCGCTATCATTATCAGCGTCAAGCGCAAGACCAACAAATTTGCCGTCTTTAACCGCTTTACTTTCATCAAACTCATAGCCGTCGCTTGAAATCGCACCGACGATATTTGCACCCTTTTGCGATAGTTTTTCGTATATAATACCCATAGCATCACAGTATGTGTCACTATAGCTTGAGCTATCTCCCATACCAAACAACGCTACAGTTTTTCCCTGGACATTTAACCCGTCCCAATCAAAAGCGTCCCAATCATCTTGCAAATCGCCACTTCCCCAAGTAGAAGTTCCTATGATAAGATTATCATATTTATTCAGTTCAGCCGCAGTGACATCTGCGATATTTAAGACTTCATCAATGCCTAAATTTGCAGCTATCAAATTTGCTGCTTCTTCAGTATTTCCCATACTAGTACCAAAAACTATACCTGTCATATTTTTCCTTTATTATAGATTATATTGCAAATTTTATACGGAACAAGCTTCAAACTAGCTTCTGTCCCAAAATAATTTTTAATCTCTATAAATTTAGTAAATTTCTCATGTCGTGGAAATACAACATAAAGATCCAAATAACTAAATTTTTTATATTTTTGCATGGCAAAATTTAATTTGCTTAGCAAATTGTTTTTATAATTACTATCAAATTTCTTAAAAATAGGTATAACTCCTAAAAGCTGGATTCCACCAGAACTTAAAATTATAACCCCATCTTTTACATAAACATCTTTATTGAGATGTCGTCTTTTTATCTTGTCAAAGACATATTCTTCAAACATCATTTGAAAGTCAAAATAACCGCTTTTATAAAAAGTTCTTATAAATTTAGCCAAAGCCATAGTTGGCTCATTTGCAAATTTAGGCAGCTCTTTTCCTTGTAAAAACGCGTGGATTATAGCATTAGAAACCAAACAAAAATTAACGCATTTTAGATTTTTTAACGGCTTTACTTTTAGCAAATCAAAGGTCGCATTTGTAAAAATTTCACCCATATTGCTAGAATATTTTATGTATTTGCGTGAAATTTTTAGACTGTCCTCTACGCAAGCATTATGTAAAGACAAAAATATATCTATTTTCTTTTTAGTATTTAAATTTGAATAAATATCATCAAATATATCTACTTCTTCATTACAAACAAAGCTCACGATTATTTATCACAATCAAGTCTATCGCATCCAAATTCTTTATTTAAGCCAAAAACCTTGCAGTATTCGCAAAATACGCAGCTCACGCTTCTTTTAGCGCAAACTATTGGTATATTTCTCTTCTTGGCTTCGCCTTTTATCTTTTTCATTGTGTTGTGATTCAAAAAACTAGTTAGCATGACGACACACTCGGTGCCATTTGGGATTGGTTTTCTATTTACCCTATTTTCATTTCTAGCATCCCAATGTTCGATATTGCTTGCACCTAAATTTTTTAAAACCGCCTTGATCGGAGTGATCTCATCTGCGCCTATTACTAATACTGACATGGGTTTTTCCTTGATACTTTTTTGATAATTGTTATTATAATATATGCTTGCTAAATTTTTTCTTATTTTGATTATACTTATCAAAAAAATAAATTTAAAAATATGGTATAATTTGGTAAAAATTTAAGGACGCTGATGAAAAAATATCTACTACTTACTGCTATTGCCTTGCTTGCTTTTGGATGTTTGCAAAAAAAAGTTTACGTGCATGACCCGCTTAAAAATGAGCTTCTAGCCTACACACAAAAATTTGAAGATACAAATGATAAATTTTTAGTAGTTGGGACATATTTAAATCCGATTCATCAAGATATAATAACTCAAAATAATGAAGAAAATTTTATACTATCAATCTATCCAAAAGATACCAAAATAGACTTTACTTCTTTTAAGATAAACGATGATAATAATGGGACTAAAATATCAGTTTTAAGCGATGACGATCCACTTTTGAAGCTTACAACATTTAAAATGCCGTGGGGAATGTATCTAAAAATCAGTGCGCCGCAAAAACAAAGCGACACACTAAAGCTTAGTTTTGAGCGTTTAGACGAAACTTCTCACCATCTCCAGGTATCATTAAGCTTTCAAAAAATTGCGAAATCTTTGTACTGGAATTCAAAGTCGCCAAATAAATAATATAATTTGAAAGGACTTTTTTAGCATAGTTCCTACTCTCAGCGTATGGAACTAGCTCCATTGACAAGAATGGCTCATACTTTTTGTATTTGCTATTTTGACTAAACAAATCACCTTTTTGTAACATTCTTTTTGTAAATCCAATACCACCATTATAAGCATAAGCTATAAAAACTGGATTTGTTAGATATTTTTCTAAATAATCTAAGTGGTGGTTTGCAAATTTATATGCAATCTCAGGTTTAAACATATCATCTTGATCGAAATTTTGTATCTTCAGCTCTTTTTTGCCTATATGATTTGCCAAAAATGGCATAAACTGCATCATTCCAAGCGCGTAAGAGCTAGAAATGGCACTTGGCACAAATCTGCTTTCTTGCCTTGCAAGAGCCAATATGAGAGCTTGTCTTTTGACATCATCACTTCCTATATGCTCCATAAATGGCATAGGGTAAAAATGCAACTTGTAGTTATGAGCTCTTTCCATCATATAACTATACTCGCCAACTGTATTTTGAGTAAAGAACTTAACACCAAATTTCAAAAGCTCCTCTTTACTCATATTTTGCACCTTTTCCCTTGTCTTTTGCCATACAAAGGGATCGGTATAATCATAGTTTAGAAGAGTTTCTATGTGCGGTCTTGGGACTACTATTTTTATTTTCCCACCACCACTAAATTCCTTAGCATACAAACTATATATATTTATATCTGAGCTTTTTGAGATCTCTTTTAGGATTTTTTTGTCTTTTGTGATGAGATAAACCCAGAAATTAGCATTGTCTTTTTTGCTTATAAAAGTCGCCGTGCTGGCTGATTGCCTAAAAAATCTAAGTGCGTCATCATCAGAGTTTAAAAGCAAGGCATTTAACCCAAACAAAAATGCCATATCGCCTTCGACGGATTTTTCATCAACTTTCACAAGATATTTTCTAAATTCATCATATTTTTGATTTATAACAATATCGTTTATGAGCGTTTTAAACTGCCAGTTTGGAGCAAGTTTTGCCAAAAATCCATTGCTAATATTATTATCTGTCAAAAACTTTTCTTTATCGCTACTAAGATTATAATATTTCAAATAACTTATAGTATCGTTTGTATCTATATAGTATTTTACTGGATTACTCTGATCAAAACCTATGATGAAATTTGACAAATCAGGTGAGCTTTGATAAATATCTCTAGCTAATTTATCTCTATCTTCCTTGCTCATAGTTTCTAAAAATTTGATAGATATAACAGCCTTTTGGCAAGTTGAGTTCGCATCGACTACATTTGCTAGCGAAACCCCACTGCAATCTAATTTTGGCTCTTTTATAGCTCCAGCTATCTCTTCTATCTTCTTTTTTAAAGAACCAGAATATCTATATATAGTGCTCCTTAATTCCTTAGCTTCACTTTTTTTAGGCTTAGTTTCGTTAAGATACCTATAGATATAATAGTCTTTTGCTAGACCTTTTGGACTATGTTTAAGCTCTTCAAAACTCAAAACATTTGCGCCTAAAAAAGTCGCAAAAGAGATAGCCAAAAGGCAAAATCTAACCAGCGATTCCAACTAAAATACCAACCAAAAACATATCTAAAAATTGCAAAGCCAAAAGCACGATGATAGGAGCGATATCAATGCCACCAAAAACAGTAGGAATGCGTGTTTTACGTACTAACTCATAAGCTGGATTTGTGATGCGATAAAGCAGCTGAACTATCTTGTTATACGGATCTGGATTGACCCAGCTCACAAGAGCTGCAGCGATGATGATCCAAGTATAAGCTGTGATAATTATATGAAGCAAACTTGCAACTGCAAGCAAAAATGTATTTAAAACCATCATTTTGAAACAATCTCCTTAATCTCGTCTTTTATCAGCGGATAAAGCTCTTTTAGCTCAGGGCCATGCTCAGCTCCAGTAAGTAGCAACCTAAGCGGCATAAATAGAGCCTTGCCTTTTAAGCTTGTAGCGTTTATAATGGTATTTTTAAACTCATCAAAACTATCAGGAATATCTAAATTTAGCACCACATTTTTAATTAAATTTGCATTGTCGCTCCACTCCCCAAGGACTGTTTTTGAGCTGTAAATTTGATCTATTTTAGCTTTTATTTCAGGGATTAGACTGCTTTCTTGAGTGTAAAATCTAGCTAAATTTGGTCTGTCAAACCCAAGCTCTTTTAGCCTTTCATCGCTTGCTAGTTTGATGTGTTCGCGGTTGATTTGAGCTAGTTTATCTTCGTCAAATTTCGCTGGAGATTTTGAGATATTTTTGATATCAAACCACTCAACTGCGTCATTTAAGCTAAAAATCTCACAAGGCGTTTTGTTACCAAGCAAGATAAGGTAGTTCGCGATGGCTTCAGGCATATAACCCTTTTGCAAAAGCCATTTTACAGATGAGCTATTTTCTCTTTTGCTCATTTTTTTACCTTCAATATTTAGGATAATTGGCAAGTGAGCGTAGTCGATTTTGCCAGTATACCCAAGTGCTTGGCGGATTAGATTTTGTTTTGGGGTGTTGCTGACATGGTCTTCGCCACGTATGACAAATGTCACGCCCTCAAGCATATCATCAATCGCGCAAGCAAAGTTATAAGTAGGAGTTTTATCAGCTCTTAAAAGCACGAAACTATCAATATTTTGTGGTTCAAATTTGACCTCGCCTTTTATGGCATCAACAAAGCTTTGAGGCTCATTTTTGATTTTTAGTCTGACTGCTGCAGGGCGTGGATTATTTAGCACTTCATCGTCGCTCAAATGCTCACAAGTACCGTCATAGCGGTAAGCCTCACCTCTAGCTTTTGTGGCTTCTTTTTTAGCCTCAAGCGTTGCTTCATCACAAAAGCATAAAAACGCCTTTTTATCATGCAAAAGTTTTGCGGCAAATTCTTGATGAAATTTGAGATTTTTGCTTTGATAATAAAGAGTATCCCATTTGATACCAAATTTAGTCAAAATTTCAAATATTTCTTTGTCTTTTCCGTCAATGTTGCGGGCATTATCAGTATCTTCGATACGCAAGATAAATCCGCTTTTGTCTTGAAGTGAGCAGATGTAATTAAATAGTGCTGCCCTTAGATTTCCAATGTGCATATCGCCTGTTGGAGATGGTGCGAAACGATACATTTTTATTCCTTAAATTTTTTGCCGATTATATCACAATATGCTTAAATATCTTGTTTATAAGCTATTTTATCGCTAATTCTTGCTTGCTTAAATCCGTTTAATCTAAGCCTGCAACTATCACAAACCCCGCACGCTAAATCGCTATTTTCATAACAACTCCAAGTAAGGTTCAAAGGCACGTTTAAACGCACAGATTCTTTTACGATATCAGCTTTGCTAAGATGCACAAGTGGAGTTATGAGCTTGATTGACTCATCGCTTGTGCCTAAATTTATAGCTTTATTCATCACAGTTATAAACTCTTCACTACAGTCTGGATAGCCACTGCTGTCTTCTTCAACGACGCCTATAAAAACTGCTTCGCACTGCTCTTTTTGCGCTAAAGCTCCTGCGATGCTTAGAAATATTCCGTTACGAAATGGAACATAAGTGATAGGAAGTTCATCGCTAAGACCAGTTTTAGGCACTTCAAGGCTAGTATCAGTTAGAGCGTTTCCGCCGATATCTGCTATAAAACTCACATCTAAAATCAGCTTTTTAGCCACGTTTAGCTCATCGCAAATTTGGTTAAAACATTCACGTTCTTTTTGCATTGTTCTTTGATTATAATCAAAATGAAGTGCGATTATCTCATATCCAAGCTCACGGGCTTTGTAAGCACAAAGCGTGCTATCCATTCCACCACTGATGACACAAACTGCTTTTTTACTCATAGACTTTGCCTTATTTTTTCTACCAAATTTACGATTTTTTCTTGCAATAAATCTCTAATTTCAGGTGTTTTTGCTTCAAATCTAGTAACCAAAACTGGAGTTGTGTTTGAACCCCTAACTAAAGCCCAACCACCGTCAAATTTAATCCTAACGCCGTCTATATCGATGATATCTTGTATAGCTGGAAGCTCATTTTTTGGACTGTTTAGCTCGTTTTTTAGCTTTTCAATGATTTTAAATTTACTCTCTTCGCTCGCTTCTATCTTGATCTCATCAGTAGAATAAAGTACAGGAAGTTTGTCTAGTTCAGCGTCAAGATCAAAGCCTTTTTGGATCAGCTCAAGCACACGAATCATCGCATAAACAGCGTCATCAAACCCAAAAAATCTCTCTTTGAAAAATATATGCCCGCTCACCTCAGCAGCCATATCGATATTTAGCTCTTTCATGGCTTTTTTGATGTTGCTATGACCAGTTTTTCCCATGAAGCTTTTGCCGATTTTATCTATCTCATCATACATATTTTGGCTGCATTTCACCTCGCCAAGAACACGTGGATTTTGCATATTTTTGGCGTATAGATAAGCCAAATCATCGCCTTTTATGCTGCGTTTTTTAGTAAGGACTGCTATCCTATCAGCGTCCCCGTCAAAGCCAAATCCTATGGCAAAATCGCCTTGCAAAGCATTTTTTAGATCGGCTAGGTTTTTCTCTTCGCTTGGGTCTGGGTGGTGGTGTGGAAACTCTCCATTAGGATCTGGATAAAGCACGGTTGCGTTTAAGCTTAGAGCTTTGATAATTGGCTCAAGAATGATGCCAGCCACACCATTTGCGCAGTCGCAGATGAACTTGGTTTTTAGCCCTTTTAAATGAGCAAACTCGCTCTCATAAAACGCCACATATTTGCTAAGCACGTCAAATTTGGTCGCTCTAAAATCATCGGCGATATTTTGTTTGCTAGCAATAAACTCATTTACGCTTTTGCATAAATTTTGAATATCAGCGCCAAAAAAGCTATCCTTGCCGATAGTTATCTTAAATCCGTTATAATCTTTTGGATTGTGACTGCCTGTAATCATGATATTTGCATCAAAAATATCAGTAAAAACACTAAAATATCCAACAGGAGTTGGTAGCATTCCTATATCAAAAACATCTAAATTTGCAGCATTTATCCCACTTACAAGGTAGTTAAAAAGTGGTTTTGCACTCAGCCTTGCATCGTATCCTACACTTAGCTTCTTAACGCCTCTTTTTGACATCTCCCTAGCTAAACAATAGCCAATTGCCTTAACGCTAATCTCATTTAGATCTTTTTCGTAAATCCCACGTATATCATACTCTCTAAAAATAGTATCAAACATTTTGCACCTGATTTTATAAATTTTTAGTGCAAATGTTATCCTAAATTTGGTTAAATTTGGTTAAATCAGACTTGCTAGCTCTTTGCTCTGCCCTATTCTATAAAGTGCAAAATCATATTTTATAGGATCATTTGGGTCAAATTCTTTTAAATTTGCAGTGATCTGCCAAGCGGCTTTAAAATCATAACTTTTTCGCTCGCAAAGCCCAAGAGCAAGGCTGACTTTATGAGTGTGTGTATCAAGCGGCAAAATCAGTTCACTTCTTGGTAATTTGCTAAACAGTCCAAGATCAATATCACTATGCCTTACCATCCACCTAAGCCACATATTATAGCGTTTGTATGGACTTTTTGGCTCAGCTTCAAAAGTCCGCCCAAAGAAAAACTCAAAGCCATCACTTTTGTATAAATTTAGCTTGTAAATTTGAGCTATTAGTGAGTTTATAGCATCGATCATTTGACCATTTTGGTTAAATCCATTAACCAAAATTTGCTCCACGTCAAGCTCCTTTAAACGTTTAATTGTGATAAAAATCTCACTTACATCTTTTGGATTTTGGAAGCGGTAAAGCTTGTTTTGGCTTATCAAATTTGACCTTATTTCTTCATCGCTCTCATTTAAAAGCCCAAAATCAAGTGAGTTTAAAAACTTCAAAATAAGCTTAGCATTGCCATAAGCAAAAAGTGCACAAACTAAAGCGATAAGTGGATCGTTTTGCTTTTTGGCTACTTGAAGTGGATCTGGCTGATCGAATAGATTTTGGTCTGTGTTTGCCTTAAGAAGCTTCTCATCTAAAAGCTTCTTTAAATCATCTTTTTTCATACTATTGTTTTAACCCTAAAAGCGTTTCAAGGAGCTTTTCGACTGTGGTTACTATCTTTGCGGCTGCACCATAACTTGATTGAAATCTAATCAAATTTGAAAGCTCTTCATCCATATTTACGCCACTTGTTGATTGAAACTCAGAATATACACTTTTATATAAAGCCGTATTTGTGTTGTTTAGTGTATTGACAGCTTCAGTTTGCGATGCAATGTCTGTTGTGACGTATCTGTAATATCCTGATAGGGTTTCACTTTTGTAGCTCTGACCGTTAGATGAGTAAAACTTTAGCTCTAAATTTTGTAAATTTACCATAGCATTTGCCATGCTATTATCGCCTTCAACTGATGTTTTGCCACCTTTTATTTTAGATGCGTCTTTTGCCAAAGAGCTTTCTATTTTTATATTTGAAGCACTATCTCCTTCAAAAAATTTACTCACACCAAAGACGCCAGCAAAGTTAGTGCCATTGTCTTCTATGGCTATTTTGTAATCCCCAGTTGGATAGGTCGGAGCAAAGCTGAAGCTGCCAGTATTTGTCTTTTCATCATAGTGATAAACGGCAGTAAAGTAGTCATTTACATCATCATTTAGGTTGTTGTTGCCATTATCATCGGTGTTTGCGTTGAAATCTCCTATTATAGAGTTGCCTTGTTTTGTGTCATTGAGCGTGGTTGATGAGTTGATGTTTATACTTTTTTTAGCTACGACATTTCCACTAGCATCATAAACAAGCACATTAAAACTGCCACTTTGGATAGAGCTATCAAAGTTTTGGAGAGTTGTGTTGCCTTTCATATCTACAAGCGCGCTTGAGTTCATTTGCTCTTGAGGTGAGCTTGCGTATATGTTATTTGTCTCTACGATAAGAGTTTTTGCAAAGCTATTTAGGTTGTTTTGAAACTGAGTTATAAGCCCGTCTTGCACGACGCCATCATCGTTTGCATATCTTCCTCTAAGATCTAGCATAGCTCCTAGTTTTCCACCTGAGATTTTTGCAGACATATCAGCTCTTGTACCATCATTTAGCTCATAGTATGGAGTAGAAAGCCCATCTGTCTCTTTCAAAACTATCGGGTGAAATGTAACGCCATCGACTAAGGTTATACCATCTATATTTAGATTGTAGTTTTTGCCTTGATCTGTTAGGGTTGCACTTCCTCTAGAATCGCTATAAAGCTCGTTTTTGAATGTAGAAATATTGACAAGCTTAGACATAGTAAGCTCTAGCTGATCTCTTTGATCTCTTAAATCATTCGCCATTTGCGGCTCGATTGATTCTATTCTTTGAATTTGAGCATTAATCTGAGATATCTCTTTTCCTAAACGGTTTATCTCATCGACTGTAAGTTTGATTTGATTATCTACGCTTGAACGGATAGTTTCTAACTGATTTGAAGTATCATTTATACGCCCTGTAAGCACGTTTGTCATCGCAAGTAAATTTGTCTTTTGAGTGCTTTCGTATGGATGAGAGGCAAAATCATTCCAAGCATCAAAGTAGTTTTTCATATCAACCAAAAGTCCAGCATCATCAAGATCAGGAAATTTTTGAGCTATTTCTTGCAAAACTTGGCTTTTATATGATGTATTTTCAAGGTTGCTTAATGAGGCTTTTAACCTATCAAAAGAAAACTCATCGTGAATCCTTACTACACTTTCTACTTTTACACCAAGCCCAACAGAACCATAAGCGCTACTTGGAGTAGTGACTGCTGTTTGGACGACTTTTTGTCTGTTGTAGTAGTCGCTATTGACATTTGTTATATTGTGACCTGTTATTTGAATTTGAAGTTGAGCTGCGTTTAGACCAGAAACTCCAGTGTATAATGAATCAAAAACTCCCATGTCAAACCCTTACTTTAAATAATTGCTCAGCGTTGATAGCGTTTTGCTCGTAAGAATTCGTGCTAGTACTATCAGCGTTAAACATCTTTTTTATCAAAGAGTCGTAAAATTCTTTCACCACGATGACGGATTTTGCATACTCTCTGTTTGTTTTTTGAAGCTCTAAAAGCGTATCTCTAAGCTTTGAGAGCTTATCTTTTACTTCGTCTGATAAGATACTAGCAAGATCTGTTCCATTACTTTTGGCTGCTAATTTAACTAGCTCATTGTCTAAGCTGTGCTTTTTTTCTTCAAATTTTTGTATGATTTGAGTTTTGAGTTTGGTATGTTCGTCTAGTTGGCTGTGATTTGCTTCTTGTATATTTTGAATGTCTGTTTTTGTGATTGATATGAGTTCATTAAGTAGAGATATTGACTCATCTAGGTATTTGTTTATCATTTCTTACTCCTTAAATTTCAAAGGAGTAAGAAAGATTTACATAAGTTCGTCTGCTATTTTACTTGCTAGACCTTGAAGATCGATCTTATATGTTCCTTCATTGATCTGTTTTTTTATAGCATCGACTCTGCTTTCACTACTACTTTGAGTTTGCATTGTAGATTCGCTTTTTTTTGTTTCGTTTTTGAGTACACTTTGGCTACTAGTAGCAAAGAGCGTACTTTGGTTTATAGAACTTATCATATTTGATCCTTTTAACACTTGTTAGCTAAATCGGTCAAATATATTTTTTATTAAGCTCTTTCTTTTAAAAAATTAAATAACATTTCGCTAAAGCCCATTCCGCCGCTTAGCGCTTTACTCATCGTATCATTATACATTGATGAGTAAATTTTATCCCCTGCATCTTTTGGAAAAAGACTTTTCTCATCTTTTTCATCACTATTCATAGAAATATCCAAAACCTCTTTTACCAAAAATGCCTCAAAAGCATCAGTTTGCTCTTTTAAAAGCTTATCATCTTTAGAGAGTTTATCGATATTTGCAGTATTTAACGAGTTATAAGCATTTAGCGCCATTGTGTTGTCGATTTGCATTATATGATCTCCACTGGAGCATGGATTGAGCCAGCTCTTTTTAGATTTTCAATTATAGCTATGATATCTTTTGGCGTTGCTCCAAGCTTGTTTAAGGCTCTTGTGATGTTTGCAACTGTTGTTCTTGATTCAGATATTTTTAGAGTATTTGTCGCTGGATCAATGGAAGTATTTGAGCCAGTATCTACCTCGTTGCCATTTTGAGCAGTGGCTGCGTCGTATGAGCTTGGCTCGATTTTTATGGTTATGTTTTTGTGAGAAATGACGACTGGATCGACAGTTATGTTTATGCCACTTACCACAGTTCCTGTTCTTTCATCTATGATGACTTTTTCGTCTGCTTTGTAGTTCATATCTACTTCTAAGACTTTAGCCAAAAACTCAACCATGCTTAAATTTGCTGGTCTGCTTATCCTAACAGTTCTTGGATCTATGGCAACTGCTGATTTGGAGCCAAATTTAGCCATTATGGCTTTTTGCATATCAACTGCGGTTTGGAAACTTGAGTTTTTTAGGCTTAAATTTGCAACTTCGCTTGCGTATATATCAAACACAACTTCTTTTTCGACCACAGCTCCTGAGAGCATAGTGCCTACAGTTGGGTGATTTCCACCTTTGCTTGTGCCGCCGCCAAGTGTCAAAGGTCCTTGACCAAGAGCGTATATATCGCCATCGACGCCTTTTAAAGCAGTCATTAGAAGAGTTCCACCTTGCAGACTTTTTGCATCGCCTATTGAGCTTATCACGATGTCTAGCTTGTCACCTTGTCTGGCAAACGGAGGAAGTTTTGCAGTTACCATAACTGCTGCTGTGTTTTTTGATTTTATATCGTTTGGACTGATTTTGACATTTACAGTTTGAAGCATATTTGAGAGTGATTGAATGGTAAATTCGCTACTTGAGCCATCTCCAGTGCCATTTAAGCCCACGACCAAACCGTAGCCGATGAGTTGGTTTTCTCTTACGCCAATGATATTTGCTATATCTTTTATCTGAGTAGCGTGCAGTGAACTAAACAATAAAATAATCGATAAAATCTTAAATTTCACTTCAAATCCTTATTATTTTTAGGATCTAAAGCAAAAATTATTCCAAATTTAGCTTAAATTTGATTATTGTTCTAATTGATAGTAGCTTAAAGTTGTCTTTCCAAAAGTTCGGCTTTTAAATTTAGTGTAGCCAAATTTAGCCTCAGGTGCTGCGTAACTTGAAATATGCTCCATAACCACAAGATAAATATCACTAGATTTGCTATTTCTAAGCATATCCCAAACCCTATCATAAATATCATTAAATCCATCTCTTATATCAAATGGCGGATCTATATAAAGTATGATGTCGCTATTTTCTTTTATGATTTTTGGGGTTGCTTTGAAGGTGTCTGCGTTTATGGATTTTATATCATCGCAGTTTAGGCTTGAGACATTTTTTTTGGTTAGATTATAGGCATTTTTGTCTATTTCTATGGCGTAAGTTTTGCTTGCACCATTGCTTAAAGCCTCCATTGCCATTAGTGCTGAGCCACCAAAAACCTCTATAAAAGTTTTACCATAAATTTCATTTTGAATAGTGTTAAAAAATGAGTTTTTGACTATATTTTTCGTGCTTCTTGTGGTTTCTAAGCTAGGTAAAAAGACTTTTTTGCCTTTAAATTTACCGCTAGAAATGGTTGTAAATAGTGTGTTATTTTTCATATTCGCTTTTTATTAAATTTATTAAATCTATTTTAAATTTATCTACCAAATTTGAGATTTTTTCTTCAAAATTATAGTTTTGATGATTTTGCGTAATTTTAGTGCCATCTATTTGGATAGCTGAATAAAACTCTTCTAAAGTGGATATTAAATTTTCTTTTGTAAATGGAATTTTGAGATATGGCGAGTTTTCATCTATCAAAAAAACAGGCTTATCACAAAGCATTTTTTTATCTGCAATCACGAAATCGCAATCTTTTTTCGGCACATAAAACTTCTCCAAAAATATCCTCAAACTCTCTTGCAACAAAATACAATCACACTCTATAGCTATCTTCATCAAAATCTCCTAAAAGTGGCATTTTAACATAATACAAGCAATATTTCAACAAATAGTATAAAATTTTACACCTCATAACCGATATTAAAGATAGACTTATTTTCAAAGGATGGAAAATGGAAATTTTTAAAGCAGCTTCGCAACAGATCGATAACTCGGTTGCTCTAAATATGCAAAAAGAGACCAGCAAAGCAGTTAGAGGGGTAGAGGGAACAAAAATTCAAAACAACGTCGTCAAGGATGAATCAAATCAAAATGCTATGAGTAATGAAGAGATAGTTAAAAAACTAAACGACATTACAAGCAAGCTTAACCAAAATATGGAGCAACTTCAAACAAATATAAGATTTGGTTTTAACGATAAAATAAGCTCTATGTACGTCAATGTCATGGAAGCAGATAGTGGAAAAGTCATCAGAAAGATACCTTCTGAAGCAGTTATGAATTTAACTGAGCATTTAAGAGAAGTAGTTGGTGTGCTTTTTGATAAAAAGGAGTAAAAAATGGCAGTAGGTAGCGTAACAGCACTTGGCGTATTTGGCAAAACAAATGGTGGATCAAGTAGTGTTTTAACACAAGATTTGATAGATAGTCTAAAAGAAGTAGATGAAAAAGCTTCAGTAACACCAATAACAAATAAAATAACTACAAATCAAACTAAACAAACAGATTTAACAGCTCTTACAACACTTCTTAGTGCTTTTAAAACAAATGTTTCATCTCTAACTGATAGCTCAAGCTATATGACAAAAAAGGTTAGCAGTACAGGAAGTAATAATGCAAGCATATCAGTAGATAACGGCGTAAATGTAGGAGATATAAGTATAAAAGTAAATCAACTAGCCGCAAAAGACTCATACCAAAGCAAAACATTTTCTATGAGTAATGCTCCAGTCCTTTCAGGGACGACTAGCGCGTCTTTTAAACTCTCAATAGATGGCAAAGACTATCAAATAGAAGCAGATAATTCAACCTCTCTAGATGATATAGCAGCGCAAATAAACGACCAAACAGACGGCAAAATAAACGCAAAAGTCTTAAATGTAGGTGGAGAAAATCCATATAGACTAGTATTTAGCTCAAGCGAGACAGGCAGTGCAAATAAAATAAACTTCAGCTATACAGCAGACGAAAGTGGCAGCACAGAAGCTTCAAAAAATCTACTCAATGCTTTGGGATTTTATTTTGAAGATTCAAGCGATGCAAATGCTACACTTACTCTAAAAACAGAAGATAAACTAACAGAAGCAGAAAAAGCAAGCGCTGGATCACAACTCCAAAAAGCAGCGGACGCAAATTTTATCTATAATGGCATAGAAATCACTAGAAACACAAACAAAGTTACTGATTTGCAATTAGGCGTAACAATAAATTTATCAAAAGTTGATAAAGAAGATGAATATACCAACTTCAACATCACTCAAGATACTACAGCAATCACAAAAAGCATTCAAGAGATGGTAAATTCATACAATACCTTGATAAATAATCTTGAAGTCGCCACTTCGTACAACTCAGAAACTGGAGCGACTGGAACTTTTCAAGGCGTTAGCGAAATCATCAATATCAAAACCAGCATAAACAAAATCATCAATGGAGTCGATAGCAACGGCAAATCATTGCAAGATTTTGGGCTTAGTTTAAGCCAAGACGGGCTTTTGACACTTGATAGCGTGACACTAAAAGACAAATTAGAAAATGATTTTGACAATTTCCAAGGATTTTTTAGTACAGCTACAAGCTATACAAATGTCAGCACTAGCTCAACTGGTATCAAAGACGACGCCACTAGCCCAATAACTGGAACGCTAAAAATCAATGATAAAGAAATCGAGATAAACTTAACTGGAACAACAAAGCAAGAACGCACCAAAGAGCTTCTAAAAGCCATCACAAATGCTGGAATTACCGATATTAGTGCTAGCTTGAATACAGATGGCAATTTGACGTTAAAAGGCTTAGGTGGATCAAATTTAAAAGTAGAAGGCAGTGATGAGTTGCTTTCAAATTTAGGCTTTACAAAAGTAGATTTAAAAGGCGAAACAAACACATCTACAGGATTTTTTGAAAAGCTAAAAGATACGCTAAATAATCTTGTAGGAAAAGATGGATCTCTGACCAACTATGAAGCCAGTCTAGTTAGCCAAAACGAAAAGCTAACAAGCGAGAAAGAAAAAACACAAAAAACCATAGATAGCAAATATGAGCGTATGCAAACACAATTTGCCCAATATGAGGTTATTTTGAACAAACTAAACACTCAGCTATCGACCATAACAACAATGATCGAACAAGCAAGTAATAGCAACTAGGATAGACAAATGCAAGCAAATTTAGCTTATAAAGCTTATAACCAAAACAACATCGGTATCGAATCCCCACAAAAATTAGTCGCAATGCTCTATGAAGGAGTGTTGCGATTTATCTACAGAGCCAAAAAAGCCATAGATGAAGGAGATATCGAGACTAAAGTGCATTTTTTAAACAAAACAAATGCGATATTTTTTGAGCTTATAAACTCACTTGATATGAATCAAGGAGCAGTCTCACAGTATCTAAACAACCTTTATGCTAGACAAATTCAGCTCATATCTCAAGCAAATTTCGCAAATGATAAAGCTGCACTTGATGAAGTCGTACACGTCACTAGAGAGCTTCTTGATGCATGGAGAGAAGTGACAAAAGAAGAAGATAGATAATGCAGTGGCTAGATGAGTTTAAAACCGCTCTTGTGAGCGAAGATCTAAGCAAAATAGATGAGCTAACAAACAATTATCCAAGCTCTATGAACTTAGAAGAGATGAAATGCGCAGCAGCCTTGATACAAGATGCCACAAATCTCTTCAAACAAAAACAAGAAAAACTAGATATCGAATTCCAAAAAATCAAAAAAGCAAAACAGTATAGTATCTAAAGGTGCGACCGTAAGCCGAGTTCTGTTGTGGTAGTTATTTATCTAAGCTTGGTTTTACAATCAAGCTTTAGCGAAGGGTTGAGTATAAGACTCCAAACCGTCCCTTCTTGCTGCAAGTTGGGTTTACATAGCTATTCGTGTCGCCACAAATACTGGTGGGCTCTTACCCCGCCGTTTCACCATCACCGCCAAAGCGGCAGTTTACTTTCTGTTGCACTATCCCTTAGGTTACCCCAGCCACCCGTTAGGTGGAACTTTGTCTTATAGCAGCTCGGACTTTCCTCATGCATTCATGCAACTACCCGTCGCACCGAGCGTGATTATATCTAAATTTACTTAAAATTTATTCATCAAATATCTCTCTATGCAAAATCTCTCTTAAAACCACAGTCGCATAAGAGCCTTTTTGCAGCGTAAAACTCATGGTAAACTGCGCTACTTCTTCATTGTATTTATATTCCAGATTTTCCAGCCACGCCCAAGCAAAACGCCTTGAACCGTTCATAAATTTACCAAATTTATAAGCTTCACCAAAAATCTCATCTTCTATAGTTTTAGCAAATCCTACGCTTTCATAAGCTTTGCCGCCAGTTATTAGCCCCATGCTTGTTCTATCTCTGGCTACAAATTTAGCCACTTCAGCGTCCAAATCCTCACACAAAAAAACCTTACCAAAAGGATAATGCCCTAAAACTTCACCAGGAATCAGTCTGAAAAACTGCTTTTGAGACTTTATTTGCGTTGCCTTAGCCTTATCTATTTTATAAATATTTTCTAGCTCTTTTACACTAAATTCACCAGCAAAATGGCTCATCTCGACCCTTTTGCTAAGCCATTTGTTAAAAAGCTCACTTTGGAAAGCAGAAATCATAAAATCTCTTAGCTTTGGATTAAATTTTCTCATCATGCTTTTATTGCCGCTCAAACCAGCGTTCAAAATCTCTTCACCACTTCTTGCATTATCCCCAAATTTACCAAATCTTTGATAGCCAAAATAGTTTGGATAGCCGTTATTTCCTATATTTTTGAGCGCCTCTTTGAGCTTGGTCGCCTCACTTGGCATAACTTTTTTTAGGCGTATAAAGAAGTGATTTGATTTAAGATGACCGATTCTGATTTTGTTATTATGCCTTGTTGTGCTTAAAATTTTTAGCTTTTCGTGGCTAAAATTTGATAAAGCTTGCTCAAATTTGGCTGGAAAACTGATAAATTGAGTCGTCATACCCTCTTTGTCTTTTAGCCCTGCATAGCCAAAATCACGCATTTTAGCTCCAGTTTGACGGCTCAAAATACCAAGCGCGTCGCTAGTCGTAAGATCCTTTTTTTGGATCTCCACCACTAAATGCTCACCACTCCTGCTAAACTCATAAAGTGGATTTTCACGCACGACAAAATCGCTTGCGTTTTTACTAAAATGCGCGTTTACTGGGCTGTGTGTGGTGCCAAAAAGCGGGTTAAAAGTGGCTGAATTTTCCATATGATTTATATCTTCCTTTTATAATTTTTCCAAGTATGTTTAATTTTACTCTGCATTTTTTTGCTTCATTTTTAACTCTGGCTAGATTTGAGCTTGAGACGCAAAACAAAAGCTCGTATTCTTCGCCACTTTTAAACTCTAAATTTGATAGTTGCTTATCAAATTTAACGCTATTTTTACCTAAAATTTTTGGTAAATCACTAGCCAAGCCATCGCTTATATCCATTGCGCTTCGCATAAATTTAGCTGATTTTTGCATGAATTTAGTTCTCAAATTTGGCTTTACAAAGCGTGAGTTTGAAGCGACTTTACCGCCATTTTGCAAGGCTTTAAGCCCCTTTAATGAGTCTCCAAGCTCTCCAGTATAGCAGATGAAATCACCTATTTTAGCTCCATTTCTACTGACTGCTTTACCGTTATTTAAGTATGAAATTATTGTCAAACTAATGATGATTAAGCTTGATTTTACCGTATCTCCACCGATTATTTCCACACCAAATTTAGCCGCCGAACTTTTGAAAGCATTTGTGAGTTTCAAAGCCTCTTGGTTTGATATATCTTTTGGCAAGCCAAGCCCCAAAAGAGCGTATTTTGGGGTAGCATTCATCGCCACTGCGTCGCTTAGATTGACAAGCATGGATTTAGTAGCGATCTGCTCCAAGCTAAGCCAAGCCCTTTTAAAGTGCGAACCCTCCACAAACATATCTTTGCTAAGCACCATTTTGCCAAGCACTGCACCGTCATCGCCGTTTAATTTACTAGTAAATTGTGAGTAGATGAAACTCTCTTTATCCATCTATTGCCATTTCAAGCTCTTGCCACGCAAATGGCGTATCTAACATGCTTATTATGTCTTCATTTTTATAAAATTCAGCGTCGCTCACGCTGCAATATTCACCAAGTGCGTTTTTGTATCCGCCCCTGATAACTGCACTTTTTGACTCCAAAAATCCAGCTCCAGCGTATATCAAAGCTCCCAAATCAATGGCTAGTTTTACCTTTGCATTTGAAGCGCTTTTTATCCAGCTTAAGAATATATCATCATAGCGTAAATTTAAAGCCCCCATTCCATCTGGCAAGGCGACTATATCGTATCCGTAAAGCGACTCTGAATGCCTTGGACTAAATAGCCTAAACTCATGCTCACAAACCACGCTATCACGCAAGGAAACCACGTCAAAATCTAGCTTTTTTCTTGCAAAAAAATCGTGAATTTTAGCAAAACTTAGGAGATTTACCTTATCATATATCACTATGCAACACTTCATAAATCGCTCCTTAAATTTGCGTAATCTTATCAAAAGCCATATAAAATAGTGATAAATTTTAAGGTCATTGTGATATAATCATCAGATATTAATTTCCAGTAAAATTATGTATTTTTATAAAACTATATATTATTATAATCTTAGGTAAAAAATGTTCGATATACAAAAAGCAAAAGAAAATAGCAACTTTAGAGAGCTAAAGCACTCAAAAACAAGCTCCAAATTTATCGAGTTTAACGACAAAAAACTCTTAAATTTAGGCAGCAACGACTATTTAGGAATCGCCACAAACAAAGATTTAAGAGATGAGTTTTTAGATATTTGCAAACAAAATGATTGGTTTTTTGGCTCTGGGGCAAGCAGGCTTGTATATACTTCAAACTATGAATTTGACGCACTTGAAGCTTGGTTTGAAGAAAAACTTGACAAAAAAGCGACGATTTTCAACTCAGGATATTGTGCAAATTTAAGCTGTATTTCAACATTGAGCGATGAAAACACGCTGTTTTTGTGTGATAAACTCATCCACGCAAGCATGATAGACGCTCTCAAACTAGCAAATGCAAACTTCAAAAGATACGCTCATAATGACTTAGAAACTCTAGCAAATTTACTTAGCCAAAATGCCAATAAATTTGAAAAAATCGTTATCTTAAGCGAATCGGTTTTTAGCATGGACGGCGATAATTGCGACTTACAAGGCCTTGTAAATTTAAAGAAAAAATATACAAATGTCTTACTATATATCGACGAAGCCCATTCGTTTTTCGTCCGCCATGAGCTTGGATTTTGCCATGCTTTGGGGCTTAGCAAGGAAGTTGATTTTACCCTTGTCACTCTTGGCAAAGGCATTGGCAGCGAAGGCGCTGTAATGCTCTGCTCAGCGATGTTTAGAGATATTTTTATAAACTCAGCTAGAAGCTTGATATATTCGACCTCTTTGCCTAGCATAAACGTGGCTTGGAGCCATTTTATTTTAAACAAAAACTTTAGTCAAGAGAGGCAAAATTTAGAAAAAAATATCAAATTTTTAGGTCTAAATAATAGCCATATTTGTGCGTTTTTAGTAGGTTCCAGTGGCGCCGCACTTAGTCTGTCTCAAAAACTTTTTGATAATGGCTATTTTGCTCCAGCCATTCGCCCTCCAACAGTCCCAAATGGCACAAGTAGGCTTAGAATCAGCCTTAGAGGCGACATTCTTGAGCGAGATTTAGTAAAATTGAAAGAAATTTTAGATGAAAATAGAGTTTGTTAAAAATAGCGGCAAAAAGCTTATTTTGCTATTTTTAGGCTATTCATTTTTGCCTAGTTGTATCAAGCATTTGGAGCTTACGGGGTACGATTTATGCGTGGTTTATGACTATTCTAGCTTGGA
Source organism: Campylobacter iguaniorum (assembly GCF_000736415.1). Classification (NCBI taxonomy): domain Bacteria; kingdom Pseudomonadati; phylum Campylobacterota; class Epsilonproteobacteria; order Campylobacterales; family Campylobacteraceae; genus Campylobacter; species Campylobacter iguaniorum. Next base: position 484,958 of record NZ_CP009043.1, on the reverse strand, counting down.
GTTTGATAGACAGATTTTAGAAGGCAAAGAAATTTATTTGGTCGCTTGGAGTATGGGCGTTTGGGCTGCAAATTTGGCTCTTGCTGGCGTAAAATTAAAGCAAGCAATCGCTATAAATGGCACGCCTTTTGGCATTGATGATGAGCGTGGAATCCCAAAAATAGCGTTTAAAAAAAGCATAGATGAGTTTAATTTTGATGAGTTTAAGAAAATTTGCTTTTTAAAAGAGCTTGCAAAGGTAGATTTTGACTTCAACCAAAATGCCAAATTTGAGCTTGAAAGTTTGTATTTAAACAGCTCAAAACCAGTTCAAAATAACGTAAAATGGGATAAATTTATCATCTCAAAAAAAGATTTTGTCTTCCCGCCAAAAGCAGTGCAAAAAGTAGCTGGTGAGCTTGGCAGCAAATGCGAAATCATTAACGCGCCGCATTTTGCGTTTTTTGGTTACAAAAGCTTTGGAGAAATAGTTGAGATTTGAAACAGCACTAAGCTACGATGAGTTTGCTTACGCCCAGAAATTTGCCGCAACTTCCCTTATAAATTTGCTCAAAATCCACAAGCAAGATTTTGAAAATATCTATGAAATAGGTGCTGGAAGCGGAGTGCTGACCAAACTCATTTTAAGCACTCTAAACTACCAAAAAATCACGCTAAATGACTTGTATAAAAGTGAATTTATGGCTAAATTTGAAACTCAAATAGGCGATATTACGTCACTAAATTTACCAAAAGTAGATCTAATCATCTCAAGCTCTGTTTTTCAGTGGATAGATGACCTTGAAGCCCTAAAAAATAGGCTTCACGCCTCGCTAAAACCTAATGGGATTTTGGCTTTTTCGATGTTTTGTGGCGGTACCTTAGAAGAGCTTTCAAGCTACACAAAACAAGGCTTAAGCTACAAAAATTCTAATGAAATAAGGCAAATTTTTGAAGATAAATTTGAAGTACTAAGCGTCAAAAAAGATAAATTTGTAGTCAAATTTAACTCACTAAAAGAGCTTTTAAATCATCTTAAACAAACCGGCGTAAATAACATAAATGGCAAATTTAGGCTCACAAAATCCAGCTTCAAAGAGCTAGAAAATCACTTTAATGGCGAGTTTCATCTCACGTATAATTTCGTAAATTTAATCTGCAAGAAAAGAGAACTACAATGAAAAATATCTGCATAAGCGGCATTCACACTGATGCCGGCAAAAGCCACGTTAGTGCGGCTTTGTGTTACGCTTTTGGCTATGAATACTTTAAACTAATTCAAGCTGGAGCGCTTACTGATGAGAGTTTTGTCAAAAAAACAGCGCCGCATGTCATCTCTCACGCTCCTGGAATAATGCTCCAAACTCCAGCCAGCCCACATGTCGGAATGATAAAAGAAAACGTCAAATTTGACGGTCTCAGCATCAAAATCCCAAAAGATGAAAATGTGCTAACAGAGCTTGCGGGTGGGCTTTTTTGTCCGCTTGATAAGAATGCTTATATGATTGATTTTATGGCTAAAAGTGGCTTGCCAACTTTCCTTGTAGCAAGGAATTATCTTGGTAGTATCAATCACACAATTCTTAGCATAGAAGCCTTAAAAGCTAGAAATATTGAGATTTTGGGTGTAATATTTAGCCAAATCAGAGATGAGATGAGCGAGAGTTTTTTACAAAATAAATATAAAGATTTGAACTTTTTTGTTTTAGAGGATTTTGATTTGGGGTTTGAAAAAGTGGCTAGTAATCTAAAAGAGCAAATTTTAAGATCAGGAGTAAAATTATGATTTTTGAAGATGAGTTTATAAAAATCGAGCTTGAAAATAGCGAAATTCCATGGGTGAAAATTTTCACAAAAAAAGAGTACAAAGAGCTTAGCGACTGTGATGAAAGCACAAGAAAAAGGCTATTTGAAGCAGCTTTCATAGTAGAAAAAACTATGCTTGAGTTTTATAATCCAGACAAAATCAACTGGGCGAGCTTCGCAAACTACGTCCCAAAAGTCCATATCCATATCCAAGCAAGATTTAAAGATGACAGCTTTTTTCCTGAATCAATGTGGGGAGTTAGGCAAAGAGATGGGGCAAAAAGAGAGCTTGAAATTGATAAATATATAAAATTCTTAAAAGAGAAATTATATTAATAAAAATAAATTATATTTTTATTGGCATAATGTTTAAACTAAACCCCTATCATAATCCAACAAAAATTTTAAGGAAAAAAATGAAAAAACGATTTAGTTTAGCACTTTGTGCCTTGTGTCTTTGCTCTCTTGCAAATGCTGCGATTTACGATCTTGACAAAGCTCATTCAAATGTAAATTTCAAAGTAAAACACCTAAGCATAAGCAATGTAAATGGTAAATTTAGCGATGCTAACGCTCAAATAGATTTAGATAATGGAGTCATAAACTCTCTAAGTGCTACGATAAAAACAAGCTCAGTAAACACTGATAATGATGCTAGGGATAATCACCTACAACAAGCTGATTTTTTTGATTCTAAGCAATATCCAGATATGAAATTTGTCATGGAAAAATTTGTAAAAGATAGCAAAAATGAAGGCAAAGTAATAGGAAATTTGACTATAAAAAACGTTACAAAACCAGTTACTTTGGACTATGAATTTGGCGGAAAAGCTAAAAATATGCAAGGCAAAAACGTAATAGGATTTAGCTTAGAAGGCGAAATCAAAAGAAGCGATTTTAGTTTTGCACCTAGCAGCTCAAATGCAGTTCTTAGTGACAAAATCAAAATAAATATAGATGTTGAAGCAGTAGAAAGATAGATAAAAGGCGGATTATTTCCGCCTAATTATCAAAGTATCAAGTAAAAAATTATGCTAAAGTTGAGTTAAGCATCCAAATTTTCTTCTCATAATCTCCATAATGATCTTGAGCTATGTTTGAAGTTGTTGTATCGCCAGCTTTTTCAGCTACATCTTCAAGCTTTTTGAACTCTTCTACAAGGTATTTATAAGCTTTTCTAACTTCTTCAAGAACCTCAGTTGGAGTATAGCTATCTTTTTGCAATACCGGAGCTTTTGCACCCATTTTTACTAAATCTTCAGCTTTTAAAACTGCTTTTCCACCGATTTGAATAGCTCTTTCAGCCACGTCGTCATAAAGGCTTGCCATCTCTTCATAAGCTTTTTCAGTGTATTCATGAATAGCGTAAAATTGAAGACCTTTTACATTCCAGTGATAGTCATGGAAAGCTATAAAAAACGCATGAGCGTCAGCTTGGATTTGGTTAAGTTGTTTAACTACGTTTGTCATTTTGTATCCTTTATTTTTAATTTGTGGAATTATACCAAATCATTCTTAAAAGAAAATAAATCTTAATTAAGAATTTTTATTATTTAGAGTATACTTTTTCACTTGATTTAATTATATAGCTTAAATGGTAAATATAAAGTAACCAAGACCCAAATTTTGAGCCTTTGATGTCTAAATTTCATACAAATTTAAAGGCAATATTTCTAATCAATTTTTATTTTTAGATAGTAAATTTTTTAGTATTCTTTTACCGACTTCCACTCCTGGCTGGTCGTATGTATTAATCCCAAGCATAATGCCTGTAGCACTTGTCAAAAGCTCATAATAGTATATAAACCAGCCGATGTGCCACTCATCTAAGCTATCTAAATTTATAGTATCAATGCTAATATTTTCGCTAAGCAAAGCTTGCATGGTTGAGTTTGCTTGAGCGTTAAACACAGCGTCCAAGCTTAGCTCATTTACAAAATCACAGCCGCTTAAATTTTCAAGAGTTAAATTTGGCACTTTTAGACTTGGAGCGTGATTTTTAAGCGTTATGAAAGTCACTGTTTTGTCCTTGACTCCTTCCATTATAAGCTGCAAAAACGAGTGCTGATCCTTGCTGCCTACTAGCCCAACTGGCGTGAGTCCTACTCTTTTATATCCACGCTTCTTGCCAAGACTCTCAGCCCACAGCTGCACATACCAATCATTGAAGCTCTTTAGACGGTCACTATAGCTAAACAAAACGTTGATTTTGGCATTTGGATGCGTAGCGTAGTGATAGGCTTTTTGCAAAATCGTATCATCCTTGCCATCCATAAAATGCTTCTTACAAGCATTTGCCCCATCAAGTAAAGCCGAGACGTCACCACCACAAATACCAAGCGGCACAAGCCCGATAGCTGAAAGCACGCTAAAACGCCCACCGACGTTTTTTGGGATATTAAAAACAGTTATATTATGAAGTTTCGCATACTCTTCAAGCTTGCTTTGTGGGTCGGTTATGACTATGAAGTTTTCATAAGTTTTTGGGTTAAATTTAGCCAAAATAATCTTATAAATGCTAATTGGCTCAATAGTCGTTCCAGACTTGCTAGAAAGTATAAAAAGGCTCTCATCAAAAACCAAATTTGCCAGCTTTTCTTCTATGCTAAATGGATCAAGATTATCCAAAAAAACCATTTCACAATCCAAATTTAGCATCTCATAAATCGCCTTTACGCCAAGCGAACTTCCACCGACCCCTATCAAAACAACTTTTTTAAATTTGCCTTTCAAACTAGCTATTTTTGGGATTATCTCTTCGCCAAATTTAGGCAAATGATAGTATCCTATCTTGCCGTCTTTTAGCTCGTCATTCATTCTTCTTGCATAAGCATTTATATTTTCAAGATCAAGTCTTGGAAACTTTAGCTCATTTACTACCATTGTCATGCTCATAGAAAAAATTTGTAGCCTCGACAAACCCGCTCACAGAGCCACAATCAAACCTACGACCTTTAAATTTATACGCTAGAACCATTCCGTTTTGAGCTTGTTTTAAAAGCGCGTCAGTGATTTGGATTTCGCCGTTTTTGCCAGGATTTGTAGTCTCTAATATCTCAAAAATATCAGGCGTCAAAATATAGCGACCAATAATTGCTAAATTTGTTGGAGCGTCTTTTGGATCCGGTTTTTCTACCATATCGCTCACCATCATCAAATCATCTTCGATAAATTTACCATTTACCACGCCGTAACTACTTACATTTTGCTTTGGCACTTCCATCACTGCGACTATGCTGCAGCGGTATTTTTCATAGATTTGCGTCATTTGGCTCATCACATTTACGCCATCTTCATTCACACACAAATCATCAGCCAAAATCACGCCAAAAGGCTCATCGCCGACTAGATTTTTGCCTGTGTAAATCGCGTGGCCAAGACCTTTCATCGCACTTTGTCTTGTGAAACTAAACGAGCAAGAACTCATCAAATCACGGATTTCACTTAGCAAATACTCTTTGTTGCTTCCAGCTATTTGGTGTTCTAGCTCATAGCTTATGTCAAAATAATCCTCCAAAGCACGTTTTCCACGCCCTGTGACAAATGCCATATTTCGCATGCCAGCTTCCCTAGCCTCGTCCACGCCATAGTGAATGAGCGGTTTTGTGAGGATCGGGAGCATCTCTTTTGGTAAGCTTTTTGTCGCTGGTAAAAATCTAGTTCCATATCCAGCAGCCGGAAATAAGCAAGTTTGTATCATTATTTGCCTTTGTAAATTTTTGTTCGATTTTACCTTAAATTCGTTGAAATTTAAATTTATTTTGATAAAATAAAACTTATGTTTATAGTAAATGATATTTATACACAAAAACAAGAGATAAAAAAATCAAATTTTATCAGCTACATCTGCCCTTTTAGCGAGTTTGAAGACGTGCATAAAATGCTAAAAGACGAGCACCCAAAAGCCGTGCATATAGTTTGGGCTTATAGACACTACAACAAATACTTCCAAATAGTAGAAAACTCAAGCGATGATGGCGAGCCAAAAGGTAGCTCTGGGCCGCCTTGTCTTGACGCTCTTCGTGGGGCTGAGCTTATCGATACTTGCGTGTTTGTCGTGAGATATTTTGGCGGGATAAAGCTAGGCGTTGGTGGACTAGTAAGGGCTTATAGTAGCAGTGTAAATTTAGCCATAAATGCTGCAAATTTAATTAAATTTGAGATAAAAGATGAGTGCGTATTTTTTGTGCCATTTACGCTTATAGCTAGGTTTGAGCATTATTTCAACAAAGAAAATCTTGAAGAAATCCAAAAAAACTTTAATGAGCTTGGCTGTGAGTATTTGTTTAAATTCAACAAAGCAGAATTTGTCAAATTTAGTGAATTTGCCAAGCTCTTTGAAATGCAAGATTTTAGCTTTTTAGCTATTCCGCTTTTTGCAAACTAAACATAGATGTAATCACTCATCACGGGCACAAGACCAGCATTTTTGATGCTAGCTCTCATCGCTACGACATCTCTTGAGTCGCTTATCTCAAACTGTCCGTCGCCCTTGTCGCCCTGGTTTTTGCCACCATGTTCTCCGATACCCACACTCACGCCAGCTGAGACTTTTGTCACACCAAGCCTAATGGCATTATCCCTAAAGTGTGCATTTTCACGGGTGCTAAGAGTAATATTTGCAAAAGGTAAAAACATTCTATAAGCCATGATAACTTGCAAAAGCTCACGCTCGCCGACATCTTTTGGATTGATTTTGGCGTTGTTTATGATAGGTCTTAGACGTGGAACTGAAAGCGAAATCTCAGCTGCTGGATATTTTGCTTGGAGCAAATATGCATGAAGTCCAGTGCAAAGCGCGTCACTTCTCCACTCATCAATCCCAAGCAAAGCTGCAAAAGCAACTCCTCTCATACCGCCTTTTAAGGCTCTTTCTTGGGCGTTTAGGCGATATGGAAAAATCCTTTTATTGCCCTCAAGGTGGATTTTTTCGTATTTTACTGGATTATACGTCTCTTGAAAAACAGTCACATAATCTACTCTGCATTTATGCAAAAATGCGTATTCATCTGAATTTAGTGGATAAATTTCAACACCAACTACATTAAAGTATTTTTTGGCTAGCTCACAAGCTCTTCCTATGTAGCTTACTGGCGTTTTGCTCTGGCTTTCGCCTGTAAGTATGAGTAGCTCTTGAAGCCCGCTTTTTGCTATATTTTCAAGCTCTTTTATGATAGCATCTTCATCAAGCTGGGCTCTTTTTATGCTATTATGCACGTTAAATCCGCAATAAACACAGTGATTATCACAGTGATTTGCTATGTAAAGTGGAGTAAAAAGATAGATATTTTTGCCAAAATAACGCTCTTTTATAGCCTTTGAAGCCTGAGCCATTTCTTCAAGAAATGGAGCCGCAGCCGGGCTTAGAAGTGCCTTAAAATCATCTATATTTCTATTTTCTTTGCCAATAGCTCTTAGCACGTCATCACTGCTAAATTTAGTAAAATCCGTGTTACTTCTCTCGCCCAAAATCCTATCCATAATCTCGTGGCTGATGACCTCTTGGCTAGGCAAATATCTCATATGGTCTGTTCTATCACGCATTTGTTTCACCTAAAAATCCAGTCAAAGGCGAGCTAGCATCTGCTTTAGCGCTCACTCTTCCAAGACCAGCAAGGTAAGCATTTCTTCCAGCCTTTACAGCCTCACCAAACGCCATTGCCATAAGCCTTATATCTTTTGAAGTAGCAATAGCAGTATTTACCATGACTGCTGCGCACCCCATTTCCATAGCAAGACAAGCGTCACTTGGTCTGCCAAGCCCAGCATCTACGATGATAGGAAGCTTTATCTCATCTACTAAAATTTGAATAATTTCGCGGTTTATAAGACCTTTATTTGAGCCAATAGGCGCAGCTAGTGGCATAACAGCAGCCGCTCCAGCCTGAGCAAGCTCTCTTGCCACGTTTAAATCTGGATACATATAAGGAAGCACCTTGAAGCCCTCTTTTGCTAGAATCTGCGTGGCTTTTATGGTTTCATAATTATCTGGAAATAGATATTTGCTATCTTTTATGACTTCGATTTTGACAAAATCTCCACATCCAAGCTCACGGCTTAGCCTTGCTATTCTCACAGCCTCATCAGCGTTTCTTGCGCCACTTGTGTTTGGCAGAAGTGTTACATTTTTTGGTATAAATTCAATTATACTTTCGTTTTTATCTTTATTTACACGTCTCAAAGCTAGCGTTACTATCTGCGTCTTAGCCTCATCTACGCAAGCACTTATAAGCTCTGGATCAAATTTGCCAGAACCCATGATAAAACGCGACTCAAACTCCACACCGCCTAAAATAAATTTATCCATTTTCTTTTACCTTATCAATTAATATTTCTAAAATTTTATTTGCTTGATGCATCGCGCAAATCCCAACGCGTGGAGCCATCAGACCATTTCCTATCATCGCAGCACTTTTCAAGTCGCCACAAACATATAAATTTTTTGCCATTTTTATGGTTTTTATCTCGTCACTTCTGCCATATCCTGCCATTCCGCTGGCTGCGACTATTGTTTTGTTTAGATTGTTGATTATCATCGCTTTGCTTTGTGGGTTATCGAAGCATTCAGCGACTATATCGCAGTTTTCAAAGACTAAATTTACGTTTGTTTCATCCAATCTTACAGTTTCAAACTCCACTTTAACAAATGGATTTATCAGTTTTAAAGTATCGCTCAAAGCTTCAGTTTTAAATTTGCCAATATCTTTTATGAAGTATTGTTGGCGGTTTAAATTTGATGGATCAACCGTGTCAAAATCGACCAGTTTCAAGTAGCTTACCCCTACTCTAGCTAGTGCAATAGCCACATTGCTACCAAGCCCACCAAGCCCAGCTACACCGACTTTTGCCGAGTTTAGTGCAGTGTTTACCTCTGGACTATTGCGAGCTGCTATCATCTCTTTTAAGCATTCAAGTGGAGGCATCTCACCTTTTTTTATAAAAACTATGCTATCGCCATCATTTAGGCTTAAATTTTCACTTACGCTAAAGCCTTTATAGATGACTAATTCATCGCTGATATTTAGCTCAGCTTTTAGGCTTTGCATATCATTTGCACCTGTTTGGTATGGTTTTGAGTTTACTATTATATTTTTCATCTTGGAATTATAGCTTATATAAAGTAAGTTTTATTTAAATCTGGATTTTATTTGTCTTATTTAAAGATAATTTAACGATAAAAGTTAGAAAAACCACGAAAGCTCGTGGTTTTTAAATTTGGCTTAGTGGAATTTAAGCCCAAAAGCCCACATTCCCATTGTGCAAGTAATTAGCGTGATTATTATAATTCCAGCTATATTTAGCCAAAATCCAGCCTTAATCATATCTTTCATTCGCACAAATCCAGATCCGTAAGCGATCGCATTTGGGGGCGTACCCACAGGCAACATAAAGGCAAAAATCGCCGCTAGTGTCACAGGAATCGTAACAACCATAATATCACGCCCTTCATATCCAAGCCCAAGTGCCACGCCTGCTATGATAGGTATGAAAGTCGCTGCTGTTGCGGTATTTGATACTATTTCAGTTAGGAAAATCACAAGCGCTGCAACAATTACAATGATTAATATAACATTCATTCCGCTTAAATTTTGCACTAAATGCCCTATCCATAAAGATAGACCAGTTTTGCTAAGTTGAGCCGAAAGAGCCAAACCGCCGCCAAATAATATCAACATATCCCAAGGAAGCTTTTTGGCTGTAGACCAGTCGATCAAACGCTATCCACTGCGATTAGCAGGAATTAGGAAAAATAAAATCGCCATAGAGATTGCAATTAGTGAATTTAGCGAAGATATTTTGATATCATAATACTTCAATATAAAACCTAAAAAAATCCAACAAAATGCGCCAGAAACAAAGATTATACCGACCGAAATCTCAGCTATGTTGATTTTGCCAAGTTTGCGGTACTCTTCACGGATGATCTCTTTGCCACCAGGAATGTCTTTCATCTCAGGTGGAAATATCACAAAAGTAAGCAAAAACCAGCAAAAAGTCATCATAAGAATGCTTAATGGAAGTCCCATAAGCATCCACTCGCCAAAGCCGATTTCTATGCCATAAACTTCTTGCATATGTCCCACAAAAAATGCAGTTGAAGTAGAGCCGACTATGGTTCCAGTTGAGCCAATTGTCGCTGCATAAGCAATTCCTAGCATTAATGAAATACCAAAATTTGTGCTAAAAGCTGTGGTTCTTTCTTTTACTTTGTCTATTACATCTTCTGCTTTGTGTGCGATTGTGCTTACGACGCCACCTTGGGTTGATTGCTGGCTTATTTCATCAAGATGCTTCATATCGCCCTCAACGGTTCCGCTTATTGGAGTGTTGCGAAGTTTTTCTACTAAGTGTAATACAGATAAGCCCACAGGCAACATCATGATTGCTGTAGCAGTATTATTAACCCACATCGTAATAAAACCAGTAGCCAACATAAAACCAGCGACCAAACGGCGTGGAGAGGTTCCGACCATTAGCACAATAGCGATTGCAATGCGGGTATGTAAATTCCATTTTTGCATTGCCAAAGCCAAAATAAAGCCACCCATAAATAAAAATATTGTGTCATTTGCATATGGAGCGGCTACATTTTTGAATGTATCAGCACCCAAAATAGGAAATAAAACAAGCGGTAATAAAGCAGTAACCGCAAGTGTCACTGCCTCACTCATCCACCAAATTCCCATCAAAATAGCAACTGCTGCTGCAATCGCCATCGCCTCTGTGTTTAGGGATTTGCCTTTAGCCATTGCCTCTTTGGCTGCGTCCATTGAGTTTACGATCTCAGCTGCGTCGCTTGGGAAAAATACATAGACTAAAATAGCTGCAATAATTCCGCTAAATAGACCAATTATTTGCATCCAATTAGTTTTTTTATCAATTGGTTTTTCCATTTTTGCCTTTCAATTAAGCATGCGTTCTACACTCTTTAGCGTTTTTGACAAGCGCTAAATAGCGATAAAACAGGTGCATCATCTTTGAATATGGAGCTATGATAAAAAAGCTTAAAATCGCACTTAAATGCAAAATAAGAAGATAAGCAAGAGCTGCGCTATCCCTAAAAATCATAAGCAAAAGCCCGCTAATTGCACTTAAAAACAGCATAAAGATTAAAGCATAATCGATATTTAAACTCTTTGCATCAAGCAAATCTGGATCGGCTTTTAGCTTCATAGCAAAAAGTCCAGTACATCCAATAGCTAGAGCGATTCCGCCTACTGTACCAAGTAGTTTTGGAACTGAGAAAAATGGATATGGGGCATGGTAGCTCAAGAAATGGTCATAAAACGCTGCCACACTTGTAGCTCCGACGCAAAGCATAAATCCATAAAATGTAAAATGGTGAAAATAACGACGCAAATTTGATCTATCTTCGCCATTTGGAAATGTACAGCCTTCATAGTTGTGTCCGCCAAGGTGTTTGAGGCTTAAAGCGTCTTTTAAAGCACCGATAAAATCAACAAATTTAACACCTTTAAAGTCGATATGACTTGTAAATTTAAAGCAACTCACAAGTATCATCAAAAACGAAATCGCTGCAAAAAATCCAAACATGCCGACCATTGTTTTATAGCTTGTTATTTCGTAAAAATTCCCAGCTGCGTCTTTGCCTAGATTGCCGCTTCCAAGAGCTAAAAACGCCGCTAAAACGATAAGCAAAAGTATAGAAGTTAGCAGTCCTGCCTTTTCAAACGCCACACCCAAAAACTTAGGCGTTGCGAATTTTTTGTAGCTTTCTTTTCTCACTGCTGCAAAATCACGCGGCACGTCCAGATCAAACTCATGAGGTGGCGCATACTGACAAGCATACAAGCACTCGCCACACTGATGACATAAATTTGCTAGATAATCAGCGTCTTTTATATGAAACTCGCGTCTTTTTTCCATCGCTGGAAACACCGCACAAAAGCCCTCACAATACCTACAAGCATTGCAAATTTGACTTAACCTAATTGCTTTATTATATAATGCTTCATTTTCGTTCATTTTTGCTCCCTTGATTTCGCCGCTTCACGCCCAGCTATACGCCCAAACACAGATCCGATACTCATACCAAATCCAGCGCAATATCCCTGACTTAGGATATTTCCAGCCATTATTTCGCCAGCTGCAAATAAATTTTTACACACTTCACCATTTTCCATTACCACTGCTGCTTCTTTTGTGACTTTGACTCCAAGATAGGTAAATGTCACACCAGGACGGAGCGGATAGCAGTAAAATGGCGGAGTGTCGATCTTTTGAGCCCAGTGAGTTTTATTCACCTCAAGACCCTCTGTGTGGCAATCATCAAGCACAGTATGGTCAAATTTACCCTCAACCACGCCGGCATTATACTCATCAACAGTTTTTCTCAAAGCCGCCGCGTCAAGCCCCATTTTATCAGCAAGTTCATCAAGTGAGTTTGCGACAACAGGCTCAAAGAGTGGTGGCATATAGCGTTTTAACACCTTATGATCTGTGATAGAATAGCCAATTTGATCTTCTTGAGACGCAACTAGTCTTCCCCAGATAGCATAACGTTTTGGCCAAAAGTCCTCACCCTCATCATAAAATCTCTTAGCTTCTTTATTTACCACGATTCCAAGACTCACACAATCCACGCGAGAAGCGATTCCACCATCGTATTTTGGGGCTCTTGCATCGATTGCGACCATGTGACCTTGAGTCGGATCGCCGATTATTTTTGCTCCAGCATCTTTTAACGCGAAAAGCATTTTACCTTGGTTAAATTTAGTTCCTCTAATCAAAAAGTTTTTAGCTGGTTTGCCCCAAGCCTCTTGTAATTTGTCTAAATTTGACTCAAATCCACCACTTGCGATGACACAAGCATCTGCTTTGAAGTTTAAAATTTGAGCATTTGCGTGGTCTTTAACTTTCACGCCGATATATTCTTTTTGGATATCAAGGCTTAGTGCTTCATGCTCATAAAGCACTTTGATACCCATTTTTTTGGCTTCTTTGTAATATGAGTTTACTAGTGATTTACCACCACCTAAGAAAAACGCATTTGTACGGCCAAGCTGAAGCGTTCCACCAAATGAGCCTTGAAATCTCACGCCATGGCTTTTTGCCCATTTGACTACTTCAGGAGTATTTTTGATGACATAGCGAGCAAATTCCTCATTTGTCTGACCTTTTGTCACTTTATAAATATCTTCAAAAAACTCATCTTCACTATAAGTATCAGTTAAAACATCAGTTGGCCCATAGTGCATGGAGCGCAAATTTCTAGTATGTTGAGAGTTGCCTCCACGCCACGCTTTTGGTGAGCTTTCTAGCATTACTACATCTGCACCATTTTCCTTAGCGCTGATAGCAGCACAAAGCGCAGCGTTTCCACCACCAATTACCAAAATATCACAATTTATTTCTCCCATGCATTACTCCTTGCTTTATCGTAAATTCCACCTTTTTTAAAGATTATCAATGAAGCTATAAAAGAACAAAACGCCGCAAATGTCAGCCAGTACGCTGGACTTGCTGGATTGCCAGTATTTTCGATCAAAATCTCACTCACAACAGGAGTAAATCCACCAAACACCGCAACTGCGATTGAATAAGCAAAACTAAATCCAAGCGCCTTTACCTCTTTTGGTATAAATTCAGATAAAGATACTATCATAACGCCATTATAAGCTCCAAAAATAAAACTAAGCCAAAGCTCAACCATAACAATCTTACCAAAGCTCGTATCTCCACTTGTAAGGAAGCTAAGAGCTGGATAAGCTGTGAATAATCCTATCGTTGTCATAACTAAAATTATAGGTTTTCTACCGATTTTGTCGCCCAAATATCCAGAAAATGGAAGCCAAAAAAGATTGCTTAAACCAATTATCGCTGTGAGCGTAAATGCGTCAAGTTTGGTTAGACCAAGAGCTCTAGTCGCAAAGCGTGGCGTGTAAGCTGTGATAAAATAAAATGTAACAGTCGTCATCATGACAAACATAACTGCTAAAACAACGATTCTCCAGTTTTGCGCTACGCTACTCATCATCGCTTTAAAGGTCTTTGGAGCTTTGTGTCCAATAGCCTTAAACTCAGGCGTCTCTTCTAAAGAGCGACGAATATACACTATAAATGGTATAATCAAACAGCCGATCAAAAATGGAATTCTCCAACCCCACTCGCCAGTAAGCTGATCGCCAAGCAAATAATACATACCAAGCCCAACAAGCCCAGCGAATATTGTTGCGATTTGCTGGCTACCACTTTGCCAACTTACGTAAAATCCCCTAAGACCCTTTGGCGCTATTTCAGCTAGATAAACGCTAGCTCCACCGACCTCAGCCCCAGCTGAAAATCCTTGAAGCAAACGACCGCAAACGACAATTATCGGGGCTAAGATACCGATTTGTTCATAGCTTGGACAGACTGCGATAGAAAATGTTCCAATAGCCATGATACTTAATGTAAGCAAAAGTCCGTTTCTGCGACCATGTTTATCCATAAATGCACCAAGCACAACAGCCCCAAGCGGACGCATCAAAAATCCAACTCCATAAGCAATGAAACTTTTTAAAACCGCAGTAAATTCATTGTCCGATGGAAAAAATGTCTGAGCTATGAAAGCTGCGTAAAATCCATAAACAGCAAAATCATACATCTCCATAAAGTTGCCGCTGGCTACTTTAAAAATCTTTCCAGCTTCTTTGCTTTTGGATCGTTTAAGCGAGTTTGACTCTAAATCTTCTTTCACTTTGTTCTCCTATATTTTGTACTTTATGCTTACATAATTACAAAGATTTTATTAAAGTATTCTTTTGGATACAAAAAAATACAAATAAATTTTATTATGTGTTACTTTTTTACATAGTGTTGTTATCTTTTGGTTACAAACTGAAATTTATATAAAAAATATATCTTAATTCTGATTTTAATTTTTGTAGAATTAACAAAATTTAGGTATTATTACACAAAAAAGGGTTATTAAATGAAAAAAACAAAATCCCCAAGAACTCAAATTTATGATTTTTTTATAAATTCACTAGAAAACTCAACCCTAAAACCTGGCGATAGGATAAAAGAAGAAGATGTCGCGACCAAAACTGGCTTTTCACGTACACCCGTTCGCGAAGCTCTTACGCTTTTGGCAAATGAAGGACTTATAGAATCTAGCATTGATGGACTTAGGATTTCTGTTTTAGATGAAAACTCAGTAACTCAGCTTTACGAAATGCGTGAAATTTTAGAAGGTACGGCTGCTGCTTTTGCTGCAGTGCATGCAAACGAGATCGAAATCCACGCCCTTGAAGAGATTATAAATAAAGAAAAAGAACTTACAAATCCAGCTGATATAGTCCAAAATAATAGGGTTTTTCACTCTATGCTTTTTCGCTGCGCTCACAACAAATTTCTAATCAAAACGATAAACGAGCTGACAAACACGCTTTTGCTTCTTGGTAAAAGCACATTGAGCGATGAAATTCGCCAAAAAGAGGCTCACGACGAACATCTTAAAATCATCGAAGCACTCAAAAACCACGATAAAGAATCGGCTCAAAAATTTGCAAAAGAGCATATTAAAAACGCCTATAAAATGCGTATAAAGATGTTTTTGCAAGGCAAAAGTATATAGTAGCTAAGATTTCTTAGCTACAATCAAGCTTAAAGCCAACTTGGTTTTTCGTCGTTTATGACTCCGTCATTCATGCTAAATTGCTCTAGCGAATTTGCCTTTGTTTGAATACAAATAAACTTAATTCCCTTATCTTTTGAAGCACTAAAACAGCGTTTTGCAGCTGGATTTAAGCGCAAAATATCACCCTTTTTGATCTCAAACTCATCGCCGTCAATGTATGCTTTTCCAGCTCCTTCAAGCACTATGTACAGCTCTTCATTTTGTTTGTGAGAATGCACAAACGGCACACTTATGCCACTTGGAAGCGAATTGATCGACATTTCACAACCTGTCAAATTTAACTCATCATGAAACTCGCATCTTCCAGCGTCTTTTAATGAAACTACCTTATAGTTTTTTTCTGTGTTCATCACGTCTAATCCTTATTTTTAAATTTGGTAAGCCAACCAGTGTTGGCACAGCCTTTTATTAATTAGATATCTAACTATTAAAATAAAAATAATTATCCCTGATTAAAATTTAAAATAGCCTTTTCTAGTAATTTATCTAAAATTTCAGCTTCTATTTGTGAAAAATCTTTATAAACAACACTATTTAATTCTTTAGAAATTTGATAAAAAATCGGCTTTAACTGGACGCCTTTTTGGCTAAGATATACAAGGCTAACCCTTGCATCATTATCGCTTTTGACCCTTTGTATGTATCCGCTGTTTTCGAGCTTTTCTACTAAAATTGTCACCGTTGGCTTAGTCTTGCAAATACGTTTTGCTATCTCTGTCATATCGTGAGGTTTTTCATCAAAAAGTATAGCCAAAATGTCTCCGTGGCTAGGCGATATATTTGCAAGACCATTTGCCCTTAGCTTAGATATAATAAACTGATTTGCGGCGTCTCTTAGCTTAGATACCAAAGATATTGTC
Organism: Campylobacter iguaniorum; assembly: GCF_000736415.1. Lineage (NCBI taxonomy): Bacteria > Pseudomonadati > Campylobacterota > Epsilonproteobacteria > Campylobacterales > Campylobacteraceae > Campylobacter > Campylobacter iguaniorum. The sequence goes on along the minus strand of NZ_CP009043.1, from coordinate 468,671 downwards.
ATTTTGTTTGATTTTTTGTTTTTCATAGGCGTAATTATAGTTAGATATCTAATCTTTGTCAAGACTTTTATTAAATTTCGCTCTCATCCGCCACCGACGAACTCCACTATCTCTATACTTAGTCCATCTCTTAGCAAGAAGCTATCCCAATCTTGTTTTTTGACTATTTCTCCGCCGATTTCCACAGCGATAAAATCCATTTTATAGCCATTTTGCTCAAGCCAATAACGTAAATTTGTATTTTCTTTTACGCTAACAATATTTGAATTTACTGATATATTTATCATATTTTGCCTACTTTAAATTTCATTTTTTGCATTTTACCAAATTTTTAAACCGTAATGTAAATATTTATTTTATTTTTACGACAACTTCAATCAATGCAGATCAAATTTAACACTTTTGTAAATTTACTTTAATAATTCTTTTAAAAATTTATTAAGTTATTGTAAGAATTGTGTAAAATTTACACAATTAATTCCAAAATATTTAAATTAATTATGATTAATATCAAACTTTAAGTAAAAATATAACAAAATAATAAAAATTATCTCAAACAAAAGGATATCTGGTGAAACTATATCAGAAGTTGATTTGGCTTTTAGTTTCGATTGTTGGTGCTTGGGCTTTTGGAGTTTTAGCACTTCACACGGGCGAAAGCATTAGTGCTATTTGGCTCGTTCTTGCTAGCGTTTGTATATATCTTATAGGTTATACATTTTACGGCAGATTCATAGCTCAAAAGGTCTTGATGCTAGACGATAGGCGTGCTACTCCAGCCTATACAATGAATGACGGCAAAGACTACACTCCTACAAATAAATATGTATTATTTGGTCACCACTTCGCAGCTATCGCTGGAGCTGGTCCGTTAGTAGGTCCAGTACTGGCAGCTCAAATGGGTTATTTGCCAAGTATGATTTGGCTTTTGGTGGGTGTTGTTTTAGCTGGCGCTGTGCATGACTTCGTCGTGCTGTTTTTGTCAGTTAGAAGAAACGGCAAGAGCCTTGGTGAGATGATTAAAGAAGAGCTTGGTGCATTTACTGGTGGCGTTGCTATGATAGGTATTTTCTTCATTATGCTTATTATTGTTGCTATCCTTGCGATGGTTGTTGTAAAGGCTTTAGCTGATTCTCCTTGGGGATTATTTACTATAGCTATGACTATTCCAATTGCGATTTTCATGGGAATTTACATGAGATATTTACGTCCTGGCAAGGTTATAGAAGCTTCTGTTATAGGATTTGTGCTTCTTATCATCTCACTTTGGGGCGGTCACTACGTCGCAGCTGATCCGTTTTGGAAAGATGTATTCTCTCTCAAAGCTACAACTCTAGCTTGGCTTACTATAGCTTATGGTTTTATCGCTGCTATCTTGCCAGTTTGGTTCTTACTAGCTCCAAGAGATTATCTAAGTACATTCCTTAAAATCGGCGTTATAGCTGGCATGGCTATCGTGATAGTTATCATCGGACCAAGCTTGCAAATGCCAGCAGTTACTAGCTTTACAGATGGCACTGGTCCAGTTTTTGCAGGGCCACTATTTCCATTCCTTTTCATCACTATTGCTTGTGGTGCAATATCTGGTTTCCACGCTCTAATATCTAGTGGAACAACTCCAAAAATGGTAGAAAAAGAGAGTCAAACTCTATTTATTGGATATGGCTCTATGCTTATGGAAAGCCTTGTTGGCGTTATGGCTCTTGTGACTGCTACTATCCTTACTCCAGGACTTTATTTTTCTATCAATATCGGCGGTCTTGGCACTGATGTTGTCGCAGCAGCAGCCAAAATCACTCAACTAGGATTTAGCATTTCGCCTGAAGATATACTAAATTTAGCAAAAAGCGTAGGCGAAGAGACTATGATGAGTAGAACTGGTGGTGCTCCTACATTTGCCGTGGGTCTAGCTATACTATTTTCTGAGCTTATGGGTGGCGCTGCTTCTATGCCGTTTTGGTATCACTTCGCTATTTTATTTGAAGCGTTATTTATCCTTACAGCAGTTGATGCAGGCACAAGGACAGGTAGATTCATGATCCAAGACATACTTGGCAACATCTACAAACCAATGGCAGATACAAAAAGCTGGCTTTGGGGTATCGTGGCTACTATCATCTGCGTGGCTGGTTGGGGATACTTGCTATATAGCGGTGTAACTGATCCAATGGGTGGTATTTATACACTTTGGCCTTTATTTGGTGCTGCAAACCAAATGCTAGCTGGCATCGCGCTAATGCTTGCAACTGTCGTAATCTTCAAAATGGGAAGAGCAAGATACTCATGGGTGACTATAGTTCCACTTATTTGGGTTCTTGTCACTACGATGTACGCTGCATTCCAAAAGCTTCTTCCAGCCAACGGCGAAAGAGTTCATGACGCAGTTAGCCACGTCGCCACTGCACAAAACACAGCAGCCAAACTAGCCAATATGACTGATCCAGCTGCCATAGCTAAAGCTGAAGCAGTCATCAGAAACAACATAATAGACGCTGTTTTATGTGGATTATTTATGATAGTTGTCGTTGTTGTCGCAGTTCAGACAATCAGGATTTGCATGAGAATTTACAAAGATGGCAATGCAAAAGCTTATCCACTAAACGAAAGCGAATACAAAAAAGCGAGCGACTATAGTGAAGCTATTTGCTAAACTCCAAAAAGTTTGGCAAGCATACGAAAAGCTCGATGAAGCCCTGTATCCACTTATAGGGCTTCGCAAGTATGATACTTACTTGGAGCATTTCAAAAAACATCATCCAGGAGAAAAGCCACTCTCCAGGGCTGAGTTTTTCAGAGAATCCCAAGATGCAAAAGCCAAAAATGTAAAATGCTGATAAACTCTAAAAGGGCTTAGGATAAGCCACACTAGATTAGAGTTTTAAAGTATTTGAAATCAAAAATACAATTTCTTACAAAACTTCTACCCAAATTTAAATCTTAACTTATAAATTTAATGTATAATGCTAAACAATATAAATTCACAATTAGGAAAAAATATGCCTAAGAACTCAGCCTTTACCCCCCCCCTACTTCTAGCCACTAGTTTAGCAGTCAGCTCAGCTTTAGCTGACACACTCATTTATGACCCAGTAGGTGGCACTACTAATCCAACAACCTTTGCACCGACAACTATAACAATTGGCTCACGTAATTTGAGTAATGCCCTAGCACCAAACAACTCTACAAATAACAATACCATAACCGTAAAAAGCACTAGTGGTGCTGTAAATAATGTCTTTGGCGGATATAGTGATAATACAAACGTATATGAAAATACAGTAAATATATCTGGTGGAGCAGTAAATGATGTCTTTGGCGGAGAGAGCGATTCAGGCTCAGTCACTGGAAATATAGTCAATATTTCTGGCGGAAATATTCACTTGGTCTATGGTGGATATAGCGATTCAGGCTCAGTCACTGGAAATACTATAAACATCTCTGGTGGAACTATTGAATCTGTCTATGGTGGAGATAGTCGCTTAGGCGACATCACAGGAAATACTATAAACATTTCTGGTGGAACTATAAATGGAATGATTTATGGTGGAAAATCCTTTCGCTCAGGCAATGCCACTGGAAATACAATCAATATCTCAGGTGGAACTATAAATAGCTTTGTCTATGGTGGAGTTACTAAATCAGGCTTGGCTATCAATAATACTATAAATATATCTGGCAATCCAATATTTGGAGTTGGTGCTGGATTATTTGGTGGAGAAGCTGAAGACAATCTAACAACATTTGAATACTCAATTAAAGGCAATACGCTAAATTTAAGAACAAAAGATATAACGGTACAACATGTGGGATACTTCGAGTTTGTAAACTTTTATCTTTCAAATAATATTAAAGCAAATGATATAATCTTGGCTTCAAATTATGTTAGCAGGCTTAATCAAGTCAAAATCGGCATAGGAGTAATGGATGGCAACACTCTAGCTATAAAGACTGGTGATAAGGTTACTCTTATAAATGCTCTAAATGATACTATAGACGCCCCTTTAAATATCAATGATAAATTTACAGCCTATCAAGGCATTAGTAATGTTTATGAGTTTAGTGTCGCCCTTGAAGACAGTGACAAAAAACTAGTCGCCACCACCACAAAAGCTGGTGCCAATGAAAAACAAAAAGCCATAAATGAAGGAGCAATCTCAAGCTCACTAAGTGCTGTATCAAGTAGTGAGCAAGTAGATAGTGCGTTAAATGCTATAAACTCTTTAAGCTTTAATGGTTTTGGTGAAGCTAGTAGTGGAAGTATGGGAGCAAGTAGTATTAAAAGTAATACAGGAAGCTATGTAGATTCTAATATGATAGGACTAATAGCCACTATTAGTAAAAGAGCAAATGATAGCTTTATATACTCAGCATTCTTTGAAGCTGGATATGGTAAGTATGATAGCTTTAATAGCTTTGATAGTGGAGATATAAAAGGAAGTGGAGATAACTCATACTTCGGGTTTGGTCTTATGAGTAAGACTAATCTAGTAAATAACTTCTATATAGATAATAGTATTAAATTTGGTCAAGTTAAGAGTGATTTTAAAAGTGATGATTTTGGAGATAGTAGCAATAAGATAAGTGCTAGCTTTGATTCTAAAAGAGCTTATTATGGATTATCTCTTGGAGTGGGTAATATAATAGAACTTGATAATAGATCAAATTTAGATATCTATACAAAGCTATATTATACTAGAGTAGGAAGTGATAGTGTAGATATGAGTACTAATGATAAATTTAGGCTTGATACATTTAACTCTTTTATAGCTAAGCTTGGAGCTAGATATAATTATGAGATTAAAGAGAGTACTACTTTATATACTGGGGCAGCTTATGAATATGAGTTTGATGCTAAACAAAAAGGATATAACCTAAGCTATAACTATGAGATAGATCCTACTGATATGCAAGGAAGTAGTGGGAGCATTGAAGCTGGTATCAAACTAAAACCACTTACAAATAGTGATAGACTTACTCTTGATCTAGGAATCAAAGGATTAAGCGGTAAGAAAGAAGGTGTGAGTGGTAATGTAGGGATTGAGTGGAGGTTGTAAGTTAGAAATAAACCAAAACTCAAATAAACCAATCAACCTTTATAGCTAATACGTTCTGAGAGAGGGGATTTTGCTTCGTTACACTCGCAACTGCAAGCAGACGAGGGATTTTAAGGGAGTTGGGGTTACCCCACAAGTGGGGCTTTAGTAAAGCGTGGAGCTTTTTGCTTTGCTGAAAGCGACTTTACGCATAAAGAACTATAACGCAGTTTGATAAAAAGAGTTTTCCCTTTGTTCCCCTTAAGAAAGAAAAGCTTTTAGTGTTTTAGTAAATTTGATTTTTAAAATTTAAAGTTTTTAATATTTCATCAAGAGGACAAGGGGGCGTTTTTTAGCAGACACTACCCCTTATCCCCTTGACAATCCCCGTCTGCTTGCAGTTGCGAGTGTAACGAAGCAAAATCCCCCTGTAAAAGCTTCAAAGTTGCTGTGCTAATCGCACAGATTTAATACAAATTTATAAAGACCAAATTTACTCCATATCGTAAGTCTGGCGATACTCTTCATAAGTGCCTTTGAAATCGACTATTTCACCATTGCCTTTTAAGTGCAAAATACGGTTGGCAAACGCATCGATTAGCTCACGGTCGTGGCTTACGCAGATACAACTTCCACTAAAATTATAAAGCGCCTCACCAAGTGCGATGATAGCCTCCAAATCAAGGTGGTTGTTTGGCTCATCAAGGACTAGCAAATTTGCTTTTTGAAGCATGAGTTTTGATAGCATTAATCTGTGTTTTTCGCCACCGCTCAAGCTCCCTGCTTCTTTTTCTTGCTCAAGCCCACTAAAAAGCATTCTGCCAAGACATTTTCTTATCTCATCAAGGTCTTTGTTTTTGGCATCTTGAAGCCACTCATAAAGCTTCAAGCTTCCAGTGATTTTGTTTGAGCTATCTTGCGCGAAATATCCAAGCTCAATAGTCGCCCCCACGTGGATTTTGCCACTATCAGCTGGCATTTCGCCCATTATGATTTTACAAAGCGTTGATTTTCCTACGCCGTTGCTACCGATGATAGCGACTTTATCGCCTTTATTCATCTTGAAGCTAAAGTCTTTTAGTATGATTTTATCATCAAAGCTTTTGTTTAAGCCTGTTAATTCAATTAGCTCATTTCCGATTTCGCGGTTTGTCCTAAATAATATGCTTGGATCTCTACGGCTAGATGTTTTAATCTCGCTGATTTGGAGTTTTTCAAGCTGTTTTGCCCTACTCGTGGCTTGCTTAGCCTTGCTCGCATTAGCGCTAAATCTAGCGATGAATTTCTCTAGCTCGTCTTTTTCTTTTAGCTTTTTATCTCGCTCCATTTCGGCTTGGCGGCTCATCAGATTTGCAGCGATGTACCAGTCGTCATAGTTGCCTACAAACTCTCTGATTTGCTTGAAATCGACATCTAAAATATGAGTACAAACTCTGTTTAAAAAGTGCCTATCGTGGCTGATGACTACAAGCGTTCCTTCGTGGTTGATTAGCTCATGCTCTAACCATGCGATGGCGTCAAGGTCAAGGTTGTTTGTCGGCTCATCAAGAAACAAAATATCAGGTTTTGGGAATAAAACTTGAGCTAGAAGCACTTTAAATTTATCAGAGCTTTCCACCTCACTCATAAGCTTATCAAAGTCGCTAAAACCAAGTGAACTTAGGATTTTTTCGATGCGAGTTTCATACTCATAAGTCGGATCTTCTTCGGCGCTGATGATTTCAAGATGGCTCAAGCGATCATTTATCTCATCAGTGAATTCCTCGCTCATATAGAGTTTTTCTTTTTCTTTTACTGCGTCATATAGGCGTTTGTTGCCATATAAAACAGCGTCTTTGATACTAAAGCTCTCAAAGGCGAATTGATCTTGACCCAAAACGCCGATTTTTTTGCCATTTTCTACGACTATATCGCCAGTAGTATGCTCGATCTCGCCACTTAAAATTTTAAGAAATGTTGATTTTCCTGCGCCATTTGCACCGATTAATCCATAGCGATTATGTGCATTGAGCTTCAAATTTACATCTTCAAAAAGCAGCTGCTGACCAAATCTTTGTGTTAAACTTTTGACCTCTAACATATCACTCCTTAGTGTAAATCAGCATTTAGCTTGATAGCTCTTTTTGAGATAGAAGCTGTGATTTGACCATTTTGACTGTTTTGGCGATAGTGAAGCCCATTTAGATTTGCTAGTTCAAGCCCCTTGTAAATCTCACGGTCAAATTTAAACCCAGGATTGATTTTGGCTAGTTCGGCTCTATTTTTTTCACTTATAAATACTTTAGTTCCTTCTAAAATAGCAATGCCAGCATCTACGATACAATCATCGCCAAGAGGCACTCCAGTAACTGAGTTAGCTCCAAGTAGGCATTTTTTGCCCACGCTTATGGCATTGCCGTTTGTCCCGCTAAGCACACCAAGTATGCTAGCGCCACCGCCTACATCACTGCCCTCGCCTACGCTTACAGAGCTACTAACTCTGCCTTCTATCATAACTGATCCAGTTGTGCCTGAGTTGAAATTCACATAAGCAGCGCCTGGCATTACAGTAGTTCCTGCAGCCAAAACTGCGCCCATTCGCACCTTTGCACTATCCAAAACGCGGGTATTGTCAGCTGGTATGATATGACTTAGATAGCGAGGGAATTTATCCACGCTCACGATAGCTGGATACCAGCCTTTCATTTTGAGCCAAATTTCATTTTCTCTTAGATAATCAAGCTCATAAGCTGTGCCGTGACTATCCCAAGCTAAATTTGGAAGCACGCCAAAAGCCCCATTTAGGTTTATCCCTCTTATCTCTACCTTGCCAAGTGATAAAAGATAAAGTTTAAGATATACGCTCTCAACGCTTTTTGGAGCTTCATCAGCGTACAAGAAAGTCACTGCAAACTCGCTTTGTTCGTCGCTTTGTTCGTTTAAAATCTCATCTAAGACTAGCAAATTTTGGATATTTTTGTGTTTGTCACCCTCGCTCTCAGGAACTAAAAAGTCAAAAATCTCTAAAGCATCGCTGATAGCAGCACTTGTAAGAGGAGCTACAAACTCGCTTCCGCTAAAGTCGATTTTGATTCCATTTTTTTCTATAGCCCATGCTAAAACTGCAGCACTTCCATAATTTTCTTTATAATTTACAACGCTATAATGCACGTTTATAGTCTTGTTTTGGCTGCCTTTTTGCACTCTTGCGATAGCAAAGGCTAGTGGGTCTTTGTAGCCATTTTGTGAGCGGATTTCATCAGTGAATTTTTTAAGTTCATCTAAGTTTTTGATACTCATAAATTTCCTTTAAATTTGTAATTTTTGGCTGATTATATCTAAAAGTAGATTAGAACTAAATTTGATGGGATATTTTAAGAAATTTTGTGGGTTTAAATTTGGATCGCCTAGCCGTAGCTAGACGCATAATTTTAATGACAAGCAGCCTTGCCACTGTTGTCTGGCTGGATAGCTGAGTTGTCAGCACCACCATTTTTGTTTATCTCTTCAAGCTCGCTCCAAAGCTTAATAGTGGCTTCTTCGTATCTTTTTGCAGATACTGAGTTTGGCTCATAGAAGCTTACTGGCTTACCGCTATCGCCGCCTATTCTTATAGCTGGTTCGATTGGGATTTGAGCTAGTATTTGAGTTTTGTATTTGCTAGTTAGCTCATTTGCGCCGTCTTTGCCAAATATATCATACTCTTTGCCGCAATCCGGGCAGATAAATCCGCTCATATTTTCGACTATTCCAGCTATTGGGATGTGAAGTTTATTAAACATATCAAGGCTTCTAGCTGAGTCATCAAGAGCTACGACTTGTGGTGTTGTCACGCATACCCCAGCTGTGACTGGAACGCTTTGGGCTAGCGTGATTTGTGCGTCACCAGTGCCTGGAGGCATATCCAAAAATAACACGTCTAAATCGCTCCAATTGACCTCTTCAAGTAGCTGAGTGATAGCTTTCATTATCATACTTCCACGCCACATAAGACCAGTTCCAGCCTCGATCAAAACACCCATACTCATCATCTCTATGCCATGAGTTTGCATAGGCATTAGTCTTTGACCTACAACGCTTGGTTGCATATTTTCGCACCCTAACATTCTTGGGATATTTGGACCATAAATATCAGCGTCTAAAAGACCAACTTTTTTGCCTTGTTTTGCCATAGAAATGGCTAAATTTAGTGTAGTTGTGCTTTTGCCTACACCACCTTTTCCACTGCTTACCATTACGAAATTTTTAATCTGTGGAGCTATGTTTTTGCCACTTCTTGAGTTGCTTTTTTCGGCTTCTACTTTTGGGGCTTGTATGATTATATTTTTGCCTAAATTCAGAGCTTCAATATCCTTTTTCACACTAGCTGCGACTTCTTGTTTAGCCGAAACGACCTCTACGACGATATCAGGATCGACTGATTTGACAAAACCAAACTCAACTATACTTTTTTTAAATCCTGGATAGATTACTTTTTTTAACTCTTCTAAGATTTGTTCATTACTCATTTTTCTTCCTTTGGATAACTTTCGCATTCGTTTTTTGCTATTTCGCGACTGATTTTATACGCACAAAATTTAGGCCCACACATAGAGCAAAACTCAGCTTCTTTAAACACATCTTGAGGCAAACTCTCATCGTGAAGCTCTCTAGCTTTGTCTGGATCAAGAGCTAGTTCAAACTGCTTATTCCAATCAAAGCTGTATCTAGCGTCGCTCATTGCGTGGTCTTGCTCGATAGCTCCTGGTCTTTTTAGTGCTATATCAGCGGCGTGGGCTGCGATTTTGTGCGCTATTATACCATCTCTTACGTCTTTTGCGTTAGGCAAGCCTAAATGCTCCTTCGGCGTGACGTAACAAAGCATGCTCGCTCCGTGGAATGCTGCCATTGTCCCACCAATCGCACTTGTGATGTGATCATATCCTGCGCCTATGTCAGTAGGAAGTGGTCCAAGTATATAAAATGGTGCGTCGTGGCAAAGGCGTTGCTCTTCTTTCATATTAAACTCGATTTGATCAAATGGCACGTGACCAGGGCCTTCTACCATGACTTGAACGTTTTTCGCCCATGCTCTTTTGGTTAGTTCGCCAAGTACTGCTAGCTCACTCATTTGGGCTGCGTCTGTGGCGTCATACTGACATCCTGGCCTTAGGCTATCGCCAAGGCTAAGCGCGACGTCGTATTTCGCACAGATATCGCAGATCTCATCAAAAGCTTCGTAAAATGGATTTTCTTTGTGATGTTTCATCATCCAAGATGCCATCAAGCTTCCGCCACGACTTACTATTCCCATTTTGCGTTTTGCGACTAGTGGCATAAATTTAAGCAAGAATCCAGCGTGAATAGTGAAATACGCAACACCTTGCTTGGCTTGTTTTTCAATGCATTCTAGCATAATTTCAGGGGTTAGATTATCAAGATCTTTTATATCATGAATGATTTGGTATATAGGAACTGTTCCAATAGGCACAGTAGAATGACCTATAATAGCTCTTCTAATAGCGTCCAAATCCCCACCAGTGCTAAGATCCATAACAGTATCAGCACCATATTTTAAGCAAACTTTTAGCTTTTCTATCTCTTCATTTATATCGCTAGCCAAGGCACTTGAGCCGATATTTGCGTTGATTTTGCACTTTACTGCTCTGCCTATTGCCATTGGGATTTGATTTGTATGATTTATGTTTGCTGGTATGACAAGCCTGCCACTTGCTACCTCATCTCTGATAAGCTCTGGTTTTAAAAGCTCTATTTTAGCTATATATTCCATCTCTGGAGTGATGATGCCTTGTTTTGCATAATACATCTGGGTCGGAGTCGGATCATTTTTTCTAGCTTCGCACCACTGTTTTCTCATTAGTTTTCCTTATTTTTTTGATCCGTTAATTTTACTTAAATTTACTAAAAAAAAGATTAACTTTGTCTTTTAATATTCTAACATTAAGCTAATGACAATGTAAGATTAAAAAATGTATAATTTCGTAACACTTTATTAGAATTTAGGATAAATTTTGCTTGATGTAACACTAATAATGCTAGGCGCTGGTGATTCGACCCGCTTTGGCTTACCGACAAAAAAACAATGGCTTCATATAGAGAATGACCCGCTTTGGCTATATGCTACAAAAAATTTAAGCTCAAATTATAATTTCAAAGATGTAATAGTCGTATCAAAAGAATCGGATTATATGAGTAAATTTAGTAACCACTTTAAATTTATTGAAGGTGGAAACACCAGGCAAGAGAGCCTTAAAAACGCTCTAGCTCATGTAAATAGCGAGTTTGTTATGGTGAGTGACATAGCTAGACCAAATGTCCCAAAAGAGCTTGTAGCAAAACTCTTTGAATCGGCAAATAACGCTGATTGTGTCGTCCCTGCGCTAAAAGTTTGCGATACTACTTTATTTCAAAATGATTATATAAATAGAGATGATATAAAACTCATCCAAACCCCACAACTCTCACGCACAAGCAAACTAAGAGAGGCTCTTCAAACTGATGAGCTTTTTGGCGATGATAGCTCAGCAATCGCTGCAGTCGGTGGCAAAGTCTGGTACGTACAAGGCGATGAAAGAGCCAAAAAACTAACCTATAAAGATGATTTAAAACATCTAAATTTACTCCCACCATCAAATGAAGTATTTTGTGGGAATGGCTTTGACGTGCATAAATTTAAAGATGGCGATTTTGTGGTGCTTTGTGGAGTAAAAGTCCCGTATTCGAAAGCATTTTTAGCTCACAGTGATGGAGATGTGGCTTTGCACGCACTTTGTGATGCCATGCTTGGGGCTGCTGGGCTTGGAGATATTGGCGAGCTTTATCCAGATAATGATCCAAGATTTAAAGATATTGACTCAAAACTGTTACTAAATGATACTTTAAAACGCATAAATGAAGTCGGATTTAAGCTTATAAACGTGGATATTACGATACTTGCTGAGGCTCCAAAAATCAATCCACACAAAGAGCTAATGCGAAAAACAGTAGCAGACATCTTAAAACTTGGTCAAAACAAGGTCAATATAAAAGCAACAACAACTGAAAAGCTTGGATTCGTCGGCAGAAGCGAAGGAATCGCCACCATAGCAACTGCAAATTTAAGATATTTCAACTGGCAGGAAGTCCTATGAAAGTTTTAATAGTAGAAAATGAAATTTATCTAGCCCAAAGTATCTCTAGCAAGTTAGCTGATTTTGGATATAGCTGCGAAATAGCAACAAACACAAAAGACGCGCTAAAAGATGATAAATACGACGTCGTACTGCTCTCAACTGGTCTTATTGGCGGGGATTTTTATCCTATTATCAAAAAGCATTCTTGTTCTATCATAATACTTCTTATCAGCTATATCAGTAGCGACACAGTATCAAATCCGATAAAAGCTGGAGCTGATGATTATATACAAAAGCCATTTATGATAGAAGAATTAGTAAGAAAAATCAAGCTATTTCAAACGCATAAAAAATACCAAATTTTAAACTCAACATACGAAAAAATAATAGAGTCAAACTACAAATCATACACACTTCCAAAATATGATTTCAAAAAAATCAAGCTACCTTTGATGATTATATCTCAAAGGATTCAATACACTTATAGCTATGTTTATTTTTACGCTAAAGAGACAAATATGGCTTACGAGCAAATTAGCGCTATAAGCGATGATTTTTTAGCTACCCTTAAATCACACAAATCAAAAGCCATACTTCACATCACAGACTTTGATAGGCTCTCAATAGAAGAGAGGCAAGAGGCTCTTAGCCTAATCTCAAATCAAAAAATCATCATCAGTGCAACCAGCGATCTAGGCTTGCCAAATTTCAATAAATTTAGCATAGATTCAAACAAAAATTTATTTGAAGCAACTGAGATTTTTACGATTGATGAGTATGTCAAACATATCATAGCTTGTTATCAAGATATCTTTCCTGATACTGAGCTATCAAAAAGACTTGGGATTTCAAGAAAGTCACTATGGGAGAAGAGAAAGAAGTATGATATCGCAAAGAAAAAATAACACTATACAAATAAGCCAAGAAGCTTATGGCACTTTGATACTAATACAAAATCAAATTTTTGGTAAATTTACCAGACTTATGGACGAACATGAAGCCGGAATAGTCAAAAAAACAGGATATTTTGGCAAAAATCCTATGCCTTATGCCTTTACATTTGCACCGTTTGGTAAAAGAAACCAAGAGACAATCAATAATGCAAAACCAGGCGATAAGATAGATATACTAAAAGATGGTGTAGTAGTCGGTCATATAATCACTGGCTCGACTTTTAAACTCAAAAAAGAAGATGTAGGAATAAGCATATTTGCTGCTAAAAATATATCGCTAAATGATAATATTTTGGCTGGGGAAATGGCGATAAGTGGCGAATTTGAGATTTACGATACGACTTTAAGAGATATAAAAAACAAAGTTCATACCCTAATCAAAGAAAAACATATAAAAAAAATCACTGCTATGACTCTTACTGCAGATCCATTCCATAGGCTTCATGAAAGACTAGTAAGAATGACTATAGATAAAGCTGATATGACTATTATATTTTTGATTAGAACATTTGATAGCGATAAAAGGCTTAGCTTCGATCTTAGGAAAAAAACTCTTGAGTACTTTAGAGATAACTTCTTGCCTATGGATAGAGTCGTGATAGTGCCTTTTGAAAATACCTATCTCTTTAGCGATCATATAAATCCAGTTTTAGAGTGCATAACTGCTAAAAACTTTGGAGCTACAAAGCTAGTCGTAGGACAAAATCACGCGGGTATTGGTATGTTTTTTAACGATAATCAAGCAAATACCGTACTTGATAAATACGCCAAAGAACTCGACCTCGAGCTTATCGTCGTTCCTGAGTATATTTACTGTAATCAGTGCAGAACCATAGTCAGCACAAAAACTTGCCCACACGGACAACACCATCATATAAAATACCACGCAAATACGCTAAATACACTGCTCTTTGAAGGCATTATGCCACCAGCAATTCTAATGAGAAAAGAGATATCAGCTATCATATTAAATGAGCTATTCCCAAATCGCTTTAGTAATTTGCAAAAAATCTACGATGATCTATTTCCAAATTTAGGAATATTAGAAAAGCACGGTCAAACAGAGTTTTATGAAGAGCTTATGAAACTGTATCAAACAACATCACTTACTTAGGAAATACAATGCAAAAACTATTTTTAACATTTTTTGGCGTGGGTCTACTAAAACCAGCGCCAGGGACGTGGGGAAGCATAGCTGGAGCCGTGATCGCTCTGCCTATACTTTTTTATATTGGGGATCAAACTCTTTTTATGGCTTCAATATTGCTATTTTTAGCCTCTATAAAAATCATAAACGACTACGAAAGCAAAACAAACGAGCATGATCAAAGCCATATTGTTATAGATGAAGTGGCTGGAGTTTGGCTTGCTATGGCTATTAGTGGAGCGAGCTGGACACAGATTATTTTGAGTATTGCGTTTTTTAGACTGCTTGATATAACAAAACCAAGCATAATTGGTAGAATTGATAAAAATGTCAAAGGTGGTCTTGGCGTAATGGGCGATGATATGGTAGCTGGACTTTTTGCTGGACTATTAAGTGCTATAAGTTACAAGCTTATAACTAGCTTCTAAATCTTCTTTTTTCTATACCGCTAGCTTCGTATTTATCTACTTCCAATCCATAATCTGGGTTGGATTTTTTTACTTCATTATCCAAATAAGATATAAGCTTTGCATCTGATTTTTTATGACTTGAAATAAGTCCTATAAAATGTAAATACAAAAAAGTCTCTTGTGATGCGCCGCTTTTTTTGTCTGGAAATTTAAAGTTTTTAAGAAAGTATTGGCAAGCTTTAAAGAGATTATCTCTGCTTGTGCTTTGGTCTGATACTATGCTTATTAGATCTTGGATGCTAAGAGATGAATCGTCTATTTTAGGAGTTGATTTTGTAGCAAGTGGAGTTTGCTTTACTGATCTATTTTTTATAACAACATTTATAACTAAAGCTATTATCAAAATAATCGCTATGATTATCGCGATAACTATACCTACTACCATTTTTTCATTCAAAATACAATCCTAAAAAAGATATTCTAGCCCAAATTTGGGCTAGATAAATACTACAAATGCTTACTAAAGCCTTTTTTTCTATAAGCAAGCAAGCTAACTATTACCATAACCAAAATAGTTATCCAGACAAAATCAGGCACTGGAACCGGATCTCCAGCAGCGTAACTATGCATACCTGCAAGGTAGAAATTCACACCAAAATATGTCATGATAATAGAGCTATAACCAAACATAGAAGCCACTGCAAATGCATATTGAGAATTTACTTTAGCAACAAATCTCATATGCACGATAGCAGCGTAAACAAGTATGCTTACTAAAGCCCAAGTCTCCTTACTATCCCAGCCCCAGTAGCGTCCCCAGCTCTCATTTGCCCAAACGCCACCTAAGAAGTTACCAAATACAAGCAAGCTAAGACCCAAAATCATCGCCATTTCATTTATGCGAGTTGCTTCAAGTATATTTCTTGAAAGCTCTGGATTTTCTTTTTTGCCTTGTAATGCAAAAAGAATAAGAGTAAAGAAGCCAAGCAATGAACAGAGCCCTAAAAATCCATAACTAGCAGTGATAACACTAACGTGAATTGTCAGCCAGTAGCTTTGCAAAACTGGAACTAGTGTAGTGATTTGTGGATCTAACCAGCTTAAATGCGCAACAAATAGTGTCACACCAGCTAGTATAGAAGTAAGCGCTAAAGATATAGCCGAGCTTCTTGCAAATACCATACCACTAAGCGCCAATGACCATGCGATGAATACCATACTTTCGTAGCTATCACTCCATGGAGCGTGTTCTGCTATATACCATCTAAGTCCAAGTCCGATTGTATGAATCACAAAGGCTAAGATATTTACTACATAAACTACTTTAAATACCAAATTAAATCTTAGTTTTGGTCTTATCATTCTGATAAATACAACTATCAAAAGAGCAAAACCAGCTAGTAGATAAACTGGAGTTAAATTTTGAAAAATTTTATATTTATTAAATGCAAGCTCGATATCTATTTTGCTTTGACTTGGCATAACGGCTGCGCCGTATTTTGCTTGATAGTCTTTTAGAACTTGCAAAGCATCATCAGCCTTTTTCCAATTGCCAGTACTTTGACCGCTATAAACGCCCTCAAAGTAATTTTTTAGCATTCCTGTTACTTCTTTAGCCTCTTCACTAGCAAAGCTCATTGTAGCCCCTGCTGGAGAAAACCAAGAGTTGTTCGCATCATCTTGTTTTGGAATAACTCTAAAAAGCTCACCCATAAAGACCATATAAACAATATTTAGTTTTTCATCTGCTTTTATTACATCTTTATCAAACTGATTTCTAGCAGCTGGAGATTTTCTATTTGCAAGTTCGCTGTGTTTTATAAGCTTATATTCCATATTTTGAGTATTGCTATTTGCAAAAAAGTCATTAAAACTAGCATATTTTTGATTTACTGGGATTCCTAGAAGTTTTTTAAGCTCTTTATCTGTGATTTTGACTAATGGAACGTTTCTCCAGTAAGCAGAGTCAGTCATCATAGACAAGATAACTTGATTTGCGTCCATTCCATTATAATTATCACTTCTGTAAATTTTATTTAATATCTCATGACTAGTTGTGTCAAATGGCTTCATTCTACCATCTGCACTTTGAACTATGATAGTTGAGAGATTTTTTGCATGCTCAGCACTTATGCCTGGCAAAGAGTTGTAAGCACTAGAATCTGTAGCAAAAAACAAAACACTAAATACCATGAAAATAGCAGCTAAATTTTTCGCATTTGCTTCATTTACATTGCGAGCTAGTTTTCTAAATCTTGAGTTTGGATTGATGACATTTAGTAAAAGTCCAAGTCCAAGCAAGAAATAGCCTATATATGTAGGAAGTTTACCTGGATCGCTATTTACAGACAGCACAGTTCCCTTTTCATCCATATCATAGCTACTTTGGAAAAATCTATAACCTTTATGATCTAAAACGTGGTTCATATAGATATCATAATCCATATTCATATCTCCATCTTTTACGATAACACTACTACTATAACTCATAGGAGAGTTTGAGCCAGGGTATCTTTTGAGTTCAAAATCTTTAAGATGCAAAGCAAATGGAAGCTTTATCATCATAGGAGTCCAAGACAAGGCAAAATGCTTGTCTTTTATATTTATACCAATTGGACTTGTATAGCTAAATAATGGAACTTGCATATCAACACCATCATAGTTTAAATTTGCTATGATAGCGTCCACGCCTTGAGTATTGCTATCGGCTTGTTTTGCACTCATTATAGCTGAAGCAAGCATAGTTTTTGGAGCGAAATTTACGCCATCTAAACTATAAAGTCTAAGCCCCTCAAAAGGAACTTTTTTATCTTTTTCTAAAACGCCCTTACTCATGTCATTCATCTGCATATAGCTTACATTTTGGTTTGTTTGTATAAAAAATTTACCATCTTCTAAGGTTACTTTGATATATTTTTCTTGTTTTGGCTCTGCGTTAAATGTAAAGCTTATATCTCCGACCTCAGCATTTTCACCCTCGCCAAATGCTACGCTACGGCTATTTGCCTCATCTGAAAACATGACTTCTAAAACAGCCTCGCCATTTTTATTTTCTTCCCAAGACTGGACGGCATTTGGGACAAAACTTTTGTATGTTAAAGTTGCCGGTTTTCCAGCTACATCTACACTTAGTTTAAAGCTATTTGTTCCTGTGCTTGATATATACATCGGCTCTGAAACCATATATGTCTTATCATCATCTATAGCTTTTAGCTGAATATAGCTTTGCATTGTAGAGATTTCATTGCTTTGTTCATTTTCTCTTATGTGCATATTGCCCTCAAAGCCAATATATCTTGTCAGAGCTGAACCCAAAAGAATAAAAAGAAAACTCACATGAAATATAAATGCTGGAAGTTTTTTTAGGGTAAAAATTCTATATTTAAATATATTATATGCTAAATTTATACCTAAAAGAAGCTGAATTAGCGCAAACCAAGGAGCGCCATACACTATCGCCCACGCAGTTTGTGTATTGTATTTACTTTCTATGATAGTTGCTACTCCACTTGCAACAGCAAATATCAAAAAAAGCACTAAGGCTGAACCCATACTCAAAAAAACTTTTTTTAAAACGTTCATCTAGATCCTTAAATTAATTGTCACTTAAAGCTAAATTGTATTATCAAAAAATAAATATTTTGCTAATATTCTAAGCGCCCAGATACTTTCTTTTAATTTCGCTATTACCGATCATATCCTTTGCCAGCCCTTCCATCACTATATGGCCGTTTTCTAAGACATAAGCATAGTCGCTAATTTTAAGAGCTAAAAAGGCATTTTGCTCTACCAAAAGTATCGTGATACCCTCTTCTTTTAGCTTGACTATAATATCAAAAACCTCGCCAACTATCTTTGGTGCTAGTCCAAGACTAGGCTCATCAAGCATAAGAAGCTTTGGCTCACTCATCAAAGCTCTTGAAATAGCTAGCATTTGAGCTTCGCCACCACTTAGTGTGCCAGCAAGCTGATTTCTTTTTTGTTTTAGACGTGGGAAAAAATCATACATAGCATCACGCAAATGCTCATAGTTTTCGTGATTATTAAAAGCCCCCATTTTTAGGTTTTCTTCTACGGTTAAATTTATAAATACACGCCTGCCCTCAGGCACTAGTGCTATTCCGCTTTTTACTATAGTGTGAGTGGCGTGGCGTTTGGTCTCATAGCCTAAGAAATTTATCTCTCCAGTTCTTTTGACTGAATTTACAAGAGCGTTTAATGTAGAGGTTTTTCCAGCACCATTTGAGCCAATTAGACTTACTATTTGACCAGTTTCGACGCTAAAGTTTATGCCTTTAACTGCTTCTATCATACCATAATACACGTGCAAATTTTTAACATTTATCATTCTAAAAAATCCCCCAAATAAGCAGTTATAACATCTTTATTTGCCACAGCCTGGCTTGGCAATCCCTCGAATATAACCTTACCGTAATCCAGCACCAAAACTCTATCACAAAGCTTATTGACAAATTTCATATCGTGTTCGATTAGCAAAATGCTAAGATTTTTATTATCTCTTAAATTTATTATCAAATTTGCAAGCTCTTCAGTCTCGCTTGGATTCATTCCAGCTACTGGCTCATCGAGTAAAAGCAGCTTTGGACTAGTTGCGAGTGCTCTTGCGATTTCGACTTTTCTTTGACTTCCATAGCTTAGATTTTTAGCTGATTCATTAGCAAATTTAGCAATGCCAAGCTCATCTAAAATCCCCATAGCTCTATCTCTAGCCATTTTTTCAGATTTTCTAAATCTACCAAGGTGGAGTATTGCTTCTATAAAACTATATTTTGTATCGTGATTTAACCCTATTAAGACATTATCTAAAACGCTAAGTGAGCTAAAAAGCCTAATGTTTTGAAATGTTCTAGCTATACCCAAATGCACTATATTGTGTGGTTTGACATTGCTTAGGCTTTGAGAGTTAAAGACCACTTCGCCGCTGCTTGGAGTATATGCTCCAGTTATGATGTTAAACATAGTCGTTTTGCCAGCGCCATTTGGCCCAATCAGTCCAAATATCTCGCCCTTTTTGACACCAAAACTAGTTTTTGCGATGGCTTGAACTCCACCAAAATGCTTACTTATATCCCTTAGTTCTAGTATCATTTTGAAGCCTTTTTAAATTTGTTAAGTATATCTGTAAGCTCCATTTGTCCCATTATACCGCGTCTTGCAAAAAGCATCACGAATATAAGTATCACAGAAAATACAACCATTCTAAGTCCAGGATAAGCCTCAGTTTGATAACCAAGCAAGTTCATAGGCTCATCAAGGAATCTCAGCCACTCACTTCCCCCCATTACCAAAATCGTTCCAAGAATAGCTCCAGTCGTGCTTCCAAGACCACCAAGAACTATAATTATAAGTAGCTGGAATGTGAAGAAAAATGTAAATTGATCTGGGCTAACGCTTCCTAAAAGCCCCACTAAAAGCGCCCCACCAACTCCTTCAAAAAACGCACTAACGCTAAATGCCATTGTTTTTATCTTAAAGGTATTCACGCCCATTGCTAGTGCTGCGTCTTCATCATCACGCACTGCTTTCATGGCTCTACCAAATTTAGAATAAATCAAATTTAATATCACTATAACAGCGATTATCGCCACACCACCACTATAAAATATATTTGTATATCTGCTCGTATCCCCATTTTCGGCGACTTTCATAACCTCATTTAGTCCAAGTGAACCATTTGTATAGGCTGGGAAATTAACAGCTAAAAGCTGGATAATAAATCCAAATCCCAAAGTCACGATAGCAAGATAATCCCCACGCACCCTAAATACTGGCATAGCTAAAATAAGAGCCAAAATAGTAGCACAAACGCCACTTATTATCATCGTTAAGATAAAATTTGTCGTATGCAAGGCTAGTATGATACCAGCAGGCTCTTCAGCGTCAAACTGATAAAGCTTCGAATCAGCGTTCAAAAGCAGTAACGCCGCCACGTAAGCCCCAACAGCCACAAAGCCATTTGGCTCAAGACTAAACTGCCCTGTAACGCCGTTTATAAGGTTGTAACTAATAGCTAAAATGATAAAAATAGCTATATTATTTACTATACTTTGAGTATATTCTGCAAAGTAGTAATGAGACAAAAATAAAAATCCAATAGCCAAAGCAAAAAACAAAACATGCAAAATCTTAAATTTACTCATGGCTAGAACCTACTCTTTTCAAAGTCATATCCAAGTATTCCAGTTGGCTTAAAGAGCAATACCAAAATCAAAAATATAAAGGCAAAAGCGTCTTTAAATCCAGCTAAATCAGGGAAAAATGCAACTGCTACAACCTCAGTAAATCCTATAATAAATCCACCAAGCACAGCTCCACCCACGCTTCCTATACCGCCTAAAACCGCAGCAGCAAAGGCTTTAAGACCAATCAAAACGCCCATTAAAGGATCAACGCTTGGATAGTTTAACGCCCAAAAAACTCCGCCAATAGCAGCCAAAGATGAGCCAAGAGCAAAAACGATAGAAATAATCATATTTGCATCAATTCCCATTAAATTTACAGTTTGGATATCAAAAGCAAGTGCACGAATTGCCATGCCGTATTTGGTCTTGTAAAGTATGAAAAGCACACAAGCTAGAAGCACGAGCGTGATGATAGGCACCAAAATAGCACTCACTGCTAAATTCACATCACCTATGCTAACTACTTGTTCCAAATACTCAGGCACATTAAAAGATCTTGGCGCACCACCAAAAATAACTTGAAATAAATTTTCAAGCAAAAAGCTAATACCAATCGCAGTTATAAGAAGCGAAATGCGTGGGGCTTTGCGAAGTGGTTTATAGGCGATTTTATCTGTAGCCACGCCAAGCACGGCTGCTACTGTCACTGCAAACAAAAGCGCGAAAGGAAACGGCAAAGTGAAGCTCGTCATAGAAAAAAGTGCCGCATAAGCACCAACCATCATGATATCGCCGTGAGCGAAGTTTATAAGTCTTAAAACACCATAAACCATAGTATAACCTATGGCGATCAAAGCATACATGGATCCAAGACTAAAGCCATTTACCATCTGCTGAAAAAATAATACACTATCCATAATTTTCCTATTTTTGTAATTAATTACTTAAATTTAATAAGAAAATAGCTTCTCAAATTTAAATAATTCAACATTACTGCGAGATTTGCAAGGCGAAGCCACGGCAATCTATGCGTAAAGTCGCAACAAATAAAATCCGTTGCTCCACGCCCACTAAAGCCCCACTTATGTGGGGTTCCCCGTCATTGCGAGGCAAAGCCGTGGCAATCTATGCGTAAAGTCGCAACAAATAAAATCCGTTGCTCCACGCCCACTAAAGCCCCACTTATGTGGGGTTCCCCGTCATTGCGAGGCAAAGCCGTGGCAATCCAAATTTACGGATTTACAGTATCTTTATAAACTGCTTTTCCACCTTTAATCTCTTTTATTACGACAGAACGTACGGCGTTTCCTTTTGGATCAATGTTTATGATACCAGAAACTCCCTCAAAGTTTTTTGTGCTTTTGATTTGTTTATTTACGCACTCTTTGTCTTCTGGGTTTTCGCAGCGATTCATCGCATCTATCATAAGAAAGTATGAATCAGCCCCAAGAGCTGTAAATCCTGGAATATCGCTACTGTTTTTTTCTTTTACATAGGCTGCGACAAACTCTTTACTTTTAGCTGTTGGAGGATTTGTGCTATCAAATGCGTCAGTGTAGAAGTATCCATTTGCTGCGTCTCCTGCAAGCTCGATAAATGTGTCATTTGATACACCATCTCCACTAGCAAACTGAGTATTTAGTCCGATTTGTTTTGCTTGGCGGACTATTAAAGCAGCTTCTGGATGATAAAATGGCATATAAACAAGGCTTGGATTTAGGCTACCTATTTGAGAAACTATAGCTTTAAAATCTTTGTCGCCACTGCTTATTTTAAGCTCTTTTAGGATTTTGCCACCGTCTTTTTCATATTGTTTTTTAAAGGCTTTTGCAAGACCTATTGAGTATGAAGTCGATTGATCTACTACTACAACTGCTGTTTTTAGATTTAAGCTTTTTGCTGCGTAAGTAGCAAAGCTAGTTCCTTGAAATGAATCCATGAAAGTAACTCTAGCACCGTATTTTGCACGGTCAAGTAGCTTATCAGCTGTCGCTGCTGGAGCTATCATAGGCACTTTTTTCTCATCTGCGATTTGCAAGACTTGTTGAGTGTTGCCTGTGACCATAGCACCGATTAGTCCAGCTACCTTATCATCTGTTACAAGTCTGGTTGCAGCTGTTGTAGTTTCTACTTTATCGCCTTTATTGTCTACTAAGACTAGTTTGACAGTATCGCCGTTTTTTAGTGTTGGTTCTAGTTTGTTTGCCATTTCGATACCAGCCCAAGCTGTTTGACCATAAGCCGCAACTGCGCCAGTTATAGGCATGATGACGCCTACTTTGACTTCTTTTGCCATAAGTGATGAAGCAGCAAGCAAAGCTATGCTAGTTATAAGAGAAATTTTCTTCATTAATACTCCTTTTAAATTATAATGCATAGATAATACATAAATTTATCTTAATATAACAGATAATTAGATAAAAAAATAAGAAATGATAGAAAATTTGTAACAATTTGAAATAAAAATAAAAATTTATAGCCAAAATTTGGCTATAAATTTACTCTAAGTAGCTACCTTGTTTGGTTGGTTTGGTACTTATATCGCTGTTGCCATCAGTAGTGTCTTCTATGACAAATGCGTTGTCGCCTTTAAGATAAGCTATGATGTCGCCCACTTGCTTGAAGCTAACGTTTTTAGCCATTGGAGCCATTACGTATTTGAGCTGACCGCCAAAGTCTGGATCTGAGTTATAAGCAGACATTGAAGCAGCTATATCCTCGCCACTCATCTTGTTTAGACGCTCGCTTACGCCCATAGCTCTTTTTGAGCCTTTTTCACCATGACATTGCAAACAATGCTGATTATATAGAGCTTCGCCTCTGCTGGCGTTGTATTGTCTGTTTTTATCCACACCGATATTTATAAATCCACCATTATCTTCATCTTGCGGAGCTTTTTTGTATACATTTATAGATACGTTTTCATCTGCGGCGTATTTTTCGACCAAAGCTTTAAGCTCCCTACCAAAATCCCCTTTAGCCTCTATGACATAGCTACTATCATCAGTCGCGGCAGATAAAAAAGATACTAAAGATATGCAAATCATAGATTTTTGAAACAAATTCATTATATTCCTTGAATTTAAATTTGGTAAATTATACAAAATGTTTATTTAATACTTGGTAAAGAGAAGTTTTAAGATATAAATTTATAAAAGTTTTTAAATAAAGAGATATTTTAGAGAGAGCCGAACGAGTCGGCTCATAAAAAGCGTTCTAAGATAAATTAGAAATTGTATCTAGCGTCAAATCTGATTCTATCAGTTTCAACATCTTTTAAAGTATCTTTGCCATCTATTTCATAGTGACCATACCAAGTTTGGAATTTAAGTTTTTTGCTATAAGCATAATCTAATCTAGCAACAACTTCGTAAGCATCTTGCTCACCAACAGCGGCAACTTTAGTTATTTTACCATTTACGTAGTCAACGCCTGCTCTGAATTTGTCAAATGTATATCCAGCTACTAAGAACCAATAGTTGTTATCGCCAGTAAATTCTTTGTAAGTATCAAATAGATCTTCACCAGCTTCTATGAATTTACCTTGATCTTCATAAGAGATAAGACCAGATTTTTTACTATCATCAACTGAGAAATCTACATAACCAGCTCTAGCATCTACGCCAAAACCTTTGAATTTAGCTTGTAATGCCCAAAAATCTGCATCATCAAGGTCAGCAGTATATCTATCATCCATACTAGAACCAGCGTATTGACCTTGGAATCCAAGATTGATATCGCTTGTTACATCGAAGTTCACAGCTACATCAACAGCATAAAGAGCAGCTACATCTTGAAGATTAGCATACCATAGTTGGAAAGCAACTGGATCATAAGAGCCGATAGCTGCTACACCATAAAGGTTGCTATTATATGTTCCGCCAGTAATGTCACCATCAGCATTTTTAATTAAAAAGCCAATATCTTTATCAGCTTGTAAATCATCAAAAGCAACTGCAGCTAGAGTAAGACCAGTGATATCGCTATTTAGTACTTTTATACCTGTACCTACCATATCATCAGTGAAGAATGTACCAAGTACTTGGCGACCAGCTTGGATAGTTGTGTTACCAGCTTTGTAACCTAGTAAGAATTGGCGAACGTTGAATGTTTGACCATAGTTATCAACACCTTTGTTACCAGCATAAGTGTTTGTTCTGCCATTAGCATCACCAGATATATCTTGGCTATCATATCTAAATCCTAAGATACCATAGAAGTTATCATCTAGAGCAGCTTTGAAGTTGATATCAGCTGTAAATCTGTATTGACCATTTGAACTATCAACAGCATTTGCTCCATTTTTAATTGGATTATTAGATGTAGTGTTTTGGTATCTTACTCTAGCAAAACCGCTTACATCTACGTTTTTTATAGCTTCTTCAAGTGGAGTTGCACTTGCAACGCTTGTTAAAGCACCAGCAGCTACTACAGCAGCCAAACTTAATTTAAATAATTTCATTTTTTCTCCTTCTAAGAAAGTTTCAAGTGTAATTTTAGTGATTGTAACCTTAATATTGGCTAAATTTAGTGAAATTTGTTACCGATTGTTTACCGAATGTAACAAGATGTAAGAAATTTGATTTAATTTTGGATTTTGGATTTGGTAAATTTATTTTTAAATTTAGATTGCCACAAAATTTTCATAAAAGAAAACTCGCAGGAGTTTTTGATGAAAATTTGGAATAGTTCTCGCAATGACGAATAGTATAGAAATAAAAGTAAATGAAATAAGATAAAAAATTGTAGAAGAGAGAGCCGAAAAATCGGCTCTATGAATTAATCTATCAAGATAGATTAGAATGAGTATTTAGCTTGGAATCTGAAGTGATCGACGTCGTTTTTATTGCTATCGCGATCAATGCTTGAATACCAAGCTTGGAAGTTAAGTTTTTTACTGTAGTCATAACTTGCTCTATAAACAATCTCACTTGCTTCAACTTCACTATCAACTACACCATTACGAGTTTTATTTTTACCACTTATATAATCAACACCTACTCTGAATTTTTCTAAGAAAGAGTATCCAGCAGTTACGAACCAGTATTTGTTTTCACCATTAAATAGTGTATAGTCTAGTAAGTCTTCACCTGGTTTGATAAAGCTACCAGCATCTTCATAAGATATAACAGAAGTTTTGTCTTTATCAGCTGAGAAATCTATATAACCAGCACTGAAATCAACACCAAATCCCTCAGCAGAAGCCTCGATAGCCCAAAAATCTGCATCATCAGCATCAACAGCTTCAGCTTTAGCTACTTTTGTGAAAGCGCTATCTATGCTTGAACCGCCGTATTGACCTTTAAGACCAAGGCTAAGATCGCTTGTCACATCGAAGTTCGCTGCAAGCTCTACTGCGTATAGATCAGTCACATCAGAAAGCACAGCATACCATACTTGGAAACTAACTGGATCATAAGAGCCGATAGCTGCTACACCATAAAGGTTATGATTATAAGTACCTAAGTCTTTTGAACCAATATCTGGATCATTTTGCAAATCATCGAAAGCAACTGCAGCTAGAGTAAGACCAGTGATATCGCTATTTAGTACTTTAAGACCAGTACCTACCATATCATCAGTGAAGAATGTACCTACTACTTGGCGACCAGCTTGGATAGTTGTATTACCAGCTTTATAGCCTAGTAAGAATTGACGAACGTTGAATGTTTGACCGAAATCTTCAGTGCCTTCATCGTATACACCAACATTTGTTTGACCTTCAGAACTACCAGATATATCTTTACTATCATATCTTAGACCTAAGATACCATAGAAGTTGTCATCTAATGCAGCTTTGAAATCTACATAAGATGTAAATCTATGGCTTGCTTCTGATTTATCAACAGTTTCGTCGTTTAAAGCAGCTTTAGTTGTTTTGCTATCATATCTATATCTAGCAAATCCGCTTACATCTACGTTTTTTATAGCTTCTTCAAGTGGAGTTGCACTTGCAACACTTGTCAAAGCACCAGCAGCTACGATAGCAGCTAAACTCATTTTAACTAATTTCATTTCTTTCTCCTTATTGAAAATTGTTGTCAGAAATGATAGTTGATTTTAACTTAAAAGATGATAAATTTGTATGATTTTGTTACCAACTGTTTACCAAAGGTAACAAACATTCTCTTCTAGCAAATTGGGCTAGAAGAGATGCCATTTAGAAAGGAGTTAAAAATTTAATTGTTAGTGGAATTATACAAGAAGCTGGTAAATGCTCGGTAATCTTAGAAATTTAGTTTTTCTTCTTGTGGCAAGGCTATCTTGACTTTTTTGCTTTTATCTCTTTTGTGGGTTGGCGGCGTGTAGGCGTGCTTTTCTGGGCTTGCGTAGTTTTGGATAATGAGAGCTATGTAGGTAAATTTAGCCCCGCTAAGCTCGCCGTAAACTAGATCGCCGACTTTAAGATCACTTTGGTCAGATACACCAACAGCCCATTTGAGCTTGAAATTTGATAAGTCGGTGCCTTTTATCTCATATTTGAAGCCATTTGTATCTCTGGAGACTTTTTGGATAGTTCCTTTGATGTATTTTGGGGCTGGCTTTGCGAGTGCTGGTTTGCTTTTGGCTGGTTGTGGGGCTCTTTCAAAAAGCGAACAACCAGCAAAAATAAATGCTACTAAAAGCAAAAAACTATGCTTGAACATTTATGAGATTTCCTCCAAGACTAGCGATTCTGTCATTTAGTGAAGCAAGAGTCTTATCTATGGTCTGATATGAAATATCTGGAAGCTTTCCGCCCCATAGCTTCTCAGCTTGTGCGAAGCCGTTTTTGACACCCTCTAAGCCTGATTGGAGCTTGCCAAGATCATCTCCAGCAGCGGCGATGACAAAGTCAGCTATACGATTAGCAGTGTTATCCACTCCAAAATACCCGCTGTCGCTAACTAATGCAGAGGCTTCATCTTTGCTTAGTGAATTTAGTGGCTTGCCAGTGTAGCCAGTGCTCGCTAAATCGCTTGGCGATATCAAAGATAAAAGGTCGCTTCCGCTACTACTAGGGGAAAAAGGCTCTGGCATACTAAAGCTCATAAGCCCCATTTGCACGGTTACGTTTTTTGAGGTTGTATCTGTGGCGTTTATCTGAAAATCCATAAAATAGCCTTGAGAGATAGACTTCGCATCTAGTTTTGATGCTCCTTCTTTGATCTTGGCTATATTCTCCTGTGAATCTGGTTTTATGCTAAGAAAGCTAAATGGACTGCTACTTGAACTATTTACTTGCATAGTTTATCCTTTAAATTTGATTTATTATAACTCTTTGGGGCTATTTTTGTCAATGCTACCCAAAAATATCTCATACATATAAACGCCGTTGATGATAACTGTAACGCTTTTTTGCTCTGGTGAGCTTGTTTTGATACAAAATGTATCAATAAACTCTCTTGCGACTTGCAAACTAGCGTCCATTTGCATACTTGCTTTAAACTCATTTTTAGAAATGCTATATTTGTATATAGTATCTTGCGGAAATAAATTTGGGTCAAAAACAAAGCTATCGTTTGTCTCATCAAAACCGTGAATCAAGATTTCGATATCATTTACGTGCGCGATGCTTAAATTTACCTTTTTGCCAAACTCAAATTTATCATCTAAATTTGGCTCATCTTGTGCTAGTTCTTTTTGCAAATTTGGTTTGGTTGTCAAATTTACCATATTTTCAGACTTAATCTCATCAAAACTCTTGGTGCAGTCGCTAAATACCAACGTTTTGACCGCTGGGCCTATGAGATCTGAACTATCTCTGTCTTTTATGGTGTCAGTGATGACAAAAAATCCATTGATATGCTGCGATGCTTTTATGATATACTCATCAAATTTGCCCTTGTAAATGGCTGTTTGAAAATCGGTTTTTTCTAGTGAGTTATCATCTAAGCTCTCTTCAATGATAAATGCATTATCCATATAATCTCTTTTAAAATATTTATATTAGTTAAATCGGTAGAAATTTGTGAAGTTTTAATGAAAAGCGGGGAAGGCTTCACAAGGAAGCCTTTAAGATTATTCTAATTCGTCGCTAAAATCAGCATTTGCGAAACGTTTTAACTGGCGGAATCTTCTCATAGAATCTGCTTTGTTTTGTGCGTAAAGCTCAGCTGCGTGGGCTGGATTTAGCTTTTTAAGTGAATTGTAGCGAACTTCGTTTAGCAAGAACTCTTCGTATCTGTCCCATTCTGGATCTTTTGAAGTGATTTTCAGTGGGTTTTTACCCTCTTTTACTAAACGTGGATCATAGATGTAAGTTGGCCAGTAACCACATTTTGTAGCTAGCTCAGCTTGGTCGCCTGAGAGCGCAAGACCACCTTTGATACCATGAGCGATACATGGAGAGTAAGCTATAACAAGGCTTGGGCCATCATACGCCTGTGCAGCTGCTATGGCTTTTACCACGTTTGCTTGGCTTGCGTTTGAGTTGATTTGAGCTACAAATATGTTACCATAAGTCATAGCGATCTGACCTAAATCTTTTTTCTGAACTGATTTACCACTAGCTGTAAACTGCGCTACAGAGCCTGCACGGCTTGATTTGCTACTTTGACCGCCTGTGTTTGAATAAACTTCAGTATCCAAAACCAAAACATTTACGTTTTCACCACTTGCTAAGACGTGATCTAAGCCGCCATAACCAATATCATAAGCCCAACCATCGCCACCGATGATCCATTGTGATTTTTTGGCTATGTATTGTTTAAGACCAAGCAAGTCTTTAACTCCTGGAGCGTCTAAATTTGCTTCAAGTTGTGGGACTAAAATATCTCTGATTTGAGATGTTTTTTCTATACTATTTTTAAACTCTATCCAGTCTTTGTAAAGTGCGCTTAGAGCATTTGGAACTTGCTCGATTGTATCAAGCATGATGTTTTCTATGCGGTGACGGATAGTCTCGACTGCTACTTCCATACCAAGACCAAACTCTGCATTGTCTTCAAAAAGTGAGTTTGCCCAAGCCACGCCGTGACCGTTTTTGTTTGACTTACGATATGGCATAGACGGAGCTGAACCACCATAGATAGAGCTACAACCAGTTGCGTTTGCTACCATCATATTTTCGCCAAATAGTCTTGTAACTAGCGTGATATATGGAGTCTCACCACATCCTGGACAAGCGCCGTGGAACTCAAATAATGGCTGAGCGAACATCGCGCCTTTTACGCTATCTTTACTCATTAAATCATCTTTGTATTTGACATTTTTAAATAGATAATCAGCGTTTTCTTGCTCACCTTTGTCTAGCTCTTCGCCAAGTGGAACCATGACAAGTGATTTTTCTTTGCTTGGGCAGTTTTGCGCGCAAAGCTCACAACCAGTACAATCAAGTGGGCTTACTTGGATTTTGTATTTAAATCCTTTGGCTTCTTTGCCTTTTGCC
This sequence comes from Campylobacter iguaniorum, assembly GCF_000736415.1. Lineage (NCBI taxonomy): Bacteria > Pseudomonadati > Campylobacterota > Epsilonproteobacteria > Campylobacterales > Campylobacteraceae > Campylobacter > Campylobacter iguaniorum. Next base: position 438,524 of record NZ_CP009043.1, on the reverse strand, counting down.
TCTATAAGATGCTCTTGAACGCCTTTTGGAGCTTTATTAGCCTCCTCTTCATCTACTAAGAATGGGCGGATAACTGCGTGAGGACAGACGAATGCACATTGGTTACATTGGATACAGTTTGCCTCTATCCATTTTGGTACCATTACGCCTACGCCACGTTTTTCATACTGAGTAGTTCCAGCTTCAAATCCACCGTCTTCATGACCTACAAACGCTGAAACTGGCAGGCTATCACCACGCGCTGCGTTCATTGGTTTGACTATTTTTTCTACAAATTCGCTACCGACATATTTGTTTTCTACTTCTTTTGCTTCATCTTTTAAATTTACCCAGCTTGGATCTACTTCGATTTTGACTAGTCTATCAGCGCCTTGATCTATGGCTTGATAGTTCATCTCTACGATTTTATCGCCCTTTTTAGAGTATGTTTTGTAAGCGTACTCTTTCATATATTTTTGAGCGTCGCTAAAGTCAATTATTTTTGCTAGTTTGAAAAATGCTGATTGCATAATTGTATTTGTGCGGTTTCCAAGACCTATTTCATAAGCTAGTTTTGTAGCATTTAAGATATAGAAATTTGCATTTTTTTGTGCTAGAAGACGTTTGACTTTATTTGGCATTCTTTTTATGGTTTCATCAGCGTCCCAAATAGAGTTTAGAAGAAATGTTCCGCCGTCTCTAAGACCATCAACAACATCATAAATATCAAGATAAGCTGCGACCGAACAAGCCACAAAATGAGGGTTTGAAACAAGATAAGTAGAACGGATAGGCTTTTTGCCAAATCTTAAATGGCTTCTAGTGTAGCCGCCTGATTTTTTGCTATCATAAGCAAAATAAGCTTGAGCGTAAAGATCTGTTTTATCTCCGATGATTTTGATAGAGTTTTTGTTGGCTCCGACTGTTCCGTCTGCGCCAAGTCCGTAAAATAAGCACTCTATGCAGTCTTTATCGCTAAGTGAAATTTTGCTTCCAACTTCCAGGGATAAATTTGTAACATCATCGACGATACCGACTGTGAAGTTATTTTTTGGCTCATTTTGTTTTAGGTTTTCATATACTGCTATCATTTGAGCTGGATCTACGTCTTTTGAGCTTAGACCATATCTACCGCCTACGATAACTGGAGCATTTGGAGTGCCATAATAAGCTGCTTTTATATCAAGATAAAGTGGCTCACCAAGCCCACCTGGCTCTTTTGTTCTATCTAAGACTGCGATTTTTTTCACTGTGTTTGGAATGACATCAAAGAAGTATTTTAGACTAAATGGTCTATAGAGATGTACTTTGACAAGTCCTACTTTTTCGCCTTTTGAGTTTAGATAATCAACCACTTCTTCAATAGCCTGTGTAGCAGAACCCATAGCGATGATGACACGCTCAGCGTCCTTGTCACCATAATAAACAAATGGTTTATACTCACGACCAGTTACCTTTGAGATTTCGCTCATATAATCAGCTACGATATCAGGAAGTGCGTCGTAAAATTTGTTGCTTAATTCTCTTGTTTGGAAGTATATGTCATCGTTTTGAGCAGTTCCGCGAGTTTTTGGGCTTTCTGGATTTATGCTTTCATCGCGGAATTTTTGGATAGCTTCTTTGTCTACAAGTCTATCAAATACACTGTAGTCCATAAGCTCTACTTTTTGGATTTCGTGGCTTGTCCTAAATCCGTCAAAAAAGTGCATAAAAGGAACGCGACCTTTTATAGCTGCAAGGTGAGCTACGCCAGCTAGATCCATAACTTCTTGAACTGAACCAGTCGCAAGCATCGCAAATCCAGTTTGTCTACATGCATATACGTCTTGATGATCGCCAAATATAGAAAGAGCTTGGGCTGCTAGTGATCTTGCTGCTACGTGGATTACGCCTGGTAGCATTTGACCAGCTATCTTATACATATTTGGAACTTTTAGTAACAAACCTTGAGCTGCTGTATAAGTAGTAGTAAGTGCTCCAGCTTGTAAGCTACCATGAACAGTTCCGGCTGCTCCAGCCTCACTTTGCATTTCTACAACCTTAACTGGCATACCAAATATGTTCTTTTTGCCTTGACTTGCCCAAATATCTGTATAGTCAGCCATAGGAGAACTTGGTGTAATAGGATAAATCCCAGCAACTTCGGTAAAAGCGTATGCTGCATACGCAGCAGCTTCGTTGCCATCCATTGTTTTCATAATTTTACTCATCGGTTTCCTTTCTTGGATATATCATTTATATTTTATAATTCTACAAATTTATTGCTTAAAGTTTTTATCTTATTACAATTTAACACATCTTTTATTATTATACGTTACAGATAGTTACACATAAGAAAATAGTAGAGTTACAAGATATAAATTTATAATGTAATTTTATAAATTTAATCTACTTTTTATATGATCGACAGCTTCTTTCGCGTTTTGGCAGACAAAATCACAGCAAGATTTTAATGTGTCGCTGTTTTCATATCCACAAGTTACGCCTATGCTTACGATGCCAGCGGCTTTTGCGGAGTTTGCGTCCATAGGAGTATCTCCTACCATAAAAGCATTTATTGCAGGTTTATTAAGCCTTTTGAGAGCTTTTAAAATAGGCTCAGGATCTGGCTTTGGGTTTGTTACGTCATCTTTGCCTATTATGGTTTTAAAATACTTTGCTATATTAAGATGTTCGAGCAAATAGACTGAGTATTTAGAAGTCTTAGTAGTCACGACACCAAGATCAGCGAACTCACTAGCCATAGCTACAGCCTCAAATGCGCCATCTAAAAGCTTGGTTTCATCAAGGTATTTTTGTCTATAAGCCTCTTTGTACGCAGCAACAAAATCCCAAACAAGCTCATTTCTTACGCCAAGATTTGCAAACATATAATCAAGCGGATGTCCGATGAGTGAGCAAATTTGCTCGTCTGTTGGGTTTGGAAAGCTGAATTTATCAAAAGCAGTATGGAAGCCATGTAGAATGGAACTTGTCGAATCGATCAAAGTCCCATCCAAATCAAAAAGTATGGTTGACAAATTTAATCCCTATCTTTAGGATCGTAAATATGATGATTTACAACTTGAGGGAATGGTATGGAAATACCGTTTTTATCAAAAGCCTCTTTAACCTCTTCTAGCATTTGATGATAGACATTCCAGTAATTTTCGTTTCTAGTCCAAAATCTAGCTGCCAAATCTACGCTATTATCCCCAAGGGTCGAAACACCAACGAATGGCGCTGGTTCATTTAGGATAATATCTTTTTTAGATGCGATTTCTAGTATCAGATTTCTAGCTAGTTTCAAGTCGTCTTTATAATCAATAGAAAAAACTAAATCTACTCTTCTAGTAGGGTTGAGCGAATAGTTTATGATTTTTGATGAGATGACTTGCGAGTTTGGGATAATGATAGTTCTATTATCGCCAGTAGTAAGGTAAGTCGTAAATAAATTTAGCTCCCTAACAGAACCCAAAGTGCCACCAACATCAATAGCATCGCCAAGCTTAAATGGCTTAAAAAAGATGATCAAAACTCCAGCGCCTATGTTGTTAAAAGTATCTTTAAACGCCATACCAATAGCTAGACCTACAGCACCTAAAACCGCAACAAAAGATGTAGTTTCGATACCCAAATTTGATAATGCTGCAAGTATAACAAAGATAAATAGCATAGTTTTTACTACATTTAGCAAAAAGTTGCCAAGCATAGCGTCAATTTTTGTTTTATGAATGATTTTTTCTAAGACAAAAGCGAGTTTTGATATCACCCACTTACCGATGAAAAATATAAGTAGAGATACTATAAATTTCATAGTATACTTACCAACAAGGGCAAGTATACTCATATAATCAATATTTTGTAGGAATTCCATAAAGATTATTTTCTAAATTTAGCTTCAACGCGGCGGTTTTCAGCTCTACCTTCTTTAGTAGCGTTTGATGCGATTGGTTTAGCCTCACCAAAGCCCTCAGTTGTGATTTTGCCTTTAGATACGCCCATTTTTTCTAAGACTGCTGCAACAGCGTCTGCTCTTTTTACAGATAGTTTTTGGTTGTAAGCATCTGGACCAGTGCTATCAGTGTGACCCTCTAAGATAACTCTGTACTCTGGGTTTTTAACCATAACATCTGCAACTTCTTTGATTTTTGCTTCGTACTCTGGAGTAACTTTTGCGCTATCAAATGCAAAGTTTGCAGTTAAATTTAGACGGATAACTTTTTCGCAACCATATTCATCGACAACTACTCCAGCAGGAGTGCCAGGGCATCTATCTACATTGTCAAATACGCCGTCTTTATCTTCATCGCCAATAGCTGGTTTTACTTCAGTTTTAGCTGGAGCTACTGGAGCAACAACTGCTGCTGGAGCTGCTTTTACAGCCTCGCCAAATGATACTGCAAAACCTAAAGAGTAAAGGAATGTGCTATCACCTTGATTCCAATCAAGTAGATCTCTAGCCTCTGCTTTAAGAGCGAAGTTGTCTGTAACTTTGTATTTCAAACCAAGACCAGCTTGAGCAAATCCACCGTCATCTACATCGTTAGCTTCTTTTGTGAACTCTTGATATCCAAGACCCATTAAGCCATATATTGAGAATGCATCAGTTAAAGCAAAATCTTTGACAAGGTTAGCATAATATCTTCTTATATCTGTATCAAAGCCAACCGCACCTTTAGCTGTAGTTTCATAACTAACATTTCTAGAATAATCAAAACCAAGTTCGATTTGGCTTAATAAAAATGTATCTAAGTTTCTAGCGATTCTCAAACCTATAAATTTTTGATCGTCTATACCTTGAGTACCTTCTGGATGAGCATATCCTACAACTGGAGTAAACTCATAGTTGTAAGTGTTCGCACCAAACAATGCTGACGCTGCACAAAGTGCTATAGCAATTTTTTTCATTTTAATTCCTTCTTAAAATTTTCGGTATATATTTTATCATAATTTTTAAAATATTTTCTTTTATTTTTCTAAATTTAGATTGATTAACTTAAAAATGTACCGGGTTGTTAGGCTTAACTTCCCGGTAAATTATTACAAAAAGGAGGTTTATTGTTGGACAGTGAGAATTATATATGATTGCTTTTAACTTAACTATAATTTTTTATAAACTATTACTAAATGTAAGATTGAAATTTGGATGAATAAGAAAAAATTTGAAAGCCAAAAGGCTTCCAAATTTGAGTGATAAATATTATCTTTTTGAGAATTGTGGGCTACGTCTAGCTTTTCTACGTCCACATTTTTTACGCTCAACAACACGGCTATCTCTAGTAAGAAGACCTTGTGGTTTAAGAGTTGCTCTAAAATCTGCATCAATAGCTGCTAAAGCTCTTGAAATTCCGTGTCTTAAAGCTTCTGCTTGAGCTGAATAACCACCACCTAAAGTAGTAGCAGTGATATCCATAGAAGCCTCTTGTTTAGTTACAAGAAGTGGTTGAACAACTTTTAGTTTGATTGCTTCGTGTCCGCCAAGCCAAGTGTTTAGATCCATACCATTTACAACGATTTTGCCGCTACCTGGTTTTACCCAAACTTTAGCAACTGCTGTTTTTCTTTTACCTGTTGCGTATGTTGTTGCCATTATTATTTTCCTTCTTTAGCTATTTGAGCAGTATGTGGGTGTTCGCTTCCCTCATAAACTTTAAGTTTTTTAAGCATTTCTTTACCAAGTTTTGTTTTTGGAAGCATACCACGAACTGCAAGTTTATAAAGTTTTTCTGGTTTATTTGTTAATAAATCACCAAATTTCTCACTTTTAACGCTACCAAAATAGCCTGAATGTCTGTGATAAAGTTTTGCTTCAGCTTTGTTTGCACCCGTAAATTCAGCTTTGCTAGCGTTGATGATAATAACATAATCACCACAATCAACGTTTGGTGTAAATCCAGGTTTGTGTTTGCCACGTAGGTAAGTTGCAGCTTCAGTTAGTAATCTACCAAATCTCTTTCCAGCAGCGTCAAGAACGATCCAATCGCGTTTTACTTCGCTTGGCTTAGTTATATTTGTCATAATCTTGCCTTTTATTCTTTAATTAGAGTTGGAATTATATCTAAAGAAACTTAAAATATACTGAATTTAAGAATATTTTTAGATTATTGCATAACTTCTAGGATTTCGGCTCCGTCTTTGAGTATAAAAACTATAGCACCACTTATTTTGTACTCACCATAAATTTGCCTTAAAATGCCGATATATTCGCTCATTTGCTCTTGATTTTTTAAGATAAAATTCTTAGAGCTTTTATAGTCTATGATGACCATTTCATCTTCATTTATACAAAGCATATCTAGTCTTTTTATATTTCCTTCAAAGCCTATATCTTGCTCTTTAAATAGCTTTTTGCCTTTGATAATTGCTTGAAAATCTTGATTATTTATCAAATTTAGCACTCTTTGGCAGATTTCATTTATAGCCTCACCGCTTAGAATGCCACCAAATTTATTTATCAAAGCAGTCTTTGATAGCTCAAGGCTAGGCTTGTCAAATCTGGCAAGCATTTCTAACATATAGTGAAGTCCAAGCCCAAAATATATAGAATCAATATCTTTTGATACAGGTGCGTCGCTACTAGCCTTTACTACTTGTTTTGGCACTGGCTCAAAGCTATCAAGTGGTATAAAGTCTGTTTTGCTTTCTACTTTTTTGCAAACATCCATTTTTCCTATTTCTATTGGCTGCAAATTTAGATATTCTACGATCTTAGATGATGTTTCATAAGCCCTAAAAAACGATGGAGAATTACCGTTTGGATTTGAATTTACTAAAATTTGCAAGCTTTGTTTGGCTCTAGTGAGTGCGACATAAAGCTCATTTATGATATTTTCTTTTTCCAGATTTTCAATTCTGCTTTTTAGCTTTATGTAGCTTTCATCGCCAAGCGTTGATAGGATTTTATCATTTAGTTTTATATCAAGCTTATCTTCAAAGGTATCATAATCCATCAAAAACGGCTTGTCATCGCCTCTGCCTTTGTTTATCGTATCACAAACTATAACGTGACCAAACTGCAAACCTTTGCTTTTATGCACGCTCATCAAAGAAATCCCCAAATGCTTTGCGTCTGGGGCTGGCGTGGAGTTTGCATCAATATTGAAAATAAAATCAAATAAATTTTTATAATTTGAGCTTATCTCATAGAGTTTTAGCAAATTTTTATCAAACGGATCAATCCTTAAATATTTGGCTATAAACTTAAATATCGCTTCTAAACTATCATCTATCTTTAACTCTAGTTTTGGCGGGCAGTGACCTAAAAGCTCATTTATGCTTTGAGAGTAGATTTTATCTCCAAACAAACAAAACCGCGTAAACTCCGTAATAAGTCGAACTTTAGCTGAATTGATGAGTAAATTTGAGCCACCAGATGCCACTGGAATACCAGCTTTTTCTAAAAACTCTTTTATGAGCGTTGCGTTGTCATTTTTCCAGCAAAGTATGCAAATATCTTCAAAACTCACGCCACTGCTAACTAAAAAATCAACCCTTTGTTTTAGTGTCTGCAAAAAATTATCAAATTTAGTCTCTTTATTGTCTTTGCCATTTATCTCAAACTCATAAATCCCGACAAAGCCCTCAGAGTTGGAGTTTGGAAGCTGGGCTTTGTAGGCAAAATTTCCATTTTCATCGGCACCAAATTTCTCTTTAAATGTCTCATTTACGAAATTTACAATGGCTTTATCGCTTCTATAATTTATCTTTAGATTATCAAATTTAATCTGCTTAAAATCATACTTTAACTTTGAAAAAAGCTCCTTTTTACCACCACGAAAAAAATAAATACTCTGCTTGATATCCCCAACGTAAAAAAAGCTACCGATCCCATTTTGTCCATCTCCTGAAAGCGTCTCTTCGATGAGTGGCAAAAGTATCTTATACTGGACGACATTTGTGTCTTGAAATTCATCAATCAAGATATGTTTTATCCTGCCATCAAGCCTAAAATAGAGCATTTCTTTGTCTATTGCTTTGCTAAGAAGTCTCTTAACAAGCCTTGTGACATCGACAAAATCAAGCCTATTTTTTTCTGCAATAGTGCCAAATCTGCTATCTTCATAAAAAGATATGAACTTAAAAAATTGATTTATCTTAAACTTTTCTAAATTTGCATAATACTCTTTTAAAGCACGGATAAGCTCATCTCTAAGCTCTATAAATTTAGCATCCACAACGCTAAAATACTTTTTATTTGGAAAGTCATTTATGAGTGGTTTTTTTACCAGTTCGGCGAGTTTTGTTTCGCTAAAATTTGCTTGGTAATTTTTATCTTTAGACAAGGTGAGCGCGTATCTACTTAAAGTCTCGTATTTAGCCAAAACTTGGACGTCAAAAGGCATTTTACATTCAGTATAAGACGGATCATCAAGGCTTTCATAAAGCATTTTCAAAGTTGCAAAAAACGCAGTTTTTGACTCGTTGGTTGCTTGCATATAGTAAGCAACTGAAGATAAAAGATCATATTTAAGCAAATTTTTTAAGAATCTGTTTTTTACCTCATTATCGATATTTGCGCCACTTTCATAATCTGGCATAAGACCTAAATTTAAGCTAAAAAGCTTTAAAATCATTCCAAAAAATGCGTCAAAAGTAAGAATTTTCAGCTCACTTCTTAAAAAATTAGCCTTATATTTATCTCTTAAAGCAATGATTTGCTCGCGCTCTAAACCAAGCATTTTGCTAAGCTCATTAAGTTCGCCTGCACTAGTTTCCAGCTCGCAAAAAGTCTTAATGATGCGCTCTTTCATTTCGTTTGCTGCTTTTTTGGTGAATGTCAAAGCTAGGATTTTTGATATGTCGTTGCCTTGCAATACCAAAGCCACGTACCTGACTGAAAGCATAAAAGTCTTGCCGCTTCCCGCACTGGCTTCAAGGGCTAAAAATGGCTCAAAACTCATTTTAACTCCTTTTTACAAAACAGAGCATAATCGCAGTATTTGCACGTTTCACTTTTATTTGTACGTTCGAAACAGACCTCTTGGGTAAATTCATCCTTTAAGCTTTCTATGAGCGATCTCAAATCTTCTATAGTTTTTTTGCTGGATATAAACTCATTTTCTTTTATAGAGTAAAAATACCCCTCACACTCCACGCCATATAGTGCTTGGTAAAAGGCAAGCTGAAGCGAGCTTTCATCTATTTTGCCACTTTTATAATCGATCAGTCTGATCTCTTCGCCTATGTCTATCCTATCGATGACGCCTTCTATTTTGACGCCACAAAACTCATTATTTAGCTCTTTTTCGCACTCAGCGACCTTATATCCAAGCTTAAAATAGCTATTTTGAACCTCTGCAAATTTATCTAGCCTTAGCTCAAAAACGCTCATATCTAAAAGATTTTGCTGGTTTTTAAATTTATTTAGAATACTCAGAAACTCATTTTTATTAAAACTGTCTTTATGAGTTGTGAAGTAGAGCTGCAGTGCTGCATGAATAGTACTTCCAAGCTCATTACTTGTTGATTCTTGAGTGAAATTTCTATACTCTTTTAGCTTTAAAATGTATTTATAATAATACTTTTTTTTGCAAGCAAGATATGTATTTAGCCTTGAAAAAGAGAGGCTAGAGCCAAAAAAATCATGCTTGCAAACTGGATCTTCTGGCTTTAAATTTGGCTCAATTCCATCTAAATTTAATGCTTCTTGATAGTCATTTTGACTGTGTGTTAAATCATTTTCATAGGCAAAATCCATAGCAAATCTGCTTAGCAAAGACTCTTCATTTTTAGTGTAAGATATGCTAACTTGTTTTGCCCTATTTATCAAGCTTTCGTAATAAAATCTTTGTAAATTTTCTCTATCTTGGTGACTAATTAGACCTGATTTTTTGCGTATTACAGAGCTTAAAAACATCTCTTTTTGACTTTTTCTTGGGACAAAATTGTCATTGAAATCGACGATAATAACGCCCTCATAGTTTTTCGATCTACTTTCTAAAAGCCCCATAACAGTGACTTCTCCACCACCAACCATGCTTAGCTTAATATCTTTTAGCTTCATCAAAAATATCTCAAAAACAGTGGCAAAATCAAGGTTTACGCTAGATAAAAGCTGTTTTAAAACAAACAATTCGTTTTCTAAGATTTGCCCTACTTCATTTGAGATTTGCACGTGTGATTTTATCAAATCAAATAGCTCATAAAATCTCTCAAAAGTGCAGTTTGATCTATACATTAAGTTTAGATTTTTATAGAGTTCGTCATCAAATTTGAAGAAATTTAAAGTAGAGCTTAACTGATCTAAATCCTTAGCCAACTCAAGATAATTTTCCATTTTTTTATACATCAAATTTGAATCAAGCGCTTGTTTTAGGCTATCGCACAAGATAAATATATTTTGATAAGTCAAACTTTCGCCCATAGCGTAGTTTAGCATATCACGCTCATCAAGAGCTTTTAAAACTCTATAAAAATCCTCATCGGGCAAGATGACTGCTATATTTTTTGGCTCAATTCCACTTCTGATAAAATTAGAGATTTCATCAAAAATATATGCGCATTGGAGCGATCTAATGCTGAATTCTTTTAGTTTTATTTTGCTATTTTTAGGCGTTTTGGTTTGGGCTATGATTTTGTTTTGGCTCAAATTTAAAGTATACTCAAATCCAGTTTTAAGCTCCAAATTAGTTATATTTTCTATTGCGTTTATGAGTTTTTGGTTGTATTTGCTAGAGTTAAAATAAATATTTAAATCGCTGATTTTTGCGACTTCTTGCAAGACTTTCCAGTCAAATTTAGACAACATACCGTCTATTTTTAAGTGAATTTTATCAAACTGTTTTATGTAGCTTTCATTTATGCTAAATTTAGTGCAAATTGTTATATCATCGTAAAATCCATGCTCTTCTAAAAGCTTAAAATATAGATTTTTTAGCTCCTGTAATATGTCTAAATGCTCATCATAATTTGCATAAGTATCGCTATTTTTAAGAGTATCTATGCTGACAAACTCCCTTTCTAGCTCTTGAAAAAAAGAAAAAAGATAGCTACTATTTTTCAAAAATGCAAAAAATTCAGTGCTGATATTTAGCTCACTAGAGACTGCTTTTGTCGCTTTGGCAGCCTCTTGCATGATAAGAAGTCTGGTTGTATCTGTGGCTTTTTTTAGTCCATTTACCAAAAGAATTGTCTGGTTAAACTCAAAAATCGTTATGACTTTTGGAAGTAAAGAGTTCGTGCAATTTTGCTCTAAAAAGTCCCTAATATTTCTAGATGAGCTAAGGACGTAAAGTTCTCTATTTTGCGTATAGTTCAAATTTATAAAATCCCACGCTATCATCAGAGTTTATAAGTTTCATCATTATCTGCCACCTTCCAGCCTTGTCTAGATTAAATTTAGAAATGCTAAATTTACCATTTTCTAGGCTTGATTGCAAGTTTTGATTGAACTCATTTGTATCTGGACGAGTGAGCAACAAGCTTGCCTCCAAATTTGAGGCATTTGTATCAAAAATAATTTCCAAATCTTGGTTTAAATTTACAACTGGAACTACTTTTTTGCGTCTTAGAGTCTGGTCTGGGTTTTGATTTACAAGTCCATTTATGAGTATAGTTGCGTTTGTGTCAAATTTAATATCTTGTTCAAATTTAGCCTGTTTTATCTGTATTTCATTGTAACCATTTTCTACATTTTGATACTTGTCAAAGTAGAAATTATCCAAGTGAACTGGATAATCAAGTGAATAATAAATCGTATAAATGCAAGCACAAACTATCGCAAAAATCGACAACAAAATCCCATAAGGCCAAAAGCTTTTTTTAGTTTGCATACCCTACCTTTTAAATTTACGAATCATAAAAACGACTATAACTAAAATAATAGAACCGTATATGAGATACCTAAGTATGTTGATGGTATCTCGGTTTGAATTTCCTATAGAACTTTCTAGCTTGACGCCTTTGGAGCTTGCTATCCTATCGGCGACGTCTGCATAACCATTTAGCATAGCTGCGTTGTAGATATCAGTTTCTTTTTTTGAGACTAGAATAGGTATTATCGAGCCACTTTCTGGATATGGGCTAAGGACTGCTTCTTTATCAAAAAGTTTTAGCGCGTCATTTGAGCCAAATATATCTACTTTGCCGCTTTTTGCTCCAAGCTCTTTTGGAACAAGTGCAAGCACAACGTAAGATGGATCTTTTATGTAAGGTTCGATAAGAAATTCAAGTTTTTGTCCATCAAGTTTTGCAAATGTGATAAGATCAAATTTAATACCTGTTTTTGTTTGCAATTCCAAGCCTATAGTATCTAATTTATCTTTTACTGGAACGCTTAGAATATTTGCATTGTCTATCACAGTAGCATTGAGAGTGATTGTAAAAAGAGCGGCCAATAAGCCACTCTTAAAGATTGATGATAATCTCATCCTATAAAAAGATGATTTGGAGTTAAAACTGCCCAAGCAGTTATAGCTGCAGCTATGATAAGACCTGCTACAATTAACGTTTCTAAGATATTTGACATATTTTACTCCTTAATTACCATGACTTCTGATTCTTGCTTCATGCTACTTTTCATCTCTACAGAAGTTGGATTTGTTAGTTGATATGGTTTTTGCATAACGTCTTGTTGTGCGATTATACCCAAATATGTTAACACTCCCAAAATACTAAGAAGTAATACAGTCGCAATAAGCATTCCAGAAACTCCACTTAGACCAAAAACACATCTATTTGTATTTTCCATATTACTCTCCTTTTGATAGTGAAATAACATATTCACTAACTGCTTTTTCTTGAGTTGGATTTAGTATTCCTGAACCAGTAAATTTAGGCATAACACCTATGGCACCACTTTTACCACGGTTTAGAACATCTAATACAAATTTACTTGAACCATAAGTGCTTAGATCTGGAGACTGACCGTCCATACCTTTGCCGTCTTCACCATGACAAGCAGCGCATGTAGCCCATGCGACGCGTCCAGCTTCGACTAGATTTTCATTATTAGTCTTTTTGATAGCTGATATCTCTTTAGCAACAAAAGCTGCGATTGCTTTTGCTTCATCATTGCTTGCAGCCATACCGCCAGGCATTTCACCAAGTGGATACTCAAGACCTTTTGAGCCATTTACTATCGCGTCATATATAGCTTTTTCGCTTCCCCATATATTTAGGTCAGCTGCCTTGCCATTGATGCCATCGCCTGTGATACCGTGGCAGCTAGAGCATTGTACTAAGAAAACTTGTTCTCCCATTGCTCTTAACTCATCTATATTAGCATTTTCAAATTTCTTTTGGAAATTTTCATTATATGCTTTTACCTCTTCATTATACTCTCCGATTTGAGAATATGAATTTAGAGGATAACCAGCTAGGAAATACCATATAGCCCATATTATAAGCAAAACAAATGTAACAGCCCAACCAATTGGCAATGGGTTTTTATACTCACCTATGCCATCCCAGTTGTGCTCACTTAGTTCGCCACCTTCTTTTTTCGCTTTCATCTGCTTAAATAGTCTACCTACTACTATAAGTGTAAGTAGTATAATAACTATAGCACCAATTATAGAAAGCGAGTTTATATTATCTTCGAGATTAAACCATTTCATTTTTCAACGCTCCCTTTAGCATTACTAGTAGAAACAGTTTCCAAAACATCATCTCTTAGATCATCTCTAAGGGCTAAATTTGAATACTTTTCATAGTCTCTTCTACCAGTCTTTTCAGACTTTTTGAGATGAAACCAGTAGCCATAAAGCAATACAACCATAGCTATCAGTAAAACAAAATAACCATAAGCTTGAAGTTCTCTCATTGTTTCTACACTCATAATAAAACCTTATTTTAAGCTATTCAAGTATGCTATAAGAGCTACGATTTCGCGAATTTCACCACGCTCAAACGCATCTTTAACATCTTGATCTTTCATCTGTCCAACTATAGCTGCAGCCTCTTCTTTGGCCAAAGCTTTAGCCTCATCCCAACTACCAAGTTTTGGCATATTTTCTGCGTCATAAGGCACATTAAATACTTTCTTGATAGTGAAAGCCTCTGCATAAGCAGTTTCTATATCTGCATTTTTGTTAAACATATGTTTATATGCTGGCATTATAGTTCCAGGAACAACACTTGTTGGATCCTTCATATGATTTTCATGCCAGTCAGTACTTCTATAGTTACCTACACGCCAAAGATCTGGTCCAGTTCTTTTTGAACCCCATAAAAATGGTCTATCATAAGCATATTCACCACTAATTGAGTACATACCATATCTATCAGTTTCTGATTTGAATGGTCTAATAAGTTGTGAGTGACATGCATTACAACTATCATTTATGTATACTTGACGACCAGCAAGCTGTAAAACAGTATAAGGCTTTTTGCCCTCAACTGGCCTAGCACGATCTGCAAAGTCTGGTAAAATCTCTACCACACCAGCATAAGCTATAAATATAAACACAAATACCGCAAAAAAGAATGGATTTTTTTCTAACCAACTAAACATTCATTCCTCCTTACGCAGCCATCGGTGAAGCACTAACTGGCTCACGATCGATCGGCTTACTTGATGAAATTGATTTTAGTATGTTGTATGTAAACATAAAGAAGCCTACTAAGTACAACAATCCGCCTATTGCTCTTATCCAGTAGTATGGGATTAGAACTGTAACAGTATCTATAAATGAATAAGCAAGGTTACCGTATTCATCTGTAGCTCTCCACATCATACCTTGAGTAATTCCAGCTATCCACATAGAAGCGAAGTATAAAACTATACCAGTTGTTTGAATCCAAAATTGTGCTTCCATTAAAGATTTGCTATAAAGTTCTCTTTTGAAAACTCTTGGAGTCATGTGATAAAGTGCTGCCATAGTCATAAATCCAACCCAGCCCAAAGTACCATCATGAACGTGTCCTGGAATCCAGTCAGTGAAGTGTGCTAGTGCATTTACTGATTTGATTGAAAGGATTGGTCCTTCAAGAGTTGAGAACATATAGAATGTACTTGCTAAAACCATAAATTTAATAAGTGGATTCTCTCTTAGTTGTCCCCACTCGCCTTTCATAGTAAGAAGCATATTTATAGCAGATCCCCAGCTTGGTAAGATAAGAACTATAGAGAAGATTGATCCCATAGTTTGCATCCAGTCTGGAACTGTAGAATATATAAGGTGGTGACCGCCAGCCCATAGATAAACAAACATTAAGCCCCAAAATGAGAATAGTGAAAGTTTGTAGCTAAATATTGGCTGACCGCTTTCTTTTGGTAAGAAATAATAAATTTGAGCGATAATTGCAACAGTAAATACGAACGCAACAGCGTTGTGTCCCCACCACCATTGTACTAGAGCGTCATTACTTCCAGCATACATAGAAACAGAGTGCAACCAGCTACCCATTCCTGAAACAAGACGAGTTGGAACTTCCATGTTGTTGAATAAATATAGCATTGCAACGCCTAAGAATGTAGCTATATAATACCAAAGTGAGATATATAGAGTTTTTTCACGGCGTATTCCTATAAGTCCAAATATAGAAATTCCCCACAAAACCCATACTACAACTACAAGCAAATCTATAGGCCATTCAAGCTCAGCATACTCTTTTGAAGTAGATAAGCCAGCAAAAAGACTCACAACAGCCAAGGCAATTACTAAAACATAAAGCCAAAAATGTAGTTTTCCTATAAACATTAGGAATTTTGATTCGCTCATAGAGACTTTAAGTACTCTTTGACCGATATAATACCAGGTAGCAAATATACCTGACAACATAAACCCATAAACCACACCATTTGTGTGAAGTGGTCTTAGACGACTAAATGTTCCGTATTCACCAGCTAGGTAGTTTAGATCTGGATAGGCCATTTGAAAAGCTATCAAAGTTCCTATACCCATACCTACTATACCAAATATAATAGTGGTAAACATGAAGTACTTAGCGACTGAATAGTCATAATTCAATGCGTTACTTGGCTGCATCGAAAAGTTCCTCCTGTTAGAAATTTTTATGTTAAGCTGAAAAAAACATAACTTTGAAATTATAAGGTAAATAAAATATAAATTTTCTTAAAAAGATTAATTTTGTATAAATTAATCTTTTTAGATAGCCATAAAATCAGTGTTTGGAAATTAAAAAAATTAGAAATTTGTTTCTATTTTATAACCAAGACCTGGCACATTTTTAATTAAATTTGAACCAACTTTATCACGAATACGCTTTATAAATGTTCTAATCGCAGCGTCACTTACCTTTTCTCCGATCCAAACTGTATTTTTTATCTCTTCGTGAAGCACAAGCGTTCCAAGTCTTTTTACAAGTATAGAAATAAACGCCAATTCTTTTTTGGTTAGTGGGATTTCTACATCATTTTGTATCAGAACTCTTTTTGATTTGTTAAATGCGTATCCAGTACCGATTTCAATAATATTTGCACCACTTATCTTACTTGTGGCTAAAAATGATATAGCCTCAAACAACTCTTCCATATCTATTGGTTTGATTATGTATTTATCTATGCCGACATCTATGGCTTTTAGCAATTTTTCTTTTTCGCTAAATGCACTAAGAACGATTATTGGAGTATCTTTTGATATATTTCTTATGCCACTAGCCATATCAAGCCCATCCATAATAGGCATAGAGATGTCTGTTATTACGATATCTGGGTTAAATTTCTTAAATTTTTTAAGCCCTTCATCTCCATTTTGTGCCAATATGACTTTATTAAATACCGCCTCCATAGCACTTCCCATGCTATTTCTGATCTTTTCTTCATCCTCGACTAAGAGTACTGTTAAATTTTTAAGCATTTTATTCATCTTGATTTCCTTTATCCTCTTTTGTTGGTATATTTATTTCAAAACAAGTTCCGCCCTTGACATTTTTTACACTGATATCTCCATTTAATTTTTCGATAATTTTTTTATTCATATAAAGCCCAAGTCCAGTTCCTACGCTTGGATGTTTGGTAGTAAAATACGGCTCAAATATCTTATCTTTTACATCTTCTTTTATGCCGCCAGCATTATCACAAATTTTAATTTTTACATTATCTTTTAACTTTTTAATAGAGATTTTAATGACTTTATTTGTTATATTAACATCCCTAAAAGCATCTCTTGTGTTGGTAAATAAATTTACAAATACTTGAGTTAGCTCGTTTTTATATCCACTTACGCTAGCTTCTTTATCGCAGTTAAAATCAAGCTTGATATCCTCTTTTTCAAGCGTCCTTTGGAGCATTATGATAGCATTGTTTAAAGCCTCATAAACTGGAAAATTCTCCTTTTGGGTATTTGAATTAAAGAAATTTCTAAAGTCTTCTATGGTGTTGCTCATACCTTTTATTACTGATTTTGAGTGATCGTAAATTTCCATAAATTCACTATTTGGCTCGCAACTTTGTTTAAGCCTAAAAAGGTCTATACTAAGCTCGTTTAGTGGCTGTCTCCACTGATGAGCTATATTTGCTAGCATTTCACCCATATTTGCAAGGCGGCTTTGCTGAAACATCAATCTTGTTTTTTCTTCGTTTTTTACGACTTCTTGAAGTACTCTTTGCTCTAGATTTTTATTTAGATCTATAAGTTTTTTTGTCTGTTCGGCAACCTTTTGCTCCAAAGACGCGTTTAGCTCTTTTAGCTCATTTTGAGTTTTTAAAAGCCTCTCATTTAGCAAAACGACCTCAGTGACATTGTGCCTGATAGCGACAAATTCTTCTATATCCCCATTCTCATCAAGTATCGGAATAATCGTGGTATTTAAATAAAATGAGCTTCCATCTTTGGCTCTATTTTTGACTATACCTTTATGGACTTTTTTTGCAAGAATTGTCTTCCAAAGTATCTTGAAATTTTCACTTGGGACATCTGGATGGCGCACTATGTTGTGAGGTTTTCCGATAAGTTCTTCTCTACTATATCCACTAATCTTGCAAAACTCATCATTCACAAAAGTTATATAGCCTTCTATATCTGTTTTTGAAACGATATTGCTCTTATCTATAGCATCTTGGTATTGTTTTAACTTTACACTCAAATTTATCATTTTATAGCCATAAATCCTAAATATGCCAAATATATACCATAAAGCATTATAATACCGGCTGAGATATAGTTCATCTTTGATTTTAGCTCCCCACTTATCAAATTTACAAGTCCGCTAAAACCAAGCATCGCAGGAAGTGTCGAGACACCAAATGCCGCCATAACCAAAGCTCCATTTGCGATACTTCCAGCACTAAGTGAAAGTGCTAAAAAATAATAAACCACCCCACAAGGTAAAAGGCCATTTAAAAACCCAAGCAGCATAAACGCCAATATGCCGTCTTTTTGTATGAGATTTTTAAATTTAGGCATTATAAATTTTTGTGATATTTTGTCATTTTCTATAAATTTTAAAAGAGTTCCTCTTTTTATCAAAGCCACCCCTAAAACCACCATAAATAGACCAATAGCGAAAAACACGTATCCCTTTAGAATTACGCTTGCTATGACAAATGAGCCAAAAAGCCCAAATAAAATACCAAGCACCACGTAAGCTAGAATTCTGCTTATATGATAGCTGATATTATAAAGCCAAATTTGAGCTACAGGTTTTTTTGCAAGTTTAGCATTACAAGCGACCACAAATCCACCGCACATCCCAAGACAATGAGATATGCTAGATAAAAAAGCGACGCTAATAACGCTAAATATAGTTGCAAATTCCATTATAATATTTCTATAAATTTCTTAAATATATATTTGCTTTCGTTTGGACCGCTGCTAGCTTCTGGGTGGTGTTGGACTGAAAATACTTTTCCACCATGATATCTCACGCCTTCGATTGTATTATCAAATAGATTTCTATGAGTCACAGTAGCTACTTCGCAGATGCTTTCTGGGACATTATAATTATGGTTTTGAGCTGTTATTTCTACGCTTTTGGTTTCTAAATTTAACACCGGATGATTTGCTCCATGTTGGCCAAATTTAAGCTTGTAAGTCTCATATCCATAAGCATTTGAAAGCAACTGATGTCCAAGACAGATTCCAAACATCGGAATATCAGCAGCTATCAGCTTTTTGATTTCATTTATCTCATTTACAAGCATTCTTGGCTCGCCTGGACCATTGCTCAAAAACACTCCGTTTATCTCGCCTTTTTTAAATTTATCTATCAAAAACTCGGCTTTGACATCATGAGGATAGATCTCTACTTCAAGTCCAGCTTCACAAAGCTCATTTAGTATATTTCTCTTTACGCCATAGTCTATGACGGCTACTTTTTTGCCTATAGATTTTACATTTCCATAGCTCATTTTCTCTGGTTTCCAAGAGTTTTTTTCGTGATTATAAGGTTTTCTTGTGCTGACAATGCTCACATAGTTTATCTCTTCTATTTTTGCACTATTTTCAAGCTCGTGCTTTAAAACCTCTTTATCACTTATCTCAGTAGATACAAAAACACGCATATTTCCACTATCTCTTAGCATCTTTGTAAGATACCTTGTGTCGATATCATAAACGCCAAATTTACCTTGATCATAAAAAAACTGCTCTAAGCTCTTTTGACTTCTAAAATTACTAGGATTTTCATTAAAATTTCTTATGAAAATACCACTAGCGTGTATTTTAGCACTCTCTTGGTCGTCGTCATTTATACCAACTATACCGATTTCAGGCATTGTAAAAACTATAAACTGTCCAGCGTAGCTAGGATCTGTGATAATCTCTTCATAGCCAGTTAACGATGTGTTAAAAACAAGCTCTCCAAAAGCACTTCCGCTTTTGCCAAATGCCTTTGCTTCTAAATAAACACCATTTTCAAGATAAATATATGCCTTCATTAAATCATTCCTTTTTTGTGTAGCTCTTCTTCATATAATTTTTCAAAAATCAAATCGTATTCTTCGGTGCCTGGGATTAGCTTTCTTTTGTAATTATCAAGCTTATCAACTACTGTATCTTCTATGGCTTCATAGGTTTTTAGGTAGTTTTCTATAGAGTTATAAATTACATTTTTAACGCGGTTTTCAGATACGCTATAATCAATCAAGCTTTTTTTCCAAATTTGCTCTAAAATCTCGTGTGCGACGTGGCTGTAGCGATCTTCATAAGATAAAATCACGTCAAATTCTTTTGCAAGTTTTTTCTTGATAAGCCAAAACATATTTTTTCTATCAACTTGCATAAAATCCATCTCATTTTCATTTTGCTCTAAAACTGCTTTTACTTTTTCTTCTAGTGCTTTTTCTTTGTTTATATCAGTTTCTAAAATATCTTTAACGACCAAAGCAACCGGCTCTATGCCAGCACTAAATGTAACAAAACCACAGTTATAAAGATCAAGTCCTACTTTTCTTGCTATGTATGGAGCATGTGGTAATTTTATACGCATAAACAACCTTTCATTATTTTGTGACAATTTTAGCTAAAAAAATGTAAAAAAGAGTTAAATCGGTGTGACATTTAAATCTTTTAAGCCAATTATTTTGAAATTTTTAAATATGATTGTGAGATAAATTTATTTGGTTGCGTTATTATCGCTAAAAAGCTCATCTTTTCTTAGGATTTCTGTTATCTCAGCTGCGATGGCTGGATCCATTTTTGATAGTATTGATGATATTTTTTTAGGTGGGAGTGAGTAGAGTATCTTTGCGGCGTCCTGTCTTGGCAAGCCGCTTATTATGCTTGCTGCTGGGGCGTCTTTCATCTTTTCATAGACTTGCAAAACTTTATCAGTGGTTATGGTTTTAAGCTCAGCTAAAATTTGCTCATTTTTTGCTAAAAGCTCTTTTATGCTATCTTCTTTTTTGCTTATCTCTTCTAGCGTTTTATTTATGTCAGCCTCTTTTTTCAAGACATCGGCTTCTCTTTTGTCAAAAAGCGATTTGGTAGCAGCTCTGTAAGCTTCTAACTCTTGTCTTGCGCTATCGATTTTTTCAAACTCTCTTTGTATTTCATCTTTTTTTGCTTCATATATAGCATTCCAATCATTTGCCATCAAATTTACAAAACAAAATACAAATATAAATACAAATTTCATTGTTCGTCTTTCATAAAAGAGTATCTTTGGACTGCTATCTCATCGAGATTTGAGGCTTCTAGTTTTTTGACTGCTTGGATATATTTTTTTATCTCTTCGTTGTGTAGATATTTTATTTTTTCGAGCTCTATATAAGCCTTTTTGTGCTGAAACTCATAGTGAGAAATTTCTTTTTGGTTTAAGCTTAGTTTTTCAGATATGCTATCTTTTTGCTCTCTTAAAAGACGTTGCTCTTCTAGGCTTATTTTGATTGTGTTTGCATTGCCGCCTTTTGGAAATTTATAACTCTCAAGAGCTGCGGTCGCCATTTTTAGCGACTCTTGTAGCTCATTTTTTAATGCCCTACATCTAGCAAGATTTATCTCTATCTTGTCGATATTTTGTTTTCTTACTTTGATGATAGGGCTAAATTTGGTATTCATCTAATAATAGTATCGTTTCTTTCTGGGCTAGTTGATATAAAGCCGATTTTAACGCCAGTTAGCTCTTCTATTCTTTCTATGTATTTTCTAGCATTTAGTGGCAAATCTTCATATTTTTTGATACCACTTATGCTATCCCATCCATCCATCTCTTCATATACTGGAGTTACGTTTTCAAGATCAGCTGGGAAGTAGTTTATGCTCTCGCCTTTGTACTTATAAGCTTTGCAAATTTTAACTTTCTCAAAGCCGTCTAAAACATCAAGTTTCATAAGTGCGTAAGTATCAACTCCATTTAGTCTTGAAGCGTATTTTACACCAACAGCGTCAAACCAACCACATCTTCTTCTTCTGCCAGTTGTCGTGCCAAACTCTTTGCCAATATCACACATCTTATCGCCATCGCTTCCCATATCTTCAGTAGGGAATGCGCCATTTCCTACTCTTGTAGAATAAGCTTTAATGATACCGATTACTTCGCCTATGCTTTTTGGGCTTAGTCCAAGACCAGTACAAGCTCCAGCTGAAATAGTGTTTGAGCTAGTCACATAAGGATATGTACCGTGATCTATATCAAGAAGTGTTCCTTGAGCTCCTTCAAGCAAGACTTTTTTGTCATTATCCATTGCATTCCATAGAAGCTCAGTTGTATTTGTGATATATGGAGATAAAACATCTCTAAATCTTGTTAAATCAGCCAAAATACTATCTTTTTGAGGAATTTGAACGCCCAAGGCTTCAAAATATTTTTTATTTTCTTCAAAGTCTTTCATCAAATTTTCGCACAACAACTCTGGATTTAAAAGCTCGCCTACTCTGTGACCGCTTCTACTGATCTTATCTGCGTATGCTGGCCCTATGCCTTTTCCAGTTGTTCCTATGGCTTTATCACCTTTTAATCTCTCTTTTGCTTGATCTATTAGCGAATGGTGGGCTAAATTTAGATGAGCTCTATCGCTTATAAAAAATCTTCCTTCAAGTCCGTCAAATTGTGCCATTTCAGTTATCAAAACTTCAGGGCTTACAACGACGCCATTTCCTATTATGTTTATAATATTTTTATGCAAAATTCCGCTTGGAACAAGGTGTAAAGCATATCTTATGCCATCTACCCAAATAGTATGACCGGCATTGTGTCCGCCACCACTTCTACAAACTACATCATAATTTTGCGAAAGCATATCAACTATCTTGCCTTTGCCCTCATCTCCCCATTGAACTCCAACTATTAAATCTGCCTTTTTCATAATATCATCCTTTTATTATTTACTTAATTTTTCGATTAGAGCGTCACTAAAAATAGCAAAACCAACACAAATCCTACCATCTATCTCATAGCTTCCACCGCCGCTTAAAATAGAATTTCCACTCAAAAATCTAAAAAATAGCTTATCATAATAGCGCATTTTAGAGTAATAAAGTGGTGCGTAGACTTTATTTTTCCATTCAAAAGAGTCAGCTAAATTTTTAAGCAAAACAAGTGGCTCTTTTAGCTCGTTTGGTACTATAGAGATAACCTCATCAATATCTTTTGCGTCTTTTATTGTAGCTAGTTTGTTTAACCACTCTAAATTTTGACCTAAAATAACCTCTATTCTACCATTTTCAAAAACATCAATTGGTAAATTTAGAAGCTTGCAAATAATTTTTGGAATTTCTATATTGCTTATTTGCAAATAAGGCTCTATTTTTAACTCATCAAACAGCTCTTTTGCTATATTCATACACTCTAAAAGATTGTCGCTATCTAGGATTTCTGTGCCTATTTGATAAACTTCTGTGCTTGGATATTTAAAAACTGGTTGGATATAAAACCACTTTTTAGTGCTTGTATCTTTTATGCGACGTGTTGCAATGCGAACCACATCGACAGTGCTATCAGCTCTTAGGCTTATTTCGTGATTGTTTCTATCAGAAAACCTAACTAGCTTTATAGGATCAACACTAAGGTGCTGATGATAGCTAAAATAAGGCGTAATAATCTCGCTAAAACCATTCTTCAAAAGAATTGAACTGGCTTTATTTTCTATCTCTCTTTTAAGCCTAGCACTATCTCCAAAATAGAGCTTCGAGCCGTCTGGAATCTCATGCTCATATACAACTTTATCAGTATAATTCAATCTAATCTCCATCTATACTATTTAAAATGCAAAGCCTTTTGCTTTCTAGCTCTGCTAATAAACTATCTTTTATTGGCTTATCAAGTTCTTCATTATGCAATCTATCAATGATATTTTTTACATCTTCACAACATTTTGGAACAGCAACTATTTTATCCAAATATTCCTTATATTTTTTTATATATTCCGTATAATCAAATAATAAAGAGTTATTGTTATCTATAGAAATAGTAATTTTTGTTATGCAAACCATCTGAAATACTAGAAATTCATAGTAGCTTGATCTATCCTCTTTTGGCTCATTAACTTTTTGCACAACTATATCTTCCATAACTGCTTTTATGTCTTGGCTGAGGACTGGCTTAGATATAAAGTTGCCTTGAATTCGCTTAAATCCAAGATCTGTTGCTATCTTATAGATATAATTATTTTCTATACCTTTTAGTATGGCTATTTTGCCAAAGGCATTACACAAGCATAGTATATTTTTGATTATTTCTATATTTTTTACATCTGTTAAAAGCGTGGTCGCATAAGACTTACTTATCTTATATCTAGAAGCTGGAATATCTCTTAAAATATTCACAACTGCTGTGTTTGCATCAAAATCATCAAATACAAAATCAATACCAAATTTTTTATACCTATCAAAGATGCCTGGCTTAATATCTGGATACTGAGCTAATGGTGTATCAGTAATCTCGATGACTAATCTAGAAAAAGGCGCCATGTCTACATAAAGCTCTTCAAATTTAGCATAAAATTCATCATTCATCAGCTGATAAAACGGCACATTGACGCTAAATTTGATATCTGAGTTTGGAAGAGAATTTATAGCATTTATTGCATTTTTAATAACCCATATACTAAACTCATTAAACCACTTTTTATTTCTAAGAATATTTAAAAAGTCAAGCGGAAGCATAATGCCTTTGACTGGATGTTTCCATCTGACTAGCAGCTCAAAACTAGTAATAGCTCCAAGCCCCACATCTATTATAGGCTGATACATAGGAATAAACTCATTATCTTCAAATTTATCACTAGATATCAAAAGATCGTTGTAATAATCAAACAACATATCTTTTTGTGTGTCAAATATATAATAACGATTTTTACCAGCAAGTTTAGCATGGTACATAGCCCAATCTGCTTGCTTTAATAAGTCATTTATACTAAGATTTGTTGTTTGAGGATAAATGGTCACGCCCATGCTAGCACTCAGTGCGATTTTATTGCTGCCTACTACTATTTCATTGCTAGCAGCAATTATAATAGAATCTAGTAGGCTAGTAAATTCTGCTTGGTTTTCCACGTCATTTATGATGATGACAAACTCATCTCCACCAAATCTAGCCAATATATCATTAGGTCTTAATGCATCTTTAATGAAATTTGTCATCTTGACAAGCACGGCATCGCCACAGTGATGACCGTAAATATCGTTTGCTATTTTAAATCCATCAAGATCTATGTAAGCTAAAGCAAATTTACGCTGAGTTTTGTCTGCGTTATCCATAAAATCTTTTAAATATTCTAATGCCAAAAATCTATTTGGCACCTTTGTAAGCGTATCGTAATGGGCTATTTTTCTTAGTTTTTCTTCATTGTCTTTGCTTCTAGTCATATCTGAAAATATCGCTATATAGTGCAATGGCTCGTCATCTTCGCCTCTTACAGAACTTATAGTTAGTATTTCTGGATATATCTCTCCATTTTTTCTTCTATTCCAAATTTCACCATGCCAAAAACCAATATCTTGGATATCATCCCACATTTTTTTATAAAAAGCACCATCGTGCCTATTTGATTTTAGTATGCTTGGGGTTCTGCCTACGACATCTTCTTTGGCATATCCAGTTATATGAGTAAATGAATCATTTATATCTATAATTGTTCCATCCAAAGCGGTTATAACTATACCTTCTCTTGCGTATGAAAAGATATTTGCGATGAGTTTTATCTGAGATCTTGATTCAATTTTTTTGCTGATATCTTCTAACATACCACAAAGCTGCACAGGTACACCATTTATGTCTTTAGATATCGCTCTTCCTTTTATCTGTATCCAGATTGGCTCTCCGTCTTTTTTGATAAATCTAAGCTCCACAAAAAAGTTATCACTCAGTCCATTTACATAACTTTCATAGGCATTATCTAGTTTTATCAAATCATTTTTGTGTATAACTTTTGATAAATTTGGATAAGTAACAACTCCAAGCTCATTTAAACCATCATATCCAAGAAGCAAAGCAAGACTATGTGAAAATGTCAAAATTTGAGTCTTGCAGTCATAATCCCAAGGCATTGAAGATGTACTTAGAAGTAGATTTTGGTATTTGTTGATTCTTTCTTTATAGATGTCTTCCATGACCTTTTGCTCTGTATTTTTAAACATAAAAATAGTAGCTGTCGTAGAAGTCTCGGTTTTAAATATTTTGATAAATATCTTAAACCACTCAAATTTACCATTTGCCATCTTAACACGGCACAACCTATCAAACTCAGTATCGCTCTCATAAGAAGTCCCCACAAGCTTAGCCCTATGCGTAACATCTCTTAATATAGCAGATATATCATCATCATGTATTAAGGTTTTAAAGCTAAATTTAGTAAGCAAAATATCTTCAAGTTTGTATCCAAGTATGCTTTGGACGTTGTTTGAGATCTGCACTACTTTCCAGATATCATCTAGCTCAAATGACACTATCAAAATCGGACTTAACTCCAAAAATACTTTTTCGCTATTGATATTGTCTATTTTCTTTTGCTCATCTGTTATATCCCAAACGATCATAAAGTAAAAACTGTTAAAATTTGTAGTAATGATAGTGCTAGAAATTCTAACTATTCTAATATCTCCATTTGACAATCTATGATTGCAAACAATGCTATCACATCCATAAACTGATGAAATTTTATTGTACGATTCATCATATTGATTTGTGATTTGCAAGTCAAAGATATTCATAGCTATAAGTTCTGTTTTTTCATATCCATAAAAGTCAATGGCTGCTTGGCTGGCATCTATAATATTTCCATTTTTTGCATCGACAAAAAGTATATTGATATTGCTTTTTTGGAAGATTAAAGAGTATTGACCTTTATAATCTCTTAGATCATTTTTCGCTATAACTTGATTTAGATATAAATTTAAAATATTATTGCTTATATTTGAAAATTTTTGGTCGTAGTTGATGACCTTTGCTGGGATTTCTCCTATTTTTAGCCCATTTAGTAGCTTTTGAAGCCCATCGACTTGAGCGATAATCCTGTATTTGAAAAACAAAAATAGATCCAAAACTATAAAACACACCAAAGCCAAAATCAAAAACAAGCAAGTTATCAACGCTAAATCAGTGCTAAAAAACTCAAAAACCGACTTTCTAGAAACAATTCCTAAATTTAAAGCTTCATTAAAATATATATGATAAAAGCAAAAGCGATCATTTTTTGTGGTTATGGCTATGCTATGTTTTGTTGTTTTCCATAAAATATCCAAATCAAAGTCGTCATATACGCTATAGCCCTTATCTCCAGGAAGCATAAATCCATCGCTATCTATCAAAAATCCGTTTTTTCGCTTCGAGTATGCAAGCATATTTTTGACAAGTTCTTTGGCATCCATTTCGACTATAAATGCTTTATTATTTGTAGTAGGGATATAAATATAAAAGCTTATATCATCATTGTAATAATAAAATTTAGATATAAAAGTGTCTTTGCTCTCAAATTCTTTTTTATGATGTTCGATTTGGAATTTATCTAGTTTGTTTCCAGAATGGTTTATGGAAGCCAAAATATCAAGCTTATCATTTATGAGATATATAGACATCACAGCACCGTTTTTAGCTACTATCTCTTCAAATTTATAAGCCAACAAATCCTCTTGAGAAATAACTGATAGATCATGATATACGTAATTTATCTGATTTATGACATTTGTCATATAGTATAAATTATTTGCTTTTAGCTCATCTTCTAGCTTTTCTACCTTGCTTGAAAATACAAAAAAGAGTAAAA
Source organism: Campylobacter iguaniorum (assembly GCF_000736415.1). Lineage (NCBI taxonomy): Bacteria > Pseudomonadati > Campylobacterota > Epsilonproteobacteria > Campylobacterales > Campylobacteraceae > Campylobacter > Campylobacter iguaniorum. The sequence goes on along the minus strand of NZ_CP009043.1, from coordinate 411,019 downwards.
AAACTATAGCAAATATAGATATTATAGAGATTAGGTAGGCTCTTTTTAAAAGACCAGAAGAAAACGAATCGCGGATCTTATCAACTTTCATAAAACCTTACCTATAAAAATTACTTACAAAATCATTTGGCGAGAGAGTGAGTGAATCGAACACCCCGCGAAACGGTCAACCGCCCCGCCACAGGATTTGAAGTCCTAGAACGCCACCAGGTCGTTTTACTCTCCAATAAAAACAAAATACTAAGTTAAGATTCTAACAAATTTTATATAAATTCAAGTTGAATATAGCCCAAATTCTAAGTTTTAAGCTCCTCTTGGTTACAATAAACAAAACTCAAATTTTACATAAATAACCAAAATGAAAAAAATTATATTTTTGACCTTGCTGGCTTTTATGTTTTGTGGCTGTATCGGCGTAGCAGCTGGAATGAATGCAAACACAGTTTATAGTGCATATAGCCTATCAAATGATGAAAGAGGAATTTATTCTATCCTCAAAGATAAAATCATAAAAACAAAAATCCAAACAAAAATCGTAAATTCAAAAAATCTAAGCAATTTCGACATTGATGTAGAATCGTTTTGGGGAGAAGTTTTACTAATAGGCGAAGTAGAAAATGAAGCCCAAAAACTAGAATTAGTCGAGCTAGCAAAAAACACATACGAAGTAAAAAAGATAAAAACATATATAAAATACAAAAAAGATAGGATTTGCGCCAGCTCTGATGAGCTTGCCATATTAGCAAACTTAAAAAAAGAGCTTATATCTGATAGCCTCATAAATAGCACAAATATCGGTGTAAGCGTGGTGCAATGCGACGTTATCTTTAGCGGAGTAGTTCATAAAATAGAGCAAGAAAAAAGAGCTATCTGGTACGCAGCCCATACGCCAAACGTAAGAGATATTTACTCTTTTTTACAAGTTGTCGAATAAAATGACAAAATAAGAGCCGGCAAAAGAAGCAAAGCTCCTAAAAGCATCATAGCCATAACAAGATCAGTCAATATACCAAAATATATAGTCGGCCAAAAGTTACTAAAACTCATAACACTAAAGCCCAAAAATACCGCAAAAGATGTGTAATACATAGCATATCCTATGCTAGAATGGCTTGAGCGAATAGCTCTTATTTTATCTTTGGATTTGATTTCAAGATTATATCTATGTATATAGTGGATTATGTCGTCCACGCCGATACCAAGGCTGATTGCAGCTATTGTGATACTCATTATATCAAGCGGGATTCCAGCCATTCCCATGATCCCAAAAACAGCGCAAAGCGGGACTAAATTTGCAACAATGCCAATAACGGCTAGTTTAACGCTTTTAAATATAAAAATAAATACAATAAAAAGAGCTAAAACAACAAAACCAAATGTATCAACTTGCGAGCTAATAAGGCTTTGAAGCATATTGTTATAAAGCACCATAACTCCACTAACTCTAGCTTCTACATTATCATCTGCCAAAAGCTCATTAAGGTCTGTTTGAAGCGTTTTGATAAACTCATCACGCCTTAGCCTCTCATCGCTATCTATGGTTCTAATCACGAAATGAACTTCACTATCTTCTATGCTTACATAAGGCGACAAAAGAATCTTTTTATACTCATCTGGAAGTCCGTTGTAAAGTATAGCAAGGCTCAAAGAATCAAGCTCATTTCCCTTATTTAAGGCTTTGCCAACCTCTAAAAGAGTTCCAAGAGAGCTTACATTCCCTACAAACTCTCTATCTTCTAAAAATCTAGTAACTTTTTTTACTACATCCATTTTATAAGTTGAAAACCAATAGCGCGGATCTGATTCGTTTTGGCTAAATTCGCTCTCAAATTCACTCAAAAACTCATCTTTTGTCGCTACTTCATTGCTTTTAGTATCTTTAAATTTGATAGTCACATCAAGCGGCACGGTTCCACCAAGACTTTTGTCTATGACTTCCATTCCTTTGTAAATTTCAGTACTTGATTTGAAATATCCTATAAAACTATTTTCAACTCTTAGTTTTGATATACCATAAATCCCACCAATAAATATAAAAATACTAACAATATAGATGATTTGTCGTCTATTTATGGCTAATTTTGCACACCAATGGGTAAATTTAAAGCTATTTTCAAAGCTTCTTTTTGGCTCTTTTTTATTTAGTAAAACAAGCAAAGATCCAAACACCACAAACGCCACGACTAGAGATATACTAATCCCACCACTCATCATAAGCCCAAGCATAATGATCGGCTTTATATCACTCAAACAAAGCGAAACAAAGCCAATAACAGTGGTAAAAATAGCAAAAAAGCATGGATTTGCACGTGATTTTAAAGCCAGATAAACAAGCTGTTTTTGCGTATAATTTGGATGCAAAATATAAAGCTCTCTATATCCAGTTATCAAGTGAATTACAACTGAAATCGTGATGATGAGCTGAAGCGCGATATAATTTGAACTAATCACAGTTATCTCAAATCCCAAAAGCCCATAAACTCCACTTGCCAAAATCACAGATAAAATACAGATAAAAATAGGCAAAAAGACAAATCTAATCTGTCTAAAAAATAGCCACAAACAAAGCATAAGAAGGATTAAAACGCTAACTCCATAAACCAAAAGATCATTTTTGACAAAGCCTATCATATCATCAGCGATCATATTTATTCCGCCTAAAAACAGCCTTTCATCGCCTCTATTTTGGCTTATAACTGCCCTGATTTGTTCTATATTTTCATGCTCTTTTATACGAAGCTCATCTCTGTAAAGCTTGAATTGAACGTCCAAAGCTTCAAGCTCAATTTTTTGATTTTGGGTTATGGTTTTATTTTGCTCTAGGCTTTTTAGCAGATCTCTTTTTTCGATGAATGCGTCGTATTTTTCATTTGGTTCTAAATTTATCACTATAGAAGTGGTTTTAAAATCCCCACTCACAAGGCTATTTTTATAAAGCGGACTTGAGAGAAACTCGTCTTTTGCTGCGCTTAAATTTGCGTCTTTGTCCATAAGAGTCGGGACGTGTTTGACCAGCTCGCTTACTGGAATATCTGCGTTTTGCAAAAGTGGAACATTTAAAATAGAAAGAACACTTTTTACGCCATCTATTTTTTCAAGTTCATTAGAAATTTTAGCTATTTTATCAAGTGTTTTTGAAGATAGCAGATCTTGGTTTGGAGTATATGCAACGACTAAAAAATTTGGCGTTTCATATCTTTTTGAGATTTCTCTCCAGATCCCAAGCTCTTTATCATTATCTAAAAGCAGTGTTTGGGTAGAAGCATCGATTTGTAATTTAGTAGAAAACATCCCAAAAATTAAGCATAAAATAACACTAACAAGCAGAACTAATTTTGGGAAATTTACTATAAATTTGAATATTTTATTCATTTTGCTTTTTTGTTGTCATCTGGCAAATTTGTCACTTCCAAGCGTTTTAAAATTTCATTAAAATCAACCTTACCACTCAAATCATCAAACTGTGATCTATAGGTCTGTATCACGCTAACGCCGAGTATATCAACATCATAGATCAAAAAGTCATTGTCTTTGGCTTTGTAAAATTTAAAAACCAAGCTATAAGTGTCAGCGCCGCTAATGATAGCAGCATTTACAAAATACCTACTTGGATTTGGAATAGTCGCGTCTTTTATAACTATTTGCTCGTTTGTGTATAGAGATAGTTTATCTGTGAAAGATTTTTTAAGTCTGGCTTCAAAAGTCTTGGTAAATTTAGCTCGCTCTTCATCGTTTAACGCCTTATAATGCTTAGATAATGCAAGTTTTGCCATCAAAGTATAATCAAAATACGAATCAAACATATCAAATAACTTGTTAGACTTTTGCATATCATTTAGCGATTTATCACTCACGATGCTGATAGCAGTTTTAAGATTTTCTTTCATAACCGGCTCAATGCTAGCAAGCTCAAGCCCAAAAGATAGGCTAAAAATAGATAAAAATAGTATTAACTTTTTCAAATTTACTCCTTGATTAGTGCGTTTCTTCTTTGCTCGTAGGCATTTTTTATAAATGTATATAAATCCACAGCTCCAGAAGTTGCTTTTTGATATTTTTCTGGATCTAGTGAGTTTTCGTTTATCATTTGCTCTGTTTTTATAGCTAAATTTAGATCAAAAAATTTACTATCTCTAGCCCAAACATCATTGCTATAACTAAGTGGATTTATAAAATAATCCCCACCAAGCCCAGCAATATCTCTTAAATTTGATTGTCCAAGGATAGGGATAACTACTGGAAATCCACTTCCAACGCCCCAATATCCAAGAGTTTGCCCGAAGTCTTCATCGTGTTTTTTTAATCCATAAACATTCGTAGCCACGTCACTTATGCCACCAAATCCAACTACCGTATTTGCGATAAATCTAAGAGTTTCTTCACCAGCATTTGCAAATTTGAATTGCAATAAGTTATTTATAAATCTTATAGGAAATAAAATATTATCAAAAAAGTTTGAAATCGCAGTTTGTCCCTCATCTGGCATAATATAATCATAACCCTTAAACACAGGAGTAAACATATTTCTATACATAAAATCATTTACATCTGTCATCACTCTATTGTATCCACTTAGCGGATCAAAGATCGGTTTATCGCTAAATTCGTCATCAAACGATGAAATATCGGTTTCATTTGCACCCAAAATAGAACAAAATAAAACTGCTATAATCACTTTTTTCATGCAATCTCCGTAAATTTATACTCTAAAGCTTTAAATTTTACATGACTTTACCTTTATATATTATAAATTATTATTTTTAGTCTTTTTATATAAATTTAGCATTTGGATAGTTTAAAATTTATTCAAAAAATAGATATATACTACAGACACTGAAAGTAAATTTGAGTATATAAAGGAAGTACATGAAAGCAGATGTTAGTTTAGAACTGTTTTTAAATAGCGATACTGCAGTTTTAGGAAAACACATAAAGCTGTTAAAAGCTATAGATCAGACAAAAAGCATAACAAAAGCTGCGGCTGCTATCGACATATCGTACAAAAATGCTTGGGACTGTTTGGATTTTTTAAACAATAGATCAAAAGAGCCTCTTATCATAAGAGTTAATGGCAATAGAAAAAATAGTGGTAGCGAACTAAGCGATTATGCTAAAGGACTCATAAATACTTACGATGCAATTCTTAAAGCCCAAAAATTATTTTTAGACGAACTTTGCAAAAGCAAAGATATAAGCAAAGATGCCCTAACGCATCTACAAAGGATGAATATGAAGCTAAGTGCTAGAAATCAACTATTAGTTGAAATCACAGATATCAAAACAGGTGCAGTAAACTCAGAAGTTACTGCTAAACTAAGCAATGGCGAAAAGCTAAGAGCTACTATCACAGTAGAAAGTGAAAAAAACTTAGACCTTAAAGTCGGCAAAGAAGTTTTATTTATATTCAAAGCTCCAAGCGTAATGATCGGCAAAGAAGATGGAAAAGGCATGAAACTTTCAGCAGCTAACCAACTAAAAGGTAAAGTTTTAGAAGCAAAACTTGGTGCTGTAAATGCTGAAGTTATCATAGAAGTTAGCAATCATCAAAAAATATCAGCAATCATCACAAACGAATCAGCTCAAGAGATGAAAATAAACGTTGGCGATGAAGTAGTAGCTATCATAAAAGCAAGCAATATCTTAATCGGAGCATAAAACGCACCACAAACGTAGCGAATCTTTTTCGCTACACCCATTTACCTTACAAGATTTAAATATAAATAAATAATTTATATCAATAAAATCAATATTTTATGGTATAATTCAAAATCTAAATTTTCAATATAGGAGTTTATATGAAAAAGTTCTTTTTAGCTGCTGTTTTAGCAGTGGCTGGATTTTGTGCTGATCTAAACATCGCAGCAGCTGCGAACGTAACTTACGCATTTGATGATATCAAAGCTGAGTTCAAAAAACTTAACCCAGATGCAAATTTAAACGTAAGTCTTGGCTCAAGTGGAAAGCTAGTCGCACAAGTCAAAAACGGCGCACCTTTTGAAGTATTCATGGCTGCGAATATGGATTTTGCAAATGGTCTTTATAAAGATGGTTTTGCTATGAATGAAGCAGCCATATATGCAAAAGGTAAAGTTGCTATGCTAAGCGTACGTGGATTTGATCTAAGCAAGGGCTTAGAGGTATTAAAAGATCCGAAAGTAAAAACAATCATCATCGCAAACCCAAAAACAGCTCCTTATGGAACTGCAAGCATAGAAGCATTCAAAAACGCTGGTATCTATGACGCTATAAAAGACAAAATCATCGAGGCTGGAAGTATCGGTGAGGCTCTAAGCCAAACTCTAAAAGCTGGAGATGTTGGATTTATCGCTGCTAGCTCAATGTATAGTCCAAAAATGAGCGAATACAAAGAAGGCAAAGACTTCGTCTTACTTGATAGCAAACTTTACACTTCTATCGATCAAGGTATCGTTATTTTAAAAAATGGCGAGAAAAACGAGCTTGCTAAGAAATTCTATGACTTTATCTTAGGCGAAAAAGGCAAGGCAATATTCCAAAAATATGGATATGACTTTTAATGCTTAAAGCCATTATCAAAGATATTTTAACTATTGATGGCATTACACAAATCGCCTTTTCTTCGGATTTAGGCGATGTTTTTATGTTAGGACTTGAGATAAGCGAAGATATAAAAGCTGGCGGGGGTGCCTTGCTTGATTTTAAAAGTAGTGATATTTTGCTTTTAAGTGAGTTAAATTTAAACTCAAATTTAGGCACAAGAAATATTTTTAAAGTCAAAATTTTTAGCATCATTCGTGGCTCTATTGTGTCAAATTTAACCCTTGAAATAAATAGTATCAAATTTGACATCACACTTTCATCGAATTTAGCTGACAAATTTAATCCAAATGATGAAGCCTACGCACTTTTAGGCGAAACATCTCTTTATATAAGTGAGTTTTTATGATTGAAATTTCTTGCAAAAAAACTCTTAGCCCAAGCTTCACGCTAGACGCGCACTTAAACATCAAAAAAGGCGATTTCGTCGCATTTCATGGCAAAAGCGGAAGTGGCAAAACCACGCTTTTACGCATACTTGCTGGATTTTTGAAAGCCGATAGTGGCTATATCAAAAATGCGAATATCACTTTTTTTGATGATTATAAATTTTTAGCCCCACAAAATAGAAATATAGGCTATCTTTTTCAAGATTACGCTTTGTTTCCAAATATGAACGTGATGAAAAATTTGCTTTTTGCAAACAATGATAAAAAGCTAGCTAGTGAGCTTTTGAGCCTTGTGGAGCTTGAAGAGCACGAGCATTCTAGCGTCGCAAAACTAAGTGGCGGTCAAAAGCAGCGCGTGGCACTAGCAAGAGCACTTATGAGAAGGCCAGATATTTTGCTGCTTGATGAGCCACTTTCAGCGCTCGATAACGAGATCAGAGCCAAGCTTCAAGACTATCTCATCAAAATCCATGAAAGCTTTGGCATGACTACTATTTTAGTCAGTCACGATGTCAGTGAAATCTATAAGCTAGCCAAAGTCGTATATGAGCTAAATGATGGCAAAATCATAAATCAAGGCACACCGTCGCAAATATTTTTAAAGCATTCAGGCTCACAAAAATTTAGCTTTCATGCTAAGATTTTAGAAATCCAAAAAAGAGATGCCCTATACGTGGCGATAGTCGAGGTTGCAAACCAAATCAGCGAAATCGCACTAAGCCACGCTGAAGCTACAAATCTAGAAGTTGGCTGCGAAGTTCTTCTAAGCGCTAAAGCCTTTAAAATCAATATTAAAAGGATATAAATGCTAGATTGGACGCCATTTTTACTCTCTTTTAAACTAGCTTTGATATCAACTGGAATTTTATTTTGTATATGCTTGCCACTTAGTTACGCTATTGCAAGAACCAGCTTCAAGCTAAAACCAGTAGTTGAGGCTATTATATCTTTGCCACTTGTCTTACCACCATCAGTTCTTGGCTTTTATATGCTTATTATGCTCTCTCCTTACTCATTTTTAGGTGCTTTTGTGGAGGAGTATTTTGGGATTAGACTTGTTTTTAACTTCACTGGACTTGTCATAGCAAGCTGTATTTATTCACTTCCTTTTATGTTTCAACCTCTTCTTGCTGGATTTAAAACTATGCCAAGCTCACTAGTCGAGGCTAGCTATTCGCTTGGAAAAAGTAGATTTAAAACCATGCTTTTTGTGGCATTGCCAAATATCAAGCCATCTTTACTAACTGCGTCTATTGTGAGTTTTGCTCATACTCTTGGAGAGTTTGGCGTAGTTTTGATGATAGGAGGAAGTGTCGGCGGAGAGACAAAAGTCGCCAGTATAGCCATATATAACGCGGTTGAGCTTTTGGATTATCATTTAGCGCATATTTATTCAGCAATTATGCTTGCTATTAGCTTTACTGTTTTATTTTTAGTCTATTTTATTAACCACAAAATTTCAAAAAACATAGTATAATTGCCAAAAATTAAAGGCTTTAAATGAAAAAAGTTTTGTTTTTGGTCATTATGCTTATCTTGTTTAGCGGCTGTGCAAGCTCTGCTCAAAACGTCTATATATCTACTAGTTCGCCGATATTTATCACTCAAAAGCTTCCAGGCAAAAATGTATTTGTAAATTTCAACGAAAATGAAGGTAATCTAACCCAAATAGTTAAATTTGAGCTTAGCAAACACGGTTATCAAATTTCAAGCCAAGAGCTAGCAAATATAATAATCAAAGGTCGCACAAACTACTTTAGAAAAAGCTCATCAACAAAACCAAGAATGTATATGGATATGGGATTTGGGTTTGGTAGAAGTTTTAGAGGTAGATCGGCTGGGTTTGGGTATAGAGATCCGTTTGATGATGATTTTTACAACAAAGAGTATTATTACGACGCCCAAATAGCTTTGCTTATACAGATAAAAGACGCTCAAAACTATACAACAAATTTAAACTTGCAAAGCGAAAAATCTCAGATCGATTTTAGCGAAGAAAAAACGCTTTTAAATTTCAACGAAGCAATAGCCAAAAAGATAGTAGAAATACTAAAAGAATACTGATGAGATCAAACGCTCATCATATCTTTGTAGCTATTTAGAGAGTTTTTTCTATCTTCTAGATATTTTCCAAGTTTTTGTCTATTTTCTTCAAAAAATACCTCAAAATCATCTTCATTTGAGATTTTATCTTCGCCAAATTTATCAAGCAATACGTTTGAGCTGCCAAACAAAACTAGATATTTTCTATTTTCATAACTGAGCAATGCGACTTTATTTGCACCATCAAGCTCTTTTTCGTACATAATCTCTATATTTCCGCCACCTTTTTTAAATTCCCAAGACGGCGCTTTAGCTTTGCTTGGAGTTTCTTTTATAGAAAAAGGCTCATTCAGTTTATTTTTATATTTTAAAGTCATTTTTTTAACAACCAAAAGCACGACAACTAAGATAAAAAGTATACCTATAACCATCATATATTTTGTATCGATGTCTGCGGCATTTGTCTGATCTCTTGTTTGGATATTTGCCGGGATAACTGGAGCTGTGTTTGGCATAGCTTTTAGTTTAATGACACGAATTCTAAGTCCAAATTTATCTGATGTTTTTGAAGCAGTTATGCTAATAGGATCTACGAATTTAAGCTCTACTTTTGTGCTTGATTTATCATTTTGAGCTATGTATAAATTTTGTATTATTGGTGAGTTTATGCTTTTGTTTATCTCTTGTTCTATGCCAAGATCGCTAAGTATCAAATTTATCATATCTTTTGATTGTTGTTGCTTGATACTACCCTCATAAGGCGAGTCAAAGCTAAGCATAATATCTACTCTATCGCCTCTTTCATAGATATTATAAGTCAGCAGATTTGAAGCAAAAATTGGAATAGCAGTAAGGATTAGTAGCAAAAATTTCATATTAACTCTTTTTTGAAGTATTGTATGACAGATTTTGAATCTAAGATCTCATTTATACGAATAGCTAGGTTTTTTTCATATACCATGACCTCGCCTTTGCCAAAAATTCTATTATTCACATATAGTTCGACGCTCTCACCGGCTGGTTTTTCGAGGTCGATGACTGAGCCAACTTCAAGCTTTAAAAGCTCTTTGACACTAACTGAAGTCGTCCCAAGCTCACTGATAAAATCCACGCTAATATCAAGTAGCTCATCATATCCGTGAAAAAGACCGTTTGGGCTTAGCTCTTCTTCTGTCATGCTTTTTTATAGCCTATCTCAAATGTTCTATTTTTCATTTTAAAGAGTTTTGACTCTTCAAGTTTGACTGGAAATACATCTACTTTACCTAAAAATTCAGGCGTTCCAAGCTTATAATCTCCATCACCTCTGTCATTTAGTAAATTTTTAGCATAGCCTATGATTTGGTTTGCAACTTCTTTGCATAAATCATCTAAATCAACTTGTTTTATGTCATTGTTTAATAAAACTTTTGCAAAATATTTAAGCGTATCTGTCTTAAAATATAGATAAAAATGGTATTCTTCTTTGTTTTTAAAAACCGGAATACTAGCACCATAAACATCTTTGCCAAGTTTGCTTCCGTCTTCTAGCTCAAAACCTAAAATATCAGTACAAAAATGCTTTGTAGAATAGCACACAGCACTCATCATAACTCGCTCCTTAAAGCTTTTTTGATATTATACTAAATTTTTATTTAAAAAAATATCATAAATAATATGCAAATGGCAAATTATTTTATTTTTGGGATTTTGTGGATTGTATAAAGTGGCTCCGGATGCTGGATTCGAACCAGCGACCAATCGGTTAACAGCCGACTACTCTACCGCTGAGCTAATCCGGAATAAAATAATTGAAATTATACTAGAAATTTGATTAATTGTCAAGCAAACTTCTAGCAAATTTAAATAATTTTATAAAATTCAACTCCAGCTAAATTTACCCTGCTCGCTTCTTTGTTTTGAAGCAGTGTCTCTAAAGCGTCTTTTGAGCTTTGAGCGAAGTTATGCTCCACATCAAATTTACTTTGCGGACGCAGTTTTAGGAGTTTTCTAAGTTCATCAAGACTAAACTCAAGCTTAGCATTTAATGCTTTTTTTCTAGCTACGACTACCGGGGAAGCTGTTATAAATTTGGCTAGGCTTTCAAGTATTTCATCATCTATGCCACTTGCCTCGTGGGCTGGCGGACGATCAATGCTACTTATATCTATGCGATCTGGTTTAATGATCTCAAAGGCTAAATTTAAAGCTTCAAACTCTTCTAAAGTATCATTAAAGCCTTTTACGACCAAAACTTCCATGACAAGTAAGCCTCTGAATTTAGCTCTAAACTCAGCCATTTTTTCTACTAAATTTTCTATCTTTATATTTTCAAGGCTGCGATCAATTCGCCTAAATGTCTTTTGGACTGCGCTATCAAGACTAAGTTTGACTATATCAAGCCCAAGCATAGCTTCAAATTTATCTGCGTCCAAAACAGATGTGCCGTTGCTTAGAATAAGCGTTTTTTGGGTAGTTTTAAGGCAATTTACCTCACTAACCAACTCTTTTAAGCTGGGATACAAACTTGGCTCGCCATTTGCAGTTAAGGTTATGACATCTATATTTTTAAACTCACTCAAAGCAAGTTTTAGCTCTGAAATAATATCGCTTAGAAGTGGAGGATTTTCTATAGCATTTACCACTTTTGCTTTGGCTAACTCACAATAAAGGCAATCAAAATTGCAACACTTTTTATCAGGGCTTAGATCGATCCCAAGTGAGCTGCCAAAACGGCGGCTGCTCACTGGACCAAAGATATATTTGTATGATTTTTTAGGGTAACTCATTTGCAGTATTTTGCAGATTTTTCTTGAACTGATTTGATGAAATATTTTGCATTTTCTACTGGCACATCTGGAAGTATTCCATGACCAAGGTTGAATATATGTCTTTTGCCACGCATAATGCTTAAAATCTCATCCACGCCCTCATCTATCGCATCTTTGTTGTATAATCTTGTAGGCTCCATATTACCTTGCAAGACATATTTTTTGCCAAGGATTTCTTTAGCACTCATTAACGGAGTGCTCCAATCCACGCCAAATACGTCAAATTTGCCATCCACTTCGCCTAAAAATCCGCTGATTCCTTTAGGGAAAACGATAACGGCGATATGTGGATATTTGTCTTTTATATAATCAACTAGCTCATTTATATAGCTAAATCCAAACTCAAAATAAGCACTTTGCTCCAAAGCGCTCGCCCAACTATCAAAAATTTGAACTGCATTTACTCCAGCTTTTATCTGCTCTTCAAGATAAAGTTTAAGCGAATTTGTGACTTTGCGAAGTATGGCATGAAGAAGTTGTGGATTGTCATATACCATTTTTTTACTTACGTTATAAGTCTTTGTACCGCCGCCTTCTATCATATATGTAGCTATCGTCCATGGAGCACCGCAAAAGCCTATCAGTGCTTTATCTGCAGCCAGCTTGTCTCTTGTTAGCTTTATAGTATCATAAACATAATCCAAATTTTTAACTGCTTTTTCGACGCTTAGCTTATCAAGGTCGTCCATGCATTTGATCGGAGTATCAAAAACAGGGCCTTCGCCTTTGACAAATTTAAGTTCCATTCCCATTTCAAGAGGCACGACTAAAATATCACTAAACATAATAGCAGCGTCCACACCCAAAATATCAACTGGTTGAAGCGTGACTTCGCTAGCTTTTTTATAGTCTTTACAAAGAGATAAAAAATCCCCAGCTTCTTTTCTTACTGCCATGTATTCTGGCAAATAACGCCCTGCTTGACGCATCATCCAAACTGGAGTATATGGTGTTGGTTTTCCAAAACATGCATCTATAAATATCATTTTTTATCCTTTTAAATTTAGTGATTTGCACTTTTATGCAAAAAATAAAGACCCAAACAAAGTGCCAAGATAGAAAGCGCTAAATATGTCATCTCAAGCGGAGTTGCGAATTTAGCGTGAAGAACTCTTTGAAAGAAATTTACCACCAAAACCATTACAATGACCTTGCCGATTTTGTCTTTTAGCTGATCTAGGCTATGGACTTCTAAAACTCTTGCTTGTTTGGAGGTTCTCATCTCTTCGATTTCGCTGATAAATAGCTCGTAAATTCCAAAACTAAATATAAAAAATACAAGAGCCATAAGATAAAGATCAATCGCTCCAATGATAAGTCCCACTGCATCGCTATGCAAATCAATACTATGATCGCCCAAAATAAGGTATTGCCACGCATAAAGCAAAACTTTGATAATGTCATAACTCGCTACGATAAACATAACAAATGAGCCAACAAGCCCGAAAATCACTGGCAAAATAGTAATAAATCTAGAATTCCAAAGCAATTTTTCAAAAATCTTTTCCAACATCAAAACCCTTGTAGTAAATTAAAAATGGTATTTTATATAAAAAATTTAAATATTTTTATAAGATTAGGCTATATGCCTAATCTTCTTGCATTTCACACCATTTTTGTGCGATGCGAACTGCATTTGTAGCAGCGCCAACTCTGATTTGATCAGCCACGCACCAAAGATGTAAGATATTATCTTGATAATTATCTTTTCTGATACGTCCTACGTAAGTTTCATTTGTATCACTAGCGTGGATTGGCATAGGGTACAAGTCATTTGCTGGATCATCTTGGACTACGACGCTTGGAGCGTGAGCTAAAACGTCTTTTGCGCGTTCGACATTTACATCATTTTTAAACTGTATAGTTATGCTCTCGCTGTGGCTTCTAAGGACTGGCACACGCACGCAAGTCGCACTTACTTCCATATTTTTGTGAAGGATTTTTTGGGTTTCATTTACCATTTTCATCTCTTCTTTTGTATAGTCATTATCCAAAAATACGTCGATATGAGGGATGACATTTAGAGCGATTTGGTGTTTGAATGCCTTTGGTTCGCACTCATCAAGCTTAAATTCAAAAAACTTTTGCATTTGCAAAACAAGCTCTTCCATGCCCTTTTTACCAGCGCCACTTGTTGCTTGATATGTGCTTACATCTACTCTTTTGATACCAAAAGTATCATCAAGCGGTTTTAAAACTTGCACCATTTGGATAGTTGAGCAGTTTGGGTTCGCGATTATGCCTTTTTTTGTCCACTCTTTTATATCTTCTGGATTGCACTCAGGCACTACAAGAGGAACATCTGGATCCATTCTAAAGTGGCTTGTATTGTCGATAACCACTGCCCCACTCGCTGCTGCTAAAGGAGCAAAATGCGCCGAAATACTTCCGCCTGCGCTAAAAAACGCTATCTCGACTTCGTGTTCTTCAAAAACGCTATCAGTTAGCTCAACAATAGTATAATTTTTGCCCCTAAACTCGATTGTATTGCCTGCACTTTTGCTACTTGCTAGTGGCAATATATCGCCCACTGGGAAATCAACCTCATCTAAAACCCTAAAAATTTCCTCTCCAACAGCGCCAGTCGCACCGACAACTGCGATATTATACTTTCTCATAATCCACCTTGTCAAAATTTAAGTGTTACATTTTATCAAAATTTTACTTAAAATAGCTAAATTTATGTTTTTTGGATATATTTAAAAACTAAATTTAAGCTTGCGAATTACGCTTGTAAATTTGTATAAAATGCAAATTTAGTAAAAATATCGTTGAAATCTGTTTGATTTTCTTTGTAGTTTTGAAGTTTTTCTTGAGTATTCTTGATAGCTAAAAGCTCTGATTTACTGATGTTTGGATTTGCCTGGTAGTAGGATTTTAACTCTGGATAGAGATTTAAAAGTCTTTGTATTTCGGTGTCTGTTTTATCTAAATTTACAGATTGATTTTTGGATTTTGAGTCTTCGTCATCGTCAGATGAGCCAAAAAAGAAGTTATTTACCTCTTTTACTGTCTTGCCATCCATTGCCGCCATTTTTTTGCCAGTTGGATCATCTATGATTTTGAGTCCCTTATCAATGCTAAAGATTTCTTTTACCGTATTTGTGGCTAAATTTTGATACCCAATACTGTCGCTCTGTCCATTTGCAGCTATCTCAAGTCTAGTTAAATTTCCATCAAAATTTTTATCACTTTGGATAGTTTGACTTAAAATATCACTCAAGCTTAAATCATTGCCAATTTCGCTATTTTGGTATCCTATAGTGCTTTTTATATCTCTTAAAACAATATATCGGCGCAGTTTAAATACTGAAATGAATGGGGTGCAAACTCATCTTTTACACCATTTTTAAGCTGAGAAAACTCTTCATTTCTTATAATTCCATCGCCGTTTGCGTCAGCATTTGCGAAATTGCGGTTTTGCATTATATCTTTATACCAGCCATCTACAAAGGCATTTGCATTGCCACTAAACCCTATTGCACCATTTTTCAAGGTCAAAAAATCAGTCTTGTCAAAACGAGATTTAAGCATATCAAATGCTTGACTTGATAAATTTAGTGAGATTTCTGAGTTATTTGAGAAAAACTCGACCTTGACTTTGCCACTTTCAAGCAAGGTAGAGCTTTGGGAGTAATTATTATTTGAGCGAAGAGCGTTATCTCCACTTTGGGCTTTAAAAACAGTATCGCTGGAATTGGCGTAAAAGCCTTTTGTAGCGACTATTACCATCACTCAGCCCAACACGCACAAACGAATTTATTTACAATAATATAAAGTATTTTTTTCATAAAATACTCCTAAAATATGTTTTTGTATATTATATCATATTTTTATTATTTATCAATAATAAATTTGTTACTTTTTAGCATAAATAAAAAGATCGTCTTTTGATATTTCTACGTTGTCGCTTAAGATAACAGCGCGTTCTACTATGCTTATAAGCTCTCTTATATTGCCTGGATATTCATAGTTTAAAAGCTCTTTTATCGCCTCTTTGCTAAGACTTTTTTGCTCTAGCTCATACTCATCGCAAGCTTTTTTTAGCACAAATTCGGCGATACTTAGTATCTCATCTTTTCGCTCGCGAAGTGGTGGGACTAAAAGTGGAACCGTGTTTAATCTATAAAATAAATCTTCTCTAAATTCACCATTTTTTATCTTGTTCTCTAAATTTGCATTTGTTGCTGAGACGATGCGGACATTGATTTTGATAGGTTTACTAGCACCTACTCGCACGATTTCACGCTCTTGTAATGCTCTTAACAGTTTTGGTTGCAAATTTATAGGCATTTCGCCGATCTCATCTAAAAAAAGCGTCCCGCCCTCTGCTAGCTCAAAAAGCCCTTTTTTAGTCGCAGTAGCATCTGTGAAAGCTCCTTTTTCATATCCATAAAGCTCACTTTCAAGGAGATTTTCAGGGATTGCTGCCATATTGATCGCCATAAATGGCTTGTCTTTTCGTTTTGAGTTTTTGTGAATGAAATTTGCAAAAAGCTCTTTGCCAACACCACTTTCCCCCATAATCATCACGCTCACATCTGTTTTAGCCGCTTTGAGTGCTATATCTAGGACTTTTTGCAAGCTTGGCGAACTTCCTATAAAGCTACTTTCATCATTGCTTTGTTTTTCTTTTTTTGCTGGTTGTTTTTGGCTTAGGATTTTGGTTCGTTTTATGGCAGTTACTAGAGTTTCTATGTCAAATGGCTTGGTCAAAAAGTCCTTTACTCCAAGCCTAACGCTCTCAATCGCCCTATTAAGCGTGGCATTTCCAGTCATGATGATGACATCAAATTTGCCGTTTAATGCGTTTATAAACTCCAGCCCGTCCATTCCGGGCATATTTATATCTGTGACTATTATATCAGTATCATCGCTGATTTTTTTAAGAGCTTCGGTGGCGCTTTTGTAGCTTTTTACATTAAATTCTTCATAATCCCCAAGAGCTATCTCTAAGGATTTTCTCATATTTATATCATCTTCGACTATTACAACATTCATAATTTACCTACTTTTGATTTTACTTATTCTAGCACCAGAGGGCTTAAAATCCACTATAAAACGCAGTGGTACAACAGTGATATGAGTGTTTGCATCTGCACTTTTTAGACTAAATTTAGAAGTTTCATTTAGCAAAATTTGGCTTGATGAAAAGCAGCTAAACAGCTCATCTTCGTTTCTTTTTAAGTAGTTCAATGTGGTTTCATTTTTAAATTTAGTAGAGTTTAAATCGCACAAAAAGACCTTGTCTTTTTGGCTTAAAACCATAGCGTTTGAGATAGCTACGATTTGAGATTTTAAGATATTGTTTGATGATGAGTATTTAGCCCAAAAGATAAATTCCTCACCACCAAATAAAAGTAAAGGTAGTATTAATAAGCAAAAAGCTCTTGCCACTTGTCTTTATCTAGTTTGAGTTCCATCTCGACACGGTAAAGACCGTCTTTGAAATCTTGATCAATGATAGAAGCATTTTTGATAAGTCCATGAACTCTAGCTTCTATAACCGTGCTTTTTAGCATTGCGTCTTTGACTGTGTCTTTTGCACTGATTTGGATACCATAGAGTTTGCTTGCAAGTTGTCTATAGCCATCAGCCATAGCTGCTCTTTTTGCCAAAGCTTTTGCTTGAGCTGGGCTAACTGTATCAAGCGGAGGGATTCCCTCGCCAATGACAGAGAAAGTAGCTTCTGGCTGAGCGTCTAGGCCAGCTACCATTTTTTCTTTTTGGATAACATCACGGATGTCGTCTTTGTCTACTTTTTGGACAACTACTTCGCTAGGAGTAGAAACAACACTGCTACTACTGCATCCTGCAAAAACGCCTAACAAAACCAACAAAAAAACCAAACTTTTCATTTTTAAACCTTAATTTAAATTTACTCACTTAGAATAAAGCAAAATTTATTCCAAGCTATCTTCTACGCTAGATTCAACCTCAGAGTCCATATCTTCATCGACCTCTTCCTTAGGGCATCTTGCTATGCTTACCACCTCATCGCCTTCTACATTTACGACGATAACGCCACTTGTATTACGACCTGCTTTTCTGATGCTTTGCATATCGACTCTTATCATTTTGCCACTCGATGTCAGAGCCATGAGATCCATCTCTTCATCTACCATCACGACGCCTACTAGGTCTTTGGTCTTTGGTGTGAGTTTCATACAAATCACGCCCTTGCCGCCACGACTTTGCAAGCGGTACTCATCGGCAGTTGTACGTTTGCCTATACCTTTTTGACTTACACTTAAGATCTCTTGGATGTCGTTTTCTATGACTACAGCCCCTACGACCTCATCGCCATCTTCTTTGAAGCGTATTCCAGTCACACCACGGCTAACTCTACCGATTTGGCGGACTTTGTGTAGTGCAAATTTAATACACATACCTTTTTTAGTTACGATAAATAGCATTTTACCGCAAATTTCGCTTGTCTCGTCCACTTCATCGCTTGCTTCAGCTTCATCTATGATTAGCTCGGTTGGTTGCTCTTCGTTTTGAGCTTCTAAAGAAATAGCCTCATAGCTCTCACCAGCCTCACTATTTGCGATTAACACAGTTACTAGCTCATCGCTATCATCTAAATTTATAGCTCTAACGCCAATTGAACGAATATTTTTAAACTCACTTAAATTTGTACGTTTTACTATACCATTTTTAGTGAAGAATACTAGTGATTTGCTCTCATCAAAATCAGTTGTAGGAATGATAGCTTTTATCTTCTCATCAGCTTGAAGTGAGATGAGATTTACTACAGCTTTGCCTTTTGCAGTGCGACTTCCTTCTGGGATTTTATAGACTTTTAGCCAGTAGAGTTGTCCGCGATCAGTCACGAACATAAGTGTATCATGGCTCATACAAGTAAAGAAACTCTCGATAAAATCATCATCGTATGTAGTCACTGCGACCTTGCCTTTGCCACCACGTTTTTGTTTTTCGTAGTTTTTGCTTGGTACTCTTTTTATGTAGCCACGGTGGGTTATTGTGACTACCATATTTTCATTTGGGATTAGATCTTCTACATCGATATCATCGTAATCATCTACGATTTCAGTGATACGTGGGCATTTAAATTTAGCCTTGACTTCCAAAAGCTCTTCACGGATTATATTTTCTATTAATGTTTCGCTTTTGAGTATCGCATCAAGTTTTTCGATAAGCTCTAAAATCTCTTTTAGCTCAGCTTCTAGTTTCTCTCTCTCAAGTCCTGTTAGCTTGCTAAGTCTCATATCAAGTATGGCGTTGCTTTGTAGCTCAGATAGTCCAAATTTAGCCATCAAACCATCTCTTGCGGCGTTTGTATCAGCACTTGTTTTTATTAAATTTATCACATCATCTATGTTGTCAAGTGCGATTTTTAGGCCTTCTAAGATGTGAGCTCTAGCCTTAGCTTTTTGAAGTTCAAAAATAGTTCGGCGGATAATAACTGTTTTTCTATGATTTAAAAATAATTTTAGTAGCTCAATTAGCGAAAATACCTTTGGTTCTTTGTTGTTAATAGCTAACATTATAACGCCAAAAGTAACTTCCATTTGAGTTGATTTGAAAAGATTATTTAGTACGATTTCACTCATCGCATCGCGTTTTAGCTCGATGACTAGGCGGATTCCATCTCTGTCGCTCTCATCGCGGACTTCGCTAATGCCCTCTATCATCTTGTCCTTGACAAGGTCGGCGATGTCTGAATGAAGCTTGGCTTTATTTACTTGATATGGAAGCTCATCGACTACGATTACATCTTTATTTGGCTTTTTTTCTATGTGAGTTTTGGCTCTTAATTTTATCCTGCCACGACCTGTTTTGTATGCTTCAATGATGCCTTTTTTACCAAAAATTATACCACCAGTTGGAAAATCAGGGCCTTTTATGTGGGTCATTATCTCTTCAAGGCTTGTTTCTTTGTTTTCAAGAACTAGCAAAAGCCCATCTACTAGCTCATCAAGGCTATGAGGAGGGATATTTGTCGCCATACCTACAGCGATACCACTTGAGCCATTTAGTAGTAAATTTGGTACGCGCGCTGGAAGCACATCTGGCTCACTTAAACTATCATCATAGTTTGGTATGAAATCGATAGTATCTTTATCCAAATCTTTCAAAAGCTCTTCAGCCAAAACTGTCATTCTAGCTTCAGTATAACGCATCGCAGCTGCGCCATCGCCATCGACTGAGCCAAAGTTTCCTTGTCCATCGACTGCTGGAACTCTCATAGAAAAGCTCTGAGCCATTCTGACTAATGCGTCATAAACTGCTGTATCGCCGTGCGGGTGGTATTTACCGATGACATCACCCACGATACGGGCTGATTTTTTGTATGGGCTACGACTTCCTACGCCAAGGTCATTCATAGCATACAAGATACGCCTATGCACGGGTTTTAAACCATCTCTAGCATCTGGCAAGGCTCTACCTATGATGACGCTCATCGAATAATCTAAGTAGCTTGTTTTTATAGAATCCTCGACATCAATAACGCCGATATCTTGGTTTGTACTAAAAATATTATCTTCCATATTTATCCTTAAAATAACTAGGCTTGATTATATCTTAAATTTAATAAAAACTTGCTAAATGAATATTTTATCAATCTTCTAAAATCAATCTTTCATCTTTGTAAATTTGGTTTAGTGTATCTGTAAAATATCTCTTGGCATCTAAAACGACTAAAATAGAATTGCCAAATTTCACGCTTTTAAAGTTATCAGAAAGTTTTAATATCCCTACTTGTTTGCAAACCGACATCGTAGATTTTACATCTAGTTTTCTTACAAAATAAAATATACTTGTTTTTCGCTCTCTTCTTTGCTCATCTATGCTTATCCCACTAAATTCTTTAAAATATCTATAGCTTACTTTAGCTTGCTCTTCTATATAGTGAGTAAACGTATATCCAGCATGCTCTAGCCCAAACAAAACTATTTTCCCATTTATTCTTTTAAGTACGTCATACACTGAGTTTTTACCAAAACAGCTTTTACTATCGCTTAAAAAAGCTTCCTTATTATTTCCGCCAATTGCAAAAGAAAAAATCGGATCATTTGTACGAACAACACCGTTTTGTTGTCTGAAAAATTCAGTCAAAACACCCATAGTACTTTTTGAGTTTAGCTTATCATAAATTTGGTTTTTACAAAAACTATATGTAAAAGTAGGCATAATAAGAGTTCCATTTTTACCAATCACTTCATAAAAACACCAAAGCAAAGCTTCTAAAAATTCATCTTTTGCTAAAAGTGGGTTACCAAGAGTAAAAAGCTCGGTATGAACGCAAATACTATCACCACTTTTTATACCAATTTGTCTTAAAGCATCTACCAAATCGCTTTTATAAACAAGCTTACCACCTGCTTCTAAAATAGCTTTCATTTCATCGCTTTATCTATCATATCTTTTAAACTAGCAAAACTTTCAAAACTCTCATTTGTTATGAACTCTGCATGCAATGGTTTTTTATACATTTTTTCGATCGCTGCAACAAGAGCCATTATATCCATGCTATCGATAATCCCACTGCTTAAAAGCTCACCCATACTCTCATTTACATCACTTCTTCCTATTTGGTTAAAAAGTTCTTTGATCACATTCATTTTTGCTCCTTTATAATATTTAATTTTTGACCATTTTCTAAACTCAAATTCACAAATCCATCTCCTATCTCATAATACAAAATATCCACAAAACCACCTAAAACAGATACTTTTGGATACGGAATTTTTCTAAAAACTCCCACATCAAAAGCTTTTAAAAATCTTACTAACTTTTGGAATTCCCAACTCAAATCCAAAACTCCAGCGTTTGGAAGCTCGCATCTTTTATGTAGCTCACCCCCCCCCCATGAAGTATGAATTACTTTGAATTTAGCATCAAATCCACTGTTTAAAAGCTCATCAAATGCAAAAATAGCAGCTTTATGTTGAGCCAAAAGCAACTCTTTAGCACTCATATCTTCAATAGCAATTTCTTTTTGTATCAAAATTCTACCCGTATCTATTGTATTTTCAACCTCATGCCAACTAATTCCACTCTTAGTATCCCCACTCCAAATAGACCAAATATGTGCATTCATGCCTCTATGAGATGGCAAAAGAGAGTTGTGGTAATTGATGATAAAGTTGTTTAAAACGCATTGTGATTTGAATATATAAAAGTTATTCGCACTTATAATAAATGTGTTTTTAAGCTCATTGAAAAAAGCATCTTTGTCTTGCATATCATCTAAATTTAAAAGCTCTACGTTTTTAAATTTACTTCTAGCTATTTTAGCGCACTCCAAAGCCACCCTTCCTTTACCTACGACAAATACGTTTTTAAACTCCATTTTTCCTCCTATAAAACGAAATTTTTATACTATTAAACTCAAACCCAAATTTTTTATAAAACTCTATAGCTTTTACATTCGTTTCTCTTACAAATAGCTTGAAATACCGGGCGTTTAATCCTAAAAAGCAGCTCATCAATCTATACCCAATACCACTTTGTCTAAATTCATTGCTAACTGCTATAAAATCCAAATGAGCCGAGTTTAAATTTAAAAAATATACCAAACCACCTATTATTTTCTCATCTTGTTTTATGACAAATACTTGGCCTTTTTGTATTCTATGTCTGAGTTCGGTTTTGCTTATAAAAAGATATTCTTTATCAAAATAATTTATAAAAAAATTATAAATTTTATTAGTATCATTAAGCTTTGCTTTTTTAACCTCATCATAACTTTGAAAACTAAAACCGCTATTTTTTAAGCTCATACCGATATATTTATCAAAAATACTAAATTTATTGATACTTAAAAATCTATTTTCAAGCTCGCAAATTGGCGTTTTATATATACGTTTTATATAATTTTCTTGACACTCAAATTTGCAAATATCATTTACAAAATATGTAATAAAACCATTTTGAGTTAGAAAAAAGTTATCTTCTATACGCTTCAAATAAGCTTGATTTTGCTCTAATTTATCTTTGATATTACCAATGCTAAGCGTATTATTACTAAACTTAAATCCATTATTATATACATTTAAAAACTCTTCAAATAAGACCACTAAGCACCTTTCTATCGATTTTACCATTTTGATTTAGCACAAATTTATTTACTAAAATAAACTTTTTTGGAATCATATAATTTGGCAATTTGCAAGCAAGATAGCTTTTTAAATTTAGCTCATTTTTTGCTTCGTAAAATAGCGTTATGTCACTATTTTTAAAAATACAAGCAGAGTTTAAAACCTCCTTGTGAGAGTTAGTTATAGTTTCTATCTCGCCAAGCTCAATGCGATGACCATTTAATTTGATTTGAGCGTCCATTCTGCCATAGCAAATCAGTTCATCAAATTCATTATAAGCTACTATGTCCCCTGTTTTATAAAGAATATCTTGATAATTATTATGCAAAGGATTTTGGATAAAAGCTTCTTTTGTCTTTTGTTTATTTGCAAAGTATCCAAGGCTAAGAGAAGTTCCCCTAACATAAAGTTCACCTTTAATAAATGGCTTTTTTATCAAATTTAACTCATCATCAAAAACTAAAAGCTCGGTGTTTTTGCAAGCTTTACCAATAGGCAGCAACTCATCATCACTAAAATCTCTATCGCAAATATAATAAGCGCATACATCAGTTATTTCTGTTGGTCCATAAAGATTTGCAAAAAGCGTATTTGGAAGAGTTTTTCGCCATACATTTAACTGTTTATTTGGCATAATTTCTCCGCAAAATAGCACCTTTTTGAGACTAGCTAGTCTCAAACCATCAAGCGCATTTGTATTGGCAAAATACACAAGCACCGAAGGCACCCAAAAAATCAAACTAATTTGGTGTTCTTTTAAATAGCTAAGCACCTTACTTGGAAATGCAAAAATAGAAGTCGGCAAAATATGCAAAGTCGCTCCACTTTTAAGTGTGCTAAAAATATCTAAAATAGAGTTATCAAAGTAAAAAGGTGCTTGATTTGCAAGTATTTCATCACTACTAAATTTAAATGTTTCACACACCCAAAAAGTATAATCAATCACGCTTTTATGGCTTATACTCACGCCTTTTGGCACTCCAGTGCTTCCACTCGTGAAAAATACATAAAGCAAATTAGTGTCTATATGAGTATCTCTAGCTATTTTTAGCAAATTTTCATCTATATCAAATTTATTAAAATCATCGCAAAATAGCATTTCGCACTCATCAAAACAGTCAAATTTAAAGTTTTTTTGCGTTATTACAAGTTTTGGATTTAATATATTTTTGACTTGTTCTATGCGGTCTAGTGGTGTCGCGCCATCAAGCAAAGTATAAAAATTTCCACTTTTTGCCACTGCTAAAAACGCTATTAAAACCTCAATGCTTTTTGGCAAAATAATCAAGACGGGTTCATTCTTCAAATTTAGTCTTAAAATCTGGCTGGCAACTCTATTAGTAATCTCATCAAATTTAGCATAACTTATGCTATTTTCGCCACTTACAAAGGCTATTTTATTGGGATTTTTTGCAACGCTAATATCTAAAAAATCACAAATATTTCGTATCATTTCATCTCCCTTATTAACTCAAATTTCAGTAAATTTTCTATTATATTTTTTAGATTTTTTGCCTCGACACCAAGCTTGTCGGCTATTTGTATTACGCTTCGCTTGCCATTGCAAAATGCTAAAAAATCTCGCAACATAGTCATATCTTTGGGATACATTCCAGAATTTATAGTATTAATAAGACCACGCGAGCCTAAATTTGGCTCACAAGTAGTTGTAGTAGAGTAAATTTTATTGATTTCAAGATTTAAAATACAGTTTTGGATAAATTCCAGCCCTCCTTCAAGCCCGTTTTGCGTCACCACACTCAAATCATCTAAGCTTGTGTGATACTCATCATATCTATTAAAACTAGACCTTCCAAGTGTCGCAATACCCAAATTTAAATTTGGCGTATTAAACTGTCTTTCATCGCTTCCACGCAGTAAAAACGAGTAAATTTTAGGATTTTGGCGGAATTTGATAGTATGAAGTGCGACTTTGTCGCTCAAACTATCCTCATCAGGGCTCAAAACCACGCTATAAGCTCTCTCATCACCTATACAGCTAAGCACAAATCCAGCTTTTACATTTGCCTTTAGAGCTTCATAATTTTTGCTGATATAACAAATTGAACCAATTGTCTCTGGAATGATGATAAGACGGTAGTTGTAACGCAGATTTTCTTGGTTTTTTAGCCACTTTACAAGCTGACTTAAAACCACCGGACCACTTAGCTCATTATTTGCCATTTGTGGGTGACAAAGATAAGTTGAGATTAGGATTTCATCTGTTTGGTTTTGCGCGCCTTTGATAAAAATCTCACCATAATTTAACTCTCCATTTTCGTTAAATTCAGTATCTATAAAAACTTCATAAATACCATCTTCTAGCTTGTCGTAATCATTTTTACTTAGACAAAATCCCCAGCGTTTTTGATAATAGCTAGTCACATAAGGAATGGCATCTGGCAAATTTGCGTGAGTATAGAGATGATTTTTTAGCTCACTAAGGCTGATTTTTGCGTGAAATGGCTCTGAGTAGCCAACAAGGTGTAGATTATTTTTTTTAAATTCGCATATTTTTTTACCGCTTGGCGTGATGATGTAAGCATCTTTTACGTTCCATTCAGGCGGCACTATCCAATCAAAGCATTTTGTTCCACTAGGAACTGAGTTTTGCCTTACTACCCCCCCCCCATATATGAGTTTAAGACCGATAAGCTTTTTCTAAAACCATCGCCTGTTATGCTTCTTGGTATGTAAAAAAGCTCTTTTAAAAGTTCGTACATTTTTATCCTTTTATTACTCTCTAGCATCGGCTAAAACTAGTCCAAAAAGTGGAGTAATTCCATTTTTGATAAGTAGATTTTTCGCTTCTTTCATGCTTGTGCCAGTCGTGATGATGTCATCGACTAAAATCACTGGATTTTTGATACTCTTTAAAAGTTCAAAATTTCTTGGATTTTTCTGGCGAAATTCCAAGCTTTTGCCAGTGTATTTCACACTACTTTTAGCTCTCAAAGCTCTATAGGCTGGAGCTATACTAGGGGATTTCAAAGCCCTAGCAAGCACTGCAGTGTGTGAATATCCACTTCTTATATTATCATCTAGCGGAATTGCATTTACCACACTTCCAAACTCAAATTCCTTAGCAAATTTTTTAAAGCTCAAATTTGCTAAAACTTTAAAAACGAAATGTCCGTGCATCTGGTGCTTGGCATAAAGCAGGTCTTTTATAGAGTCATATTTGTAAAAATAATAAACCTTAAATCCATCAATATATCTCACACCATTTTCAAATTCACTAAGTGCAAATTTGCACTCATTGCAAATAAACTTAAAGCTAAATTTGCCACATTTCAAGCAACGCATTAGTTGATAAGGATTGCTTTTGCTGTTCTTCTTACCATATCATCTAAGATTTCTTTGACAAATGGATCAAACGCACCTGCTGTATGGATAGGAGCGAACTGCGTTTGTGGCTGAGATATGCGTTTGGTGATTGTCATGCCATCTCTGTAAATTTTGATGTAAATTTCGCAGTTTCCTTTCATATTGTCTTTTGTATATCCGCTCAAATTCGCCTTTAGCTCGGTGATAGTGATATCGACCACCTTAGCATCATCTCCTCCACCAAGGCTAGCTCCACTTTTTAAAAGCTCTTTTTGCAACGACTCGCCAAACCATTTTGTAAGATCGCCCCCAAGAGTGACATACTCATCAACAGTGCCTTTAGAATCGCTTATAGTGGCTATCACGCTTGTATTTTTTCTCTTATCAGTTATGCTATTTATGATGATATTTGCACCAGGAGTTACGCTTATACCCTTAGCTTCATAAGCTGGCAGGCTAAGAACTGAATTGGTGCTCGAGCAACCAATCACTAAAAATGCAAAAATAGTCGCTAATACTAAATTTTTCATATTTTATCCTTAAAATTTGCTGATTTCTTCAGCTACTTTGTTTGCAGCTTGTTTGGCAAGAAGCCCCATATATAGATCAAAATCGCTCAAACTTGGATTTTTTAGTCCAGTTACATTTTGCGTTGTGCTGATTTGGCGTTTTCTTTTATAGTTTATATTTGTCATGCTTACATTTCCGATTAGTTTTGAGTTTAACTGAGCGTAAGCTGGATTATAAACCCCAGCAAAATCGCTAAAAGCAAAATCAACTTTTAAAGTATATGGCGAAGTTTGGCTATCTACTACCATGATACCCCTACTCATAAGCTCATCTCTTAAAGCCAAATAAAACATAGCGTCAGCTCTGCTACTTAGCGTATAAGCTGTTTTTGAGTTTTTGACATAGATGACTTTTTGATTTTCTCTTAGATCCCAAACATGATGTATATATACTTTTTGCAAGGCGACATTTGTATCTATCTTGCGTACATTTTCACAACAACTTATAGCCATATCGCTTTTATAACTCGCACCATTTATCGTTGTTTTGTATATCGCAGCACTATCGCATGGCTTACAATTAGTTTTTATAGTCATTATAGTTTCATAAGATTTTTGACTTCCACTATCAATATACAAGCCATTCTTACTAGAACAACCGACTAAAAATAACGCTGCTAATAACGTCCAAATCACACTCTTCATACAAATCTCCTTTTAGCTTTTATTAGCTCTTTTTACTTCTATACTCTGCCCGCCTAGACCGTAATTTGCCATATCTATCTCATCTATGACAACGACCGTGCTTGATCTGTTTCTGCCTAAAACCTTGCAAATAAGCTCAGTTACACCCTCTATAAGCTCAGCTTTTTGCGCCTTTGTCGGCTCACCATTTTCTTTTGTGACTTTTATATTTACGTATGGCATTTTGTATCCTTAAGCAAATTTCGTTCTAAATTTAATCAATTTTCAAAACGCTCAAAAACGCCTCTTGTGGCAATGTGACCTTACCTATGGCTTTCATACGTTTTTTACCCTCTTTTTGCTTTTCAAGAAGTTTTCTTTTACGTGTGATATCGCCACCATAGCACTTTGCAGTTACGTTTTTACCCATTGATTTGACTGTTTCTCTAGCTATGATTTTGTTGCCTACGCTAGCTTGAATCGCTACTTCAAAAAGCTGCCTTGGCACAAGCTCTTTCATAGTCTTTACAAAATCCCTACCCTTACTCATCGCCTTTTCTTCTGGCACGATGATAGATAGTGCATCCACCGTCTCTCCAGCTACTTTGATGTCTAACTTGACCAAATTCCCAACCCTATAATCGCTTGGCTCATAATCAAAACTTGCATAGCCCTTTGTGGCGCTCTTTAGCTTATCATAAAAGTCCATAACTATCTCATTCATCGGTATATCATACTCTAAAAGTACCCTTGTAGTCGTGATATAATCCATCTTAGTCTGCACTGCACGGCGGTTATTTAAAAGCGTGATGATATTACCTAAAAACTCAGTCGGAGTAATCACTGTAGCTTTTACATAAGGCTCTTTGATGAACTCTATTTTATTGACTGGCGGTAATTCGCTTGGGTTTTGGATAGAGACTGTGATACCATCAGTTTGCACCACTTCATAAGTCACAGTCGGAGCTGTAGCTATAAGATCGAGATTAAACTCACGTTCCAAACGCTCTTTGACAACTTCCATATGGAGTAACCCCAAAAATCCTACCCTAAAGCCAAATCCAAGAGCCGCTGAAGTCTCAGGCTCATAGCTGATTGAGCTATCATTTAGCTTTAGCTTATCAAGTGCGTCTCTTAAGTCTTCAAATTTATCAGTATCGATAGGATAAAGCCCAGCAAAAACAAATGGCTTAGCCTTTTCAAAGCCACCTATTGGCTCGCTGGCTTTGTTTTTAGCTAGAGTTATAGTGTCCCCGACGCTTACATCGCTTACGTTTTTTAGCCCAAGCACGACAATACCTACTTCGCCACCACTTAAATTTGAAGTCTTGATAGGGCTTAGTGGGTGTGGATACATGAGATCTAGCACGATGTGCTTTTTGTCTGTTCCCATGACGTAAACTTCATCCCCCTTGCTAAGCTTGCCATCATATATGCGAACAAGTGCTAAAGCACCAAGATAGTTATCAAACCAGCTATCATAAATAAGTGCTTTAAGCGGCGCTTCTGGCCTCGTTGCGGGCGCTGGAATCCTTGTGATGATAGCTTCTATCAGCTCTTTTATGCCTATTCCTGTCTTTGCACTGACCTCGATAGCCTGAGTACAATCAAGCCCGATGATATGCTCTATTTCGTTTTTTACACGGTCTGGATCGGCTGCTGGGAGATCGATTTTGTTTATAACTGGTATGATTTCAAGACTGTTTTCAAGTGCGATATAAACATTTGCAATAGTCTGAGCCTCTACGCCTTGGCTAGCGTCTACTACGAGCAAAGCCCCTTCGCAACTAGCAAGTGAGCGACTAACCTCATAGCTGAAATCCACGTGTCCTGGAGTGTCTATCAAATTTAGTATATAAACTTCATTATTATATTTGTAAGTAAGCCTAACACTTTGGGCTTTTATAGTGATGCCACGCTCTTTTTCTATATCCATAGTATCCATGACTTGGGCGCTCATCTGCCTATCGCTGATAGCTCCGCACTCACTGATAATGCGATCAGCCAAAGTGCTTTTGCCATGATCAATATGGGCTATAATGCTAAAATTTCGTATATGTTTCATAAATTTCCTAAATTTAATATAAGAGTTGCATTATATAAAAATTTTCGTTAATTTTGGTTAAAAAGCTTTTAAAGAGTAGTTAAATGGTGTTTAAATTTAGATTGTCACGGCTAAAGCCTCGCAATGATGCAAAATAAATACAAAATTTTGAAGCTGAAAGATTTTGAGATTATTTTTGTGGTTGTGAGATATGAGCGAATGAGACGCACTCATTGTGCGTCGCAGTGAAGAGAATATCGAAACTCCTCAAAAAGAACTCAAAAGATAAAGTTTAAGAGAATAGAGAATTCACACTTTCATCATGATAAACACGGCGTATTACTTCTCCAAAAAGCGGTGCCACGCTTATCACTTTTATATGCTCGTTTTGCTCTTTTAGAGGTATAGTATCAGTCACTACTAGCTCATCTAACATGCCTTTTGATAGTCTTTCATAGGCTGGGCCACTAAGCACTGGATGAGTACAAAACGCCATTACACTAGTTGCGCCTTTTTTCTTAAACACCTCAGCAGCTTTTACGATAGTTCCAGCAGTATCGATCATATCATCGATTAGTATCACGTCTTTGCCATTTACATCACCGATCACGTTCATGACTTCGCTTTCATTTGCTTTTTCACGACGCTTATCTACGATAACCATATCTAGGTTCATTGTCTTTGCTAAAGCCCTAGCACGTGCCACGCCGCCCACATCAGGGCTTGCTACTATTGGGTTTGGCAAGTTTTTGCTTTTTACATAATCAGTAAAAACCATAGTTCCATATAGATTATCAACTGGAATATCAAAAAATCCTTGAATTTGTCCAGCGTGAAGATCCATAGTCACGACTCTATCTATGCCAGCTGTTTGCATCATATTTGCCACAAGCTTAGCAGTGATCGGCACTCTTGGAGCTGCTTTTCTATCTTGTCTTGCATAGCCAAAATACGGTATAACAGCAGTTATCGAGCTTGCGCTACTTCTTTTTAAAGCATCTGTTAGTATTAGAAGTTCCATCAAATTTATATTTGCTGGAGCACAGGTTGGCTGTATGATAAATACATCTTTTCCACGTACGCTTTCGCCGATTTGGACGCTGATTTCGCCATCACTAAAGCGTTTTATACTAGCTTCACTTAGAGGAATTCCTAGGTATTTTGCCACCATTTTTGAAAACTCAACATTCGCAGTTCCAGAAAAAATTTTATAACCTCGCATTAAATTTACCTTCGCAAAAAAATTGCCTAATTTTAGCCTAACAATGCTTAAATTTAAAAATTAAGCTAGTTTTTTGTAAAATTGCAAATCTAAAAGCGGAGAGCATCATGACCTACACAAAAAAAGATTTGATTTCTACAAAAGACTTAAGCAAAGATGATATTTATTCATTTTTAAATTTAGCCAAAGAGTATAAAAAGCTAAATTTAGAGCCAGTTAAAAAAGATCCGATATTAAAAGGCGTGACCGTCGTCAATGCCTTTTTTGAGAATTCCACTCGCACGAGAACTAGCTTTGAAATAGCTGGCAAAAGGCTTGGCGCTGATACGATAAATTTCAGCTCAAGCACTTCAAGCACCAATAAAGGCGAAACCCTAATCGACACCATAAACAACATAGAAGCTATGAAAACTGATGTGTTTATCGTGCGTCACTACAGCTCTGGCTCAGCCCAGTTCGTCGCTAAGAACACGCCCTCATGCGTCATAAATGCAGGCGATGGCTGCAATGAGCACCCTACACAAGCCTTGCTTGATTTGCTTACAATCTTTGAGTCTAAAGGTAGCTTTGAAAATCTCACAGTCACGATAATAGGCGATATATTTCACTCACGAGTAGCTAGATCAAATATCTATGCAATGCAGACTTTAGGCATCAAAGTAAGGCTTTTTGGGCCTCCGATGTTTATGCAAAATGCCGAGATTTTTGGCTGTGAAATTTGCCGTGATATGGACGAAGCAGTTCGCGGAAGCGACGCTATAATCATGCTTAGAATCCAGCTAGAAAGAAGCGATGGCGAGGTCGCATTCCCAAGCGTAAGAGAATATAGCAAGTATTTTGGACTCACCAAAAGACGCTTAGAAGTAGCAAAGGATAATGTCATCATACTCCACCCAGGCCCGATAAACAGAGGCGTGGAGCTAAACTCAGACGTCGCAGACGATCCAAGGATTTCTAGCATACTTGACCAAGTCGAAAACGGCGTAGCTATCAGAATGGCAGTTTTAAAAACAGTTTATCAAAACAAATTCAAGGCTTAAAAATGACAACACTTATAAAAAACGCGACTATCATAAACGCTACTCAAACTTTAAAAGCAAATATTTTAATAGAAAATGAGATTATAAAATCAATCTCGTCTGATGAGCCAAAAGCCGATAAAATCATAGACGCTAGTGGCAAGCTGGTATTTCCAGGTCTTATTGATATGCACGTGCATTTCAGAGATCCAGGACTTGAGTACAAAGACGATATCATCACAGGCTCTATGAGTGCAGTCGCTGGTGGCGTGACTACTTGCTGTCCTATGGCAAACACAAATCCAGTCAATGACAATGCAGTCATAACCCGCGATATGATAGCCAAAGCCAAAAAACGTGGTCTTATCGACTTGCTTCCTATCGGAGCTATCACAAAGGGCATGGGTGGCAAAGGTATCACCGAAATGGGCGATATGAGCGAAGCTGGATGCGTGGCGTTTAGCGATGATGGACTTCCTGTTAGCTCAAGTGATGTTATGCGTTCAGCTCTGGAATACTCAGCATTTCATAAAAGCTTCATCATCAATCACTCCCAAGACTGCTCTTTATGTCGTGGTGGTCACATGAATGAGGGCAAAATGTCTATGCTTTTAGGCATAAAAGGAATGCCAAGAGAGCAAGAAGAGATAATGATAAGTCGCGATATGCTTTTAGCCAAGCTCACAGGCGGACACATCCACGTCGCTCACGTCAGTAGCGCCTACTCACTAAAGCTCATCGAGCAAGCTAAAAAAGATGGCATAAACATCACTTGCGAGGTTTGTCCTCATCACTTTACATTCGATGAAAGCGAGCTGATAAGCTACGACACAAACTTCAAAATGTCTCCACCACTTCGCACCAAAAGTGATGTAGAGGCTATGAGAAATGGGCTTAAAAACGGCTCTATCGACGTCATTTGCACCGATCACGCACCACATCACACAGATGAAAAATTCTTAGAGTTTGACAAAGCTCCATTTGGTATTTTGGGTCTTCAAACCCTTGTGCCACTTACTTTAAATTTAGTCCGCCAAGGTGTCATTAGCTACAACGACATGGCAAGGCTCACTAGCAAAAATCCAGCCAAAATACTAAATTTGCCAAACAAAGGCGAGATAAAAGAGGGATTTTTAGCCGATATTGCTATCATAGATCCAGATTTTGAGTATGTTTATGACGAGAGCTTAAACAAATCCAAATCCAAAAACTCACCACTACTAGGCAAAAAGCTAAAAGGAGCTAGTCTCATAACTATAAAAAGCGGAAGAGTCGTATTCGACTTCCCAAATGTGGTAGCTTGATAAGTCTAGCAACCAAATAAATTTAAGAAAGGGATTTAATGAAAAAAGGTCTTAGCATGATCTCAGTGATATTTGCGATAATCATCATAGGCATATTAGCAAGTATCGCTATCCCAAAATTACTAGCCACCAAGTACGATGCTTACGCCGCTCAAGCCGGCATGGAGATGAAAAACATACTTGGCGAGCTTAGCGCATACTATCTAAAACACGGTAGATTTATAACAGACGAGCCAAACAACACAAGCCCAGATGTAGTTAAAAAATTTTCCAAAACATACGAAGAAATTTGGAACCGTGACATTAATAAATGGGTCTATCACTGCGTCACTATATCTGTAAATGAAGCCAAAGACGGACATTCAGCCGATGTGAGATTTTATGAAGGCAATGGAGCAAACAAAAATAGTCAGTACTGCAAAGTCATACGCGAATCAATCGCCTATCAAGCTTTTAGAGATGGCTTTGGCACTAGAAAAGACGGTGGAGATGGCAAGACGCAAGTCGGTGTGAATTTCATCGGATCAAAATATAGCATTTTTAGAGAATAGAAGCAATATAATTGCAAAATTTTTACTAAAGACTTTTTAGGTGGAAAAATTTATAGCGTGAAGCAATCCAAAACTCAAATAAACCAACTACTCTTTATAGCAAATACGTTCTAGGAAAGGGGTTGGGATTTTAAGGGATAGGGGAAAACTATAACGTACTTAAATAAAAAGAGTTTTCCTCTGTCCCTTAAGAGAAAAATAAAAACTTTAAATTCGCAAATTAAATTTAACAATAAATTCAAACTCTTTTTTATTTCATCAAGGGGACAAGGGGGATAGACATTTCCAAATTTATGCCATAAACTCCTGCGAGTTTATTTTTGCATAAATTTTCCCTTATCCCCTTGACAATCCCCGTCTGCTTGCAGTTGCGAGTGTAACGAAGCAAAATCTCCCTGTAAAAGCTTCAGAGTTGCTGTGTTAATCGCACAGATTTAATACAAATTCACTGCGTGAATTTGAAAAATTTTGTCATTGCGAGTGAGTGAAACGAACGAAGCAATCTAAAAAATATAAAATAGATTGCTTCACTTCGTTCGCAATGACGCAAAAATGGCTACCCTATTTTTAGGGACTTTAACCAAAGTAATTAAGTACTAAATTTAAAATCACGCTCATTTTAAGGCATTGTTTTAATCATTTTTAAGTTTATAAGTGATATTATCCAAAAACAATTTACATAAATGTATGTAAAAATCAATTCAAGGAGAGAAACATGAAAAAAGGTTTTACAATGATCGAACTTGTGTTCGTTATCGTTATTTTAGGTATTTTAGCTTCAATTGCTGTCCCAAGACTAGCAGCTACAGGAGATGATGCAAAAGCAGTAAAAGCAGCAGCTGAGATAAAAGATGTTATAACTCAACTAGCAGCAAAATATACTATAGATGGTGAATGGAGTACAATTATTGGCGGTGAAAAAACTGGTGCTGGAGTTGCTATTACTGGATTATCAGCTGATAATTTAAATGATGTACCAACAATGAAAGCAGTCGTAGGTAGAACTAAAACTGATGGTAATCAATGGGCTGCTACTTGTGTTAAAATTACTGTAAGCAATAAAGACGGTAACATAAAAATAGAAAATGGGACTGATACTGCGTCTTCTTACTGTCAAGCTATACAAAATACGCCAGCCATGTTGGACTGGAAAAAATTAAATGAAGATGGTGGTGAAGGCATTAAAGTCGGTGGTTCTGGTATATTCAAATAATCAATCGCTTTAAACCCCTAAATTTAGGGGTTTAAACCTCTTAAAATTCTCTAATCTACATAATATTAATCAAAATTATTTATTTAAATTTCAAATAAAAATCGCTACAATACGCAACTCAATCTTATAAACGTATAAGAACGTAAGGAAAATATATGAAAAAAGCATTTACAATGATAGAGCTTGTGTTTGTCATCGTTATCTTAGGTATTATCGCTAGTATCGCAGTGCCAAAGCTAATAGCAAAAAAGGTTGATGCTGATGTCACTACCAGCGTATCTGAGACAAGAAAAGTCATAGATGAGTTTGTAGCTTACTATATCTTAAATGGTAAATTTACAAGCGATATGGGGGATGAAAACTTTGAAATAATGTCTCCAACTTACAAATCGCTTATCAATGGCTACGACTACAAAAATAGAGAAAATAAATGGTCGGATTGTATATGGATAGCGACTTATAATACCAGCGACACAAATAAAAACGCCAGAATCTACATAAGACCAAAAACCACCGAAAATGCTAAAGCTAATAGTGAGTTTTGCTCTGCTTTTAGACAAACTCCTATGATAAAAGAGTGGTTAACGCTGTCAAACAGCACTGAAGGTGGTATCATAGTGGGTGGATCAAAGGTATTTAGCGAGTAATTTCTCACTTTTATGCAAGAAGCGTGACAAATACTAGTGGATTATCCGCAGATGAGCCGATATTTAAGTAAATTTAGGCTAAATTTTTAGCCTAAATTATCTAATAAATCCACTAGCCATTACTCTATCAAACTCATCATAAAACACAGCGAGCTGACCGCTAGCCACGCCACCAGCATTTTGTTTTAGGCTGACTTTGGCTCCATTGCCAGATTTACTCACAAAGCAAGGGATTTTTGGACTTCTGTAGCGGATCTTGACAAAGCACTCAAACTCATCATTACTGGTAAAATTATTAAAATTTACAGTCTCAAAATCATAGCTTTCAAGCTCATCTTTAAGCCCTACTATTATCTCATTTTTGGCTGGATCTATGGCTAGGACGTAGTGTGGATCATGGGCGCCATCTACTGTGAAGCCCTTTCTTTTGCCTATCGTGTAGTGCATATAGCCATCATGTTTGCCTACAGCTTTGCCGTCTTTTAGCCTGACAACGCCAGGTTTGTTTGTGTCAAAATGCTTCTTTAACTCATCTATATAAGTCGTCTCTACAAAGCAAATTTCACTGCTTTCTTTTTGGCTTGCAAGTTCGGCTATTTGGGGGATTTTGGCGGCATCTGCTTTGATATCAACCTTTAGTTTATCGCCAAGTGGAAAGATGACAAAAGGTAAAATTTCAGGTGAGACATTTGCCAAAAAGTAGCTTTGGTCTTTGCTTTTATCAAAGGCTGATTTGATAAGGCCGTCTTCTATCATGGCGTAATGTCCTGTTGCCATTTTGTCACATTTTAGCGATTTGGCAAACTCCCACAAAGCTCCAAATTTAATATTTTTGTTGCAAACTGCGCATGGATTTGGCGTAAGACCCTCTTTATAGGCGTTGATAAATAGGTCATAAACGCTAGTTTTAAACTCCTTTTCAAGATCCAAAACGTGCGTTTGTATGCCTAAAAACTCGCCTACCTTTTTAACTTTTCTTATATTCTCTTCGTGATAACCTGGCTTTGCGTGAAGCTTCATATAGCAGCCAACTACCTCATAACCAGCCTCTACAAGATACTTTGCACTCATTGAGCTATCTACTCCGCCACTTAGGGCAACTAATACTTTCAAATTTATTCCTTGATTTTTTACCGAATTATACATTTAGTTTTTTAATATTTATTTAAGATTTCTCGTACAAATTTAGTATATTTTTATGATTGAATTTATATATTTTGAGAAAAAAATTAAAATTTAAAACTAAACTTATCAACAAGTGATTTATAAGTAAAGTTAAAGTAAAATTAATAAAAATTTAATAATTAAGGATTTTTCTATGAATAAATTCTTGGCAATTATGGCTTTTATCAGCCCTATGTTTGCAAATATGGCAAACCAGCTTGAGGGTACAAATCAAGGTATGAGCCCTATCTGGGATGATGGACGCCTAGTCAATATAGACAGATATGAGAGTGGCTTTGGCTCGCTTTGGACATATTTGCAAGGTAGCGATTTTTTTGCTTATGGCGTGGCTGTGGCTTTGTTTGGCGTGATATTTGCATTTGCTTTGCATTATATGGTTGTAGGTCCTAAGCATTTTGATCATCATAGTGGCAAGGTTTATGCCTTTTCAAAATACGCTCGTTTAGTGCATTTATTAGCTGCTGTTTCGTGGGTCGTGCTTGTGCCTACTGGCGTGATAATGATGTGGGGCGATAGCTTTGGTGGTGGATTTTTCGTGCGTCTGATGAAAAACCTACACGGACTTGCGACTATTGTATTTGCTATAAGTATTATTCCTATGCTTCTTATGTGGGGCAAAAGAATGCTTCTATCTCTTTATGATATAAAATGGATGATGATAGTCGGCGGATACTTATCAAAGAAAAAGACTCCTATCCCAGCTGGTAAATTTAACGCAGGTCAAAAGGCGTGGTTTTGGGTGGCTACTGGCGGTGGATTTTTGATGATTTTAACTGGAGCTGCGATGTATTTCATGGATTTCAACACTCCAGTGCTTAGCACGACTTTTGGACTAACTCAAATAGAAGTCCTAAGACTAAGCGCAATCATCCACAATGTGCTTGGCGTAGTTTGTGCTGTGTTTTTACTAGTGCATATTTATATGGCTGTTTTTGCGATAAAAGGTGCTATACACTCTATCATAACCGGATACAAAGAAGAAGAAGAGGTCTATATACTTCATCATTACTGGTATCAAGAACTAGTCAAAAAAGGTCTTATGCAACCATCTAAATTTGAAGCAAGCCATACAAATTTAAGATAAACCCTATAAGTTAGCTTATGCTAACTTATAAATATATGATCCGCATCTACCATGATGTGGATTTTTTCTTCGATTTTATTACCGTCTTTATCGACACTTTCAGGCCAGTAGTTTATGGCTATACGAGAAACTTTCATAACTCCTGTTATCATATCAAATAAACTCATATAATTCTCTTCTTCTGTATCGCTGGTAAAATCTACAAGCTTTCTGTAGTCGTATCTGTATTTAGAAGAGATTTTAAAGTTTTTACTCATAAAAGGAATAGTCGTCTCAAATGCAAAATCATCTTTGCAAGTCGATTTGATACTGAGCTTCAAAAACTGCTTGTATATAGGGACAAATACAAGCTCACAGTTTTCAACATAATCGCTTGATCTCTCATCAAACGTCTTATCGCAGTCGTAAATAGCTTTTTGCGATACTAGAGATGAGTTTGTATCTCTAGCAACCTCAATCTGTAGTCTAGCATCTGTCGTGAAAACTTCTTTAAACGCTGTATTATCATCATTCAAAAAACGAAAGAGTAAATTCATATCAAGCCTTTTAAGATATTTGCTTAAAATTATACCCTAAAAATCACTGTTGTATAACCTAATTATGAATATATTCTAAAATTTCATCAAAATCATCAAGAACGGTAAATGTAGTAAAGCTATGATCATTAATAGCTCCATTTGGCAGTAAGGTATTTTTAAAAAAGTCTATCAATGGATTCCAAAAATCGCTACAACAAAATATAATTTTGTGCTTTCTAACGCCAGTTTGAGCCTCAGTCAAGACCTCAAAAAGCTCATCAAGCGTGCCAAAACCACCAGGCATAATGATAAAAATATCGCTCATACTTATAAGCTCTTTTTTTCTATCTGGAAGATTACTTATGAGCTTTGAAGTGGTGCAATATGGGTTAGTTTTTTGCTCAAAAGGCAAGATTACATTTATACCCACACTCACTCCACCACTCAAAAACGCGCCCTTATTTGCAGCTTCCATGATACCGCCACTTCCACCTGTGACTATGCCGTATCCTGCCTTTGATAGTTTGGAGGCTAGATTAAAAGCTGCTTTGTAATACGGGCTATGCTCATCAAATCTAGCTGATCCAAAAATAGTGATATATTCCAAAATCGCTCCTTAAATTTTTTGGAATTATATCTAAATTTAACCATTTTATAGGTTATTTAAATCTTTTACTATGACTTTTGCTACGTTTTTTCCTTCACTAGCAGCAGTTACTACTAGGTCACTTCCTCTTTTGCAATCTCCACAAGCATAAACGCCTATTTTGCTAGTTCTAAAGCAATCATCAGTGGCAACTCTGCCATATTTATCTAGTTCGATTCCATTTGCACTTAAAAAGCTTAAATTTTCTACATCAAAGCCAAGAGCGAAGATAACCACGTCGGCATTTTGCATGACTTCGCCACCTTTTATGACCTCCACTTTGCCATCTTTTGTGGTTGTTTTGGCTAAATTTAGCGCTAAGACTTCGCCGCTGTCATTGACGACTATATCTTTTATGGCTGAATTAAATATAAAGTTAGCGCCCTCTTCAGTGGCATTGACAAACTCTTTTTTGCTTCCTGGCATACTTGCCCTATCTCTTCTATAAACGCAAGTCGCGCTGCTAGCTCCTTTTCTAAGTGCGCTTCTTAGGCAGTCCATAGCAGTATCACCACCACCTATTACCACGACTTTTTTGCCGACCAAATCAATAGCGTCGCACTCCTCTTTATATAGCTCTTTTTGGACTGTGGTTAAAAAATCAAGCGCTTTATAAATGCCTTTTGCGTTTTCGTTTGCGATGCCTTGGCTTCTGCTAGATCTCGCCCCAAAAGCCAAAATCACCGCGTCAAATTCACTCATCAAATCATGAAAATTACGGTCGTCTATTTTGGTATTTGTGTGAAAAACTGCTCCAGCGTCTTTTAGCATATCTACTCTTCTTTGGATTACTATTTTTTCTACTTTAAATCCAGGAATTCCATAAGCCAAAAGCCCACCAGCTCTATTATCAGCTTCGAAAATCTCTGCGTTTATGCCATTTCTTAGAAGATAGGTCGCTGCACTCAGCCCTGCTGGACCTGAGCCGATTATTGCTACTTTTTTATCACTAAATTTAACATCTTTAAACGGTTTTAGTCCATTTGCAAGGCCTGTTTCTGTGATGTATGTCTCGATATTTCCTATCGCAATAGCACCGAAATTTGAGTTTAAAGTGCAAGCCCCTTCGCATAGTCTGTCTTGCGGACAAACTCTACCAGTAATCTCTGGAAATGGGTTTGTTTCATTGCTGAGATTAAATGCTGTTTGCAAATTTGAGTTTGCAGTATTTAGCAACCAAAACGGAATGTAATTATGCAAAGGACAGGTAAAATGGCAAAACGGATTTGCACATTGGACGCATCTGCTGGCTTGTTCTGTGGCGTTTTTAGCTCCTAAAAGCGAGTAAATTTCTTTAAAATCACCTAGTCTTTCGCTCTCATCTCTTTTTACAGTTTTCACTCTTGAAATTTTTAAAAATTCTTGCATCTTAGTCTCCGTCTGCTGGATTTAGTGGTAATTTGGTCATATCTTTTGGTTTAACCATCCAAAACTCTCTTATAGAGTCCCTAAAGTTGTCTAATATGTGCTTAGCTCTGACGCTTTTTGTTTCGTTATAATAAGTAGTTAGTAGGCGTTTTAAGAAATGGCGAACCTCATCCATCTCATCAGTATCGATACGCAACGCAATTACTAGCTCTTGGTTTAGCTTATCTATAAACTCTCTTCTTTCATCCCAAACAAAAGCAATTCCTCCAGTCATTCCCGCGCCAAAGTTTATACCAGTCGCACCCAAAATCGCCACAACTCCGCCAGTCATATACTCACAAGCATGGTCTCCTACGCCCTCAACAACTGCTGTAGCCCCAGAGTTTCTCACGCAAAATCTCTCGCCCACAATACCACTAGCAAAAAGCTTGCCACCAGTCGCGCCATATAAACATGTATTTCCAGCTACTGCGAAGTAGTTGTCTTTGTCCTCTGGACTGATGACGATGCGACCGCCGTTCATACCCTTGCCTACATAGTCATTTGCGCTGCCTTTTAGATACAAAGCCATTCCGCTTGATAAAAATGCTCCGAGGCTCTGACCTGCGATTCCTGTTAAATTTATCCTGATTGTTTGGCTCTCAAAGCCTTTATTGCCATAAAATTTAGCTATTTCACCACTTATTAGCGTTCCAAAGCTTCTATTTTGGTTGCAAATTTGCTTGTCGATGACTATTTTTCTCTCTGGATTTTGTATGGTTTTATAAACCTCTTTTAACACGCCTTTTTCAAACTCGTTTTTATCAAATGGCTCATTTGGCTTGCCGCAGTGTTTACTAGCTCCTGGTATCACTCTAGTTAGCTCGCTTAGGTCAAATTTGCTCTCTACAGGCTCAAAAAGGTCGTTTCTACCGATGATTTCATCCATGCTTTTATAACCCATTTTTGCAAGTTCAAGTCTGACATCTTCAGCCAAAAGTGTGAAATAATTCACAACTCTATCCACGCTTCCTACAAATTTATCTCTCAAAGCTGGGTCTTGAGTAGCCACACCCTCAGTGCAGCGATTTAAGTGGCAGATTTTTAGCACTTTACAGCCCAAAATCACAAGTGCAAGCGTACCAAAAGCATAACTTTCAGCACCAAGCAATGCGGCTTTGATGATGTCTTCGCCTATCTTTAAGCCGCCGTCAGTTTGGAGATGAACGCTACTTCTTAGATTATTGACTTTTAAAGCGTTGTGAGCTTCGATAAGTCCTAGCTCCCACGGATTTCCTGTAAATTTAATACTTGTCCAGTTAGCAGCTCCTGTGCCACCATCTCCGCCGCTAATGACGATTTTATCAGCGTAGCACTTTGCCACGCCAGCTGCAATTGTGCCTACTCCAGCGCTCGATACTAGCTTGACTGCAATTGTGGCGCGTGGATTTATCTGCTTAAGGTCAAAGATAAGCTGAGCTAAATCTTCTATACTATAAATATCATGATGTGGCGGTGGGCTGATGAGAGTCACGCCTGGAGTAGTATAGCGAAGTGTAGCAATCAGTCCTGTGACCTTGTATCCTGGAAGCTGTCCACCTTCACCTGGCTTAGCGCCTTGAGCTAGTTTAATTTGAATTTCACTAGCACTAGCAAGGTACTCAGGAGTCACACCAAATCTACCGCTTGCTATCTGTTTTATCTGCGAATTTGCTGGGCTTTTTAGACGCTCATCAGCTTCCCCACCCTCTCCAGAGTTGCTCATGGCTCCTAGTTTATTCATAGCAAGCGCCAAAGTCTCATGAGCTTCTGGACTGATTGAGCCAAGACTCATAGCAGCTGAGTTAAAGCGTTTTAAGATAGCGCTTACTGGCTCGACTTCATCAAGACTTATTGGCTCACGGTCGCTTTTGATACTTAAAAAATCCCTTACCATTCTTTGCCCACGACCCTTGATAGCATCGCGGATGAGAGCAAAGTCATTCATATTTGCAGTTATGCTTGTTTTGTGAATTTGGTTTATCAAAAACGGCGTATAGTCGTGGAATTCTTCTTTGTCAAGGTATTTGTAATATCCACCTAAATTTAAAGGTATCAAATGCTCACCAAAATTAAATGCGTTTTTGTGTGCTTTTAAAACTCTAGCCTCAATATCGCTGTATTCAAGTCCAGGGATAAGCACTTC
Organism: Campylobacter iguaniorum; assembly: GCF_000736415.1. NCBI lineage: Bacteria > Pseudomonadati > Campylobacterota > Epsilonproteobacteria > Campylobacterales > Campylobacteraceae > Campylobacter > Campylobacter iguaniorum. The sequence continues at coordinate 368,647 of NZ_CP009043.1, read as the reverse complement.
TGAAGAGCTAAAACACTCATTTGTGATATTTTTACTAAGTCCAAGTATGTCAAAAAGTGCTGAGTTTTTATAGCTTCCAACTGTAGCTATACCCATTTTTGACATAGTTTTTAGAAGTCCAGCATTTAGAGCGTGGTGTATGTTTTTTAGCCCCACTTTGACACTAGTTTCATCCTTGCCCTCAAGCAGTTCATATCCACTAGCAAAGAGCAAATAGGGATAAACAGCGCTCGCTCCATATCCTATCATCAAAGCAACACTATGAGAGTCTAGCACCTCGCCACTAACCGCTATGATACTGACCTTGTATCTAAGACCCTCTTCAATTAAAGCTTGATGAACCCTACCAACTGCCATTGCCATTGGTATTGCGGCGGTTTTTTCATCCACACCCCTATCATCAAGTAATACGATATGAACTCCGTTTTTAACAGCATTTATCACGTCATAAGCCAAGTCTTCCAAACTACCTTTTAAATTTTCACTAAAAAGCGTGCTAAATGTTGCGTTTTTGAACTCATCTTGATATCTTGGCGAATGCTCATCACCAAAGCTTTTTAACACGTCAAATTTCTCTTGCATAAGAATCGGAGAGATCGTTTTTATACGTTTTGCGTGGGCTTCTGTTTCGCTTAGGAAGTTTCTGTATTCGCCAAAAGTTATATTCAAACTCATTACGACCATTTCACGGAGTGGATCAATCGGCGGATTTGTGACTTGGGCAAATTTTTGCTTGAAAAAGTCGCTAAATCTTCTTTGACCATCACTAAATGCTGCCAGACTTGTATCATCGCCCATAGAGCCAGTAGCTTCCTTGCCACCACTTAGCATTGGGGTCAAAATCATCTCTTTAAACTCATTTGTGATGCTAAAGTTTCTTTGTAAGGCGTGCAAATTTGAGAGTTTATAATCTTCATATTTCTCAAATGGAAGCTCCACGAACTCTTCAAGGTGGATCATGTTTTCATTTAGCCATTTGGTGTAATCAGCTGTATTTTTGATGTAGTCATTGATCTCGTCATTTTTCATGATTTTGCCGTATTTTAGATCAAGTCCTATCATTTGACCGCTTTGGAGTCTTCCGCGCTCTTTTATCTCACTCTCGGCGATATCAAGTACGCCATATTCGCTTGAAATAAGCACTCTATCATCTTTTGTGATGATAAATTTAGCTGGTCTTAGACCGTTTCTATCCAAACAACATGCGATAAATCTACCATTTGTAAATGAAATAGCAGCAGGCCCGTCCCATGGAGAAAAATTTGGGCTTGTATATTCATAAAATGATCTAATTTTTGCATCAGTGTATGGGCTGTTTTGCCATGGAGCTGGAATTGTCAAGCGAACTGCTTTGAAAAAATCAACCTCATTTTCTATCAAAAACTCAAAAAAGTTATCCAAACTAGCGCTATCGCTTCTGTTTGAATCAGTGATTGGCAAAAGTGATTTTAGCTCATCGCCAGTGTATTTATGGCTTTTTAGGCATTTTTCTTGGATTTTTAAATTTGTCCTGTTTGCTGAGATTGAGTTTATCTCTCCATTGTGAGCTATAGTCCTAAAAGGCTGAGCTAGACGCCATTTTGGCAAGGTATTTGTAGAAAATCTTTGATGAAAAAGCGCAAAACTAGTCGCAAAATCCTTGTCTTTTAGGTCTTTGAAAAATGTCTTTATATATGTTGGCATAATAAGACCTTTGTAGACTATGACTTTGTTTGAAAACGAACAGATATAAAAATCATCGTCTTCTTTTAGCTCTCTTTGGATTTCGCGTCTAGCAAGATAGAGCAAAGATTCAAAATATTTTTTGGCAATTATGGTATTTGGCGTGATAAAAAACTGAACTATTCTAGGCAAAGTTTCAAGCGCAAGCTCGCCAAGAGCGTCAGTATCGACTGGAACCTCACGATTTAGCACGACTTTTAGGTCGTTTTTAAGGCACAGCTCTTCAAATTTAGCTATATGCTCGTCTGTTTTTAGAAAAACCATAGCCACAGCGAATTGCTCAGGCAGATCCACGCCATTTTGTTTTGCCATTTTTCGCATAAAGTCAGTCGGCAATGAAAACAAAAGCCCACAGCCATCACCACTTTTGCCATCACTTGCGATAGCGCCTCTGTGCATCATACGCTCTAGTGCAGTTATGGCATCGCTTGTATTTTGGTAGCTTGGCTCGTTTTTTAAATTTGCGAGTAACCCAAATCCGCAGTTGTCTTTAAATGAATATAATCTGTCCATATTTGCCCTTTTTAAAAATAAAAAATTGCGAAAGTATATTAAAATATAGCTTAATATTTTATTAATATGGTAAATACGGTATTTATAACAATTTAATAAATTTTATATATCTTTTTTAAGCTTAAATATCAATAAATTAATTTATAATTTTACACCATAAAAGCTCATTATCATCAAATTCAGCCCTGTGCATAATTTTTATCTTCAAATTTAGACTAATATTTTTAGCATCTTTAAACTCATTTGAGCGGTAAATTAAAAGCCATTTTACTCTCTTATCTAAATTTGAAAGTGCATTTCCTCCACCTTCAAACATCACAAAATGCCGCTCAAAAGCTGCTTCAAGCGAGTTTGAAATGGTTACCTTTCTATCTTTTATGCTAAAAAGTGGGATTGAAGTATCAAATTTAGTCTCATTAGAATAGATTAAAACATCTGGATTTTTGCCACCGTTTATAAGCCTAGTATCTAGCGTAGGGCGATCGGTGCGAACTGTGTTGCCACCGATTACTAGCAAACTTACAAGGCTTCTAATGGCGTGAGTATGTGTGCGGCTAGCGTGGTTTGATATAATCCCACCACTTGCGACACCATTTTGCGTAAGAGCGATTTTAAAAAAGCTAAAATTGCCGTTGCTCCAAGCCCAAAATGGCTCCAAAAGCTCATCAGCTCTATCTTTGCAAACGCCTATTTGCGTGCTAATTCCAGCCACATTTAGCACTTGCTCGCCACCTTTTGCATGCTCGCTCACGTCTTTGGTAGCAATTATCACTTTTGCAAAACCAAGCTCTTTTAGCAAATTTGCACAAGGTGGCGTTTTGCCATGATGGCTGCAAGGCTCAAGGCTCACATAAGCCCTCGCGCCACTTAGCAAATTTGCATGATTTTGCAAGGCAAGTGCGTATAGCTCATTTGCATTTTTGGCGGTTTTAAAAACGGCTTTTAAATTTGGATTTAGTCTTTGTAGTGCTGAAATTACGGCATTTAGCTCAGCGTGAGGCATGCCAGCTTTTTGGTGGGCTTCACAGCTTAAAATCTCGCCATTTTTACTTAAAATTAGGCAGCCAACTGCTGGATTTGGATATGTCAAAAACTGATATTTCCAAGCCTCATCAATGGCTAGGTTCATATAAAATTCATCGTTCATCTTAACTCTTTGTGTAAATTTAATGAACAATTATAATAAAATAGTGATTAAAATTTAGAATAAAGAATAAATTTGGCTCAAAACGAACCAAATTTAAAGAGCGTTACCACTCCATATAAGTTCTTGCTTTTTTTATATCTTCAAATTTGATCTCTTGATCTGGCTCAATTGTGACGCTATTTTCGCTAACGCCTATTATCTTGCCTTTTATCTCGGTTTTGTCGTTTAGATTTATCTTAGCAAGTTCGCCTATACTAGCAGCAAAATGCTCAAATTTACTAAGCTTTCGCTCTAGTCCTGGACTCGAAACTTCCAAAATATAATCCCCGCTAACTGGTGGCATAACATCATAAATAGGCGACAAAAGCCTACTTACTGCTTCACAATCATCTAGTTTTACTCCGCCATCTTTTGTGATGTAAACCCTATAAATGACTCTGCCATTTTCATTTACGACTTCTGTGTCATAGAGTTTTACGCCACATTGTGCGACTAAATTTGATAAATCTGTCATTTTTTACCCTTTTCAAGCTCACTGCTGACTTTATCAAAAAGCTTATCAATATGATTTTGGTATTCAAGCCTTTCATCAAATTTAAAATGAAAATTTGGAGCTCTATACCAGCCCTCAGCTGCCATGCAGTGGTTTTGGATGTGTCTTTCTACGTGTCTTAGGTGGCTTAAAACATAAGCTTGTTCTTTCTCATCTAGCATCATTTTATCTAGATAAACAAAGGCGTCATATCTGCCCTTTTTGCACTCGACATCTGTCACACAAAGACCTTTTAGATATGGATCTTCAAGGCTGCTTAGAGCTTCTGGAATAAGCTCTTTTAGCACACTTTCAGTTCTTAGGCGTTTGACTTCGGCTGGATTCATAGCTCTACCTTGTTTTCCACTTCTTTGTAGCTTTCTATATAATCGCCCTCTCTCATGTCGTTGTATCCTTCGATACCTACGCCACATTCATAGCCTTTTGCGACCTCTTTTGCGTCATCTTTGAAGCGTTTAAGTGAGCTGATATTGCCCTCAAATACAACTACACCATCACGGATTACACGGATTTTTGCTCCTCTGTGGATACTTCCATCAGTTACCATACATCCAGCAATTTGTCCTATTTTTGGTACATTGATGACTTGGCGGATAACTGCTTGACCAAGGTCTTCTTCGCTGATAACTGGACTCATAAGTCCGCTAAGCAAGGCTTTTACATCATCAATAAGGTTATAAATGACGTTATAAGTTTTGATCTCTACGCCTTTTTCTTTAGCTTTTTCTTTGACTTCGCCAGTTGGACGGATATTAAATCCTAAAATCACACAGTTTGCACTAGCACTTGCTAGACCAACGTCGCTTTGAGATATTCCACCCACTCCTGCGTGTATAACATTTACTTTTATCTCATCATTTCTTAGCTTCTCAAGGCTAGCTTTGATAGCTTCTAGTGAGCCTTGGACGTCAGCTTTAATGATGACTGGAAGAGTTTTTAGCTCACCTTCAGCTATCTTAGCGCTAAGCTCGTCTATGGTTACTTTTGTTGATTTACTAAGCTCTTTTTGGCGTAAATATTCATATTTCTTTTGAGCGTATTCTCTAGCTTCTTTATCTGTTTTTACACTTATTAAAGTCTCTCCAGCGTCTGGAACTTCGCTAAGTCCGATGATGACGCCACACTCTCCTGGTTTTATTGACTTTAGTGCATTTCCTTTGTCATCTTGAAGCGCTCTGACCTTACCATAAGCCACGCCAGCAACTATCGTATCACCAACTCTTAATGTACCATTTTCTACAATGATAGTAGCTACTGGACCACGACCTTTTTGGAGTGAGCTTTCGATGATAGTAGCTTTTGCGTCTCTGTTTGGATTGGCTTTTAGCTCTAACAGTTCTGCTTGAAGCAAGACTATTTCAAGTAAATCTTCTACGCCCATACCAGTTTTTGCTGAAATAGGAACAAATTCATAGTTTCCACCCCATTCAGTAGGAAGTATGTCAAGCTCAGCAAGACCAGTTTTTACTAGATCTGGATTTGCACTTTCTTTATCCATTTTATTAATCGCGATGATGATAGGCACGCCAGCTGCTTTAGCATGGTTTATCGCCTCTTTTGTTTGTGGTTTTACACCATCATCAGCTGCTACTACGATGATGACTATATCAGTAACCTCAGCTCCTCTTGCTCTCATAGCTGTAAATGCTTCGTGTCCTGGAGTGTCTATAAAAGTTATGTTTTTGCCATTTTTTTCTACCATATATGCACCCACGTGTTGAGTGATACCGCCAGCCTCTCCGCTAGCTACGCGTGAGCTTCTTATATAATCAAGTAAGCTAGTTTTACCATGATCAACGTGACCCATTATAGTAACTACTGGAGCTCTTGTTTCTTCGTCTTCTACTGTGATATTTTCATCAGTATCATCTTCGTAAGCTTTGACATAGTCAAACTCTTCAGCAGTATCTATGATATTGATCTCTATATCAAATTCAGCACCCAAAATCTCTATCTCATCTTCTTCTAAGAAGTCGTTTTTGGTTGTCATTTTACCAAGCATAAATAGTTTGGCTATGATTTCGCTTGGAGATTTTTTGATTTTATCTGCAAATTCATATAGACGAATTTCTTTTGGTATATTTACACTTGCAATAGCGTCGTTTTCTTTATCTCTAACAACTTTTTTATGTTTTTTACGACTTCCTCTTTGGATACCACCTTCAAAATTATAACTATTATTTTGAGCTGGTTTGTAGATATTTAGCTGTTTTTTAACAGTTTGAGTGCGTTCTACTTCTATAGGTTTTACTGTAAGATCTGGCAAAACCACTACATCGTCGTCATCAAGGGCTATATCATCGCTGAAACTTACAGCGTCAAGCAAATCTATCTTTGCTGAGTTCTCTTTTTTGGTGGCAATAACTGTTTTTTTCTCTTTTTTCTTTTTCTTAAAACTATCGTCGCTACTGCTAAATATAGCTTCTAAATTTTTATTTATAGGCTCAGATGATGGTTTTTTAGGGCTTTGAGCGATGACTTCATCTTTTTTCTTTTTGACTATTACTAGACCACGTCTTTTTGCTAGACTTGCACTAGCTAAGCTCTCGGTTTTGCTTGGAGCCTGTGGCTGGCTATCTTCTTTTTTTTCTATCACTTGGGCTTGCTTTATTTCTACTGTTTCAACTATTTTTTGAGGGGTTACTTCTTGAATTTCCTCTTTTTTAGGTTCTACTTTTGGCTTTTGTATTTTTGGGCTAGCTTCTTTTTTGGTATTTTTTTTCTCTGCACTCTCTGGTTTTTTACCAAATTGAACAAAGTCGTAGAGTTTTGCAGCGTCTTCATCACTAACTGCACTTGCAGCAGTAGTTACTTTGAAGCCGATTTCGACTGCTTTTTCTAAGATTTCTTTACTTGAATAACCAAGTTCTTTTGCAATTTCACTAATTCTAATTTTAGCCATTTGCTAGCATCTCCTTTAAATTTACGCTATTTTTACTAAACCTTGAAAGTGGCTTTTTTAGGTCTTTTTTGTCTTTATTTATACACTCATTACATATATAAAATGATCTGATGTTTTTTGGATTTGGAGTTATTTCACCATTTATGGAGCCAAATTTAAAAAGTTCTTTTTGGAAAAATCTACCTTTACAAACCACACACATTCTTATAGGTTTATGAAATTTGTTCATATTATATCTTATTTTTCTTTATTTTAGCTTTGTACTATTTCAAAGCCATTGTTGTCAAATTCATAAATCTCCACTCTAAAATTTGGAAAACTTTGTTTTAAAACGTCTGCAATTTTCTTCGCATCATCTCTATAAACTAGGTTAAAAAACGTCGAGCCACTGCCTGAGAGCGTACTCATCAAAGATCCGTTTTCATAGGCTATTTTACGCACATCGTAAAGCTCTGGAAGCAAAGGCATACGGTAATCTTCGTGCATTTTATCTATGCAAGCTATTTTAAGAGATAAGTAGTCTTTTTTTAAAAAACAAGCAGTTAGATATGAAGCGTGAGAAACGTTATTTACAGTATCAATCATATTATAAGATTTTGGAAGTTTGTTTCTTGATTGCTTTGTGCTCATCGGTTTATCAGGGATGACCACGACGGCTCTTAGCTCATCGCCAAGCTGGGCTCTTTGGGTATAAACTGCTCCGTTATGGACTAAATTTGTGGTAAATCCACCCCAAACTGCTGGAGATATGTTATCTGGGTGGCTTTCGTATTTTAAGGCTTTGTTTAAAACTACTGATTTATCTACTTTAAATCCAGCCATATGATAGGCTGAAGCAATCGCCGCGACGATGACTGATGAGCTGCTTCCAAGCCCTCTTGAAAATGGAATATTATTTGTGAAATTAAATCTAAACTCCATTTGCTCGCCAGTTAGCTGGGAGAGTATTTCATTAAATATCAATATAAATGTATTGTTTTTTTTAAGTCCGATTTTATCGCTGCCTTCACCATTTATGCAAACAGATCTAAAGTTTTGTTTTGTGATTACGACTTCGTTGTATAGTTTTATAGCTAAGCCCAATGTGTCAAAACCAGGGCCTAAATTTGCGCTGGTTGCTGGGGTAAGTATCTTCAAATTTGCTCCTAAACTGCGTCTATGATATAGTTTGGAAGAGTATCACAACTTTTATTTAATTTTGATAAAATTATAGGAAGTTTAAATGGCTTTGGTTCTATTTTTTCTAAATTTATATTGCCATTATTGTAAGTGAAACTAAGCGTTTTATTGGCTCTAATGGCTCCAAAGTCGTTTAGTTCAAAGCCACTAACTGCTCTAAAATCACACTTTTTGACTATGCAAAATGTCTTTAGAATAGCATAGCTTACTTTTAGTCCCATGAAGCTTCCTGGTCCATTTGCGTAAGTTATGCTTTTTATATCAAATTTAGAGTTCAAATCTGATAAAATATTTATCAGCTCTTCGCTGGCCTTTTCTTCGCTGATTATCTGGCTAGTAAGCTTGTCATCTTCATAAATCCCAACTAGCATTGGCGAACTAAGTGCCACCACTAAAATATCAATACTTTTTATGCGAAAGCCTTTGCGTACTCTGGAGCTTTTTCATCTAAAGTCACCATTTCATAGTTTTTCTCATCGCTTAGGATTGCGACTGTGAGTTTGTGGTTTAGATCGTGGCTTCCTGCATATGCTTCATAATCCCCAACCATAGGAGCTCCAAGCAAGCTTATATCGCCTATCGCATCAAGTATTTTATGGCGAACGAACTCATTTTCAAACCTTAGCCCCTCAGGATTTAAGATACGATTATCATCGATGACTACAGCATTATCAAGACTTCCACCAAGCGCTAGCCCCATTGAGTTTAGCTTTTGGACGTCTTTTAAAAAGCCAAAAGTTCTAGCTCTTGCTATTTCGTTTATGAAATTTTCTTTGCTAAACTCAAAAGTGTAGCTTTGTTTGCCTATTACTGGGTTTTCAAATTTGATAGTGTAGTTGAATTTAGGATTTTTGCTAGGCGTTACTTTGACGTATTTATCACCTTCTCTTACTTCTACTTCTTTTTTTACTACAAGGACTTTTTTCTTGGCTTCAAGCTCACGAATGCCCGCTTCATCAAGCATCATACAAAAGCTTATTGCACTTCCGTCCATTACTGGAACTTCGTTTGCGTCTAAAACGATGCGAATATTGTCTATTCCATAGCCATTTATCGCGCTCAAAAGGTGCTCTATAGTCGAGACATAACCCTTTGTGTTGCCAACTACTGTTGCCATTTGTGTATTTATGACATTTTTTGGTTCAGCCCTAAAGCTAGTCCCCAAATCACTTCTATAAAAAACTATACCAGAATCTATATCCATAGGCTCAAGGACGATTTTGATAGGCTCACCTTTGTGAAGACCTATGCCAATTCCCTCAACCTTTTTTGCTATTGTTGTTTGTTTCAAATTTATAATCCTTATCAATTTCTAAGCTGATTATATCAAAAAACTAGTAAATATTATTTAAAAATAAATATTTATATTAGAATTTCTGTTTTAAAAGCAACGACTGCTTGACCTGAAATTTGCACTACTTTTGGTCTGTTTTTTTCTTTTTTCACGACCACTTCCATGCTACCAGTTCGCCCTATTGCCTCGCCTTGAATAGCTCTAAATTTAAACTCATCACCACCACTTCCAAAGAGACCAAAATGCACCAAATAAGCTCCAAGAGGCCCGTTAGCATTGCCAGTAACTGGATCTTCACTGATGCCTATAGCAGGAGCAAACATACGCCCATGCACTAAAGCCTCAGAATCTAGATTTAGGGTAAAAACATAATATCCGTTGCAACAAATTTCTTTACTAAGCGATGTTAAAAGAGTTTCATTTGGCTTTAGAGAGTTCAAAAGCTCGTTTGATTTGATACCTACCATTACTTTAGAATGTCCAGTCGATGCTATGCAAACTGGGCAGTCTAAATTTAAATCATCTTGGCTGATATTAAGGGCTTTTGTAAGCTTATCAACTACATCTTTGCTAAGCAGGTCGCCTATTTCTATAGCGCCTTGCGTCATGGTGATGAGATAGTCATCACTACTTTTATTTATCTGGACTTGAAGAGTTCCGGCTTTGGTTTCTTGCCACACATCTGCTTTGTCTAAACCAAGCTCCAAAGCTCTTATATAGTGAGCCGCTATCGTCGCATGACCGCAAATCGGCACCTCTTGGCTCGGCGTAAAAAACCGAACCCAAACATCTGCTTTTTTATCTCTTGGACTTAGTATGAATGCCGTTTCTGAGTTATTAAGCTCCCTTGCGATGCTTTGCATCTGCTCATCGCTGAGCCCGTCAGCATTTGCCACCACCCCAGCTGGATTGCCACAAAATTTTTTAGTGGTAAAAGAATCTACTTGATAAACTCTATAAGCTTTCATAAATTTATCCAAAAATCAGTTATTTTTTATCTATGACTTTTTTTGATAATTCTAAAATATCATAAATATTATCTTTCATCCATTTAGTATCCATCCACTCTTCTGGGCGTACTTCGATGCCTTGCACCAAAACTCCAAAGTGCAAATGATCTCCAAGAGCTAGCCCACTAGTTCCAGTGGTTGCTATATCTAAATTTGGTGAAATTTGGTCGTGTAAATTTACTAAAGAATTGCTACAATGCCCATAAAGTGTGTAAAGTCCAAATCCGTGATAAAGTATGATGTTTGTTCCATAAATTCCATTTTCTGCGTTAAAAACGACAACTGATGGATTATTTGCAACGATATTTGCCCCTGAAACGCTTGCGAGATCAAGACCTAAATGCCAGCTTTGGCTTACTTCATTTCCCTCATAAGTGTAATATCTATGATCCCCAAAGCTCGCTACAGCAGCGCCATTTTTAAGCGGATAAAATGGTTTTACGTTAAAGCTAGTTAGCAGTTTTTCTGGTACTTTTGATGTTATTTCTGCGATTTTTTTCTCATTTGAGATTCTTAGAGTTTCGTTGATAAATTTAAACTTCGCAAGCTTGTCCATAGAGTCTGGATCGTCTGCGTATTGGTTTGCAAGCTCTAAAATTTTGCCGTCTAAAAATCTATCTGTTAGAGGTATTTTTGATACTTTGTATTTTCTATCTTGCAAGAAATATCTAATGCGAGCTACGCTTTTATTGCCAGCCAAATCCTCAGCCACAACATCAGCACTAAAGTCATCTACAGTAGCAGGCCAAGCGATGATAGCTGCGTAATAGCCCTCTTTGTGAAATGGAGTTGCTATAAATTTTTTACCATAATTTGTAGTGATGAATACCTCTTTCATATTTTCATCACTAGCTCTAAAGACAACAGCAGCTGCGCCGCCTTTTGCTATTTTGTATGATTGATTTAGTATATAAAGCTCTGGTCTTTTGGTATCTATTTTAAATTTAGCCTCTTTTACAGAGCTATTTCCCATGAAAAAGTTCCATTTGCTAGCGTCTGTTGCTTCTACTTTTATAGTGTATTGTTTTTTGCTATTTAGTATATTGTTTTTAGGAAAAGTTATGTTGAAGCTCAGCTCTTTTTCTGGAGTGGAAAACTCTTTTGAGATCAAAACATGGCTTTTTTCTTGGTCGCTTAATATGACTTTTAAAGATTTTACGCCACTTTCGTCTTCTACTTTTAAAGGAATTGGAGATTTGAGATTCCAATTTATCTCACTGTCTAAAACTATTTTTGGTAGATTTTTTTCAAACATACTTAAATTTAACACACCATACACGCCAACAGCTATCAAAATAACTATAGCAACAAAGATAATACCCTTATAACTTCTATTTCTTCTCATATCAACACCTTATAAATTTTAAACAAATTATTCTATCAGATTAATGTAAATTTATTTTACAAAATTTCTCTTAGTTTTCTAGCAGATTCCATCCACTCTTTTAGCTCACTCCATTTTTCATTTTTTATCAAATCTTTGCAAATTTCAAGCTCACTTTGGAATGAATTTACCGCACTCAAAAGATTATCTTTATTTTGTTTGAAGATATCGCACCACATATCTGGGCTTGACTTTGCGATACGAGCCATACCGCTAAAACTACCTCCAGCAAGGAGCAAGATATTTCTTTTGTCCTCTTCTTTGAGCGTTGCATTTACAAGGCTAAAGCTAATAGCGTGAGGCAAATGCGAGATGATACCGACGTGATGATCGTGGCTTTTTGAGTTCATAAAGACTATTTTCATTCCAGCGTGGCTTAAAATTTCAACTGTTTTTTTAATATGCGTTTCGCCTGCATTTTTATCATCACAGATGACGACAACAGCGCCGTTTAAAAGCGTTTTAAAAGCTGCTTTTGGCCCTGAGTTTTCAGTACCAGCCATAGGGTGAGCTGCAACGAAATTTTCTCTGATCTCTTGCGGGCAACTAGCTAAAATTTGCTCTTTAGTCGAGCCAAGATCTACTATTGTCGTGCTTTTTGGTATGTCTTTGAGATTTTGCAAAGTCTTTACGATAGCCTCAACCGGAATTGCTAAAAATATCATATCGCACTTGTTTTTCATCTCTTCAAAGCTGATAATCTCATCTACAAGCCCAAGTTTTAGTGCGTCACATTGATTTTGTTCATTTAGATCATATCCGCTCACGCTTGAAATAAGCTTCATATCACGAAGCGCAAGCCCTAAAGAGCCACCGATGAGTCCAAGTCCTATTATGCCAACTTTCATAAATTTACCTTTAAATTTTTGTGGAATTATACTTTAAAAATCACAAAAGTATAATTATAAAAACATTAATTATTCAAAAAAATGAATTTATTATATGTTAAAAAAAATTATGATACCATACCAAACTATACTTAAAAATTAGGTAAAAATTTATGAAAAAAACACTTTTCTTAGTAGGTTTGAGTTTGCCTTTAGCACTAAGTGGGGCTACTATCAAATCTATTGCTTACAAAGGTCTTATACATCTATCTAGCGACAGCGCTACTGACATTTCTGGGCTTAGAGTTGGAGATGAGCTAAACGCACAAAACTCAAACCAAGCCATTATAAATTTATACAAACAAGGATACTTCAAAGATATATTTATAGAAGAAAATGATGGCAATGTTGTTATAAATTTAACAGAAAAACCATCGATCGCAAGGCTTGATATAGAAGGCGTTGTGACAAATGATAAAAAAACCATCGATACAATACTTGGCATAAAACAAGGTCAAATGTACGACCAACCAGGCATCAAAAAAGCCAAAGAAAGAATCAGACAATACTACGAAACAAAAGGGTATTTTGATACCGTTACAGATGTAACCACTGAGCCAATGCACGGCAATCCAAACGCTCTTCATGTCACAATGACAGTAAATAGAGGCGAGAAAATCACAATAGAAAAAGTAAATTTAGTTGGTGCTGAAGTTTTGGATTATTCAGATATCGAACCAGCAGTAGCGAACAAAGAATATGAGTTCATGGGCTGGATGTGGGGACGAAATGACGGTGGGGTTAAGATTTTTGACCTGCCAAATGACCCAAACAAAATCCGCGATGAATACCTAAAAAAAGGCTATCTTGACGCTAGCGTATCAAATCCATATTTAAACACATATTTTGATAACTACACTGCAGATCTTACATACTATGTAAGCGAAGGAAATCCATATAATGTAAATAGCATAAGCATAGAAGCGCCAAGCGAGCTAGAACTTGATAATGAAAAAATCATAGATAGCTTAAAACTAACAAAAGGCGACAGACTAAACTCAGAGTGGCTAAAAAAAGATATAGAAAAAATAGAAAATTTAGTCGCTGACAAAGGATATGCTTACGTTAGAGTCTATCCACAAACAAACAAAAATGAAGCAGACAAAACAGTAGATATAATCTACCAAGTAGTCCCAAATGACAAAGTATATATAAGAAATGTTGTTATCTCAGGAAACGACAGAACAGCAGATAGGGTTATACGTCGTGAGCTTTACTTGACTGAGGGAAATTTATACAATAGAACTGACCTTGTCGATTCAAAAAATGCACTAAAAAGAAGTGGATATTTTGAAGATGCTTCAATCAAAGAAAACCGCATAAACAAAGACCAAGTTGATCTAGAAGTAGTCGTAAAAGAAACCTCAACTGGTAGCATAACTGGTGGTATAGGATATGGCACTAGCGACGGACTTCTTTTAAGTGCTGGAGTGAGCGATACAAACGTATTTGGTACTGGATACAAAGGTAGCGTAAGCGTAGATAAGAGTGATGACACATTAAGTGGAACTATCAGCCTAACAAACCCACGTGTAAATGACTCAGAGTATAGTCTGGGCGGAAGCATCTATGCAAATGACTATGAGTGGGATGATTATGAAGAGAAAAATTACGGCTTTAGCGTAACTGGTGGTAGGAAATTTGGCAGATACACAAATGTATTTTTAACTTACCAACTCGAACAAAGCAAAATATCTGGACTTGATGAGTTCTATACAAAAGCTGGATATCAAAATGGCAAAAACTTAAAAAGCTCAATAATTCCAGGCATTACATTTAATAATACAGATGATTATTATGTCCCAAGAAGCGGTATCATCGCTGGAACTAGCTTTGAATATGCTGGAGCTGGTGGAGATATGGAATTTGTCAAAAACAAATCAAATTTCAACTACTATCTTGGACTTGATGATTATATCAACTATGATCTAATCTTAAGATATAAAGCAAACTTTGGTTATATTTGGAACAGTGATGATGATAAACTTCCTATAAATGAAAAGCTATTCTTAGGCGGTTTAAGAAGTATAAGAGGGTTTGATAGCAGAAGCGTAACCCCTAAAAAGAACATAACAATAGCCGGAAAAGGCAGCAAAGTCATTGATACTGGCGGTAAAATAGCGTTTAATAACTCAGTTGAGTTAAGTATCCCTGTCATTGACCGCTTAAAAATGCGTGCAATGGTATTTTATGATTATGGTATGATAGGCGAAGATAACCTAAACGAGATCAAACGCTCAAGCGTCGGTGCTGGTATAGAGTGGGTGACACCTATAGGACCGCTTCAACTCATCTACGCTCAAGCTCTTGATGATAAGCCAGGTGATGATACAAGTAGTTTTGAGTTTTCTATAGGTAGAAGATTTTAACTAAATTTAATCTAAATTTGATAGCTAACCTTTTGGCTAGCTATCAAAATCTCTTTTAAACAAATAGCTTTTCTATCTCTTTGTTTAGCTCTTTTACATTGCATTTTTGTGTAAGTTCGACTATTTTAGTGCCAATTATTGCGCCGTCTGCGTAAAGCTTAGTTCGTTTTACATCTTCATTTGTCTTTATACCAAAACCTATGGCAACTGGCAGATTTGTATTTTCTTTAATGCCATCTATCATATCTTTTAGCGAATTTAGCGATGTTTGACTTCCGCCAGTTACTCCAAGAGAGCCAACAGCGTATATAAATCCACTTGCATTTTTAAGTATATCTTTGGTTCTATCTTTTGATGTTGGAGCTACAAGAGGTATCAAAGCAAGGTTAAATTTCAAACACTTAGCCCTAAACTCCTCGCTCTCATCAAAAGGCATATCAGGCACGATAATCCCACTCATTCCACATTCTTTAGCATTTTGCAAGAATTTATCCTCGCCATAAGCTAAAATTAGATTATAATAAACCAAAAATACCAAGCATTTGCTAGTTTTTACGCACTTTAAAATTTCAAAAACTTTATCGGTTGTGATACCGTTTTTACAAGCCTCAAAACTAGCCATACTTATGAGCTTTCCATCGGCCAAAGGATCTGAATACGGTATGCCAATCTCAACGATATCAAGTACGCTTTCATCAAGCGAATTTAAAAACTCTTTAGTATAATCGCTACTTGGATAACCAGCCACGATATAGCCTATATTTGCCTTATTTTTAAACGCATTTGCAATCTTATCCATAGATAGTTCCTTTTTTGTAGTCCATTATAGTATGCATATCTTTGTCGCCCCTGCCACTTACATTTACTACTATGTTTGATTTTTGCTTTAGGCTAGGACATAGCTTTTCAAGGTATGCAAGAGCGTGTGAGCTTTCAATAGCTGGGATAATGCCTTCTAAACGAGTGCAAAGCTTAAGTGCATTTATACACTCATCATCGCTAACTGCGTGATACTCTACTCTGCCGATATCTTTTAAATGTGCATGCTCTGGGCCAACACCAGGATAATCAAGTCCAGCACTGATACTATGAACTGGCGAAATTCTACCATATTCATCTTGTAAGACCACAGTTTTCATACCATGGATTATGCCATCATTTCCTTTTGTCAGAGTCGCTGCGTGATAAGGAGTATCAGCCCCAAGCCCACCAGCTTCCACGCCAAAAATACGAACACTATGATCATCTAAAAATGCTGAAAATATGCCTATAGCATTACTTCCACCACCCACGCAAGCTACCACGCAATCAGGTTTAACACCTTTTGCTTTTAGTTGCTCTTTGGCTTCAGTTCCTATCACGCTTTGAAAATCACGCACGATTTTTGGATATGGATGAGGGCCGACGGCTGAGCCAATCACGTAAAATCTAGTTTCAATCTCATTTACCCACGCTTGGATGGCGGCGGTTGTGGCCTCTTTTAAGGTGCCAAGACCATCAGTTATGCTTACGACTTTTGCACCCAAAAGCTCCATTTTATAGACATTTAGGGCTTGTCTTTTCATGTCGCATTCGCCCATATACACATCGCATTCTAGTCCAAGAAGAGCCGCTGCAGTCGCAGTCGCTACGCCATGCTGTCCAGCTCCAGTCTCAGCCATGACTTTTTTCTTACCCATTTTTTTAGCAAGCAAGGCTTGAGCTAGAGCGTTATTTATTTTATGAGCTCCTGTGTGGTTTAGATCTTCTCTTTTTAGATAAATTTCATGACCGTAATGCTCGCTAAGTCTTTTTGCATGATACATTGGACTAGGACGACCTACGTAATCTCTCAAAAGCTCATCAAGCTCATCTCTAAACTCACGGCTCATGGCAATTGTATTGTAAGCCTCTTCAAGCTCGATTAGTGCATTCATCGCCGTTTCTGGGACGAATTGTCCCCCGTATTTTCCAAAATATGCCTTCACATTCATAACTAACTCCCGTAAATTATTTTTAAAATTTCATTTATTTTTTTTGTATCTTTGATGCCGTTTTCATCTTCGACCTTGCTATTAATATCGAGCAAATATGGCTTAAATTTGATAGCATCTTTCACATTTTCTAGCCCAATTCCTCCAGCTAAACCAAATTTAATATCCAAACTCTCAAGCAAGCTCCAGTCAAATTTAACCCCATTTCCACCCTTTAAAACGCCTTTTGTATCAAAAAGCGCTAGGTCATAGCTCCCACTCAAATTTGGCAGCTCATCACCCACACTAAAGACCTGCCAAACCTCACAACCAAAATAGCCTTTATCATCTACTCGCTCGTAAATCTGAACCACATCAAGATCACAAAAGCTGGCAATTTCTTTGACAAGCGTGGAGCTCATATCAGCAAAAACCCCGACTACCTTTATACCAAAATTGTGAGCCAAATTTACTATATTTTTTGCCACTTCTTTGCTGACAGCTCTTTTGCTTTTGGCAAATATCACACCGATATAATCAACCTTTTTGCCATCAAAATCGCAGCTTATGACGTCTAAGGCTTCAATCTCGTTTTTAATACCACAAATTTTTAGTTGCATTTTCTTATATAATCTTCATAAAATTTCCATACCTTGCCACTATTAATAGCCTCTAAAATAATATCTTTAGCTAGGCTAGGACTTGGTACAAAATCAGCCGCATATAGTCCAAACATCGCATTTAGTACGACTATATCAAATTTAGCCCCTTTAAGCTCACCTTTTAAAGTAGCCTTGAAAATCTCAGCATTACTCTTCGCATCACCACCCAAAATATCAGCGTGAAAAGCTCTATTGAAGCCAAACTGCTCTGGAGTGATTTTGTATTCTAATATTTTGCCATCTTTTACTTCATGGATCAGCGTCTCATCACAAAGCGTAATCTCGTCCATAGAGTCCATTCCATGCACGACTAAAGCGTGTTTTCTGCCTAAATTTAAAAGCGTTCTAGCGATCAGCTCATTGACCTCTTCAAGGTAATTTCCCACAACTTGATTGCTTAGGGCTAAATTTGGATTAAGAAGTGGCCCAAGTATGTTAAAGACTGTTCCTATGCCAAGCTTATTTCTGACATCTTTTACTTCAGCTGTGATTTTGTGAAAAAACGGCGCATGGAAAAATGCTAAATTTGTATTTTGGCTAAGGCTTCTAAGCTTGTTTATATCAGCTTCTAAAGGAACTCCAAGCTCGCCCAAAACATCGCTACTTCCACTTTTGCTTGTAATTGCCCTGTTGCCGTGTTTTGCCACTCTTACCCCAAGACTAGCAAGTATGAAAGCCGTGGTCGTAGAGATATTTATGGTTTTTAGCTTATCTCCACCAGTGCCGACTATATCAAACATCGGTGCTGGGTCGTTATAAGTAGTTGAGTATTTTAGTATGTTTTTGACAAGTGCTGCTAGGCTATCTGGATAAAGCGACTTTTCACTTATTAGCACTAGTAATCCAGCCAACTGAACTATATCATAATCTTTGTCGCTTAGAGCCTTGCAAATCACCTCATAATCACTACTATCAAGCGGGAAGTTTTTTTGGAGTTTTGTCATAAATGGAGCGAAATTTACCATCTGTTTTTCTATGTTTTGCGGTTTATTGAGCTGGACAAAATTTTCTATAATCTTTTTTCCATACTGAGTAAAATAGCTCTCAGGATGAAACTGAATCCCAAAAATCGGCTTAGTTTTGTGCTTTAGCCCCATTATCACGCCATCATTACTCATAGCAGTGACTTCTAGGCAATCAGGCAAATCATCAACGTAAAGCGAATGATAACGCATAACGCTAAAACTACTTGGCAAACCAGCGAAAATCTCGTTTGGATTTGTTACGTTTATCTGGCTAGTTTTGCCGTGCATTGGGCTTTGCAAGGTTTTTATATTTGCACCAAAAACAAGTCCTATTGCTTGATGACCAAGACAAACTCCAAGCACTGGAATGTCTAAATTTGCCTTTAAAATATCAAGGCAAACTCCGCTATCTTTAGGGTGTTTTGGACCAGGGCTTAAGATGATTTTAGTTGGATTTAGCGCCTTAACGCCCTCGATATTTATCTCATCATTTCTAAGACATCTGACCTCTTCATCTGTCGTTTCTAAAATATATTGATAGATATTATAAACAAAACTATCGTAATTATCAATCATTAAAATCATTTAGGCTCCTTTGCATTTTTGCAAATTTTCTCAAAAACATTTAGGCAACTCTTTCTTTTTTTGCAAATCTCAGCGTATTCGTTTGCCGCCACGCTATCCCACACGATGCCAGCTCCAGCGCCGATAAATACTCTTGATTTGCCCTCATCACAAGGCACAAAAACCGCACTACGGATCAAAATCGCCATCTGAACATCGCCATTAAAATGCCAAAATCCAAGCCCACCACCATAAATGCCACGACTAAAGCTCTCAAGCTCATTTATTATTTGCATAGCACGGATTTTTGGGCTTCCGCTAAGCGTACCAGCTGGAAAAACCACACTTAAAACGTCAAAATTGCTTCTGCTTTCATCTTTTTGACCATAAACCTCACTCACGATATGCATAACGCTTTCAAAATACTCCACGTGCATAGGGTTTTTGAGCTTGACACTGCCACGTTTGGCAAATTTACCTATATCATTTCTTGCTAAATCGATTAGCATTTTGTGTTCGCTTAACTCTTTTTGGTCATTTAGCAAGTCATTTTTAAGCTTTTCATCTTCGTTTGCGTCGCTTCCTCTGCCTCTAGTGCCCGCTATCGGAGCTACGAAAATCTCATCTTTTTTTATCTGCATTATTAGCTCAGGACTGCTTCCAGCCACCACGCCATAAGGTGTCGGGAAATAAAACATATATGGACTTGGATTTTGGACTTTTAGCACTTCGTAAAACTCCAAAGCTTCCAAATTTGTCTCAAGCTCCAAAATCTCGCCCAAAACCACTTGAAAAACATCTCCATTTTTTATATATTCTTTAGCTTTTTTGATAGCGTTATTGTAGTGATTTTGCTCGTTATCTAAGTTTGTTATTATTTTGTAATATTTATCTTTTTGGGGCTGTTTTGCTTCTACTGCTTCAAGATTTGAGAAATAATCGTTGTTGCCATAAAAGCTGTAAATTTTGCTTTGTTTATCATAGTGCAAGTAGGCCTTTGCATCTGCGTAAAAGTATGTCGGGAAGTCGTAAAGTCCTAGCTTTTGCTCGCCAATATTTTCAAATTTATGCACAGCGTTGTAGCTCAAAACGCCAAATAAACCAGCAAACTCACAAATCCTATTTCCATTTTCATAAGCAAATTTAAGCTTTGCAAAGTCATCGCCCTCGATGTAAGAGCAGTCTATACCTATGATAGTTTGGGTTGTGTCTTCTGCCATATATGAGTTTGGATAATCTTGTAATATCTTTTTTAGATACGCGACTGGTTCTTGTAAAAGCATTTTGGCTCCAAAAGTTTTTTTAAAAAAATATTATACAAAAATTTTTCTTTGCCTAGCTTAAAGTATTTAAATTTTTCATAGGAAAAATCGCCCTATTTAGCATAAGTTTTGATAATTTTATGTAAGATTTTTGATAGGAACGCCATTTGCTTATTAAGTTATAAATTTGTTATAAAAGGATAAGCAAATGGAAGTTTCATCTATAGGCTCAAACGACTAATACAACTCTATCTTTACAGATAAGAAGACAAAAAATGCCAGTAAAACTTCATCGCCAAATATCCAAAGCAGCACAAATTTAGCCAAAGCTACTAATATACATAGCTCCTTTACTGGCTCAAATATCAAATTTGAAATAGAGCCATCACAACTCCAAACAAACATAAACTCTATCAAATATGGCTCTAGCTATGGATATAGCGTAGATGATAAAGGATATATGGGAGCTGATTTTAATAGAGCAGCTGGACTTCCAGATGATTTCAAAATCCATAAAAGCACGCTTGAAGAGATAGAGAAAAAAGCAGTATATTTCACTCTTCAAACAACTGGCTTAAAGGCGAAGAAAGCATTTTGAGCTATAACGCATTTTCAAAAATAGATATGGCAAATAGTATCAAATAATATTACAATGTATTTGATCAAATAAATAGCAAAGTATTTGATAACTCAAAGCAAATTTATAGCTCAAGTGATCTAAGTAAAATGCCAAAGGGCTATATCTCTTCGGGAGTAGATTTTGGTAGAATGGAGCCACCAACTGGCGCTGCATTATCAGGATTAATCGATAGAAGCAATGAATTAGTAACAAATATATTTAGCTCAAATGATGAATTTAATCAAGCAGATGATATTTCTGATAAATTATCAATGCTAGGCATAGGATTTTTTGCAAATAAGTTGGATTTTTCTACTAGTTCAATGAATAATAAAACAGGAAAAGACGCTATTTGGTCTTTTAATCCAGATATGTCTGTGTACAAAAACAATGAAGGCTACACAAAAGAAGGTGTATTTATGAGTTTCTTAAAGAGTGTAAGCCAACAAATTTTAGTCTTATACGGCGGAGATACAAAGCTAACTAAAGAGGCTGGGGCAGATGTCGCCTTGTCAGTGTATATGACTATAAACGACCCAAACAGAAACAAAAACATTCCTTTAGATAAAACCCTTATAGAAAACATAGCCAATCTCCAAAACGAAATCAAAAACCGAGCTAAATCAAGTATTTATAATCCACTATTAGAGTCTTTCTTCTTCAAGCAAGAAACAGGTATGACTGTGGCGTCACAAGCGCAGTGGGAGGAGTTTCAAGCTAAATTGCAACAAGCCAAAGATAATGGCTGAAAACTAAGCAATGAGCAAATTACTAATTTTTCAGATAATCTAGCTAGTGGCTTAACAAAGCTTTTAAGCCCCACAAAGGTGTAGCAAATTTAATCAAATTTGGCCGTAGTTTGCTACACTTTGATATTGCTTTTTTCTATGTTTTTTAGGAGTTCTGCCATGGAGCTACTATCTAAATTTTGCGATTTTAAAAATTCCAAAAAAGCCTTTGAATAAATTTGACTACTTTGGCTATAGGTTGTATTGTCTTGACTTTTGCCTTCTATGGCTTTTCTTGGGGATTTTTCATCCGATTTGGGTTCGTTTTGTGGCTCAGTTGCTTGATTATCATCTTTGGATTTTTCTATTTTTGCATTGTTTAAATCCATATCTTTAGTCAAATTTTTAACAAATTCCATGCTTGCTGGGCTGCTTTCCCAGTGAGCCATGAGCTGGTATTTGACAAATTCTTTTATCTGTCTATCTTCTTCTTCATTGCCTTTTTCATAGACTCCAGAGTTAAGGAGCTTTTGTATAGCGTAATCAACATCAAGATATTTATTGATATTTTGATATAAAAATATATTAAAAACAGTTGATTTGTCTATATTTTGCTTTAAATTTGGCATATTTTTTAGATCCAAACCAACTTTTTCTAGCTCGTCTTTACTAAAATCTGACTTTTTAAAATCCTCGCCTAAAGCTAGATTAAATTCCATTAAAGCTTTATTTGCCGTGTTTGTCCAGTTGATTTTAGCGTCAAAATTAGCATATGTTTCCATGCCAAAAATAGTAGTTCTAATCGACCCAGTGATTAAAAAATCACTCTCCAAGCTACTTTGATACGCGCCTTTTTGAGCACCATCTTTGTGGTATTGCCACATAGGCGTTATGAGATCAAATCCACCAGCCAATGCATCTAGCCTTGTCTCTTCATTTTTGTTATATAATTTCACGCCATTATTTAATGTTGGAACATTGATTGGCGTGACAGCGTTTTTAATATCCATTTAATACCCTTTTAAAATAATTATGCTATTATATTTATGCTATTTTTAGCTATCATTTTTAGGATTTCAAGCTCACTTTTGCCATTATCAAATTCAGTCTTTATCAGCTCATAAAAATGCTTTAAAGCTGAAGCTGGAGCTTCATTGTAGCTAGTTTTTTGAGTAGCCTTGAATAAGCTAAATGGCTTATCTTTTTGCTCGTTTTGTTTAGCGTCTTCTTGCGGGTCTTGCGTATTTTGGTTAGCTTTAGGATTTAATTCATCCCAAATTTCACTTTTACCAGATTTTAACTCGTTTAAAATATCTATAGCATATTTTGCATTTTCCTCATCAAGATTTAATCCATATCTTACATCAAGGACGTTCTTTGCCCACTGCGCTTTGAAGTCGTCTATGCTTAAATTTGAGTCTAGAAGCTCTATGCTTTTAACAAGATTGAAGCTTATTTTTACACCATCTATTCCGTCTTTGCTTGGCTTAGACTCAAAAAACATCTTAGCTAGTCCTGCTTTTTGAACGCTCCCAGTAAAAAGCTCAGCCGCCTCGTCCACGCTATATGCTCTATTTTTGTCTGTAATTGTAAAACTCCACGCACTCTCAAAGCCAGCCCACCGCTTTCATTGATAAATCTCTTTAAATCATTAATCTCTTGTTGGCTAAAGTCTGGATCATAGCCCATAAGCTTGCCCTAAATGCTGATATTTGCCTCTTTATCTCTTGTGTAGCCTGTGAGTGGGTAGTTTTCATTCATCTTGCCTAATTTAATCTGCTCTTTCCACTCTAAGGACTCGTCTACTCCCATGCCATATTTTGCTAAATACTGGGCATTCGTCTCATTGTAGCTTGTTTGTAGATCGCTTTTGCCACCCATCCCATGTATCCATATCTGATTTAGCTCATCCATATCAGAAGTGGTAGTTTGGGCTAAGTTGCTAGCCGTTTTTTCTTGATTATACAAAAGCGCATAATTTTGTTGCGATAATAAATTTAGTTTATCCATAGCCCATACAACCTTTTTATAAAATAAAATATATTTTAAATTATTTCTAAATAACACTTAATACACAATTAAAGTTTAAATTAAGAAAAAAATTAAATTAAATTTAAGATACTAAATTTAACATCGACCGTAGCAAGTCAAATTTTAATCCAAAATATATAAGTATTTGGATTTTTAAAGTATTTTATTTATATCAAGATTTAGCCCACATCTAACGTAAAAAATATAATATATTTACACACATTTTGGCTCCAAAATTTTATTTGTCTAGCTTAAAATTTGGAGCAAAATATTAAATCAATTTACTTAGTTATAGCCTTAAAAAAGTTAGCTTGAGCTGCGCTTAGCTTCGCAATTACCTCATCGCAGTTTGCGTCATAGCGTTTCGCAATATTTTTAATATCATCGTATGCCACGACAGTTTTGCCATCTTTATTTTTATAAATTACCATTTTTAAAGGAAGCTCTAAAGCTATGCTAGGCTCACACTGCATAAGTGGAGTTCCAGCTTTTGGAGCCCCAAAAGCCACCACGACGGTATCGCTCATCTGTAAACCAGCTTCTTTAGCTAATTTAGAATGCTCAAACACACCAAATATTTTAAGCCCTTTTTCGTTTAAGATATTTTGTAATTTTGTAGAAGTTTCGCCGACTTCAAGCGGACTAAAACCAGTTACAAGCATCTTCTCACCTCCAAATACAAAGCTAGCAAACAAAGCTGCTATGAGTAGAAATTTCTTCACCTTTTTATCCTTTATATTAAAATATTTTACAGTCTACTTAAGTTTTACAAATTTAAATTTAGTGATTTAATAATTACAAATAAACAAAAAATTATACTGAAAATTTCCAGTGAGCTAAATTTATATCAAATAGATAAAATTTTACATTGAATTTATAAAAATTTAATTATCTGTAACTTTTCGTAACAGTTTAGATTTGAGAGCTTATCCCCAAATTTGAATTTGGGGATAAAAGATATTTGCAAAGTTTTATTTGCAAAATTATTTGATAGAGATACCAAATACGCTTGTAGCAAGCAAAAGTACTACAGAAGTTATCAAGAATATTCCAATGATATTTAGCCATAAACCAGCTTTTATCATATTTGAAATCCTTACATATCCTGAGCCATAAGCGATCGCATTTGGCGGGGTTGCGACTGGAAGCATAAAGGCACAAGTAGCAGCCAAAGCAACAGGAATTGTAAATAACATAACATTTCCGCCCTCATATCCAAGACCGATAGCCACGCCCGCGATAACTGGCAAGAATGCAGCAGCAGTTGCGGTGTTTGATGTGATTTCTGTAAGGAAAATAACAAGAGCAGTTACTATGAGTATTACAGCTACGATTGGCATAGCTCCAAGCACTGAAACTTGCTCGCCTATCCATAGCGATAATCCTGTTTTGCCAAACTGAGCTGAAAGCGCAAGACCACCACCAAAAAGTAGTAAAATATCCCAAGGAAGCTTTTTCGCACTGTCCCAGTCTATAAGTCTCTCACCGCTTTTGTTTGCAGGTATGATGAAAAGTAGCACCGCAACGCTCATCGCTACGATAGTATCAAGACTACCTACTTTTATACCATAAGATTTAAGTATGAATCCTAAGAAAACCCAGCAAAGTGCAGCTAGTACAAACACTGTTCCTACTAGTTTTTCAGCACAACTCATTGAGCCTAATTTTTTGTATTCGTCTTTGATAACCTCTTTGCCGCCAGGTATCTCATCTATCTCAGGTGGGAACAACCAATAAACAAGTATCGCCCAACAAGCAGCCATCATGATAATGCTAAGTGGTAAGCCCATAAGCATCCATTCGCCAAAGCCGATTTCAATACCAAATTCATTTTTCATATGAGCCACAAGAAGTGCGTTTGGTGGTGTTCCTATGATAGTAGAAAGTGAGCCAATAGAAGCAGCGTAAGCAATACCAAGCATCAAAGCTATACCGAAATTTGAACTATAAGATTTAGTTCTTTCTTTGACTTCTGAGACTATATCTTTACCTTTGTGTAGCACTGCATTTACGATACCACCTTGCGCGCCTTTTCTTTGTACCTCATCAAGGTGTCTCATATCGCCTTCTACCGTACCGTCATCCTTGCCAGTAAGCTTGCCGACTAAGTGAAGTACTGAAAGTCCAACAGGAAGCATCATAACAGCAGTTGCAGTATTGCTAACCCACATAGATAAAAAGCCAGTTGCTACCATAAATCCACCGATTAGCTTTCTAGGGCTTGCACCCATAAGAAGCACGATAGTAAGGGCTATTCTAGTATGTAAATTCCACTTTTGCATAGCAAGAGCAAGAACAAACCCACCCATAAATAGATATATTGTATCACTAGCATAAGGAGTAGCAGCTGATTTGAAGCTATCAACACCAAGAAGCGGGAACAAAACCATAGGAAGCAAAGCAGTTGCTGGAAGAGCGATAGCTTCAGTCATCCACCAAATACCCATAAGCACTGCCACAGCAGCCACGATAGGAAGGCCATCGACGTTTAGTTTCTTGCCATTAGCAGCAGCTTGTGCTATATCTCCAGCGTTGCTTGGCATCATATAATACACAAGCAAGGCAGCCAAAATACCACCAAAAAGACCAACGATTTGAACCGTGCTTGTCTTTTTGTCAACAGGAATGTTAGGATTTGACATAAATTCACCTTTTATAATAATTTTTCAAATTTGATTTAACATTCTATCAATAAATTTTATGATTTAGTGTAAAATTATTACATTTTATCTTTTTTTTATTCAAAGTGTGAAATTTAGTAACATTATTTGGATAATATAAATTATTATTTAAACAATAAATTTAAATTTGGATTACTTTAGGGTTAAAGTTAATTTGATATAATATCAGATTTTAAATTTAACGGATAAAATATGAACGATACCATAAAAATAACAGGTGCCAAAGAGCACAACTTAAAAAATATCAGTCTAGAAATACCAAAAAACAAGCTAGTTGTATTTACTGGACTTAGTGGAAGTGGCAAGAGTACGCTTGCTTTTGATACGCTTTATGCTGAAGGGCAAAGACGCTATATAGAGAGTTTATCTAGCTACGCAAGGCAATTTTTGGATAAATTTGGCAAGCCAGATGTCGATCACATAGAAGGTCTTACTCCAGCTATCGCCATAGACCAAAAATCTACTAGTAAAAACCCACGCTCTACTGTCGGGACAATAACTGAAATTTACGATTATCTTAGATTATTATACGCTAGAGTTGGCGTCCAACACTGCCATAAATGTGGAAAAGAAGTCTCAAAAATGAGTGCAAGCGACATCATCGAGCAGATTTTAAATCTACCACAAGATGCAAAAATCACTATACTTGCCCCACTTATCAGAGAGAAAAAAGGTAGCTTTGAGTCAAATTTAGAAAGCCTTAGGAATAAAGGCTACATAAGAGCGATGATTGATGGCGTAATGGTAAGGCTTGATGAAGATATAGAGCTAAGCAAGACCAAAAAGCACACGATAAAAGTAGTCATTGATAGAGTTGTAGTAAATCCTGATAATAGCTCACGCATCGCAAGTGACGTGGAAAAAGCATTGCACGAAAGCTATGGCGAGGTCGAAATCGATATAAGCAACGCTGCTGAGCTAGGGCTTGAAAAAAGCTACATTCATTTCAGCGAGCATTGCGCTTGTTTTGATTGTAAAATCTCATTTGAACAGCTTGAACCCCTTAGCTTTAGCTTCAACTCACCAAAAGGCGCTTGTCCAAGCTGCGATGGACTTGGGATTCGCTTCAGCCTAGACTTAAACAAAATAATAGATGATAGTCTATCAATCGAGCAAGGTGCGATAAAAGTAATGTATGGCTTTAATAAAAGCTATTTTTATAAATTTAGCCTTGCGTTTTGCGAACAAAATGACATAAGTATCAAGACGCCTTATTCAGAGCTAAGCGATGAAGAAAAAAGGCTGATTTTATACGGAAATGCAAAAAATATTGATTTTTTGTGGAAAAGACACAAGATAAGCAAGACTTTTGAAGGTGTCATGAAAATCGCTTATGAAATTTTAAAAGATGATAAGGATTTTAGTGAGTATATGACAGAAAAAGAGTGCAGCGAATGTAAGGGCAAACGCCTAAAAAGCGAGAGTTTAGCAGTGCAAGTAGCAAATAAAACCATAGGCGAGCTTATAAGTATGAGCATAGAAGACTGCACCAAATTTTTTAGCGATAAGGCAAATTTCAGCTACCTTAGCGAGCAAAACAGAGCCATCGCCACTCCGATTCTAAAAGAGATAAACGAAAGGCTATTTTTCTTATATGATGTAGGTCTTGGCTATCTTAGTCTTGGGCGTGATGCTAGGACTATTAGCGGTGGTGAAGCTCAAAGAATCCGTATCGCTAGCCAAATAGGAAGTGGGCTAAGTGGCGTTATGTACGTGCTTGATGAGCCAAGTATTGGGCTTCATGAAAGAGATACGCTCAAGCTCATCAAAACCCTAAGAAGCTTGCAAGAAAAGGGCAACACAGTCATAGTCGTCGAACACGATAAAAAGACGATAGAAGCAGCTGACTATGTGGTCGATATAGGTCCAGGAGCTGGGATAAATGGCGGTGAAGTTGTATTTAGCGGCACTCCAAATGAGCTAAAAAATAGCAGCACGCAGACAGCCCTATACATAAATGGTGAAAAATCAATCAACTACTACCAAGCTAGAAAACAAAAAGAGTGGATAAGCGTAAGTAATGTAAATTTGAATAATATATCAAATTTGAGTGTTAAATTTCCACTTCGTAATCTAGTAGGTATCACTGGAGTTAGCGGAAGTGGCAAAAGCTCGCTTGTGCTTCAAACCTTGCTTCCAAACGCACTCGAAGAGCTAAATAGAGCCAAAAAAGTCCAAAAAGTAAAAGACGCTAAAATAGAAGGCTTAGAGCAACTCGACAAGGTCATCTATCTAGATCAAAGCCCAATAGGACGTACTCCAAGGAGCAATCCAGCCACCTATACAGGCGTAATGGATGAGATAAGAAATCTTTTTGCAGCGACCAAAGAAGCCAAACTTAGGGGCTATAAAATAGGAAGATTTAGCTTCAATGTCAAAGGTGGGCGATGTGAAAAGTGTAGTGGCGAGGGCGAAATCACAGTCGAAATGCACTTTTTGCCTGATATCAACGTGGTTTGCGATATATGCAAGGGTGCAAGATATAACGCCCAAACTCTAGAGATAGAATACAAAGGCAAAAACATCTCAGAAGTGCTAAATATGAGTGTTTTAGAAGCTTTAGAGTTTTTCAAAGCAGTGCCAAAAATCTACTCTAAGCTAAAGACGATAGCTGACGTGGGGCTTGATTATGTCACTTTAGGCCAGCCAGCAACCACGCTTAGTGGCGGTGAAGCACAACGTATCAAACTAGCAAAAGAGCTTAGCAGAAGCGATACTGGCAACACTCTTTACGTACTTGATGAGCCGACGACTGGTCTGCATTTTGCCGATGTGGATAAACTCACAAAGGTCTTGCACCACTTAGTTGAGCTTGGCAACTCAGTCATCGTAATCGAGCATAATCTAGACGTCATTAAAAACTGCGATTATCTTATCGATATGGGGCCAAATGGTGGAGCTGGCGGTGGAAAAGTAGTGGCAAAAGGAAGTCCTATAGAAGTAGCAAAGGGACACAAAAAAACAGGCTCATTTACTGGCGAATTTTTAGTTGATGAGCTAAAGCAAATGGGGCTGATGAAGTGATTTAAGAGAGATTTTCTCTCTTATAACTACTTATATGTATTAGTTTAAATTTATATTTACAAATTTAAACTATAATCTTACATAAATATTACAATCTTAATCTCAAATATTATCAAAAGGTCAAATTTGGACAGCATAAAAGCATTTTTACAAAAAGAATCAGCCAGCGGAATTCTCATCATTTTTTCGATGATTTTAGCTCTAATACTAGCCAATAATGGTGCTTTAAACGGATTTTATACTGAAATTCTAAGACTTGATTCTGGCGTGATATTTGGCAATTTTTCTATAGTCAAACCAACAATACTTTGGGTAAATGACGGACTTATGGCTATATTTTTCTTCATGATTGGGCTTGAGCTAAAATATGAGTTTTTAGAGGGCGAATTAAACTCCATAAAAAAGGTCGCACTTCCAGCCATCGCTGGCATCGGTGGGGTTATATTTCCAGCTCTAATATTTTACGCTCTAAACCACTCAAACGACTTCAATGTCCATGGCTGGGCTATTCCTACTGTGAGTGACACGGCATTTGCTCTAGCCATTTTGTTTTTGCTTGGAAGCAAAATTCCAGTAAGTTTGAAGCTGTTTTTACTAAGTCTTGCCATCATCGATGACGTCGCGGCGATCGTGATTATAGCGATATTCTACACAACCAAACTTAGCATATTTTCTCTCATTCTTTCGCTATTTGCCATAATCGCACTGGCAGTTTTAAACTACAAAAACAACCAAAACAAGCTTTTGTACCTTGCTTGTGGCATCATTTTGTGGGTAGCTGTGTTAAAAAGCGGAGTTCATGCCACTTTGGCTGGGATTATCGCTAGTTTGTTTATACCTTTAAAAGATGAATATGGCGATAGTGAGCATGGAATGCTAAACTCCATAATGCATTTTTTGCACCCAATAGTTGCCTTTTTGATACTTCCTATTTTTGCCTTTTCAAATGCTGGAGTGGTGCTAAGCAAAGATGCTTTGATGAATTTATTTCATCCAGTTCCACTTGGCATTATGCTTGGATTATTTGTAGGTAAGCAAATCGGAGTCTTTAGCTTCGCATATTTAGCGATCAAGCTAAAACTCGCCGACCTACCACAAAGCTCAAACTGGCTACATCTATATGGACTAAGCATTCTAACTGGTGTTGGTATGAGTATGAGCTTGTTTGTCGATGGTCTAGCTTACGCTGATAGCAATGTGTTTTTGTATGCAAACAAAATCGCCATACTAGTAGCTAGCACGGTCTGCGCTGTGCTGGGATATATCGTGTTAAGACGCGCTAGTAAAGATAGCCTACTTTAGCCGATTTGCAAATTTAGATTTATTGCCAAGATATACAAAGCTTAGCACTTCAGCCACTGCTTGGAATAAATTTGCTGGTATTTGGTCATCGACGTCACAAACTCTATAAAGCTCCCTTGCAAGCGGTGGATTTTCTACTATTTGGATACCGTGTTCTGTGGCGATCTGCCTTATGCGAAGTGCTAAGTGATCGACGCCTTTAGCTAGGACGACTGGGGCTTTTTCTTTTTCTTTATCGTAGCGCAAAGCCACTGCGTAGTGGGTCGGGTTTGTGATGACGACATCGGCTGAGCCTACATTTTGCATCATTCTTTTTCTAGCAGTTTGCATCTGGACTTGTCTGATACGACCCTTTACTCTTGGATCTCCTTCCATTTGTTTATACTCATCTTTGACCTCTTGTTTACTCATTCTTAGGTTTTTGAAATACTGAAAACGCACGATAAAAAGATCGGCAACTGCAATAAGTAAAAAGAGTAAAAGCATAACTCCAGCAAGTATTAACATCTTTTCTTTAAGCCACAAAAGTTGAGAAAACATAGAAAAAAACACAGTGTGCGGAAGCTCTTTGACAAACTGCAAGAAAAAATAAAACGCCACACCAAAAACAGCACCGACTTTTAAAACTATTTTTACTGATTCTATGAGTTTTTTGAGTGAGAATAAATTTGCAATGCCCTTAATAGGATTGATTTTTTCAAATTTTGGGCTTAGTGGCTCTGTGCTAAACAAAAAACCAAACTGCATAACGTTTGCTATGACTCCAGCTATCATAATGCAAACGGCAAGTGGCATAATAATAAGCAAAACCTGAAGCATAGTATGCAAAGTGATTTTGAAAAACAGCTCCCTTGTCAGCTCTTGCCCTATTATTTGATGATAATAAATATATAAATTTACTACCTTGCTACCCATAAAAGAGAGCAAAAAGACAAGCGCCACAATGCCAACTAGAAGCGTCACAAATCCTGCCATATCTTGGGATTTGGGAACGTTGCCTTTTTTTCTAGCGTCTTCTAGCTTTTTACTGGTGGCTTCTTCGGTTTTTTCTTGATCGTCTGCCAAACTTATCTACTTATCTGTATTTTACGATTTCATCTAAATTTAGTCTAAATTTAGGCGTTGTTGGTTTGATTTTATAGCCAAAAGCAAGAAGAATTGCCACTCTTTTTTCTTTTGGATTTATCTCTAAAACTTTGTTTAGCTCACTCTCCACGAAGCCCTCCAAAGGACAGCTATCTATACCTAAAACAGCTGCTTGCATCATCATATTTTGCACCGCTAAGTAGCATTGCGCTCTGCTCCAGCCATAAATCTGCTCATCACTATCACCGACATTATTTTTGATAAATGCTTTGACTTTGTTAAAATAAGCTTCTTGATCCTCTTTGCTTTTGCATTTTAAAGCGACGATTTTTTTGATATATTCATCATTTTTTAGCTCCGAAATTTTAGCGTAAATTACCATGAGTTCGGACGCACTTGTGATTTGGATCTGATCCCAACAAGCCTTTTTGACTTTTGATAGCAGCTCTTTATCTTTTATGATTTCAAACTCCCAGTTTTGCATATTCATAGCTGATGGAGCAAGTCTACCAGCTTCTAAAATTTCGCCAAATTCATCTTTACTAATTTTTTTGTTTTCGTCAAAAACTTTACAAGCGTGACGAAACGTTAATGCTTCTTTAAATTCCATATTTTATGTCCTATTTTTAATTTCGCAGTGGAGCCAAGCCCCACTTTACGACAAGCTTTAAAAAAGCTTGACCAAACTCTTGTGCTTTGCACTCTCTTTGAGAAAGTCCCTACTGACGTAGGGTAACCCATAATATTTTATGTTCTTTTAACGCCATAGTAAAACTATGGCTAAAGAACCAAACACTAAAGTCCGTTGCTTCGCAACCATTTAGCTCCTATTTTTAACTTCGCAGTAGAGCTTCTATTTACAGTTGCGCAACGGCAAAGCTCCACAAATTTAGACTAAATTTATACCAAATTCACCTTTGCTTTTAACCGTGCCGATTATTTCAGCTCTTTCATATCCAGCATTTTTCAAATTTGCCAAAACCTTATAAGCGTCCTTATCTGGGACGCTAAGTATAAGCCCTCCACTTGTCTGGGCATCACTTAACAAGATATTAGCTTCTTTGTTGCATAGATTTTTTGTAAAATGTGCATTTTTGTAGCTACCCTCAGGAATAATCCCTTGACTAGCTAAATCTTTTGCGCTTTTTAGTACTGGAACGACATTTTCGTAAATTTCAAAGCTTACCCTTTCATTTAGCATTTCGCTCAAATGCCCCAAAAATCCAAATCCAGTCACATCAGTAGCAGCATTTATCTCTAGTCCATCGCACGCTTTTATAGCGTAAAAGTTTAGCTGGCTCATTATGCTTACTGCTTCTTTAATCTGGCTTAAGCTAGCCATATCGCCCTTTATAGCCGTAGACATCACTCCGCTTCCAAGAGGCTTAGTAAGGATGAGTAAGTCACCGACTTTTGCTGTGTTATTTGACCAAAATTTGTCTGGATGAACGCTTCCAGTGACGCTTAAACCATAAATATTTTCTTTTGTTTCTATACTGTGGCCACCGACTAAAATAGCACCACACTCTTTGATTTTGCTCTTTCCGCCAGCCATTATCTCGTGAAGTATCTCCTGGCTAAAGTTGCACTTATCAAACCCCACGATATTCATAGCACTCAAGGCGTTTGCGCCCATAGCAAAAACGTCGCTAAGTGAGTTTGCAGCAGCGATTTGCCCAAACAAAAACGGATCATCGACTACTGGAGTGATAAAATCCAAAGTCTGAACCAAAGCAAGATCGCTACTAAGCATCAATACTCCAGCATCTTCATTGCTATTTAAAGATGATAGAATCTTTGCATTTGGCTCCAAAATCTCAGCTATACTTTGTGTTAGACCCGACGGGTCTAGTTTAGCTGCGCAACCAGATGCTTTGATAAATTTAGTTAGCTTTTTGTCATTATAAACAAACTGTTTCATTATTTAAAAGTAAATTTATGATTTCAAAAGCGTTACTTGCCTCGCCGATACCGAGCCTATCGACTATACCAAGAGCTTCTAAACAACTTCCACAACTTAGTATTTTCACGCCCATCATCTCAAGCTCTTTAAGCGCCGCATAGCTTGGATGAGCTCTATTTGTAGTCATCAAAACAGCGTCATTCACACATATTATATAGCTTGGGCGAGACACTGGCTCAACAGAGGCAATCGAGCCTAAAAACTTAGCCAAAAGCCCATTGCCAATCGGCTCTGAACCGACCTTGTCATCTTTTAAAAATACAACTTTTTTCTTAACGATTTCACAACCATATTTTGAAGCGTCGTGGTCGGTTAGTTCGCTAGTTTTTACGACATTTACTATAAACTCACCATCATTTGTTATTAAAGTTGGTTTTAGATTATTTGATTTTATAAATTTAAGTACATTTTCTAAAGAGACAGCTTTATTTAGCAAAATCTCCAAATTCTCGCCGATTTCTAGTGAATTTAAGGCTTCTTTTGTGTTTATAACTGGTTTTGGACAGTCAAGATTTCTACAATCGATTTGCATATTTCTCCTTTGTATATTCAAAACTTGAACTTCAAAATTATATCCAATAAAGTTAAGTTTTTATTGTAAAAATAAAATTAATTTCTACGCCTGAATTCTTCGTATCCAAACTCTTTTAGCTGGGTTATCTCTCCATTTTCTTTCATCATGGCCAAATTTGGAAGTTTCACACCATTAAATGTTGTATTTTTGACTATTGTGTAGTGAATTTGATCTTCGAAAATCACCCTATCGCCGATTTTTATCTCATGGTTAAATTTATAAAATGGCTCGCCAGCTTCGTTGCCTACTATATCTCCAGCAAGACAAGTCGCCCCGCCAAAACGGTAAGTAAATTTGCCATTTTTACTCTCGCCACGCATTGCTGGACGATAAGGCATGAGAATAGTATCTGGCATATGGCACTCAGCAGAAGCGTCTATAATGCAGGTTTTTTCTTCATTATCTACGATATCAAGTACGCTACAAACCAAAAATCCACACTCCCAACCGACAGCTTCGCCTGGCTCGATGAAGACCTCTACACCGTATTTGGCTCTGAAATTTTTAATCAAATTTATAAGAAGCTCCACGTCATAACCAGCTTTTGTGATATGATGTCCGCCGCCGAAATTTACCCATTTCATCTTTGGTATAAACTCACCAAATTTAGCCTCAAACTCAGCTAAAACAAGCTCCAAACTATAAGCACTCTCTTCGCAAAGTGCGTGAAAATGAAGTCCATCTATACCGTCTAAATTTGAAGCATCAAAATTAGCTCTAGTGATACCAAGACGTGAGTATTTCGCGCAAGGATTATACATATCAGTTGGACTTTGTGAAAACTGCGGATTTACTCTTAAACCTATGCTTTTGCCGCTATTTATGGCTTTTTGTTTAAATTTATCCCACTGGTTGAAGCTATTAAATACAACGTGATCGCTAAGGGTTAAAACCTCATCTATATCATCATTGCTAAAGGCTGGACAGTATGTATGAACGCTCTTAAATCCATGCTCTTTTGCGTATTTTGCTTCGTGCAGACCACTACAAGTCGCCCCATGTAAGGCACTTGCGACCATAGGCATACCAAGACTAAATGCAAAGCCCTTTAAAGCGCAAAGCACATTTGCCCCACTTCGCTCTGCGACGTAAGACAAAAGCTCAAGATTGCTTTTTAGTTTGGCTTCTTCGCACACATAAGCTGGTGTTTTTATATCATTTAATTTCATGAAATCTCTTTATTAAAATATTTTTTGATTATACTAAATTTAATCAAAATAAAAAATATAGAAAAATTATTAATTGGCTTTGAGTGTGAATTTTGAAGAAATTTCTGTTATATCGCCAGATTTTATAAGCTCTAGGGCGGCTTTTTTGGAGTGTTCTAGTACTTCTTGGAGTTTTTGATTTTCTTCTTGGTTAAACTCACCAAGAACATAGCTTATGACACCATTTCCTGATCTTCCTATGCCAATTCTTATGCGGTCATAGTCGTTTCCTATAAGGCTATCGATGGATTTGATACCATTGTGTCCACCACTGCTACCGCCATTTTTAAATCTAACAGCGCCAAGTTTAAGATCTAAGTCATCATGAACTACGATTATATGATCTGGTTTATAGAAGTCATTTACTGCTTTTAAGGAGTTACCACTTAAGTTCATAAAAGTGGTTGGTTTGAGTATAAGAAGGGAGCCTTTTTTAAAAAGCTCGCCTTGAAATTTAGTAGAACTGACATTGTTAAATCCACCATCTTGCAAAAGTAAATCAGCAAGCATAAAACCGACATTATGGCGAGTATTTTCATACTCTTTGCCAGGATTGCCAAGTCCTACTAATAAAGTCATTATTTTGCTTTGATTACGCCTACAACTGCAACGCGTCCAGCTTCGACGATTTTTACGCCTTCTGGAACTTTGATATCACGAACAAGTAAAGTATGATCTACATCAAGACCACTTACATCTACATCAAAGCTATTTGGTAGATTTTTACCAGTACATTTTACTGTTAGACGTTTTTTAGATTGTAACAAAATACCTTTGTTTTTTAGACCAACTGGAGTACCAAATGGTTTAACTGGAACCATGTATTTTGACTCTACATCATCAAGAACAACTTTAAGATCAACGTGTTTTAAAGCACTTGTTACTGGGTGTTTTTGATAATCAACAACAACTACATCATAAGTTTTACCAGCTACACTAACTGGGAATTTCAAATCGCTTTTGCCTTTTACAGCTTTGATGAAATCATTTACTTTGAATGCAGCGTTGATATTTTCAACACCTTTTGCGTAAATGTTAGCGATTAGATAACCATCTTTCCTAAGAGCTTTTGTACTTCTCTTATCCATACTCTCTCTAACGATACCTTCTAACATTGTATTCCTTTTGAATAAAATAAGTTCGGATTATATCTAAAATTTTTTAAATTTAAGCTTAGCCTATATCTTTAAGGGCGATTATATCATCTTTTATATTGTATTCTTTAGGAGATAAATTACCCATATCAACGGCTTTTATTTTGAGTTCTAGATCATTTCTTCTTGAAGCTTTGTTTAGTGCTTCATCTTTGTCTATTATATGATCTGAATATAGTTTTAAGATGTGCTTATCAAATGTCTGCATTCCGCTATTTCCAGCAGCATCATTTACAGCTTCGTAAATTTCATCATCTCTGCCCTCGCTAATCATATTTCTAATTCTTGGTGTCGCAAGCATGATTTCGATCGCAGCGCATCTTCCATTTCCATCAGCCCTCTTACAAAGTCTTTGGCTAATGACTCCTTGAAGTACTGAAGATAGCGTTGTTTTGATTCTGTTTTGCTCTTTGCCTGGAAACATTCCTATAATCCTACTAATAGTATCTGCAGCATCAACTGTGTGAAGCGTAGATAAGACTAAGTGCCCAGTCTCAGCAGCGTGCAAGGCAGTTTCGATAGTCTCCAAATCTCTCATTTCCCCAAGCAAAATAATATCAGGATCTTCACGAAGAGCTGATCTAAGAGCAGATGCGAAAGTTGGCGCATCTTGTCCTATGCTCCTTTGGTTGATGATACAGTTTTCGTCTTTATAGACGTATTCTATAGGATCTTCTATAGTGATGATGTGAGATTTTCTGTGCCCATTTATGTAATTTATCATGCTAGCTAGGGTTGTTGTTTTACCACTTCCTGTTGGGCCAGTGACTAAGATAATACCTCTATGAGTATTTTTACAAATTTCTTCTATACTACTAGGTAAATTTAGCTCTTTAAATGTAGGAAGCTTAGCTGGAATAGTTCTAAAAACAGCACTCACGCCCTCCATTTGAAAAAATATATTGACACGAAATCTATAATCTTCATTGAGTTTATAAGTAAAATCAACACTTTTTTTCTCGACTAGTTCGACAAATCTACCACGAAGTAACTCTTTAGCAAGAGTTATGCCCTCAGTTTGATTAAGGGTTCTTTTGTTATCAACTGGCACGATCTCGCCTTTAACGCGTTTTCTTATCATACCACCAGTCTTGACATGCAAGTCGCTGCCATTTGAGCTTATAAGCTCCAAGAGATAAGTATTTAGCTCATCTCTTAGCTTAAAATCCAGCTTATCTACATCAACTGTATAATCTATCATTGAAGACTTTTTAGTATTTCATCAAATGCTTTGCAAAATGCGTCTAATCCATCATCAAGCAGCTTTTGGCAAACCTCATCATAGTCTATGCCGGCATTTTTACAAGAGTTGAAAAATTCACTTATAGAACTATCACTTGGAATCTCTTTTGGCTCATGACTAGTCTTTATAAACTCTTTTATAGTGCTAAGTGGCGCTGTATTTATGGAGTTTGGATATAAAAGCTCTTTTATATAATAATCAGGCTCTAGCTCATCGCCCTTAACTCCAGTGCTAGCAAAAAGAGCTCTAACGTTGCTTAAACCACGCTCTTCTATAAGCTTATAAGCTTTAGTTGCGTTATATATGCCGTATTTTCCAGCCTCTATGCCAGCAGCTTTAAGATCGTTATCAAGAAGTCTATCAAAACGGCTTACAAATATGCTTATAACGCCTTTTGGAAGCGGTGAGTTTGGCCATCTTTTTGCAAAAGCTTTGCTTCCTTCTTCAAACGCATCAAGGCATTCTTTGGCTTGATCAACTGAAAAAATAAGTGTCGCATTTACACTGACGCCTTTTTTGATTAGCTCTTTCATAGCGCTATAGCCGTCTTTTGTGGCTGGAACTTTTATCATCACGTTTGGCATTTTTATGGCGTTAAATAACTTTTTGCCCTCTTTATAAGTTCCTTCGCTATCATCGTATAAATTTGGATCAACTTCTAAGCTCACAAATCCATCATCGCCATTTGCATAGTTTGCAAGAAGCTTGTTTGCGGCTACTTTTATATCAGATGTCGCCAAAATTTCATAAAGATCTTTTGGGCTTTTCTTTTTGTAATCCTCTTTCATAGCGCTATAAGCCATAGATTCGCAAATAGCAGATTTGAAAATCGCAGGGTTGCTTGTGGCTCCGTTTATGGTTTTGTTTTTTATCAAATCTATAAATTCACTATTTATAAAATCTCTTTCTAAAAAATCGCACCAAAGCGAAAATTTGATTGTTTCGTTATACATCATAAACCTTATAAAATTTGTTTTATCTCTCTTAAATCTTTTGTGTCGATTATGTGAGTTGCTGCTTTTTTGAGAATTTCATTCGCACAAAAAGCTATGCCAGTGCCAGCTTCTTTAAACATAGAAACATCATTTGCCCCATCCCCGACACAAGCTATCTCTTCATCTTTTAAATTTAAAAAGCTTTTAAGACGGGCTAGCATCTTGCCCTTACTATCGCCAAACATCATCTCACCACCGACATGACCTGTGAGAATTCCATTTTTATGATGAAGTTCATTGGAGAAATTTAAATCATAGCCTAATTTTTCTTGGGCTGGGTCGGTTGCTATATGAAAGCCACCACTAAAAACTACGGTTTTTATGCCTTTTGCTTTTAGATAGGTTATGATGTCTTTTGCGCCCTCTATAAAGGTCAAATTTCTAGCAACTTCCATTGCATCGCTTAGCGGCAAACCTTCTATTAACCTAACTCTTTTTACCAAACTTTCGTAAAAATCTAGCTCCCCAGCCATAGCTCTTTTTGTTATTTCTGAGACTTCTTTATCTTTGCCAAGTGCTTTTGAAAGGATAGTGATAGTCTCACCATCCATAAGTGTAGAATCAAAATCAAATACGCATAGTTTTATCATTTGATACCTTAAAAATCACGTTTTAAAAGCGCTTCGACTTTTAAAATAGTTAAGATATTATTATCTCTTTTGCCGATACCTTGAATCATACCTTTATCTTTTGCTAAAGTTTCAGGTGGCTGATCGATACGGTTTTTGTTTATTCTAATAGCCTCAGTTAACCTATCAATAACAAAGCCTGCGATATTGTCATCGTCTTTCATAACTATATAGCGTGTATTTGCTGTCATTTTAGACGGATTTAAATTAAATTTAACCCTCAAATCAATAAGTGGAATTACACTTCCTCTTAGATTAAACACGCCAAGAACATACTCAGGAACGCTTGGAACTCTGGTGTATTCTATAGGTTTTATAATCTCTTTGATATATAAAATAGGAATCGCAAATTCCTCTTCACCGACTATAAAGCCAACAAGTTGTTCTACTTCTTCGCTATCTCTAGAAGTTGGCTCTACAATTTGTTGCTTCTGTTTTTGTAAAACTTGACCTAATTTATCGTTCATTTTACGTCCTTACATTAGCTTAATATTTTTTCTAACAACGTTTTCAAGGTATTCTG
Organism: Campylobacter iguaniorum; assembly: GCF_000736415.1. Classification (NCBI taxonomy): domain Bacteria; kingdom Pseudomonadati; phylum Campylobacterota; class Epsilonproteobacteria; order Campylobacterales; family Campylobacteraceae; genus Campylobacter; species Campylobacter iguaniorum. Next base: position 328,522 of record NZ_CP009043.1, on the reverse strand, counting down.
AAGAGTATGGCTTAGTGATATACTCTGTCATTCCCACTTCAACGCCCCTTAAACGGTCGCTCTTGCTTGTTCTACTTGTAACTGCGATAAGCGGCAAGTTTCTATATTTAGAATATTTCCTGATCTCGCCAGCTAAAGTATAGCCATCCATTCTTGGCATTTCGATATCTATAAGTATCGCATCAAGTGAATGCTCGCCTGATTTTATTAAATTTAGAGCTTCAACGCCATTTGTAGCTTCAAGCACGGTTACGCCTATTGGCTCAAGGGATTTTTGCATTATAGTTCTATCCATTTTTGAATCATCAACTATAAGTACCTTATAATCGCTTGGTTTTTCTTTTACTGCGGCTTTTGCGTTTGATTCTATGCTAGCTCTTATATCTATCTTGATATCTTTTGCCATATCCATAATCATTCCCACATCGACAATAAGAGTTACTTTGCCATCGCCTCTTATGGTGCCACCTGCGATACCGCGGATATTTTGCAAGTAATTACCCAAAGATTTGATAACGATCTCTTCTTGACCTATTAGATTATCAACTATTATACCAAGCTTGCTCTCAGCAACGTTGATGACAACGACGTAAGTTTGATCTCCACTTTCAAATACTTGCTTGACACCAAATAAATCGCTAAGTCTTACAAGGCTTAAGACTTCATCTCTTAGTCTAAGAACATTTTTGCCTTCTATAGTGTAAATATCTTCTATAGGAACTCTTACTGTCTCTTTAACGCTTGCTAATGGAATAGCATAAAATTCCTCTTGAGCTCCGACTAGAAGGGATTGGATAATAGCTAGAGTTAAAGGAATCTTTAACTTCATAACAGTACCTTTGCCAAGCTCGCTATCTATGTCAATGATACCATTTAGTTTTTCTATATTTGTTTTGACAACGTCCATTCCAACGCCACGACCACTTACATTTGTGACTTGTTTGGCTAGAGAAAATCCAGGCTTAAAGATAAGCGCGTAAGCTTCTTTGTCGCTCATATTGTCAGCTTCTCTTTCTGTGATGATACCACGCTCTACAGCTTTTGCTTTTACTGCGACTGCGTCAATTCCTTTACCATCATCAACGATTTCGATGACTATATGATTTCCCTCGTTGTACGCTTTTAGCTGGATAAGGCCTTTTTCTGCTTTGCCGTTTAGAGCTCTATCTTTTGGATCTTCAACACCATGATCGCATGAATTTCTGATGATGTGAACTAGTGGATCGCCGATCTCTTCTACGATAGATTTATCAAGCTCAGTCTCTTCACCGCTGATTTCAAGATCGATTTGTTTGCCAAGCTCACGGCTTAGATCACGCACCATTCTTGGGAATTTATTAAAGACTTTTGCTATTGGAAGCATTCTTGTTTTCATAACAGCTAGTTGAATATCAGTAGTAACCAAGCTTAGACTTGAAACAACTTGATTTAGCTCCTCAAGGAATTTTTCTCCCTCATATCTCTCTTCGACATCATCGTAAATTTTAAGAAGTCTATTTTTGCCAAGAACAAGCTCACCGATTAAATTCATAAGATTATCAAGTCTTTTGACCTCGACGCGTATGGTTTGCTCCATTGCTGAGCCACCGCTTTGTGCTACTGCTCCAACTTTTGGCTCACTTGGGGCAGCTGGTTTTGGCTCTGGTTTTGGGGTCGGAGTTGGTTTTGGCTTTTCTTCGCTAGGTTCTGATTTTTTATGCTCTTTTCTAGCTTTATCTTCTGCTTTTCTAACCTTTAAAAGTCTTTCTATCTCAGCTTCTACTTCTGACTCACTTAGGCTATTTACATCTACATCTTGATTTTCTTCTTCTGCAGGTGTCTCTTCATTAGCTAGCTCTTCTACCTTTTCTTCTACTTTTGGCTCAGGGACTGCAACTTCTTCGCCGTCATTAATAGCTGAAAGTCTAGCGCAAATATCAGTTATATCGATACCTGCACTTGTATCGCTACCATTGTCTCTTATCGCATTTAAAAGTGCTTTCATCATATCGACTGACTCTAAAACTACATCCATTACATCTGGAGTGATTTTTAGATCGCCATGACGAGCTTTATTTAAGACATCTTCCATGTGGTGAGTAAGTTTTGTTAAGATATCAAAATTTAAAAATGATGAGCTTCCTTTGACTGTGTGAGCGACACGGAAAATCCTATTTAAAAGTTCCAAATCTTCTGGGTTTGCTTCAAGCTCTACAAGATCGTGATCAATCTGTTCAATAAGCTCAAAGGCCTCAACTAAAAAGTCTTCAAGTATTTCTTGCATATCGTCCATAAATCACCTCTTATCCAAATATTTTTTATGATCATCTACCACTCTAGTAACTTCTTTATAAAGCTGTGTAGCGTTAAATTTAGTCAAATATCCATCAGCGCCAGCTTCTTTGCCGTGAAGTTCGCTAAATTCATTACTAAGTGAAGAGTTAAAGATAATAGGAATATTTGCAAATCTCTTATCTTCTTTAAGGCTAGCAGCAAAGTGGAAACCGTCCATTTGTGGCATCTCGATATCACTTATGATGACTCTTAAGTTTTGATCTAAATCATCTTTATAAAGAGCGTACAAGTCATTCATCTTCTCTAAGCCCTCTGAGCCGTCTTTTGCTTCAACTACCCTTAGACCGATTTTGGTTAGCGCATCACCGACTAGGCGTCTAGCTGTAAGGCTATCATCAAGCACCAAAGCCACACCGCTAAGTTGCTTCATCTCATCAACTTCCATTTCGATTTTTGGTTGGTAAATTCCAAGCTCTTCGACTATGCTTTCAAGATCCAAGATAAGCAAAACTTCATCATTTTCTATCCTTGTAACTCCTGTGATTTTTGATTTGTCAAGAGTTCCACTTCCACCACCAGTGAAGTTGGCTGGTTCGATATCTTTCCAGTTTATACGGCGAATTCTTTTTGCTTCATGGACTATAAATCCTATAAATATATCACTAAATTCGGCTATTATAACGCGTGGTTTTAAGATACAATCTTTTGGCTCATCAATATTCATCCATCTAGCTAAATTGATAACAGGAATAACCACGCCACGAAGGTCAAATATGCCTTCTATGTAGTCTGGCACTCCCGGAAGTTCGGTAAGATTTGGCATTTTGATGATTTCTTTGACCTTAGCGACATTGACCCCGTATATGCCCTCATATACCTTGTCTTTGCCTTGCTTTAATATACGAAAATCAACAAGTTCCATCTCATTCGAACCCGTTTTAAGAATATTATCATCAAACATTTGGGCTCCTTAAGATTTGAAATTTCATTTCATTGGTGTATTCTACTACAAAATACCTTTGCTCAGACGCAAAACAAGGAAGATTTATATAAATTTGCTTGTCAAAAGCCAAATTTACGCCTTGATGATAGTGTCCTTCGATGATTTTTGGTGTTTGGTAGTTGTGGATTTTAGCCCCGATGACAAACTCAAAATCAATTATTTTGTAATCTAGCCTTTTATTTGCTTGTTTTTTTAGTATATTTTTTGTGATTTTGTAGCTAAAAGCCCTATCAATTTTATCCATAATCAACAAAAAAGCCCTACTTCTAAGAAGTCGTAAAAAGAGCGTATCAAGTGGTTTTAAAAATATATCACCATGCGCTAGGCTGATTTTTTCTCCAAATTTAGTAGTGAAAATTTGAGGCTGATGATAGATGTCAAATACCTCTAAATTTGGGAAAATTTGGGCTAGATTAAAGTCGTGATTGCCCTCAAAATAATAAATTTGAGTACGCTTGCCAAGTGAGTTTAAAAGCTTTATATGCTCTTTATAAAACTCCTGAGAATAAGCCGTAATGGAGAGATAATCAAACATATCTCCCATCACAAAAAGCTGCGGCGGCATAGCAATAGTGCCGTTTTCTAGGGCTTTTAAGAAGTTCAAAAAGCCCTTTTTGTTTGCGTTATCATGAGCATCAGCGATAAATATCGCACCAGCTTTTATCTCTTTCATATCTGACTTGAAAGCATCGGCAAGGCTAGTTTTTCATCAAAACCAAACATCAAATTTGCGTTTGCCACTGCTTGACTTGAAGCGCCTCTTAGCACGTTATCTATGCCCCCATTTATCCATAGTTTGCCATTTTTATTTATGGCATAAATATCGCAAAAGTGCGTTCCAGCGACGTTTTTGATACTTACAGCTTCGTTTCTTATCCTGATAAATGGCTCATCTTTGTAAAACTCACGCAAAATCTCAAGTGGCTGGATATCCTTAAACTCGCCCTTTAAAACAGCGTAAGCACTCACTAGCATTCCACGAGTAAGAGGGATGAGATGAGGCACAAACATCACGTCTAAATTCGCATCACTATTTAAATTTAGATGCTCTTTGATCTCATCACTGTGGCGATGAGTGAGTGGACTATAGGCGTTCATATTTTCATTTACGCTTACAAAATGACTGCTTGCTTTTAGGCTTTTTCCAGCCCCACTTAGACCACTTTTTGCATCTATCATCACGCCAAATTTACTCTCAAGCATACTGGCAAAAGGCAAAAGTGCTAGAAGCGAACAAGTCGGATAGCAGCCTGGATTTGCTACTAAGCTTGCACCCATTATTTTATTTCTGTTTATCTCAATTAGCCCGTAAACTGCTGATTTTATGCCTTCAGGATCAAGGTGTGGGCAGTAGTTTTTCTCATAATTTTCCAAGCTCACGCGGTAATCAGCTGAGAGATCTACTATTTTTATATTTGAGCCTTTTAGCTCTTTTACTATTTTCATGCCCTCAGTGTGTGGCAAAGCCAAAAAGACAAGATTACAACGCTTTTTTATCTCACTCACGTCAGCTACTTCGACTTTAAGATTTATAACTCCAGCAAGGCTAGGAAATATATCTTTTAGCTCATTTTGGCTCGTCGCACCAGCATAACTTAGCTCAAAATGTGGATGATTTAAAAGCAGTTTTACAAGTTCAAGTCCAGTATAACCGCTTATGCCGACTATTCCAACTGGTATTTTCATGATTTTTCCTAATTAATTTTTTACTAATATATGCAGATATTCTATTGTTTTATCTGCTTTATTTATTCTGCTATTATCTGCTTTATATCTTTGATACTCTTTTTGTTTTAATGAATATTTACCATATAAGGACATGATTTCTTTTATTTCATCACTTTTCATCAAACCCTCGTCATTGTAACTTAAAAATATATATTTAAATTTAGCATTTTTTATTAAGTTCTCAAACTCAGTTTTTACGAACTGTTTGGAGCAGTATTTTGATTTTTCATACTCTCTAAGTCCAGTTTTTCCACGTGGAACAAACTCATCATAAATCGCAATTGTATTTAATAAATGATAATTTGCTCCATATTGACGAGCATTATATGGTGGGTCTAGATACAAAATATCTCCTGAAATTTGAGTGATTAATTCATTTGCATTTGATTGAAATACAAGATGTTCGTTGCTATTTGTCTCAAAATTTGCAGGTTTTAAAACTAATTTTTGTTGGGCTGATTTTTTAATATTTTTTAAAAATGCACCATAAACAGAAGCCGTATTTGCCACCTTATCAGCACTTTCTAGCAGTGACGCAAGTAAAAAATAATATACATTATCTGAGATTTTATTTGATTTTTTTAGTAGCTCTAATTTTGATCTAATAGCATCTATTTTGGCACCATTCTCATCGCTAAAATACCAACGCCCACTGCCACTTCCAAGACAATAATTTTGATAAATAAATCCTTTTTTAGACTCTAAATTATTTAATTCATCTATTAGATCAAATGCCATATCTTTGCTTTGATGATTTTGTATGTAATTGCGATTTAAGACGTAGCTGTAATACTCCAAATCGTTGCAAATAACCTTTTTAACATCCTTTTTAAAAGTCCTTGCAATAATCCCAGTCCCAGCAAATATATCGCACAAAATCTTATCTTTTAGATTTCTACCAACTACTTTTGTGATCTCATCTTTTATCCAAGATGAAAGCTTAAATTTGGAGCCTATGTAGTTCAATTCTCATCTCCATAAAGCTTTTCCATTATATTTTGTGATACTTCTTGAGAGATTTTCTTAACGCACTCTTTACGGTATTTCACAGGATCATATTGATAGCAACCGACACAGCCAAATTTATCACTATATTTTTCATCGCCGAGATAAAAATCATACGGATTACCTAAAATATTTTTGGCACTCCACCTAATATTTGTTTCTTTGCATTTTTTACAAATTTGGCGTTTTATGTCGTTTGCAGCCTTGCAAAGTGGTTGAAAATCTTCTAATTTTTGCGTTTTGGTATCTGAAATTCTATCATCTATTTTTCTGCCGTCCTTATGATCAATTTCTATTTTTGTATTTTCAGAATTTCCACACACACCTAACATCACGCAATTTTTGCTTTTGTAAAAGTCCTTTATATCAGTACGAATATTTTGATTAAAAATTTTATCATTATTAAAGCCAATTAAGCGTATTGCATCAATTGAATTACCACTGCTTTTACTTTTATCAAATTCAATTTTATATTTTTTAGCCAAACTGCTATTAGCCCTACACCAACTACCACCATTGCCAAACTTTAAATTTTCGTATTCATCCTTAAACTCGCTCACATACACCCAGCGACTTACGCCATTTTTATCTGGATTTGCAAGCTTTAAAAAAAGCTCCATTTTTGTTAGTTTTTTTTTCATTAAAATTCCTTTTTGAATACTAAAATATATTCATGCTTGAATATATAATAATCACTATTTAAAGCCCTATAAGTCCAAATTCCACCACTTCCTAATTTACCACGATTTCCTTCGATATTTTTTACGACTATACCTTTTAACTTGACCTTGAAATTTTGCTTTATCATATCCATACAATAAAAACCAAGTGGAAGAACTTCACTATTTTTATAAACATCACCTATCACAACTGCAAAATAGCGATTTTTATCAAGAAATTTTAATGAATTAACACAAACTATCTTAAATTTAGCCATAAATTCATTTATATCGCTACATTGGGATAGATCATTTTGATCGTCTGTAAATTTAACTATATCCATATATGGTGGGTGCATTAAAACAAACTGAACGCTATTTATATCCTGTGAAATAAAATTTTGATTTACACTATCTAAATCCATTGAATTGCATTTGGCTATGAAATAATCGCTAAATTTAGAAGATTGCATGGAGCTTTTAACATAATTTATTATATTTTGATTTATATCAAAACCCATATATTTTCTATTTAAATTTTCGCATTCAAAAAGAGTAGTTCCACTTCCCATAAATGGCTCAAAAACACACTCACCAGACTTAGTATAACGACGAATTAATTGATTTGGAATTTGTGGAATAAAGTTGCCGTGATAAATATTTTTATGCTTTCCACTTTTGTCCCTGTTTGGATAAATTTGCAAACTATCAACGCAAATATCCGTATCTTTCCAATTTTTTAAATCCAAATCATTAAATTTCATTTTACATCAATTAAATTTAATCGGCTTATAGCTTACGCTTACCACTTCGATCTCACTTCTGCCATTTGGCAAAGTTAAAACCACATCATCGCCCTCTTTTTTGCCGATAAGTTGTTTTGAAAGTGGAGTATTTATGCTTATTAGTCCTTTTTCAAGGTTGCTTTCACTGATTCCTACTATCGTATAAGTGGTCTCTAGCTCGGTTTCGACGTCCATTATAGTCACAGTTGAGCCAAATTTGACCTTGTCATGCTCATACTCGCTAGGATCTACGACTTTAGCGCGGCTCACAATGTCGCTTAGCTCAGCTATACGGTTTTCTATGAAGGCTTGTTTCTCTCTTGCGGCATGATATTCTGCGTTTTCTTTGAGGTCGCCATGGCTTCTTGCTATATCGATCTCTTCGACAATAGCAGGTCTTTGTACTAGTTTTAAATCTTTAAGTTCAGAGGTTATTTTTTCATAACCATAAAGTGTCATTGGTTCAGTCACTGTTTTCTCCTAATTACACCAAATTTTTGCCATGATTTTACCCTAATTTATCTTAAAAGCATATCAGCGACGTTTTTTGAACTTCCATTTTTTAGGTAGTTTCTAAGCTCTTTGCAAGCCAGCAAAAACTTAGCCCTATCGCAGTTTTTGTATTCGTTTAAGAGATTTTGCGGGGTTACTTGCTCTTGGATAAATTCAGCGTTTAGAGGCGGTTTTTGCATGAAATCAAACATAATATTTGCAAGCCCAACGTGTTTTAAATGCACAAGCAGTTTTGCTATAAAAATATCTATGGCTTTAGCTTTATAACACAACGCAAACGGCGTTCCGATAAGTGCTGCTTCAAGTGTAGCAGTCCCAGAACAAACAAAAGCAAACTCACTTCTCTCAAGTGCTGCGTGTGTATCAAAACACAGCTCAAACTCCATTACATCACCATAATATTCAGCGATTTTATCCTTTAGATGGGGCGGAATGACGAGCAGTTTTTTAGCGCTCAAATTTGCAGCCACTTCTTTATAAACTAGCATTAGCCTTGTGATTTCTGATCTTCTTGATCCTGGCAAAAACGCCACCACGTCGCTACTGGCGGCATTTTGCTTTTGCACTAAAATTTCATCAAGCAAAGGATGGCCAACATACTGGCTTTTAGTGTAAAACTGGCTATCAAATGGCAAAATAGAAGCTAGATTATCGCAGTATTTCTCGACCTTTGCCACGCGACCCTTTTTCCACGCCCAAACTTGCGGCAAAATATAGTAGGTCACCACGCATTTTAGCCCAGCTTCTTTGATCGCTTTTGCTAGAGGAAGATTAAAGGCTGGACTATCTACTAGCAAGACTTTATCACAGGTTTTAGCTAGCTCTACCATCTGTTTTAAGGCTCTTTTTGCCTTTAAAATCAGTGGCAAAATCTCCACAAATCCCATCGCACTAAACTCTTTACTATCATAAAGTGGCTCTCCAAGCTTACTATCAAAAATCCCGCAAATTTCGGCATTTTCAAGGTGTTTTAAAACCTCTTTAAAATGCAAATTTGCTGATGGCTCAAGACAAGAAACTAATATTTTCATATAAATTTATCCGTTTTTCTTATCATTATAGCCAAAAATTTACAAAGTTTATGTAAAATTGAAGCTAAAAAAGGTTAATTTTGAAAGAAATTTTAATAACAAATGATGACGGTTTTGAAGCTTTAGGAATTAGAGCTTTGAGAAATGCTTTAAAAGGCATTGCAAAAGTAACCGTAGTCGCTCCAAGCACTGAAAAATCAGCTTGCGCGCACTCTATCACGCTAACTCGCCCACTTAGATTTATCCAGCTTGATGACGGATTTTTCAAGCTTGATGACGCCACTCCAAGTGATTGTATATATCTTGCGCTTGAAACGATGTATAAACACAAAAAACCAGATCTTATAATAAGCGGTATAAATCATGGCGCAAATTTAGGCGAAGATATCACGTATTCGGGCACTTGTGGTGGGGCTATGGAAGGCACTTTACAAGGCGTGGCGTCTATGGCAATATCGCTTTTATATAAAAACGATAGCATAGATAAATATGGCTTTGATCTAGCCTGTGAGATTAGTGTCGATGTGATAAAAAATATATTTAAAAATGGTTTTCCGCTAAAAGGCAGAGAGTTTTTAAATTTAAACATTCCAGCAGTTCCAAAAAATGAGTACAAAGGGCTAAAAATAGTCCCAGCAGGTCATCAGTCATATAACACAAATGCTGAGCTTCATAGAAATCCAAGAGGGCTAGAATATTACTGGCTAGGCACTCCAAATATACATTATCTCAAAGAAAATGATAAAGAGTGCGATTTGGACGCTACATTTAATGGATATGCCTCACTCACTCCAATCAAGCTTGATATGACCTCTCATGAGAGCTTGGAGATGCTAAAAGGCTGGAATAATGGACGATAGATTTACTCGCTCAAGGTGGCTTTTTGGGGATAAATTTGAAAAACTTCAAAATGCAAAAGTGCTGATTTGTGGCTGTGGGGGCGTGGGAGGAGCGTGCATCGACGCCTTATATAGAAGTGGGGTTGTAAATTTGACGCTAATTGATTGCGATAGCTTTGATATCACAAATCAAAATCGCCAGATCGGTAGCCAGTTTGTCGGCGAGCTAAAAACTGAAGTATTTGCTAGACTTTATCCTGGCGTGCAAACGCTAAATTTAAGGCTCACAAAAGAGATTATTGATGAGTTTGATTTTGATAAATTTGATATGGTTATCGACTGTATCGACGATGTCCCAGCCAAAATAGCTCTAGCCATTAAATGCCACAAAAAGCTCATAAGCTCAATGGGTGGCGCAAAAAGAATCGACCCAACTCAGATCAAAATCGCAAGCATCTGGAAAACCACAAACGATAAATTTGCCAAAAAAATCCGCTACGAGCTCAAAAAATCGGGCTTTAATAAAGACTATAAAGTCGTTTTTTCTACTGAAGAGCCAAGGTGTAAAGAGCTTGGAAGCTTCATCGGTGTGACTGCGAGTTTTGGACTAAGCTTAGCAAGTTTTGCTATAAAAAAGATGTTAAATGACTAAATTTTGGCAAAATTTTAAGCTACTTGCAAACCCAACAACAAATCTTCCAGAGCTTAGCGACATAGCTGGGAATGATGGCGAAAATGAATTTGGAGCAAATTTAAGCAAGATTGATGGCTTAGCAGTTTTTAAAAACAAACGCATAAAAGACGGCAACGCTGGGCTTCACGAGATAGATTTCATCATCGTGCATTACAAAAAAATCTACTTAGTAGAGATAAAAAACTGGTCTGGAAGCGTAAGTCAAAACGCCAAAAAAGAGTGGATACAAACAAATAAAAATAAAACCATAAACCACGCAAATCCGCTTTTAAAACTGCTTAGAAATACAACGTTTTTTGTAAATTTCTTGCGAAAAGAGGGCTTTGATTTAAGTGGATATGAGATATTTCCGCAAGTTGTTTTTATGAGTAAAAGTCTTAAATTTGCCAAAAATTTCAAAGATGAGTACTATATCAAAAAAAGCGGCGAATTTTTGCAACAAATTTCAACCAAAAAACGGTATTTTAAGTTTAAAAAACCAAGAAAAAACGACCCAAAACTCATAGAACTTCTAAGCTCGCTTACTGTGTGGTCAAGGCTTTATCTTTATGGCGGAGCAGTGCTAACTGGCAGTATAAGGTACTTTGAAATAAATGGCAAAAAAACAAGACTTCCAAAGCATTTTAGAGCAAATTTAAGCCTAAAATGGAGCAGAAACAAGCCTATAAGCTTTTTAAACTCACTATTTGGCAAACGCAAAAAAATTCAGATCAAATCAAAGATTTTCAAAATCAAACCAACTGATAGCGTAGGATTCTTGCAAGCTGGAAATCGTGGCATAAAGCTGGTTAAATTTGGCTTGATAGAAAAAATTATCAAAGACGATATAGAGTAGCAAACCTTTTGGTCGCTACTTGTTGTCGCAACCTATCTTCAGTCCGATATCGCAAGCTTTTGTAAAGAGCTCCTTTGCTTTTGCAGGATTTTTAGTCACGCCACCGCCGTTTTTATACATGATAGCTAGATTATAGCAGCTTCCAGCATTTCCCAAGTCGCAAGCTAATTCGTAAAGCTTGGCTGCTTTTTTGTAGTCTTGATCCACGCCCATAGCGTTGTCATACATATATCCAAGAAGTTCGCAAGCAGCGGCGTTTTTGGCGTCGCAAGACTTTTGTAATAAAATTGCTGCGTTTGATAAATCACCATTTTTGTAAAGCGAAATAGCATCTTCATAGTCATCTCCAAAACAAAATGACGATAAAACAGACAAACATAAAACTATCTTTTTCAAATTTTAGCCCCTCTCAAAACTAATAAAACGTTATTAAACTAAAATTTTACTTTATAACTCTTTAAAGTTTATCTTATTTTTCTTAGCTTTGTTCTTGAAATTTTATATATTTTTGATGGTGAGCTTTGGTGAAATTCTTCATCGATGATGACATCTGCTTTGGCTTTGGCAAACTCTATATCAAAGCCCTTGCCGTGAGCGTTTGCACTACTTGAATATGCCCAAATAATATCATCTAAAAACTGCGAATGTGGGTGATTTTTTACCACTCTTAGAGCTTGATTATTTGGATAGATAAAAGTTGTTCTTGATGAACGGCGAACTAGATTTTTAAACTTAGTCGGAATGCGGGTAAATTTAGCAAGATTTTTAAATTTACTCACGCAAATTAGGCATGGCTGATCACTTCTGCGACCTTTTGCTAGATTTATTTCAAGCAGACTTTGACTGAGAAATCCAGCAGTTGTGTCAGTTTGAGCTAGATAGATCATATTAGCTCTATTTTAGCTCCCAAATTTGCGATACCTTTATAAACTGCACTTGTCACGATAGCGTTTATGTCAGTTTGTGCGTAGTCAGCTGCGTTTAGCTCATCAATGCCACCAGCTGCTAAAATGACAGCATTTTGGAAGTTTTTATCTCTAAATTTCACTAAATTTGCTATATCTTCTACACTCATTTTATCACACTGGACGCCGTCTATTCCAGCTTTTAAAAGCTCTTTTGCAAGCTCTAGGCTCTCGCTTTCAGCCATTATCTTTCGCTCGCAAAGTTTGGCTTTAAATTTAGCTATATCAGCGAAAAAATTATCTAGACTATCATAAGCATTTGTGTGATTACTAAAAAACAAAACACTATCACTAAGCCCGGTTCTATGGATATTTGCCCCGCCTTCAAGTGCGGCTTTCAAACAAAGCTTTTTGGCAAATGGAAATACTTTTCTAGTGACTAAAACTTCGCAGTTTGGATTTACGCTTTTTGCATTTTTTACTATCAAATTTGCCTTTGTAGCGATGCCACAAGCGTATTCAAGCAGATTTTGAATGCTTTTATAAATCCTATGCAAAACGCCAAAATCTCCAATAATTTCTAAAAGCTCATCACCAGATTTCGCCTCTTTGGAGTTTGTAAATTTACTTTTAAAATCAAGATTATAGATGTTTGATATATCACTAACCGCGTCAAGGCAGCTAAGAGTTATATCGCTTCTTGTATAAACTCTTAGCTTTGCAAGTTTGCTAATGCCTAGCAAATCAGTGGTAAGATCATCAAAAGGAGCGTCATTTTCAATGAGACTCTCTAGCTCTGATCTTGTAAATTTTATCATTTTTTAAGCCACTCTTGTAAGCTTTTGACCTCTAGTGCCGCTTCGTTTGAGCTGATTGAGTTTGCCGCTACCAAAGCTGCGTTCATATTTGTAAAATATGGTATTTTAAATCTAAGCACGGCTTGGCGGATCTTGTGAGCGTCGCTTGAACTACTTTTATTATCGCTTGTATTGACTGCTAATGCTATCTCGCTATTTTTGAGCTTATCTTCGATATTTGGGCGACCTTCACTGATTTTGTATACCATTTCGCAGCTTACTTTAGCATCGCTTAAGTATTTATATGTGCCGCCAGTTGCCAAGACTTCAAATCCAAGTTTTACAAACTCACTAGCTAGCTCTACGCCACGCTCTTTATCCGCGTCAGCTAAGCTGATAAAGACTTTTCCGCCACTTGGCAATATATTTTTAGCTGCGATTTGGCTTTTTACAAAGCTTTTTGCAAAACTATCACTGATACCCATAACCTCGCCAGTACTCTTCATCTCTGGACCCAAAATCAAATCAGCTCCACTTAGCTTATTAAACGGAAATACGCTTTCTTTAACGCAAATTCTACTTCCAACATTTGGTTTGTAAATGCTATTGCTAAATGTCACCACGCCAAATTTATCGTAAAATTTAAGTGCTTCTACCAAGTTTCCTTGCCACATCACGCGGGTTGCGACTTTTGCCATAGGAATGCCAGTAGCCTTGCTTACAAACGGCACAGTACGGCTGGCTCTTGGGTTTACTTCGATGATATAAAGCTCATTTTGATAGATAGCAAACTGGATATTCATAAGACCAATTACGCCAAGGCTAAGAGCTATATCTTTGGTGCAAATTTCGACTTGAGATATAATATCTTTGCTTAAATTTTGTGGTGGAAGTATGCTTGCGCTATCTCCACTGTGGATTCCAGCCTCTTCGATATGCTCCATGATTGAGCCGATATATACATCTTTGCCATCGCTTATAGCGTCCACGTCAAGCTCTGTGGCGTCTTGTAAGAATTTATCCAAAAGCACTGGAGAGTTGTTGCTGACTTTTACTGCTTCATTCATATACTCTTTTAGCTCAGCTTCATTATGAACTCTTCTCATAGCACGACCTCCAAGCACGTAGCTAGGACGTACAAGGACTGGATAGCCGATTTTAGCAGCTTTTTCTATGGCTTCATTTTGGCTTGTAGCTGTGTCGTTGTCTGGCTGTTTGACACCGATTTTACTGATAAACTCACTAAATTTTTTCCTATCTTCTGCTGTGTCGATGACTCTTGCGCTAGTTCCTATGATTTTGGTGCCTATCATTGTGAGGCGTTTTGAAAATTTAAGTGGAGTTTGACCACCAAAATGCACGATGACGCCGTCTGGATTTTCACGCTCGATAACTGCTCTTAAATGCTCAAAATCAATTGGCTCAAAGTACAAAATATCGCTTGTATCATAGTCAGTAGATACGGTTTCTGGGTTGCAGTTGTACATGATAGTTGTGATACCAAGGTCTTTTAGAGCGTAACTTGCATGCACGCAGCAGTAATCAAACTCTATACCTTGACCAATTCTGTTTGGGCCTCCGCCGATGATGAGAACCTTTTTCTTAGATGAATCAACTGCTAGACTTGGTAAATTTGGAGTGATATTTGTGCTACTATAAAGATAAGGAGTAAGTGCCTTAAACTCACCACTACAAGTATCAACTTCGTTGTATTCTAAATTTATCCCGTGTTTCATTCTGGCGTAATAAATGTCGTTTTGGCTAAGCTCAAGGTTGTCTTCTTTATCTATTAGCTTGGCTATCATTTTATCGCTAAAGCCCCAAGTTTTGGCTTTTCTTAAAAGATCTTTATCGTTTAAAATATCCATATCGACTGATTTTTCAAACTCTACTATCTCCCAAATTTGATTTAAAAACCATGGATCGATTTTAGTTAAATTAAAGACATCATCTACACTTTTGCCATTTCTAAATGCTTGAGCGACGTATAGGATTCTCTTTTCGTGGGCGTTTCTAAGACCAAATGTAAGCTCTTCTTCGCTTAAGCTTAAAAAGTCAAATCCAGCGTAATCTTTTTCCATAGAACAAAGTGCTTTTTGGATACTTTCTTTAAAGCTCCTGCCTATTGCCATGACCTCACCCACGCTCTTCATCGCAGTGCCAAGATATGGGTTTGAGCCTGGGAATTTTTCAAATGTAAAACGAGGGATTTTGGTAACGATATAGTCGATAACTGGCTCGAAACTCGCCGGTGTGCCTGTGATGTCATTTTTGATTTCATCAAGAGTAAAGCCCACTGCAAGCATTGTTGCAACTTTGGCTATTGGATAACCTGTTGCTTTACTAGCTAGAGCTGAGCTACGGCTAACGCGTGGATTCATCTCGATGACTGTCATACGACCGTTTTTTGGATTTATAGCAAACTGCACGTTAGAGCCACCAGTATCAACACCAATCTCTCTTAGGATTTTAAAACTAGAATCACGCATATGCTGATACTCTTTGTCTGTTAGAGTAAGAGCTGGTGCGATGGTGATACTATCTCCAGTATGCACACCCATAGGATCAAGGTTTTCTATGGAACAGACGATAATGCAGTTGTCATTTCTATCTCTGATGACCTCCATTTCGTATTCTTTCCAGCCAAGCAAACTCTCTTCGATCAAAATTTCATTTATCGGACTTGCGTCGATTCCAGCTTCTGCTAAATCTCTAAATTCATCTATATTATAAGCAACTCCACTTCCAGCGCCGCCAAGAGTATAGCTAGCTCTTATGATAAGCGGAAATCCGATGTCCAAAGCAGCTGCCATAGCGTCTTCCATATTGTAAGCATACATTGATTTAGGCAGATCCATACCGATTTTTATCATCGCTTCTTTGAATGCAACTCTGTCTTCGCCTTTTTTGATAGCAGCAGGATTTGCGCCTAAGAATTTAACATCTCCAAGCATATCATTTTCAAAAAGTTCCATTGCGACATTTAATGCAACCTGTCCGCCCATAGTAGGCAAAATCGCATCGACGTTTTCTTTTTTGATAATGCGACCGATACTTTCTTTTGTAATTGGCTCCACGTAAGTAGCATCAGCAAAGTCTGGATCAGTCATTATGGTAGCTGGATTTGAGTTTATAAGAACTACTCTATATCCTAGCTCTTTTAGAGTCTTTGCAGCTTGAGTTCCGCTGTAGTCGAACTCACATGCTTGTCCGATGATGATCGGCCCACTTCCTATAAGTAAAATTGTCTTGATATCTTCTCTTTTTGGCATTTATTTTCCTTTTGTAACTACGTATAAATATGATGGAACTTCTATTTTATTATCAGGTTCGACTATTGCACTCTTATACAGATCTTCTTCTTTTATCTCTACTACTTTTCCAACTGGAATACCCCCAAAAAATATATCATCAAGGCCACTTGTATAGACCTCATCTCCGATTTTTGGATTTAACCACTGTGATATATATTTTATGATTATATTTTTATTGTTTCCTTTTGCAATACCTGCAATTTTCTCATCGCCTATATAAACAGAAAATATAGATCCAGGATCTGTTTGTAAAAGACCAAGTGGCTTGCTGTCTTTATTTACAACTATACCTGCACTTTTGCCTTTATATATCATGCCGTAAATTTTATCTTTATCAAAATCTTTAAAATCCAACCAAACTTTATCATAATCGCCTATTTTGGCATAGGTCAAGGCTCTTACTTGTTTGATTTGTGGCGCATATGAGCTTGAGTTTTTATCACTCAAGACATTGTTTAACTCATATGCAAATGTCGAAAGCAAAGCAGCCGAACGCTCTAGCTCTATATTTTGAGCTCTTAGTGCTTTTATCTCTTCTACTTGTCTAAAATGCTCATTTATTCTATCTCTTATATATGTTATAGCATTTTGGTAAAGCCCGACTGATGAGCCTGCTCCACCGACAAAAATAGCTCTTGCATGGTCGCTTAGATATACTGATACAAAAGCCAAAGATATAGTTATGGCTGCTACTTTGATCTTACTCTTCATTCATTAACTGCTGAAGTAAACTTATCTCTTCTAGTGCTTTTCCAGTACCTTTAGCTACTGCAAGAAGCGGTTCATCTGCCACGTAAACTGGAAGCTTGACTATATCAGCAAGATACTTATCAAGCCCACGTATCAATGCTCCACCACCAGTTAGCACGACACCACGCTCGACTATATCACCAGCCAAGTCTGGTGGCATCATCTCAAGGACTGTTTTTAGTGCGTCAGCTATCTCTTTTAGCGGTTCACGCATCGCCTCTCTGACATCTTCGCTAGTTAGCTCTACTCTACTTAGAAGCCCTCCTACTTGATCTCTACCTTTTACTACAATAGAAAGCTCTTTTGGTAGTTGGACTGCTGAGCCGATTTTGATCTTGATATCTTCGCCAGTTCTTTCGCCTATTAGTAGATTGTATTTTTCTTTGACATAATTTACAATGCTATTATCAATCTTATCTCCAGCTGTTCTTATGGATTTACTTATAACAAGACCACCAAGTGATACTACGCCTATCTCAGTCGTACCACCACCGATATCTACTACAAGGCTACCTTGAGGCTCACGTATAGGTAAATTTGCTCCAATTGCTGCTGCCATAGGCTCTTCGATTAAGAAAACCTCTCTAGCTCCAGCACTAAGAGCGCTTTCGCGAACTGCTTTTCTTTCTACTTGAGTTAGACCATAAGGCACTGAGATGATGATGCGAGGACGTAAAAAGCTCTTTCTTTTGTGAGTTTTTTCTATGAAGTATCTTATCATTTTTTCAGTCATATCAAAATCAGCGATAACTCCATCTCTCATAGGACGGATAGCCTCTATATCGCCTGGAGTCTTACCGACCATCTCTTTTGCATCGTGACCGACTGCTAGAATCTTTTGTTTTCCATACTTTTCTCTTTGGACTGCCACAACGCTTGGCTCGTTTATAACTATTCCCTTATCTTTTACCAAAACAAGGGTGTTTGCAGTTCCAAGATCTATACCCATATCACTTGAAAAAAATCCAATAATCTGATCTAATATCATCTATATCCTCTCTTAATTTTTTACTTTTACTAGCAGTGGTTTTGCCTCGCCCATAGCGACTTCTTTTGATATAACTACATCATAGCCCTTAAGCTCTGGAAGGTCAAACATGATGTCTATCATAATCTCTTCCATAATGCTTCTTAGACCTCTAGCGCCTGTTTTTCTATTTATTGCTTGAGTTGCGACCTCTTTTATAGCCTCTTCATCAAATTTAAGATTTGCACCATCAATCGCAAATAGCTTTTGATATTGCTTCAAAAGTGCGTTTTTTGGCTCGGTTAAAATCTTCACCATATCATCTACTGTGATTTCGTTTAATGTAGCGATCGCATGAAGTCTTCCGATAAGCTCAGGAATCAAACCAAAATGTACCAAATCATCAGGCTCTACTAAACTTATCAAATTTACCTTGTCATCACGACCACGTTTTTCTTGACCAAAGCCAAGTATGTTTTTGCCAATTCTTCGCTCGATTATCTCACTTAATCCATCAAACGCACCACCACAAACAAATAAAATATTTGTAGTATCTATTTGGATAAATTCTTGATTTGGATGCTTTCTTCCGCCTTTTGGTGGGATATTTACCACGCTTCCTTCGATGATTTTAAGCAAGGCTTGTTGGACGCCTTCGCCACTTACATCACGAGTGATAGAGCGATTTTCGCCCATTCTTGCTATCTTATCTACTTCATCGACAAAAACTATACCTTGCTGTGCTCTTGCTACGTCGCCATCAGCTGCTTGGAGCAGCTTTGTAAGTATGTTTTCTACATCTTCGCCCACATATCCAGCCTCTGTAAGGCTAGTAGCATCACAAATCGCGATAGGAACGTCTAGGAATTTAGCCAAAGTCTGAGCCATTAGGGTTTTGCCACTTCCTGTTGGACCTATGAGTAAGATATTTGATTTTGATATTTCGGTGTCATCTTCTATATCATTTTGTTTAAATATTCTTTTATAATGGTTATAAACACCCACACTAAAGACTTTTTTGGCCTTTTCTTGACCTATTACATAGCTATCTAAAACATCTTTTAGAAGCTTTGGAGTTATATCTTTATAATCTTTTATGCTATCATGCTCGCCACCGCCTACGCTCTCTTCGCCGTGTATTGCTAGATACGCAGCGTCCACGCAATATTCACATATAAACGCACTATCATTTTCATTTGCTAGAAGCTTTCTATCGTTTGCTTCACTCTCTCCACAAAAACTACACTTTCTAGCCATTAATCACATCTCTTTTCAAGCGGAATCCCTCTTTTTGTATTTATAATAAATTCGCACATTTTTTTTGCATATTCATTTGGATTTGAGGCTAATAGCTCATCAGCTCTATCCTTTAGCCCTCCACCACTTCTAAATAAAAATTTATAAGCTTTATTTATCTCTTCAACCACATCTTTGCTAAATCTTCTTCTTATTCCCACTAAATTTAAGCTTCTTATATAAGCCCTATTTCCTTCAGCTAAACAGTATGGCACCACGTCTTGAGACAATGCTGAAGCTCCAGCTATCATGCAACTTTCGCCGATTTTGACAAACTGATGCACGGGAGTTAAGCCACCTATTACCACGTGATCTTCTATTTCCACATGTCCTGCTAGGGTTACGTTATTGGCTAGGATTATGTTATTAGCTAGTAAGCAATCATGGGCAATATGCACGTAAGCCATGATAAAAGCATTATCGCCTATTCTAGTGAAGCCATCGCCTTTTTGCGTGCCTGAGTTGATCGTACAAAACTCACGTATAGTAGCGTTTGCCCCTATTCTTACTCCGCCTAAATCCTCTGGCTTGTAGCTCACATCTTGAGGGATATCTCCTACGATGGCATAGCTGTAAATTTTACTTCCACTTCCTATGTGAGTGTCGCCGACTATCCTTGCGCCTTGTTTTATAGTGACATTATCTCCCAAAACTGCATTTTGGCTTATAAAAGCGTAAGGCTCTATCACACACTCACTGCCGATTATCGCTCCATCTTCGATGACTGCGGTTGGATGAATTTTGCTCATTATTTTCAACTTTATTTATCAACTATCATAGCTTTTAGCTCAGCTTCAGCTACAAGCTTATCATCTACGTAAGCCTTGCCGTCTAAGACCCAGATATTTCCTTTGTGTTTTAGCACTTCTAGTCTATACTCTAGTTTGTCGCCAGGACGAACTGGATTTCTAAATTTAGCCCTATCAATACTCATAAAATATACAACTTTGTTTTCTATGCTCATATCGCTTGTGTCTTCTACGCTTTTAAATGCCAAAATCCCACCAGCTTGAGCCATGCCCTCGATAATCATTACGCCAGGATAGATAGGGTGTCCTGGAAAGTGTCCTTGGAAAATTTGCTCGCCGATTGTTACGTTTTTGTACGCATGCACGCTTTTGCCGGCCTCAAGCCCGCAAACTCTATCGATCAATAAAAATGGGTATCTGTGTGGTAAAATTTTTTGGATTTCTACTACATCTATCATAAGACAATGCCTTTTAGTTAATATAAATGCTCAATTTTATCAAAAATTAGCAAATAGTTAGATAAAACGGGATAAAAAAATCAAAAATTATTTAATCAAATTTTTTTAATAAAAATATATATAAATTTGATAATTTGTAGAATTGTGCAAGATTTCAGGAGTATTATTCTAATTGAATTTGAATGATTTTTTATATAATACCGCCCAAAAAAATCAGAATTAAGGAAGATAATGACTGAACGAATTAACCCAAGATGGGGAGCTGTGTGGGCTATGAGTCTTGGAGCTTTTGTGCTTGTCGCTAGTGAGTTTATGCCAGTTAGCTTGCTAACTCCTATCGCAAATGACTTAAATATATCAAATGGAGAGGCTGGACAAAGTATATCTGTGGCTGGTATTTTTGCTTTGTTAACAGCGCTTTTTTTGACATCAATCGTCCCAAAAGTAGATAGAAAAAGCATACTTTTATTTTTTACTATTTTTATGGGAATATCTGGTGTAGTGGTTGCATTCGCGCCAAATGAACTTGTGCTAACTATCGGCAGAGCTATGCTTGGGATTTGCATTGGTGGATTTTGGTCTATGAGTGCTGCTACTGTGATGAGATTAGTCCCACAAATATCAGTCCCAAAGGCACTAGCTATACTAAATGGCGGAAACGCACTTTCTACTCTCATAGCAGCCCCACTTGGCAGCTTTCTTGGTGGTATCATCGGCTGGAGAGGAGCGTTTTTTATCATAGTACCACTAGCATTAATCACGTTTTTATGGCTTTATAAAAGTATGCCAAATTTACCCACAACGCACAAAGCCGGACATAGCCCACGAATAGGCACAATTTTTGGACTGTTTAAAGATAAGCAAATTGGGCTTGGAATGCTTAGTGTGACGCTATTTTTCATGGGGCAGTTTGTACTTTTTACATATCTAAGACCATTCTTAGAAGTCCAAACTAGCGTAAGCATAAACCAGCTCTCAGCAGTGCTACTTTTTATGGGATTTTGTGGGCTTATAGGGACATTTATCATAGGAAATATTCTAAAAACAAGGCTTTTTAGCTTGTTGATTTTCATACCTATTTGTATGGCTGTGGTTTCGCTCTTGATCACTATTTTTGCAAAATCACTGCTAGCGATGTTTGTTTTGCTTGGATTTTGGGGGCTTTTAGGCACTTCTGCGCCAGTAGCTTGGTGGACTTGGCTAAGCAAGGTAGCACCAGCAAAAGCCGAAGCCGCAGGAGGCGCGATGGTGGCAGTCGTCCAGCTTGCTATCGCTTTTGGTGCTAGTTTTGGCGGTATAGTTTTTGATACTTTTGGATATCAAACGACTTTTATATCTAGTAGCATTATACTTTTTAGTGCATCATTTTTAGCATTTATGACTTATAAAGTGTCTAAATTTAGTTAGTTTATATTTATTAGGACAAGCCAAAAAGGGCAATTGTGATTAAATTCAACCAACTTCGCCATTGCTAGAAGCAAAAAGGCGAAGCAATCCACAGCCTAAAACTTTTAAGAGCAAAGCCCTTAAAAGTAGCCCCACTGATGTGGGCGTCATTGCGAGGAGCGAGCGACGAAGCAATCCACAGCTAAAAATCCACTAAATTTACTTAATATCCTTGAGAATTTAGCTTAGCATATTGATCGCAACCATATTGATTTCCCATATCACAAGCCTTACCGAATAATTCTTTGGCTTTTGTTTTATTTTGTTTAACACCTTGGCTATCTCTATACAAATTTCCAAGATTATTGCAACCAAAAACATTTCCACCATCACAAGCTTTTTGATAGTATTCTTTAGCTTTGAAGTAGTTTTGTTTGGTGCCTTGACCTTTTGCATATAAAACTCCTAGCCAATTACAACCACTAAGATTTTTACTATTACAGACTTTTATAAATGATTGAAATGCTTTTTTAAAATCACTATTTTGATAAGCCTTTTCTCCATCTTCCAATTCACCACTAAAAGTCACAATAACTAAAGCTACTAAACCTAAAACGAATTTCTTCATTTCCCATCCTTTTTGCATTATCAAAGCCTAAATTTAACCCAAAATGAGCTTACATCGATATAATTTTAAAAGCAAAGTATAAGGATTTGGTTTAAATTTGTATCAAATTTAAACAATTTGGCTTAGATTACCAAGGTAGATTGCTTCGTTCGTTTCACTTACTCGCAATGACAAAATTTACGCAAAAGAAAAATCGAATGATTTTCCCCTTGTCTCCCTTAAGAAAGAAAAAGCCTTATTGTCTTAGTAAATTTACTCCAAAATCCTTAATTTTTCCACGCTTTGCGGATATATCAAACTCTCGCAAGTTATCTCGAATCTAGCTGGCTTTATCTCATCAAGCACGATGATAGGCGACAAGCTATCTTTACCACAAAGGGCTTTGCGGATCTTTAGCTCACGCTTTAGTTTTGGCGGATTTTGCATGAGTTCTCGGACGCTTTTATACTCAAATTTACCAAGTTCGTTAAATTTAGCTAGGCTAATCAAAATAGTATCATCTTTGTTTAGATTTATGAGTTCGCCATGCTCCAAAAGGCTAAATTTCACCATTTTACGCCCAAATATCGAATAAAAAATAAAGTAGCTTGGCACAGCCTTCCCGTCCATTTTTACACTGGCAAATTTAAGTCTATAGTTTAGGATTTTGCGTCTGACTAGCTCAAATTTAACGCCACTTTTCTCGCACTTTCGCACCTTTTTGTAAAGCTTCAAGCGGCTTTTGATACTTCCTGGCTGGATCTGGGCTCCAAGAGGTTCGCACAGCTCATCAGCTAGCTCATCTTTTGCTCTTTGTTTTTGCAATGCAAATACGCAGCCGCAGTAGTTTTGATGATATAGTTTATCATTTTTAGCTAGTTCAAACTGAGCCTGAGTGCCACCATTTTTACGCAGATCTATAGCAATAGCCTCTAAATTTGATCCACAAATTGCTTTATTTAGGGCATTTTGCAATTGAGTAAAATCCTTTTTAGGGCTCATAAGAAGCGTTGTTGTTATCTTTTTGCATCCTAGATTTTGAGCGATTTTAGCCACATTTCCCACACGAAAATCAAAGCAATACTCGCACCTTTTGCCCTTTTCTGGCTCATTTTCAAGCCCCTTTGTCCCACCAAGCCACGCCTCATAATCATACTCTCCACGCACAAGCTCTACACTTAGCTTTTTGCAGCTTCTTTTGACATCTTTGTAACGCAGCAAAAACTCGCTGTATGGGTGAATATTTGGGTCGTAAAAGTATCCGACAATCTGCTCATTTGGGTAAATTTTCTTAATTTCACGCAAAAAATAGTGACTATCAACGCTACAACAAATATGAACTAACAAATGCAAACCTTTTTATTTTTATGATATATTAATAACTTAAATTTGCGTTAAATTCAGTTAAAAATAGTCTAAATTTTTATATAATAACGCCAAAGGGAGTTTGAAATGAAAACAAAAATTAGCATTGCGATAACCGCTTTTTTGGTAGTCTTTTATACTGTTTTTGGATTTTTTGGAGTGCCAAAACTTAGCGTTTATTATGGCACCAAGATCCTTGCTAGTATGGATCTAAATCTAAGCGTAAAACAAGTCAAATTTAACCCATTCACATATGAAGCAAACATCACAGGCTTAAGCATTCAAGGCAGCTCTCCGCTTATCAAATTTGATGAGATTTACGTGGATTTGGACGCAATAAATTTATTCAAAAAAACTATAGGCATAGCTGATTTGAAGCTGACAAATCCGACTATTTTTATACAAAAAGACAAAAACGGCACCTATAATTTCGCTTCGCTTTTAAGCGATGAGAGCTCCACAAAAAGCGACGATAATAGCAGTTTGGAGCTGTATTACGACATCAAAAAACTTGATATTATAAACGCAAGTATCGCCTACATCGATCTTGGCAACGGCTTTGAAGCTAAGCTAAATGATATGAGCTACTCTTTAGAAAATCTCTCTACCAAACGCAATTATTTGGGCTCACACAAGCTTCTAACTAGCTCAAATTTAGCCGACAAAATCATCACCGATGCAAATATCACGCTAAATCCATTTACCATAAACGGACATGCCAAAATAACCGAGCTAAAGACAACGCCGTTTTGGGTTTCGTTTTTAAAAGAACTTCCAATCAGCTTAAATAGCGCGATTATCAACTCAGATTTAGCCTATACTTTGCGTTTAGATGAGAGCGTCACGCTTGACACAAATGCCTCTTTAAACATCAAAAATATCAGCGTCGCAAGCGGGAAAGATAGCTTTGCTACCAAAGAATTTGACATCTGGAATCTGAAGCTAAATCTCTTGCAATCGCAAAATGGCTTAAATCTTAAACTAGATAATAGTAACCTAAATATTTATGATTTTAAGGCTAAATTTGATGGCTTTGACGCTGGGGCTAGTGAGATTTTGCTAAAAGACTCAAATGTCACATTTGACGGAGAAAATCTCACACTCAAAATCGCAAAAACAAACACAAATAGCTTAAGCGCAAGTAAGCTTGATACCAAAATCACTCTAAACAAAGCAGAGATAAATGACGCTAACTTCACGCTTTTAGCCAAGAATTTTGCCCTTTTGCTAAGCTCTATTAATTTAGCAAATTTAAAAGCCACCAACGATAAAGCAAACTTCGCAAACCTGTCAAATTTGAGCTTAAACGGACTAAATTTAGCTCCAAATTCACTCAAACTAGACAGTATAAACGCTACAAATTTAGACATAAGTTCATTTGTAAATGACAAAGGCTCCAAACTCGCAAACGCCTTTTTAGCACTTTCTAGCAGCAAAAAAACACAGGCGAAATCAGAGCCATTTGATTTTGAAATCAAGGAATTAAACCTAAATAAAACCAAAGTTGCCATAAAAGATGAAATCAGCAAAAACACAGTTTCAAACATCGATATAAAAGCAAAAAATATCGCAAATAATGGCGAAGCTAAATTTGATATAAGCATAAACGACAAGCTTCTAAAACTCTCAAGTAATAGCTCAATCAACATGGCAACTAACAAGGTAGAATCGAGTATAAACGCTACTTTGCAGAGTTTGCATTTCATAACTCCATATCTTAAAAATTACTTAAATATCAAAGATATAAATGCAAAAGTAAATCTAAAAGCTAATATTAATTATCAAAAAGATTTGAGCCTAAATGCAAATGTCAAAACTACAAATTTCAGCCTAAAAGATACGAATAACGACGTTGTAGCTGCATTTACAAGCTTAAACAAAACGCTAAATTTAAACAAAAACGGTATAAAAATCTCAAATATAGCCCTAACAAATCCAAGATTAAAAGTAGAAATCTCAAAAGATGGCGAGCTAAATTTACTCAAACTCATTAAAGATAGCAAGGATACCAGCAAAAAAGAGAGCTCAAAATCGCCAAATATCTATATAAAAAATATAAACATCAAAAATGGATCTTTGGAGTTTAGCGACAAGAGTTTGCCTATAGTTTTTGACACAAATATTACTAAAATTTCTACCGCAATAAACGATATCAAAAACAAAACAAGAAGCGATATCGCCCTAAATGGAATAGTCGCAAAGCAAGGATTTAGCGAGATTTTGCTCTCTATTTATCCATTTGAGCCGACTTTTAGCACAGATCTTATAATGCATTTTAAAAACCTAAATCTCAAAAACGCCACACCGTATTCGGCTAAATTTTTGGGCTATGAGATAGCTGACGGCAGGCTAAATTTGAACCTAAATTATAAAATAAAAGATGGCAAACTCAATGGCTCAAACACCATAAATCTCGATAATCTAACTCTTGGCAAAGAGATCCCAAGCAGTGACGCAGTAAGCCTGCCAGTCAAACTAGGTCTTGCCATATTAAAAGACAGCAACAACCAAATAGACATAGACCTTCCGATAAGCGGGGATTTAAACAGCCCTGAGTTTAGCTATGGAAGTATAGTTTTCAAAGCTATCGTTCAGCTTTTTAGCGACGTTGTGACATCGCCATTTAGATTTATCGGCGCTGCTCTTGGCATAAGCTCTGAGGGCATAAACAACGCTGATTTCATTCCAGGAACTACGCTCCTATCCGAAACAAGCGAAGAAAATATCAAAAAACTAGCCCAAATCGCCATAAAAAAGCCAGATATCATCTTTACTATCACTCCTGCGTACGCGACTATAAGCGATAAATACGCTATCTCAAAACGCATAATCCAAAAAGAAGCAACTCTGCTTATGAATACAAAAAATCTAAGCTATGAAGACGCAATAAAGCAAATTTACGCTCAAAAAATCAATAAAATCAAATTCCAAAACGTAGATCAAGCCGTAGATGTTTTGGCCGACGATGTCAAAATCAAAGACGATACACTGCTTAAAATAGCCCAAAAAAGAGCGCTTTTTTTAAGCGATGAACTACAAAAAAATGGCGTGAAAAAAGAGCAAATCGATATGATAAATCTGCAAGATATAAGTGGCTCAAAAGCAGATAAATTTATAAGATTGCAAGTAGGAATAAAAACAAAATAGCTAACTTTTGTTAGCTATTTTAGGCTGGTTTAGGCGAGTTCAGATAAGACTTTTAGTGCATGGCCTGCGGCTTTTACGCTTTTATAGACTTTAGATATTTTGCCAGTTTTATCTATGACAAATGTTGTTCGCACGATACCAAGATATTCTTTGCCATAATTCTTACGCACTTGCCAAACGCCATAAGCCTTAGCTACTTCTTTTTGGGGATCACTTAAAAGTATATGCTTAAGGCTTTGTTTTTGGGTAAATTTAGTATGCGAATCTGACGAATCTGGACTAATGCCTACTATCACAGTATCTTTTGCTATAAACTCATCGTAATTCGCACTAAACTCGCACGCCTCAGTGGTGCAGCCTGGAGTATTGTCTTTTGGATAAAAGTACAAAACAACATTTTTACCCTTAAAATCTTTAAGAGCGATATTAACTGAGTCGCTATTTTCTAGCTCGAAGCTTGGAGCCATGTCGCCAGCTTTTAAGGTGACTTTACGTTCCATATCTTCAGCACTGAAAACTGGAGCTTCTTTGCTATTTTGGGCTTTTGGAGCGCAAACTTCATCGGTTTTTTTCTTGCAGCACGCCATTTATTTGCCCTCTTTTATCGCTTGGACTGATTTAGCCCCAAAATACGTTGCGTCGCTTCTGATTTCATCAAAATTTATAACCACACGAGCTGGATTTTTGCCTAGATCTTTTACCATTATATCTGTGATTTTGACTGCGATTTCATCTAGTTTTTCACGGCTTGGCATCGGATCGCTTAGTTTTATATTTATGATTGGCATTTCATTTCCTTTTAAATTTAATGCGTGATTATAGCGAATTTTAATTATATTTTTGTTTATAGCTGATTTAGTCTTTGTGCTATTCTTTTTATCACATTCACGCAAACCGAATTGCCAGATTGCTTATACAAGTGGCTATCGGCGATATTTGGCAGATTAAATTCTTTTGGAAAACCTTGCAAATTGAAACACTCTTTTGGTGTTAATTTTCTTATACCAAATTTGCTTAAAATCAATGGCACATTATGACCACCAGTCCCCATATTTGCAGTAAGAGTAGGACAAACATTACTTTTATTTTCTCTTACGTATTGCCTTCTCCATTGATAAATAGTATCTTTTTTTGTGATTTGACTTACCAATAAATCATATTGTTTAAATTTGCTTGTATAATAGTATTTATCATCAACTTTTGCTTCAAAATCTATCACATCGCAAAGTTTTGTAGTTAGCTCAATAGGTTCTGGGAATTCGAAGTTTTTATAGTCATTTTTGTTTTTAAAAGCCAAGATATAAATTCTCTCTCTATTTTGTGGAGTATTGCCGTATTCCATTGCGTTAAGAACCTTATATTTTACTTTATAACCAAGCTCTTCAAGCACATTTAGCATCGTAGAAAATGTCTTACCACCATCGTGACCAACCAAGTTTTTTACATTTTCTAAAAAAATAATTTTTGGTTTTTTGTGTTTTGCAATTCTCATAAGCTCAAAAAACAATGTTCCTCTAGCATCATCAAATCCGAGCCTATACCCAGCCACAGAAAAAGCTTGACAAGGAAAACCACCCATTAAAATATCGAAATTTGGTAATTTTATTTCATCAACTTGCTTTATATCTATATTATCAACATCTATTTTAAAATTACTCATATACGTTATAGTTGCGTTTTTATCAATTTCGTTAGCGTATATTACTTCGTGATTTTCAAACCCTTGCTCTATCCCACCAACACCAGCAAAAAATGAAGCTATTTTCATTATACAATTCCTTGATATTTTGCGACACGCCGCAAATTTATTAGGAGTAAGAACCCAAACGCTCTTACTCCTTTTATTTTATTATATTACGACCCACAATATCAATGCGACAAAGTGGTTTGATACCAAATTTATCAATAATTTGTATCAATTGAAGTCTAGGGCGACGCCCCATTGCTTGATGATCTGCTACAGTTTGAGTATTATTGACTTTTAACGTCTTAAAAGAGTTTCCGTCAAATCCTATATCATAAATATCTGCAAAATTATGTTGCATATCTAACCTAAAAAATAAAAGCCTGTCAAATTTTGTATCAGGAGAAAAAGAACTCAAATCGCTGTTATAATTTGAAGTAGCCTTTATTTCTATCAATGCACCATTTTCATCAGTAGCATCTCCACCTTTACTGCCTTTGTTCCATAGCAAATTTAGAGCAAAACAAACCATTTGCTCAGATATTACATCAGGAATATTTATACCCCTTGAAGTCCAAGATTTGATCGAATTATTTAGGTCTTTCCACATAAAATAGAGCCTACAAACTTCTACAAATCTAGCTTCATCAATCTTTACAAAATCTACTTTAACTTTAGCCATATTTATTCAAAGCGTTTGGAGTTGGCATTATAACAAATTAAGTCAAATTTAACCAAATTTACCACGCAAATTTACTGCCATTCAAAAGATATTAATCAATTTTTTGATAAAATCACTGAATTTAATATAAAAAGAGGTAAAAAAATGGCACTACCAGAGGCAGAACATATTTGGTTTGATGGAAAATTAGTAGCATGGAAAGATGCAACAGTTCATGTTTTAACACATTCATTACACTATGGAAACGCTGTATTTGAGGGCGTTAGAGCATACCAAACTCCAAAAGGTCTAGCGATTTTTAAATTACAAGAACACACAAAAAGACTTTTTGAATCAGCAAAAGCTTGTTGCTTAGAAATCCCTTATAGCGAGGAGCAAATCAACGAAGCTCATGTAAATTTGCTAAAAAGCAACACATACAATGACAATGTTTATATCCGTCCGCTTGTGTTTTTAGGATATGGCAAAATGGGCGTTAGCCACATCGGATGCCCTGTAAATACTATCATTGCAGCGTGGCAATGGGGTGCATATATGGGTGAAGAAGCGTTGCAAAATGGTATCAAAGTCAAGATCGCATCTTGGATGAAACCAGCTCCATTTTCTATGATGGCAAAGGCAAAAGCTAGCGCAAACTACTTCAACTCACAAATGGCAAACTATGAAGCTCAATTAGCAGGTTGCGATGAGGCATTATTGCTTGATCCTCAAGGATTTGTCGCTGAGGGTAGTGGCGAGTGCTTTTTCATAGTAAAAGACGGCGTCATCATCACTCCAGCAAACGACACAAGCCTTGTGAGTATAACTCAAAAAACAGTCATCCAAATCGCAGAAGATCTAGGATACAAGGTACTTCGCCAAAGAATCACTAGAGATGAAGCATACACCGCAGATGAAGCATTCTTCACTGGCACTGCCGCTGAAGTCACACCGATAAGCAACATCGACGGTAGAGTCATCGGTACAGGAAAAAGAGGAAAAGTAGCCACAGAACTACAAAATGCGTATTTTGATGTAG
This sequence comes from Campylobacter iguaniorum, assembly GCF_000736415.1. Taxonomy (NCBI): domain Bacteria; kingdom Pseudomonadati; phylum Campylobacterota; class Epsilonproteobacteria; order Campylobacterales; family Campylobacteraceae; genus Campylobacter; species Campylobacter iguaniorum. The sequence goes on along the minus strand of NZ_CP009043.1, from coordinate 298,031 downwards.
TTATGGGCAAAAATCCAAAATATGAGAAATTTTTAACTTACATAAACTAAAAGGAATACAATTGCCAGCAGATTTAAACGATTATTTTAACAAAAAAAATGGTAACGGCGGCGGAAATGGTGGCGACAAGCCAAATTTCAACTTCAAAAAGCCAAATATGCCAAATTTCAATGGCTTTGGTAAATTTAGCGGTGCAATATATGCTCTAATCATAATCATCGCTATATTAGTCATAGCCAAGCCATTTGTCATAGTCAATTCAGGCGAAGTTGGTATCAAATCAACAGCGGGTAAATTTGACCCAAGTCCATTGCAACCAGGATTTCACTTCTTCTTGCCTTTTATACAAGAAGTTAGGATAGTTGATACCAAAGTTCGTATCATCAACTATACTTCAAGCGAAGGCAGAAACGAAGCCAACTACAGAGGCAGCGGCATCGAGATAAAAGACACTATATCAGTTCTTGATGGTCGTGGTCTTCCAGTTAGTATGGATATCACAGTCCAATACCGCCTAAATCCGCAAAACGCACCCCAAACCATAGCTTCTTGGGGTTTCAGCTGGGAAAACAAAATCATAGATCCAGTTGTTAAAGATGTCGTGAGAAATGTCACTGGTAAATACACTGCTGAAGAACTTCCAGAGCGTCGTAACGACATAGCGATCGCTATAGACAATGGTATTAGAACAAACATAAACTCTCAGCCAAACAAGCCAGTTGAGCTTTTGAGCGTGCAACTTCGTGAAATCATACTTCCACCAAAAGTAAAAGAGCAAATCGAACGCGTTCAAATCGCTAAGCAAGAAGCCGAAAGAACAAAATACGAAGTAGAACGTGCAAACCAAGAAGCACTCAAAAAAGCTGCCCTTGCAAAAGGTACTGCTGAAGCTGTCAAGATAGAAGCTCAAGGTAGAGCTGACGCTGTGAAGATCGAAGCTGACGCTCAAGCGTATTCAAACAAAGAAGTTGCAAAAAGCTTAACTGTAAATTTACTAGAGCTAAAACAAATCCAAACTCAAAAAGAGTTTAATGAAGCTCTAAAAGTAAATAATGATGCTAAGATTTTCTTAACTCCTGGTGGCGCTGTGCCAAATATCTGGGTCGATACGAAAGACAAAGTAAAACAAAGCGCTATCGCTCAATAATTCTCAGGCTAGTCAAATTTGGCTAGCCTAAACCAAAAATAAGGAAAATTATGCGTGTGAATTGGCAAAAGTTAGATGGATTGCTTCCAGTCATCGTCCAAGAAGACGGCTCAAATGAAGTTTTGATGATGGCTTATATGAATGAAGAGGCTCTAAATTTAAGTATCAAAACTGGCTTTGCACACTACTTTTCACGCACAAAAAATCGCATTTGGAAAAAGGGCGAAGAGAGTGGCAACACTCAAGAGATAAAAGATATGAAGCTTGATTGTGATAATGACTCTTTACTGATAAAAGTCGTGCAAAATGGCGGAGCAGCTTGTCACACTGGAGCTAAATCTTGCTTTTTTAACCAAATTTCTTTAGAACCAACTTCTGACACAAAACTACAAAATGAGCCAAATTTAAACCTAAAATATGATATCTTAGATCACTTATATCACGTGGCACTTCAAAGGAAGCTAAATGCAGATGCAAGCAGCTCATACATAGCAAAACTCTACTCAAAAGGCGAAAACGCGTATCTAAAAAAAGTCTGCGAAGAAGCTGGAGAATTTGCTTTTGCTATAAAAGATCTTAGCAAATTTAAAAAATACTCAGACCTTGAGCGTGAATCATTTGGCGAACATAAAGCTGGAGATCCAGCTACTGACGTGATTTATGAGGGTGCTGATATAATCTTTCATATGATAGTGGCTTTGGCTGATTTCGATATACATCCATCAAGAGTGCTTGATGAGCTAAAAAGACGCGAAGGGATTAGCGGCATAGAGGAGAAAAATGGGCGTTCTAAATAGTCTTAAACAAACCATAAATTTTTATATGGCACATTTTGTGTTTGTTGATTATTTAGCCGTTATGTGGGTTTTACTTGTCTTTTTGGTCGTGCTTTTTTTAGTCATTATAATGATGATAAAAAGGCCGTTATTAGCTAGTTTTATACTTATTGCAAACATATGCTTTGTGGTTTTTGGGCTTATTTATACTCACAAGCTTGTAGACGAAAATCTAAGAAAACGAGAATTAATCGTAGATAAAATCACTCAACTAAACTTCTCAGATACGCTCATAGCTGATCTAAATTTGACAAATTTATCCAAAAAACCATTTAAATATTGTAGAATAAAACTTAAATTTGTTAACGAAGAAAACAATAAAATCAAGCATTTTATCAAATCCGCAAAACCGTTTCGCACACAGACCCATACAATAGAAGAACCAATAGATGTCAATCAAACAAAAACTATAAGGCTAATCATAAATGATTTTCGGCCGATTAATTATACTACAAAAGTAAGTTCGGAGTGTTTCTAATGAGTTATTTTACAATTTTTCATATCATAGCATTAGTTGTTATAGTTATTTTATTTATTCTTTTTTTGATAATCTCTTTAAAAGAAAAAAAGACATCGGTAGTTGTATCTATGGTATTTTTAAATGTATTTGTTATGGGCTGCTTATCTATTTTTATGATGCTTATCATAGATCAATACACAAAAAAAGCTAAGGTTTTAGATCTAAGTCATGAGAGAATTCTTATCAATGAAACCATTGTGTTTTCTGGAAAAGTGCAAAATATAGGTGGTTTTGACATAACAAGCTGTACTTTGGAAATAAAGCTAGTAAATGCACCAATGGAAAAAGGCAAGCTTGATGGAAGTATATTCAAGCAAGAGCGTGGATTTTTTGATGTATTTAGATCAACTAAAAAAGTCGAAAGAAGCACGGTAGAAATGGAGTTCAAAATCGCTCAAGGCCTAAAAGCTGGAGAGACAAGACCATTTAGCGTTTATATGCCTTATCCAGCCAGCTTCAGAGTACCAAGCTTTTATCACAAGATTTATTGTCACTAATTATTTATGAAATAATCACCATCAAAGCTTACAAGAGAGTATTTTCTCTCACTGCCAAGACTATCTACCAGCTCATCAATGCTTAAAAACTCTAAGCTATCAGCGCCGATAAATTTACATACCTCTTCAGTGCTCATATTTGCACTGATTAGCTCAGCATAGCTTGGAGTATCTATACCGTATTTGCAAGGGTGTTTTATCTCTGGAGCTGCGATTTTCATGTGAATTTCTTTAGCGCCTGCATTTCTTAGAAGCTCGACTATCTTTTTGCTAGTAGTTCCACGCACAATGCTATCATCGATGACGACCACACTTTTACCTTCTAAAACAGAGCTCATGGGATTTAGTTTTAGCTTGACTTTTAGATTTCTCATCTCTTGGGTTGGCTCTATGAAAGTTCTTCCTACATAGTGGTTTCTTACGATAGCCATTTCAAAAGGTATCTTGCTCTCGTTTGCATATCCTAAAGCTGCTGGCACACCAGAATCAGGCACCGGAATAACTAAATCGGCTTTGATTTTTGATTTTTGTGCTAGCTTTGTTCCTAGTTTTTTGCGGATTTCATATACATTTTTTCCCTCTATCATGCTATCTGGTCTAGCAAAATAAATATACTCAAATGCGCAAATTCTAGGATCTACTTCACCAAAAAGCTGAACACTTTTGTACTCGCTTTTGCCCTCTTCAAAAATCAGCATTTCGCCAGGTTTTACATCTCTAACAAATGTCGCACCAACTAGATCAAATGCACAAGTCTCACTAGCTACGATATATCCACCGTCTTTGAGTTTTCCAAGACTTAATGGTCTTACGCCGTATCTATCCCTGATCGCAAACATTTTTGAACGACTAAGTATAAGCAAACAATACGCTCCACGTATTTGGCGAACGGCTTCTACTATGCGGTCTTGGAGATGCTCTTTGTGGCTTCTTGCTATTAAGTGCAAGATATTTTCAGTATCCATGTTTGATTGGAAAATAGCGCCATCTTCGACTAGTCTTTCTCTGACTTCGTTTTTGTTTACCAAATTTCCGTTATGAACTATGCTAATTTGCCCTAAAGAGTATTTCGCGCTTACTGGCTGAGCGTCTAGTACGCTGTCACTTCCAGCAGTTGAGTAGCGATTATGTCCGATTGCCATTTCGCCTTTTAGCACTTCAAAGCTTTCGTGGTTGAAAACTTCTGTGACAAGACCACGATTTTTTATTGTTTTTATATTGTGGTTATTGCTAGCGCTTATTCCGCTTGATTCTTGACCGCGATGTTGCATAGAAAACAAGCCGTAATAAGCTGTTTTTGCCGCATCTTTTGAGTTTATTATTCCGACTATCGCACACATATTAAAGTCCTAAACAATCATAAATTGAGTATAAGCCAGCTTTTTTATCACTGATCCAAATGGCAGTTTTTATAGCACCTTTAGCAAATGTCGCTCTGCTTGTAGCAGTATGATTTAGCTCGACAAACTCACCGTCATTGTAAAATCCTATAGTATGGCGACCGACTATATCTCCACCTCTAAGAGCCATGACTGCTATTTCATCTTTGCTTCTAGCTCCCACCATGCCATCTCTTCCACTTACTCTGACATTTTCAAGGCTGAGATTTCTAGCCTTTGCAGCGTGAGTGGCTAGAGTAAGAGCTGTGCCACTTGGAGCATCAAGCTTATGGCGGTGGTGCATCTCAACTATTTCTATATCAAAATCACTCAAAGCCTTACTGGCAAGCTCAGCAAGTCTGTTTAAAACCGCAACTCCAAGGCTCATATTTGTAGCTTGTAATACTGGCATAACAGCGCTTGCATGCCTAAGCAGCTCAGCACCCTCATCTCCAAGTCCAGTCGTACCTATGATAAGTGGTTTTGGATAAGTTCTTGCGTAGTTTATTAAATTTAAAGCACCTTGTTTGATACTAAAGTCGATGATAACATCGCTATTATCAAAAAGTGTTTTTAAATCATCAGTTATAATAGCCTCGCCCACATCAAATTCAATTGGCTCAATCGTATAAGCAACGCTCAATTTTGCAAATTGATTTCCTTTTAAATTTGATATAATCTCTCTTCCCATCTTTCCACTTGCACCATGGATTCCGATTTTTATCATACTAGCCCTTTGTCTAAATTTGGCTCAATTTTATCATAAATATATTTATATATTGGTTAATAATATGTCAGGTGAAGAGTTTAAAATAACAGAAATGGAGCTTGAAGCCCCATTAAATTTACTAAAATAGTCCAACTACTTGAGATGAGACTTTGTCTTCTAAAATAGGCGTTGCTTCTGGTAATTCTAAGCCCATTTTTGTAGCTTCTGCAAAGATAATTGTGCTTTTTTCTACGTAGTCTCTTTCATAGTTTTGATTAGTAGTATTGATTTGGTTGCTATTTAAAGAGCCGCTAGCCTCTGTGTTTTTGATACTTCCACCAAATGCATTTAAGAATCCAGCTTTTGATGAATCTCTAACAGTTGCTTGTCCAGCGATATTTCCAGTAGAGCTATACACTGCGCCTTTGGCTTTTTGTCTGATATTTACATCGACTTGCATCTGCCAAATAGTATCTTCAGTAAGCTTGCCAAGCACGCCACCGACTACTGCTCCAGCGGCACCTGCTGCTATCATACTTCCAGCTCCACCACCATTATAGCCACTTATTGCAGCTCCAGTTGCTCCAAGACCAACTGCTGAGCCAACAGAGTTTGTTTCTGACTTTTTATCACAATACAAGACATTTGTCATCAAAATATAAGTCGCAGCATCTGGATCGTCTGTGATAGTATAGCCTTTATTTTGTAGGCCTTGCAAAATTTTGTTTTCTAAATTTACATCATGACCGCTTGTATTTTTTATGCTTACGAAGATTATTTTTTTGTCTTTTGCGACTGGATCTAAGAAAATACTTTGTGTCATTTTCGCACTAGTTTGAAGTGTAGTAGTAGCACAGCCTGCGAGCAAAGAGCCAGCAATTATGCTTGATAAAATAATTTTTGAGTTTAACACAATAACCCCTTTGTATAAAATTTCAAAGGGATTATATCTAAAATGATTAAAGAAGATTAAATATACGATTAATGCTTATTTATGCTCTCTATATAAGACATCGCACTAAGTGCAGAAACAGCGCCATCAGCAGCAGCGCAAACTACTTGTTTTGGGGCATCTTCTCTAAGATCTCCAGCAGCAAATAGACCTGGCACATTTGTTTGCATTTTTAAATTTACTCTTACTTGTCCAGCTGGAAGAGTATCGCAAATAAAGTTTCCATTTTCATCTTTTAGAACTTCATTTCTGACATTTAAACCAACAAACGTAAAGATTCCAGGAACTTTCAAATCTCTTATAGAACCATCTTTTAAAGCTACTTTAACTCCAGTTACGCCAGTTGCGTCTCCGTAAATTTCATCAACTTTAGCATTTGTGATAAACTCTATTTTTGGATTTTTTTTAGCTTTTTCTACAGTCACTGGAGCTGCTCTAAACTCATCTCTTCTGTGGATCAAATAGACTTTTGAACAGATATTTGCAAGATATTCAGCCTCTTCAAGAGCAGTATCACCACCGCCAAGAACTGCTACTTCTTTGTTTTTGTAGAAAAATCCATCGCAAGTCGCGCAAGTAGAAACGCCTTTGCCAAAGAACTCATCTTCGCCTTTTACTCCAGCTCTTTTTGGGGTTGAGCCAGTAGCTACGATAACAGCTTTTGCAGTTTCTACTTTGCCACCTTCAAGGTAAATGCTAAAGCTTCCGTCGCTATTTTTAGCCACTCTATCTACGTTTGACATCTCGTGTTTTAGCCCAAAACGAGTGCATTGCTCAAGCCAAGGAGCCATAAAGCTCATACCATCCATCACGGTTGCTACGCCAGGGTAGTTTTCCATCTCTGAGCTGCTTGTAATTTGACCTCCTGGCATACCTTTTTCAAACATTACAACATTTTTAAGTCCACCACGAGTGGTATAAAGTCCTGCTGAAAGTCCTGCTGGTCCACCACCGATTATTGCTACGTCTAACATATTTTCTCCTAATTTTAAATTTATATTTATATAACTATTTTACATAAAGATAAATTTAAATATTGATTTGAATTAAGAGATAGATTAAGATATGAATGAATATGAAAAATGGGGCAAAAGCCCCGATAAATTATAAAAGTGAATTGATTTTGTCAGCGATCGCTACTTTTGATTGAGCGCCGATCATTTGGTCTACTATTTGTCCGTTTTTGAAAAATAGTAAAGTTGGGATAGAGCGCACACCGTACTCTACAGCAAGATCTTGAGCCTCATCAGTATTTACTTTACAAACCTTAGCTTTGCCGTCAAACTCAGCTGCAAGCTCATCAATAACTGGAGCTAACATTCTACAAGGTCCGCACCAAGGTGCCCAAAAATCAACTAATGCAACACCCTCTTTTGCCACGTCAAAATTTTCTGAAGTAAGTTCTATATATTTACCCACTTTTTCTCCTTAATTAAATTTACTGCGAATTATACATAAAAAAGCTTAAATTAAAAGACAACAAAAAAATCAAATACTGACATTTTGTAAAAATTTAATTTGACCTTTTTCTATACATATTAAATCTATCTGGTAATTCATATCATTTTCGTATTTTAGCATATAAAAGTTAATAGTTTTTATTAGTTTATAAATTTTATTTTGTGTTAGCCTATATATTGTTTCGTAATCTTTTTGAGTTGCTTTGACCTCTATAAAGTGAATGGTATTGTCTTTTTTTGCGATTATATCAATCTCTCCAAATTTAGAATGAAAATTTCTATCACAAATTTCAAAGCCCAAATTTAGCAGATATTTCACTGCCAAATCCTCGCTTCGAAATCCAAAAATATAATCTTTTAGTCCCAAATTTACTCTTCGATGCGAATCATAAATGGTTTGTCTTTTATGTAATTCTCTTTTTCAAGTAGTCCAACAACCCTTAGCATATCAGCTTCCAAGCAAGTATGAGTTGTAAAATATAAAGTGCTACAATCAGAGTTTTTGTCGGTTCTTGGCTTTTGCAAAAAGCTATCTATAGAAAGGTTGTTTTGGCTCATTAAATTTGTGATATTGGCTAGTACGCCTATCTCATCGGCGACTTTTAGCCTTAGATAATATTTTGTTTTTATCTCATTTGGCTTAAATAATCCAAGTGGCAAGATTTCTAATGGAGCTTTGTAGCCAAGCATAGGGTTTTTAACCTCTCTTGCGATGTCAATAAGGTCGCTTATAACTGCACTTGCTGTAGCACTTCCACCAGCTCCAGCCCCGTAAAATAGGCTCTCGCCAACAGCGTCCCCACTTACGCTAACTGCGTTCATCACGCCATCGACTTTGGCTATCATTTTGTCTTTTTGGATGAGGGCTGGATGAACTCTAAGCTCAACTTTATCATCTCTTCTTTTTGCCACTGCAAGGAGTTTTATAGCGTATTCAAACTCATTGGCGAAATAAATATCTTCATTTGTGATATCGCTAATGCCTTCTATTAGTATATCTTCTGGCTTAGCATGGACTGAGTATGCAAGGCTAGCTAATATAAGAAGCTTGTGAGCTGTATCAAATCCACCAACATCAAATGTCGGATCAGCCTCAGCGTATCCAAGCTCTTGAGCCTTTTTCAAAGCCTCGTCAAATTTAACACCACGCTGCATCATATTTGTAAGAATATAGTTGCTGGTGCCATTCATTATGCCAACTATTTTTTGGATATGGTTTGCACTAAGCCCTTCACGAAGAGCCTTGATGATAGGAATCCCACCAGCCACGCTAGCTTCATAGCCAAAAGGAGTATCACCAGCAAGTCTCTCAAGCTCATTTCTATGATATGCTAGCATAGCTTTATTTGCGGTGACGACTGGCTTATTTTTGGCTAGGATTTTACTTACTATCTCGTAAGGTTTTTCTATGCCACCCATGAGTTCGACATAGACATCGATATCATCGCGGTTTATCACGCTATCTATATCATCAGTTAATGGGATTTGTGAGTTTCTAGCTTTTTTAAGATCCCTTACTACTCCAATAACTGGCACTATATGCATTCCAGATCTTGCTGATATGAGCTTTTGGTTCCTTATAAGGACATTTGCAACCTCATTGCCGACTGTTCCTACTCCTAAAATTGCTACATTCATTCGCATTCTTTTAGATATTTTTTGATATTTCTTGCTGCTTGGCGAATACGGTTTTCATTTTCTATAAATGCTATTCTTACGTATTTATCTCCAGCCACGCCAAATCCAGCTCCAGGACTTACTGCCACGCAAGCTTTGGTAAGAAGTTGTTTTGCAAATTCTTTACTGCCGATATTTCCTACTTGAGGTGGGACTTTTGCCCATGCAAACATAGTTGCTCTTGGCTTTGCTATCTCCCAGCCAGCTGAACAGAACGCATCTACTAATATATCTCTTCTTTTTTCATAAGTTTCTCTGATTTGCTCCACGCAAGTTTGATCCCCATCAAGTGCTACAGTAGCAGCGACTTGGATAGGTGTAAACATACCATAATCAAACCATGATTTTATCTTTTTGAGTGCTGCGACAAGACGTTTGTTTCCGCAAACAAAACCAACTCTCCAGCCAGCCATATTATATGATTTTGAAAGTGTGTAGCACTCGACTGCGACGTCTTTTGCACCCTCTACTTCAAAAATGCTTGGAGTTTTATATCCATCAAAGCTAAGCTCAGCGTAAGCTACGTCACTTATGATGTAAAATCTCTCTTTTTTAGCCATAGCCACCAAACGCTCATAAAAACTTTTTTCACAAGTTACAGTTGTAGGATTGTGAGGGAAATTTACTACTACATATTTTGGTTTTGGGATACTTTCGTCAATTGTTTTTTGCAAATTTTCAAAGAATTTGTTCTCATCAAGCTCAAAATTTGCGCTATAATCAAGTGGCATTTTTGCGACATTTCCACCAGCTATGATAAATGCTTGAGTATGGATAGGATACGCAGGATCAGGCACGATAGCTACGTCGCCTGGATTTACTATAGCTTGAGTAAGATGCACAAAGCCCTCTTTACTTCCCATTGTCGCCACTGCTTCAGTTTCAGGATCTAGGGTTACGCCATATTTTCTTTTATAAAAGTTACAAATTGCTAGACGAAGCTTGTATATACCTTGACTTACGCTATATCCGTGAGTTTTGTCTTTTTGTGCGCTTTCGCAAAGTTTGTCTATGATATGTTGTGGTGTTCTTCCATCTGGATTTCCCATCGAAAAGTCTATTATATCTGCTCCATCACGACGCGCAGCCATTTTTATGGCATTAACTTCTGCAAACGCGTAGTTTGGTAGTCTTTCTATTGTATTAAAACGAATTTCATCAAACATCATAACTCCTTTAGTTAGATTTTATATAAATTTTTAGTCCATGTTTTATGTTTTCTAGGCTATAAGCATCATCAATCAAAATATAATACGCATCGCTAGGAAACTCTATATCAATAACTTTTTCTTTTTTATCTGATTTTAGCTGTGAAATAAGCTTCAAATTTCTGTCAAAAACTTTTACTAAAGCTATCCAGTTGTCGCTAGAATCAGCTGTTATTTCTATACTTTTTTTGCCATTTATATTGAAAAAATATGGCTCAAGCGGCTTTGAAAGCTCTACATTTGCATCTGATTCATAAGCAGCAGTATCTAGCACAGTTTTACTCATATCGATATCATAAATGAATGAAAACTGACCAGTTCTTTGAATATCTTTTATAAATGTATTATTTCCCATAAGCTCATTGTATAAATTTCCTGGATTTAGCAAAAACTGCGTGTTTATCGATACTGTCCACGAAATCCCTGAATCCATAGTTTGAAAATTTTTTGTTAAAAAATATGTATATCCAAGATTATTTAAGCTTTGGCTAATGACTTTTAAAAATAACATAGGCGATGATGATGTCCTAAATGTAACTTGCATATGAGTAGGCGATGAGTAGTTTAAATTTAGAAGCGAATTTGTTCTTAATGTGGTTGCTATTTTATCGTAATTTAAATTTCCATTTATATCTACAAAAGACGGTTCATTTGCAAAAAGCGAACTTATCTTTGCGCTGTTTTTTTGATAAATTTGATCCCCTACTATGCTCTTTAAATTTGATCCTAAATCAGCACAAAAAGATAACGTGACTAGAAATAGTAAAGGTAAAAATCTTACCACTTTTCGCCCTTATTTATCTTGACATATTCTTCAAAATCGATAGGTTTTATGCTTGCATCTTTTATCAAAAATCTAAGTGGGTTTTTTGATTTGTAAGTTGTATTTTCATCATTTGCACTAAATATAAGCTCTCCATGACCAGTCAAAACGATAGCATCTCTGCTTAAATTTAGATCGATTGCTTTACTTGTAGTAAAAGAGCGTTTTGAGCCATTATCAAGATATTTTATCCCAACCCAAATATTTCTTGTAGGAGCTATGAGAGCTTGAGCAGTCAAATTTTCGTTTGAGGTCGCTGCTTCAAGAGGCTGAAATAAAGTGTTTGCAGTTGTGTTTTCATCTGGTAAAATTTCACTATCTGTGAGCTCCTTAGACACAGAAGTTTGGTTCTCATCTGTCGCATTTATATCGCTCATATCTTTTACAATATTTTCAATACTCATATTGCTATCTAGATTTAAACTCTCTTTTGCAGTTTCTACAACAGCAGTATTTGAGTAAGTTACGCTCTTATTTTCATCATCAAAAAACGTCATGAAATTGTCAAAATATTTAGTGAAGCCAAATATCCATACAAAGCCAACCAAAACAGCCACGATGACAAGCACCCAAATCCATGAGCCACCTTCTTCTTTTGAGGTATAAGCTGGTATCTTAGGAGATACGCAAAACGTACAACCATCCTCACCAGGATGCTCTGAGCAATACGCTCTAAACTCTTCGCACCAGTCGCTTAGATCTATATCATACTCTCTTGATATGATTTTTGCATATCCAAAAGCGTTTAGTTTTTTTAATTTCTCATAATTCTTATCACACATATATTCAAGATATTCTATCTCAATATGTGTCTTTTTAGAAACCTCTTTTATACCTATTTCTTGAAGCTTTAATATATTATTACTCATTTATAATCCTATCAAATAATATTCCAAACGCCACACTTACATTTAAACTATCCCAACCATCACGCATTTTAATGCTAAGGCTTTCATCACATTTCATTAGGGCTTTTTTAGGTATCCCCTCACCCTCACTACCCATGACTAGAGCTACTTTTGAGCCAAATTTAACATCCTTTGGACTCTTGCCATTTGCATCAGCTGCGTAAATTTCAAAATGAGTTTGCTTAAGCTCATTTAGCAAGCTAAGCCCATCATTCATCACACAAATTGGTAGCTCATAAGCAGCTCCACTACTAGCTCTTATCACGCCTTCTATACCTACGCTTTTTGCCACTACTATCACGCCATTAGCACCAAGAGCGTAAGCACTTCTTACTATGCCACCGATGTTTCCTACGTCACTAAGTCCGTATAAAACAACAACTTTATCTAGTTTTTTTATCTCATCAAAACTGCTAAATTCATAATCTTTAACTTCAGCTAAAAAACCTTGATGATTTCCGCCACGCGCTAGACCTTGAGCTTTTTTATTATCTACTTTTTGAATTTTAAGACCGGTTTTAACGACCTTATTAAATATATCTTTCTCCACTTCTTTGGCAAGATAGATACTCAAAAGCTTGTCTGGGTGCTTTTCTAACAAATGCAAAAATAATTGTTTTCCATAAATAATCATAGGCTAGATAATACCCTAAAGCCCTTAAAAATTAGCTTATTTTATCATATTTTCGTATATTTTTTTTGGATTTTCGCCCGTAAGTTTAGCTAAAAGTTTAGCTTTTTGTTTTGGAGGAATTTCAAGCTCTTCGATATCACTTTTGCTAATGCGTTCAAAGCCCGAATTTGGAGATTTATCAACAACCACGCACCATTCACCATTCAAATTTGCACTTTCTAGCTGGGTGAGTAAATTTGTAGCACTCCCACTAAATTTAGTCTCAAATTTTTTGGTAGCTTCTTTTATTGCAAAGATTTTCCTATCAGCTTCAAGCTTACAAATAGCTTCTATTAAAGAAATTATACGTTTTGGAGACTCATATATCACAACTGGATACGCACTATTTAAAGCATTTTGGATAGCTTGACTTCGCTCTTTGCCAGTGTTTGGCAAAAAACCTAAAAAACTAAACTCTTTTTGCACGATTCCACTAGCCGCAACAGCTAAAAGCAAGGCATTTGCACCACTTAAAACCTCGTATTTGATCTCGTTTTGCTGAGCAAACTGCACTAAAGATACACCAGGATCGCTGATACAAGGCATTCCAGCATCACTTGCATAAACGCAAATTTGAGTATCAAACTTAGCTTTATCAAATTTAGCAAAAAATTCTTTTTCGTTGTGAGTGTGAAGTGAGTAGAACTCCTTTGGAGCTATATTTTTATCAAATTTAGCATTCAAAAGAGTTATAAGAGACTTTGTCACTCTAGTATCTTCGCAAATGACGATTTCACAAAGGTTTAAGATGTCCAGGCATCTCTTTGAGATGTCGTCTAAATTCCCAATCGGGGTAGGAAGAAAATAGAGCAACTTGGGTTATTTCATTCCGTATTTTTTCTTAAATTTATCGACACGACCAGCGCTATCTACGATTTTTTCACTACCTGTGAAAAATGGGTGACATTCACTACAAATATCAACTCTTATCTCTGGTTTGTTTGACTTGCTTTTAAATGTGTTTCCACAAGCGCAAGTAACTGTGCATTCAACATACTCTGGATGTATATCTTTTTTCATTGCTTATCCTTTTAAAATTTTATAAAACTTGGCATTTTAGCTAAAATTTGCTTAAAATCAAATTACTTGGCTTATTTGGCATCGCATAAAAGTCTACAAGTCGTTTTGGTTTTTAAATTTAACACCACAGCTTCAAGGCATTTTGCGTTTTTATCACCATCAATAATTTCAATCTCATCGCCTGTTTTCCAGCCAGCACAAGGCTTTTCAAGAGCTAAATAATTTTTTGAATTAATCATCAAATTTAGCCCGTCTCCACTGACAAAATCAAGCTTCAAATCACCACCAAAAAAAGCACCGCAAACGCTAATTAAAACAAAAATTTTTCTCATTGCACTACTCTATCTTCATTTGGATCCATTTCAATGATCTCCCATGGAAGCCCTTGAATGTTAAGCTCATCCATAAATGGTTTAGCGTCGAAATCTTCCATATTAAACACGCCCCTGCCATTCCAAACTCCACTTGCTACCATCATAGATCCGATCATCGCTGGCACGCCTGTAGTGTAGCTAACTGCTTGAGCTCCAGTTTCAGCGTAGCATGATTCGTGATCGCAGACATTGTAGATATAGACTTTTCTTGGTTTGCCGTCTTTCATACCTGTTATCACGCAGCCGATATTTGTCTTGCCTTTGGTTCTTTCTCCAAGACTTGCAGGATCAGGTAAAAGAGTCTTTAAAAACTGCATAGGCACGATTTTTACGCCATTATGCTCAACCTCATCGATGCGTAGCATTCCGACATTTTCAAGGCATTTCATATGAGTTAGATAGCTTTGTCCAAAAGTCATAAAAAAGCGAATTCTCTTTAAAGTAGGTATGTTTTTAACTAAGCTTTCAAGCTCTTCGTGATAAAGCAAATAACTATCTTTGACCCCGACTTTTGGATAATCCCACTTAAACATTATCTCCATTGGCTTAGTTTCTATCCACTTGCCCTCTTCCCAGTATCTGCCATTTGCGCTGACTTCACGCAAATTTATCTCTGGATTGAAATTTGTCGCAAACGCATATCCATGATCGCCAGCATTACAGTCCAAAATATCGATATAATTTATCTCATCAAAGAGATTTTGCTTTGCATAAGCACAAAATACATTTGTCACACCTGGATCAAATCCACTACCAAGAAGTGCCATAATCCCAGCATTTTTAAACTTCTCATCTTTTGCCCATTGGAGTTTATACTCAAAATGCGCAGTGTCTGGATGCTCATAGTTTGCAGTATCGATGTATGGTATCCCAGCCTCAAGACAAGCGTCCATTAGCGTAAGATCTTGATAAGGAAGCGCAACATTGAGAAGCAAATCAGCCTTGATCTCTTTTATCAAATTTACCACTGCTTTTGTATCATCAGCGTCGATTGTGGCTGTATCAATATCTACATTTAGGCGATCTTTGATAAATTTAGCTATCTTGTCGCATTTGCTTTTGGTACGGCTAGCTAGGGTTATTTTAGTAAAAGTTTTTGTATTCATAGCGCATTTCACGGTTGCTACTTGGCTCACGCCGCCAGCTCCGATAATCAAAATATGGCTCATCTTAATCCTTTTGATAAATTTTTGGCAAATTGTAGCAAATTTTAGCTAAAAATAAGTTGCGTTTGCACCAAATTTAACCCTTAATCTTAAAAGCAATATCCAAAGCTATTTTAAATTTACCACCATTTTTTGGGAAGTTTTTACTAGCCCTTAAAACGGCGTTTAAAGCCGCATTATCAAGCAAACCAAATCCACTTTGGCTTATGATTTTGAGATTTTTAATGCTATTTTCATCTAGTTCAAATCCCACTTTTACCACGCCCCCATAGCCATTTTTTCTAGCCATTTTTGGATAAATTGTCGCTTTTAAGATCTCTTGCCTTATCTTGATAAAAAGCTCATCATCACTTTTTAGCTCTGTTATAATCTCCTTTTGATTGCTCAAATTTGAGCCTAAATTTTGATCTGAATTTGACTCCAAATTTAAATCTGGATTTTGGGCAGGATGCGCGGTTTGGGCAGTTTGCGGTCTTGGCTGGACTTCTAAAATCTCTTTTGTGAGTTTTGGTTTTTTGATTATTTGTTTTGTTGGTTCTATTTTTTTGGGCGTTGGTGGCTTTGGCGGTTGCTCTTTTGGCGTGATTTTTGGTTTTGGAGGGGTTAAATTTAGTGGCTCGTTTGAGCTTTGTATAGTTTTGGCTTCTTGAGAGATTTTAAATATCTCAAGCCCAAGCGACAAACTTTTAGCTTTTGGCTCCATTTTTGTGGGGCTAAAAATATAAAAAATGATTAGCAAATGCACCAAAAAAGAGAGCAAAAATGCAATTAAATTTGAGCTAATCTCTTGTTTGGATAACGAAATTTGCATGGTTTTTTTCTTTTAAAATATCAATGATAAAAACAAAACTTTTAAACCTACTTTCTTTATCACACCAAAGCTCGATCAAATCATCGTTTGGAACGCTAAAAATTTTATCTTTTATATCACTTTGCAAGACTTTTTCATCGCCCCAAAATATCTCATCATCTCCGTTTATCACCACCTTAAATTTAGCCATTTTTTCTCTTGAGATTTCACCACCATTTGGCAAATTTACCTTGATATTTTTGTTTGGGATAAATGCACTTATGCTTAGCGTGATACAAAGCAACACCAAAATAATGTCGATAAATGGGACTAAATTTAGCCCATCTTTTTTCGTGCGTCTCAATGCAAAATCTCTTTGTTTTTAGCTTCAAATTTAGCCATCAAAACATCAACTTTTCTGCCACAAAGATTATAGATCACAAGGCTTGGGATCGCTAGGGCCAGCCCAAATGCGGTGGCCTTGAGTGCTAGGCTTAGCCCCATCATCACAGAGTTTTGATCCAGATTTCCACTGCTAGCTATATCATAAAATGTTATCATTATCCCACCAACCGTACCTAAAAGCCCGATATAAGGAGCGTTTTGGTAGATTACATATAAAAATGTTAAGTTTTTTGTAAGCACGATTTCAAGCTCTTTTTCACTGTCAAATTTACCCACATCAACAAAACTATAAAAAATCGCTCTTTCTACACTCACAAACAAAGCCACAAAACTCATAAAAAGCAAAATTCCAATAATTATATAATCCAAATTTTGCTTCAAAAACTCCACTATTTCCATATCTAGCCTTATAAAATAATCTCGATAAAAGCCCAGTTCATCTGCTTAGTTACAAGCTTGTTTCTCTCATAATATTCTAGCAAATCACGCCTTTCTTCATCGCTCACGCTCACACAATAACTCCACTCAACTGCCCTTATAAAATCATCAAAACTTTCGCTTTTAAATTTGCAATCATTATGAGAGATGAAATCAACTTTTGCCCTGTAACGCATACCATAAAGCACGTTTATAAGGTAGATATAATCGGGCTTTGGATAGAATTTACCCCTTAAAATCTCACTAATCTCATCACCTAAGAAACTCTTGCCAATGTGATAAGTCAGATATACTGATTTTCTTGCTTTGCTAATTAGTTTTGTTAGAGCGTCTTTGATATCTGGCACTTCAAGACACCTTGAAGCCACGACTATGTCGCACTGCGGGACATCTTTCCAGCTATCAGTAAATGATAGTTGCATAGTTGTAGCATTTGTGATATTTCTATCAATTATATTTTGTCTTGCTTGCTCAAGCATTCCAGCAGAAAAATCAGCCAAAATCACGTTTTTAACGCTACTTGCTATCTTTAGCCCTATCGTGCCAGGCCCACAACCAACGTCTAAAACGCTTGAACTCGCATCAAAACTCATTCTTTTAACAAACTCATCGCTGTAGTAGCTGTTTTTCACGCCTTCATTCATTTTAACAGCTCTTTTATCCCAGTCATCAGCAGATTTGGGCTTAAAAGAGCAGATTGCCTTTTGCTCTAAATATAACTTCGCAAAGTCGATTTCATCGTAGTTTGAGCTTATCATCATAATATATCCTTGTATTTGTTATAATCAATCTTATAAAGCTTAGAAATGAGATTTTCATCCAAATCCTTGCTTAAAATATTTGCAAAAATAGCCCCATCTTGTATCAGCACCGATCTGCCGCCGATAAATTTAGCCTGACGTGGATGATGTGTCGTGATAATGAAGCTATATCCAGCATTTGCTAGGCTTTTTATCATATCTAAAAGCTTGATTTGGTTACCAAAATCAAGCCCATTTACTGGCTCATCCATAAGTATGATTTTAGACTGAGTCGCTAAGGCTCTAGCTATCAAAACAAGCTGTTTTTGCCCACCACTTAAGCGTAAAAACTGCTCACTAGCAAGAGTTAGTATCCCAAGCTCATCAAGTGCATTTAGTGCGATTTTCTCATCATTTTTAGAGTAATTCTCAAAAATCCCCTTATGCGCCACTCGCCCCATTAAAACCATCTCTTTAACGCTATAATTAAACGGAGTAAAATTTGATTGAGGTATGTAGCTTAGGGCTTTTGCTAAATCTCTATAGCTGAGTTGGCGTGAGTTTTGTGAGTTTATCAGCACATCACCACTGAATTTAACCAGCTTTAAAATGGCTTTTAAAAGTGTGGATTTGCCACATCCATTTTGCCCAAGTATGTTTAAAACTCCACTCTCAAACTCCAAATTTACGCCACTTAAAACCTGTTTTGAGCCAAGCTTTACGCTTAAATTTACCACATTTATCACGCGTTTTTCCTACTTAGTAAAACTGCAATAAATATCGGTATTCCAAACAAGCTAGAAATAATCCCAATAGGCACTTCATAGCTAAAAAGACTTCTGCTAAAAATATCGCAAATCAGCAAAAAAACTGCCCCAATAAGGCTTGAGCTAAAAAGCATAGTCTTAGCACTCGCCCCAAAAATAAATCTAGCAATATGTGGCACAATAAGCCCTATCCAGCCAATGATGCCAGCTAGCATAACGCTGAGGGCTGAAATCAAAGTAGCTAAAAATATCACGCAGATTTTTATCATAGCGACATTGACCCCAAGAGCCTTTGCCTCTTCTTCGCCCATGCTTAAAACATCTATAAATTTACTCATCAAAAGTAGACCCAAAATCCCAAAAATCATAGGCACAGACACACTCAAAAGCACGCTTTTTGTAGCAAGACTAAGACTTCCCATAAGAAAATATGTAATAGCTGGAAGGGTTTCATTAGGGTCTGCGGCGTATTTCAAAATAGCCAAAAGTGAGCCAAAAAGACTAGTCGAAATCACACCGCCAAGGACAAGCATTATTACATTTGCCCCACCAAAAAACGCTATAATTAAAGCCACCAAAACAGCCAAAAACCCAAACACAAAGGTAAAAAACATCTGCACTTCTACGCTAAATCCTAGCACCATAGCTAAAGCCGCACCAAAACTAGCCCCACTCAAAACGCCTAAAATAGAAGGGCTCACCAAAGGATTAATAAAAAGATTTTGATAACACGCTCCAGCCACGCCAAGCGACGCACCAATCAGCAACGCCCCAAGTGCTCTTGGAAGTCTGATCTCAAACATCACGATCCAGCTAGCTGGTTTTTCATCACTAAAAATCGCCCCAAAAAGCTCATTTAGGCTCAGATCAAATTTGCCATTTATCAAAGCAATTATGCTAAAAATAAAAAGTAGAACAAAAAGAAAGCTAATCTTTTTCATTTAAGATAAAATCCAAATCTTCATCGCTCAAATCCGTGTATAAAAATAGCTTGTAAAATTTCCTTGCTTCATCTCTTATATCTATCTGCAATGCGTCTTTATGCAAGATTTCTACCAGCCACCTAAGCCCCAAAAGCTTAGTGAAGCTAGCAGGTTTTCCCACCCATGAAAACGGACTTCTTGGTATGAGATAAACTCGTTTGTTTTTAACCGCATTTATGAGTTGCCATTTTGGATCACTCCAAATTAGCTCATAAAACTCTTTATCATAGACCAAAATAACATCAGGATTTTTGGCTAAAATATTTTCAAAATCAGCCTTTACACGTCTGGCATTTTTGCCTTTACAAGCAAATTTCGCACTATTTCCACCAGCCATATCTACAAGCCTAATAAAGCTAGAACTCCCACACTCCGTCTCAAGACCGTTTTTGCCAAAAGCATAATACACGCTTGGTTTACTTAAATTTAGCTTTTGCAAATTTGAAGCTAAATTTTGGCTTTCATTTGCATAATCTATCAGCTCTCTAGCCCTTTTTGGATTACCAAAAATCTCGCCAAATGCCTTGTAAATTTCCACTCCAAAATCGCTTCCATCATCATCTACGTATAAAACTGGGATTTTTAAATCTCTAAAAATCCCACTATATTTTGGGTCTTTTTTGCTATTTTTACTAGTTATAATGAGATCTGGTTTAAGGCTGATAATCATCTCCATATTTGGTGTTTTGCCCTGCCCATAAAAGCCACCGACAACTGGCAGATTATAGACTTTAGGATCTAAAAAACGCTTTTCTATATCCCAAAACTCAAACACAAGACCAGCTATCAAACTCTTATCAAAACTATAAAGACTATAAAGCAAGGTTGGATTACTCGCATAGACTTTTTTGATATTTTGCGGCTTTAAGTTTTGACAGTTTTCACACTCAAATTTATCTAAATTTAGCCCAAAACACAGGCTCAAACAACAAACTAATAAAAATATTTTTTTCATCAAATCCCCAAAATATTAAATTTGCTAGTATTTATACTCCGCAGTTAAGAAAAATCTACGTCCAGCCATGTAGTATCCACTATTGTATTGATAGTTTTCATCAAGCAAGTTTGTAGCTCCAATGCTAAGCTCAAGCGATTTATAAGGGCGGAAATTTGCCTTTAGATCCATCAAAAACACGTCATCGTTTTGATTTTCATATCCAGTAGACGCATCATAAGTCCATTGAGCGCTTCTATATGTTCCATTAAGCACCAAATCTACTTGTTTTACAGGGCTATAAGCGATAAATGCATTTGCTATGTGGTTTGGATAATCTTGGATCTTTGTTAGCTTTATGCCACCATTTGCATCTGCTGAAGTCTCTTTTTGCGTGTAAGTATAGTTTGCACCTACTCTTACCATGTCATCAAGCAAGCTTTGTTCTCCACCTAATTCTAAGCCGTAAATATAGCCGCCATCAACATTTTTAAGCATTGAACAATTACTGCCACCTGCGTCACAACCGGTTAATCCATTAACAGTGATTATAGCGTTATCCAAAATATTGTAAAATGCTGTAGCACTAAGCATGGTTGAACCATTGTCAAATTTATGGCCGATTTCAAAGTTATAAATATACTCTGTTCCCAAACTTGGATTTGGAACTCTTTGACCCCAAGGAGTACCATAACGAGTTTTTAAAGTCGGTAAATTGTTTTTCTTACCTACGTTAAAATGAGTTGTGTTTGCATTGTCCCAGTCAGCAAAAACTATAGTTTGAGCATTCCACTCCCAGCTATCATTTTCATAATCAAGCTTTCCGTCGCTTGTAGCCGAGCGACCTTTTGTGGCTGAAATAGTATCAACTCTATCATATCCAGCAGATACAATATAACGCCAAGTGTCATTTAGCCGATGACCGAATTGCGTAAATAGTGAAGTTTGGAAATCCTCATACTCATCAGTACTTGTATAAGCACCTCTGCTATAATCTCCAGCAGCTGGATTTGTAAGATTATAGTTATCATTGTTTGTGTGGTTATAGCGAAGATTTGCACCAAATTGCAACTCTTTTGTATCGTCTATCTGGTATTTTGCAGTTTCTATCACACCAAAGCTATGGTCGTCATAGATACTTTCGCCTCTATATCCACTATTGGTAATTGTGCCATTTGGACCAGCAACACCCTTCGCTGTCAATACATTATAAAAGTTATCCCAGTAAACTTTTGAGTTTAAGCTCCATTTATCATTTATCTGAGTTTGACCCAAGAAATAAACGGTATTTTTATCATAATTTGGCCAATCCCAAAAACGTTCTCCGCCATTTGCATTAATCGTACCACCTTTTTCGCCTCTTTGTATAATGGCATTTAGCGAATACTCGCTACCATTATCTGTTTCATATCCAACCTTGCCTTTAAAGGTTTGATTTTTATAGTAGCTATTTCTTGCTTTATCGCCTGATTGATATACTGTAGGCTTATAGTCATTTGAAAGTGGGAAGCTGTCACGATCGATCAAAGAGTAGCTAAAGCTTGAATACCAGTTGCCTTGATTTGCGCCGATACTTGTGGCGAGTTGTTTTTCTCTACCTGTGAAATATCCTAGTTTTAACCCAGCTTCAAGCTCTTTTGTAGGTTTGGTACTTATGATATTTACTGCTCCACCCATTGAGTTGATACCATAAACCGGACTTACAAAGCCCTTTGCTACGTCGATTTGTGATACATCATAGGTGCTAAATTGTGCCCAGTCTGTTTGGCGGTCATAGATAGAATTTACTGGAATACCATCTATAAAAAGTCCGATTTGCGTACGACCAAATCCACGTATACCAATATCGCTTTCGCCACGACTGCCTAGAGCATTGGGAGTTGTATAGATACCAGGAGTATTTCTGATGGCTTGATCTACGCTTGTCGAAAGCGTCTCTTTAATCTGCTCCCAAGTGACTACTGCGTCACTTCCTTCTGCTGTTTGGTCTTTTTGATTTGGTGTAGTTACTTCCACACGCCCTAGATCATAAACACCCCCCCCCATTTTGTCTGCTGCTAAAGCGCTAGAGCATAAAACAGAGCTTAATGCCAAACTCAAAACTATATTTTTTCTCATTAAATTTGAATCCTTTCAAAAAATTGCTATTTAGTATTCTATCTGATTTACTTAAAGTATTCAAATTTATATTTTAAGTAAAAAATAACTAAATTTAGGGATTTTATCAATATTATTTAATAATTTAACTTAAAAAAACAGATAAAAATAACGCTAAATTTAGACAAAGAATTAATTTTAAGTATATTTTTTTATATTTTATTTAGTACATTTGTAACAAATTTGATAAAAATGGTTTGAGATTAACAATGTTTGATAATCTCAAATTTGGTATTATTTAGAAGTTTTATAGCGTTTTTCTAAAGATTTTAGTATATATCTTGCCAGCTCAAGCCCACGTGAGCGGTGTGAAATAGCTAGTTTGACGCTCTCATCTAGCTGCCCCACTGTCTTATCATAACCATTTGGTATAAACATAAAATCATACCCAAAGCCGTTTTCTCCACGCTCTTCGTCTATCGCCGTGCCGTGCATGAATCCATGAGCGCTAAACTCGCCGTATTTGCTAGCAATTGCTATGCAAGCTGTGTAAAATGCCTTGCTATTTTTGAGCCCTAAAGCGTTTAGCTCTGCTTTTAGCTTGACTCTGTTGCTCGCGTCCGTCGCACCAGCCCCGCTATATCTAGCTGAGTAAATTCCAGGAGCAAAGTTTAAAGCCTCCACACTTATTCCGCTATCATCGCTAAGGCTGATAAACTCATCATCGAGCCCAAGCTCTTTTAGTTTTTTATAGACTGCTCTTGCTTTTATGAGTGCATTTTCTTGGAAGCTTGAGCCGTTTTCTTCTATCTCAAAAGGCTCACAAATCTCGCTCAAAGCATAAATCTCATAATCTTTATAAAACGCTTTTATCTCTTTTACCTTATCTTTGTTGCTTGTGGCTAATACGATTTTCACAAATTCTCCTTTAAAAAAGCTAATTTTACCAATATCTACTTAAATTTGAGCCAAAATTTCTCATAAAAATACTTCAAAGCTAGAGCAAATATCATAAGACAAACAAGCCACGCTAATGCTACGTAAAACTCGCTACTTCCAGCCTTTGTGACCCCTACGCCTAAATTTAAAAATATAATAATGCCAGGCAGCTTGCCAAGAAGCGTCCCAGCTAAAAAGCTACTAAATTTATAGCCCAAAAACCCAGCAGCTAAATTTATAAGATTATACGGGATTACTGGGATTAAACGCAAAAAAAGTATAGTAAAAAACTCGTTGTTTGTCTCTAGCATTTTTAAATGCTTTTTACTAAGATGATTTTGAATAAACTCATATCCTATAAATTTAGACAAAAAATACATCAAACTAGCGTTTATTCCAACTCCAATACTTGTCAAAATCACTCCGATTTCCAGACCAAAAACCATTCCGCAAACCACGCTAAGCACCAAAACTGGAAAGAAAAATATAGGTAAAATAGACCATAAAAGTATATAGATTAAATAGGCGAAATTTTCATATTTCAAGATAAAATTTTTAAGTACTTCAATGTCTATATACTCAAATAAAATTCTGCCGATACAAGCCAAAATCACGATAACCATAAATTTAAAAACAGTTTTCAAATGCCACCTTTTTGTAAAATCTCAATTCTACCTAAATTTGATTAATGCTTTTAAGCATAAATTTGTTAAAATCCAAAATTTAAGTAACTTTTTGGATAAATTTATGAAACTTTTTTTAAGATATACTGGTTGGGTTTATATAAAATATTTTGTCATTATTTTTATAGCTTTGGAGCTATTTTATGTAGGCATTGATACTTTGACAAATCTAAAAGATCTTCCAAAAAGTGCAAACCTGCAGCTCATTTATGTGGGACTTACAGCTCTTACAGCTATCAACTACGTCTTGCCTCTAAGCCTTGTTTTTGCACTCATCGTCGCAAAGATCAATATGATAAGAAACAACGAATTAGTGAGCTTTTATTCGCTTGGAATACCTAAAAACTCGCTCATTTTAGCGCCTTTTTCAATAGCTTTGCTTGTGACATTTTGCTATATTTTACTCTCTGCGACGCCTTTTGCTTATGCAAGAGATTATCAAAAAAACCTCATGAGCTTTCAGAGTAATTCTAAATCATCTAATAGTATTTTTCTAAAATATGAAGACAAATTTATTTATATACAAGAATTATATCCAAATCTTGGTTTGGCAAATAATATAAGAATTTTCAACGTCCAAAATCATGATATCACAGGTCAAATCACAGCCCAAAAAGCTAAATTTGAAAACAACAAATGGAAGCTTTTAGATGTAAATATCATAAAATTACCTGCAAATTTGGAGCTAAATACAACGGGTTATATCCAAAGTGTAGAAAAAGAATTAACTCTTCTAAATGGCTTCAAACCAAAAACAATAGAAAATATATACCAAACAAATAGTAGTTATTCTATCTCTGACGCTCTTGACTCACTTAAAACACTCAAAAACGAAGGCATAAACTTGGGTAAAATCAAATCAACCCTATATTCAGCTACCTTTTTTCCACTGTTTGCACCACTTATGGTTCTTATACTTTACTACTACTTGCCAATAACTGGAAGATTTTTTAACCTCGCATTAGCAAGTTTTATCTATGTCATCGTCACGCTTTGTATCTGGGGAGTTTTATTTGTGCTTATAAGATTTAGCTCAAACGGCGTCATCATGCCAGAAATCGGCATTATAGCACCAATTATTTTGCTTGGAGCATTTGCATTTAAGAAGTTTTACGAAAACCGTTAGCTATTTTTTAGCCAAATTCAGCTAAAATAGCAAGAACTTTACAAATTTGGAGAGATTATGGATTATAGCTTACTTGCTAAAAAATACAATACACCACTTTATGTTTATGATTTTGACTATATACAAGCACAATACAACAAGATAAAAAAAGAATTTCAAGCTAGAAAATCCCTAGTCTGCTACGCTCTAAAAGCCAATTCAAATTTAAGCTTGCTTAAATTTATGGCTGAGCTTGGAGCTGGATTTGACTGCGTTAGCATAGGAGAGGTAAAAAGAGCCTTGCTAGCTGGAGCCAAAAACTACAAAATCATCTACAGCGGCGTGGGTAAAAGCGATGAAGAGATAAAAGAAGCTCTAAATTTAGACATTTTGATGATAAATTTAGAGAGTGATGAAGAGATGAAAAGAGTCGAAAACATCGCAAAAGAGCTTGGCAAAAAAGCAAGAATCAGTATTCGCGTAAATCCAAATGTCGATCCAAAAACCCACCCTTACATCTCAACTGGACTTAGCAAAAACAAATTTGGAGTCAGCTTAAATAAAGCAAGACTCATGTATCTCTACGCTCATAAAAGTGAGTTTTTAGAGCCAGTTGGAGTGCATTTCCATATCGGCTCTCAGCTGACTGATCTCACCCCAGTCATAGAAGCTGCCCGCATCGTAAGTGAGCTTTTAAGAGAGCTTAGAGCACTCGATATAGATATCAAATTCTTTGACATCGGCGGTGGGGTTGGCATAAAATACGAAAATGAAGAAGAGCCAGATCTTTACAGCTACGCTCAAGGCATTTTAGCTGCACTTGGCGGACAAGACGCGACTATAGTTTGCGAGCCTGGAAGATTTTTAGTTGGCAACGCTGGCGTGTTTCTAACAAAAGTTTTATACGAAAAGATAAACGACACAAAAGACGGCTCACACAAGAGATTTGTCATCGTCGATGGCGCTATGAATGACCTTATCCGCCCTAGCCTTTATGAAGCTTTTCACGAGATCAAAGCCCTAAAAGACGGGCAAAAAGAGCTTTGCGATGTCGTCGGACCAATCTGTGAAAGCGGGGATTTTTTAGGCAAAGATATAAGCTTGCCTAAGCTTGAAAATGGCGATATTTTGGTAGTCAAATCAGCTGGAGCTTATGGATTTTCTATGTCTAGTAACTACAACTCAAGAAATAGAGCCGCCGAAGTCGCGCTCCAAAACGGTACCGATAGGCTAATACGCAAAAGAGAGAGCTTCGACGATCTCATAAAAAATGAAAAAGAGTTTATATAATGTATTTTATTGACGTTCAAGGCACACTTATAAGCGATAGCGATAAAAACCCTATAAATGGGGCTTGCGAGCTTATAAGATTTTTAAATTTAAAAGACATTCCATACGTTGTCATCACAAACAACACAAAGAAAAAAAGCGGGGATTTCTTGCAAGAATTAAGGCAAAAAGGGCTTGAAATAAAAGATGGCGCCTATCTTGATCCATTTTGCGTTTTAAACTCTATTTTAGCGCCTTGCAACTGCGCTATGTTTGGGGCTGATGAGTTCAAACAAACTATGCAAAGCATTGGTTACAAGCAAGATTTGCAAAACCCAAAAGCAGTACTTATAGCTAGCTGGGATGACTTTAAATTTAGCGATTTTGCAAGCATGAATGAGCTAGTGCTAAATGGCGCAAAACTAGTTGCCATGCACGAAACAAGCACATATAAGAAAAACGGCAGACTATATCCTGGAGTTGGGGCTATAACAAATATGATAAGCTACTCAACAGGGGCTAAATTTAGCTCAGTTGGCAAGCCAAGCGACGCTTTTTATGCTGAGACTCTAAATCTTATAAACAAGCAAAGTAAGGGCGTCAAATTTAAAGATATTACTATCATAAGTGACGACGCAAAAGGCGACTTGGAAGGCGCAAAAAAGCTTGGTATGAAAACAGCCTTAGTCCTTAGTGGCAAGGTGAGCGATCCAAGCAAAAGCGGCGTGGGAAGCGAAGTTTTGGATCAAATTTATCAAGATGTTAGCGAGTTTCTAAAGGAGATAAATGCAAAGTATTGATGAGCTTAGAGTTGGGATAGATAAGATAGATGATCAAGTTTTATCTCTTTTAAATCAAAGAATGGAGTTTGTCAAAAAAATCGGCGAACTAAAACAAAGTAGCGGCACTGCCATATATCGCCCTGAGCGCGAACGTGCCATACTTTCAAGGCTTTTAAATGCCAAAGACAACAAGCTAAGCAAAGAGGCTATTGAGGCCATTTATTTGGAGATTTTTGCAGTCAGCAGAAACCTTGAAATGCCTCAAAAAGTAGCGTTTTTAGGACCTATTGGCACTTACACTCATCAAGCAGCTGAGAGTAGATTTGGTGCGATGAGCAACTACATCCCACTTGCGACTATCGAAGCAGTTTTTAAAGAGCTAAATAATGGCGAAGCCAAATACGGCGTAGTCCCTACAGAAAACAACACAGAAGGCGCTGTAGGCATCACTTTAGACTGTCTTGGCAAATACGAAAATGTCAAAATCGTAGCCGAAATTTACATGGATATACACCATAGTTTTGTGAGCATAAGTGATAGCCTAAAAGATATCAAAAAGATCTACTCACACCCTCAAGGCTACAATCAATGTCGCAAATTTCTTGATGATCATGGGCTTAGCGATGTGCCTTTTATCCCTACTAAATCAACTGCCGAAGCAGCACTTCTTGCGTCAAAAGACAGCGCTTCAGCAGCTATTTGCTCAAAAATCGCAGCCCACATAAACAACGTTCCTATTATGTTTGACACGATTGAAGATAACCTTGCAAATAGAACTAGATTTTTTGTTTTAAGCGACTTCAAAAACGCTAGAAGCGAACACAATAAAACTAGCATTTTAGCCAAAACCGACCACCGTCCAGGAGCCTTAGTCGAGCTACTTTCGATGTTTAGAAACGAAGGTATAAACATCACCAAGCTAGAAAGCCGCCCTATAAAACAAAAAGATTTCAAAACCGTATTTTATATAGATTTTGAAGGTCACATAGACGATGAAAATGTCAAACGCATATTAGAACTAGCCAACAAAAATCACCACGAAATACACTGGCTAGGAAGTTACATCAATCAACAAGGATAAAAAATGAAATTTAACACCCACATACAAAATTTACCAATATACGAAGCTGGAAAGCCAATTGAGCTAGTAGTAAGAGAGTTTGGCATAAATCCAAAAAATATAATCAAACTAGCCAGCAACGAAAATCCACTAGGTACTAGCAAAAGTGTCATCAAAACCTTACAAAAAGTCGCAAAAAACGCTAGCTTATACCCAGATGATAGCTTTTATGAGCTAAAAGACGCTTTAGCAAATTTATACAGTGTAAAATCAGAAAATATCGTCATAGGAAGCGGAAGCGACCAGATAATTGAGTTTGCACTTCATGCTAAAACTAGCGACAAAAACGCTATTTTAGTCAGCGGAACTACATTTGCGATGTATGAAATTTACGCCAAACACACAGGCGCAAAAGTCTATAAAACTCAGAGTAAAGAACATGATCTAAACGAGTTTAGAAAGACCTATAACGAGCATAAAAACGAGATAAAAGTCATATTTTTATGTATCCCAAACAACCCTCTTGGCGACTGTCTTGACGCGAGTGAAGTTATGAAGTTTATATCTGAAGTCGATAAAGATACTTTAGTCATAATTGATGGTGCTTACATGGAATTTGCTAAATTTAAAGACAAGAAAAAAGCCATTAATCCAAAAGATTTGATAAGCAAATTTCCAAATGCCCTCTATCTTGGAACATTTTCAAAAGCGTATGGTCTTGGTGGAATGAGAGTGGGATATGGCGTAGGAAATAGTGAGCTTATCACTGCTTTACATAAATTAAGAGCTCCATTTAATATCACAACTCTTAGCCTTGCAGCGGCTATCGCAGCCATAAAAGACAAAGATTTCATCAAAAAAACTCTCAAAAACAACCTAAAAGAGATGAAAGTTTATGAGAAATTTGCCACAAAAAATGGTATCAAATTTATCCCAAGCTATACAAATTTTATAACTTTTATATTTGATGAGACAAAAAACGCAACACAAATTTCAGATAATCTACTAAAAAAAGGTATAATTTTACGAAATCTAAAAAGCTATGGCCTAAATGCGATTCGCATCACTATAGGCAAACCTGAGCAGAACAAAAGAGTTCTTGGCGAACTAAAAAAGGAAATCTGATAAAATATGGATTATAAAGCGCTATTTCATCAAGTCGGACAGCTATACCAAAATCTCACGCTAAGGCAAAAAATCGTTGCAGCTAGTAGTATAGTTGTCGTTGTCGGGTTTTTGGTATTTTTGAGCCTTTATAAAGGCGGCCAAACCTCTGAATATGATGGATATAGCGTTTTATTTAGAAATTTAAACCCAGCTGATTCAGCCCAAATCGTCGCCCAACTAGAAAAAGACGGAGTCAAATACAAACTAGCAAGCGAAAACACCATATTAGTCCCGACTGCTGAAGTTTATAAAGAGCGTATTGCAGTAGCAAGTCTTGGTATCATGAAAGATGGAAAAAGTGGCTTTGAAATATTTGACAAACAAGAATTTGGCGCCACAGAAAACGAGCAAAAAGTCAAATTCCAAAGAGCCATTCAAGGCGAACTATCAAAAACCATAGAAAGCCTTGAGCCAATACAAAGAGCCACAGTCTATATAGCATTTCCAAAAGATAGCGTCTTTACAGAACGCCAAGTCCCACCCACAGCTTCAGTAGTGGTAAAAATCAAAGAAGGCGCAAAGCTTAGCCGCAAACAAATAGATGGTATAAAAAGAATAGTAGCTGGCTCAGTTACAAATTTAAAAACCGAAGATGTCAAAATAGTAACCCAAGATGGCGTCGCTCTTGGCGAAGATGGCATAACTCTAGAAAACGAGCTAGTCGCAGCCCAAATCAACTACAAAAAAGAGTTTGAAACATCTTACGAGCAAAAAATCATAGATATGATTGGCAAATTTATAGGTGGAAGAGACAAGGTAACTGCCAAAGTTAGCATTGAATTTGACTTTTCTACAAAAGACAGCCAAAGTGAAATCTACGATCCAAACTCAGTCATCAGAAGCGAACAAAACATAGAAGAAAAAAGAGAGGGCAAACAGCCAAAAGAAGTCGGTGGCGTGCCAGGAGCAGTAAGCAACATAGGTCCAGTTCAAGGGCTTGAAGACAACAAGGCAACAGAGCTTTATTCTAAAAACGTAGCAAACACAAACTACGAAATCTCTAAAAAAATCATAAAAGTCAAAGACCAATACGCAACCATAAAAAGAGTAACAGCAGCAGTCGTAGTAGATGGCAAATATGAAAAAACAAAAGATGAAAATGGCAACCTTACAAGCGTGATAGCTTACGTCCCACTAAGCAATGAAGATCTAACCAAAATAAAATCCCTAGTCGAACAAACAATAGGATATAACCAAACAAGAGGCGATGAAGTCACAGTAAGCAACTTTGAGTTCAAAAACATAAACAAGGGCAACTCATCAAAGACATCTGAAATATTTGAGCTATATATAAAACCTTTATTGCCAGTTTTAAAATACCTTATAGTTTTGCTTATATTATATGTATTTTACAAGAAGGTCATTACTCCATTTTTACAAAAAATGCTCTCAGATGCCAAAGAAGAGGATATCAAACCTGAAATTTACAATGAAAGTAATGTCCAAGAAGAAGCAGAAGATACGCTTGAGAAATTTAAAGCCGCTAGAAAAAGAGTTGAAGAACAACTTGGCATTAGCAGCAACTTCAACGAAGATGAGTTGAAATACGAAGTGCTACTTGAAAAGATGAAACTAATAGTAACAGATAGAAGCGAAGAGGTTTCTAGCTTGCTTCAAGGCATGATAAAAAATGACAATGATTTTAACTCACATAAGGAGTTATAGTGACAAAGCTTGATGAACAACAAAAGATGATTTATGATGATTTAGGTATGCCTGAAAAAGTAGCTATCTTACTTATCCAGCTTGGAGAAGATGCTACTACTTTGTTATTTTCTCACATGGATATAGATGTCATAACTGAAATTTCAAGATATATAGCAAGCGCAAAAACTATCGACAAATCCATAGCAGCAGCTGTTTTAGAAGAGTTTTACGCCCTAATGCAATCAAACCAATACATGAAAAGTGGCGGTATCGAGTACGCAAAAGAGATTTTATTTCGTACATTTGGTCCAGAAATTGCTCAAAAAATCATGGATAAATTACAAAAATCCATGGAAACAACCAAATCTTTTGGCTATCTAAGCCAAATCAGACCTCAGCAATTAGCAGATTTCATCATGAAAGAGCACCCTCAAACAGTCGCTCTTATAGTAGCTCACATGGACGCGACAAGCGCAGCTGAAACTCTAGTATATTTTCCTGATGAGCTAAGAAGTGAAGTTATCATTCGTATGGCAAATTTAGGCGACATCAGTCCATCAGTTGTCAAACGCGTCTCAACCGTACTTGAAAGCAAACTAGAAAGCCTCACAAGCTACAAAGTCGAAGTCGGTGGCCCAAGAGCTGTAGCAGAAGTCCTTAACCGTCTTGGTCAAAAAGCAAGCAAATCAACAATTGGCCTAATCGAACAAAATGATCCAACTCTAGCAGTAACTATCAAAGAGATGATGTTTACGTTTGAAGATATAAGCGGGCTTGATAATGGAGCAATTCGCGAAATCCTAAAAGCAGTCGATAAAAAAGACTTAATGATAGGACTTAAAGGTAGTGGCGATGATCTAAAGCAAAAATTCTTATCAAATATGAGCCAAAGAGCAAGCGAAGCCTTTGTAGAAGAGATGCAGTTCCTTGGCGCTGTACGTGTAAAAGATGTAGAAGAGGCTCAAAGAAGAGTTGTAGAACAAGTCCAAAAACTTGCTGAAGCTGGAGTCTTCCAAGTCGGCGAGAGTGATGAGATGGTAGAATGAAACAAAGCAACGTTGTAACAAATAATGATAGCCATATTGTCGAGCCTTATAGATTTAAGGTACTTGGAACATTTCCTAGCCAAGAAGAGCCGCCAAAACAAGAAGAACAACCAACGCAAGAGCCAAATACTCCTGAAACTCAAACAAACGCAGAGCAGCCGCCAGTAGAGCCACCAAAGATAGCAGCAGAATCAAGCTTTATAGAAGAGTTGCTCAAAAAAACCGATGAGCTAAGCGACAATATCGTCAAACTCCAAATGCAAATCGAAAACCAAGAAAATGAGTTCAAAACCAGACTTCAAGAAGAAGTCACAAGAGCTAGAGATGAGGGTCAAAAAGATGGCGAAGCTCTAGCAAAGACTAAATTTGACGAACAATTAAAAGAAATACAAAACAAATATCTAAACTCACTCCAAAAGCTTGATGAAGAGAAATTAAAATTAGAAAATTTATATACAAAAAGCGAAGCTGAGCTTGCCAAAACTGCCGTTCAAATCGCAAAAGAAGTCATCAATAAAGAGGTCAAAGACAATTCATCGCTCATAGCTTCAAATATAGCAAAAAGCCTAACTAGTGAGCTAAATGACGCTTCAAATATAGAGATAAAAACCAACCCAAAAGATTATGAGTTTATCCAAGAAAATTTCAAAGAAAGCTCAAATATCAGAATAACAAAAGATGATGCCATAAGTCCTGGCGGGGTTATAGTCCTAAGCGATATCGGAAATGTCGATGGCGATGTGATGGCAAGATTTGAAAAAATTAAAAAAATTTTAAGCGAATAATATGGATATAAAATCAAAAAATTTAGACGAACTAACAACACTTTGCCAAGAAATAAGAGAAAAAATACTTCAAACAGTAAGCATAAATGGCGGACATCTTAGCTCAAATATGGGTGTTGTCGAGCTGATAGTAGCTATGCACTATGTTTTTGAAGCTGGGAACGACCCTTTTATATTTGATGTTAGCCACCAAAGCTACACACACAAGCTTCTAACAGATAGATGGGAAAGCTTTTCAACGCTTAGACAATTTAATGGAATAAGTGGCTACACCAAGCCAAGTGAGAGTAAATTTGACTACTTCGTCGCAGGTCATAGCTCGACTTCTATAAGCCTAGCAGTGGGCGCTTGCAAAGCTATAAAACTAAAAAATGAAGACAGACTTCCAGTAGCCCTAATAGGCGACGGGGCATTGAGCGCTGGCATGGCGTATGAAGCACTAAACGAGCTTGGAGATAGAAAATATCCTTGCGTAATCATTCTAAATGACAATGAAATGAGCATCTCAAAACCAATAGGAGCTTTAAGCAAATACCTATCTCAGATGATGGCTGGAGCTTTTTACCAAAATTTCAAAGCCAGAGTAAATCAGTTTTTAAGCTATGTTCCAGACTCAGCAGCATACATGGCAAAGCGTTTTGAAGAGGGTTTTAGGCTAATCACTCCAGGGATGTTTTTTGAAGAGCTCGGACTTGAGTATATAGGGCCAGTTGATGGACATGATTTAAAATCTCTCATTTCTACATTTCAAACTGCAAAAACGATGAAAAAACCAGTCATCGTCCATGTCCAAACCATAAAAGGCAAAGGTTACATTCCAGCTGAGGGAAGACATGAAAAATGGCATGGAGTAAGCCCGTTTGATCTTGAAAGTGGCGAATCGATCAAAAAAAGCGGCTCTAAAAGTGCAACGGCAATATTTAGCGATTTGCTTTTAAATTTAGCAAACGAGCATGAAAACGTAGTTGGCGTAACTGCTGCTATGCCAAGCGGAACTGGCATGGATAAGCTAATAGAGAAATTTCCAGATAGGTTTTGGGATGTCGCCATAGCCGAACAACACGCCATAACCTCCATGGCAGCTATGGCAAAAGAGGGTTTTAAGCCCTACATCGCCATTTATTCGACTTTCATGCAAAGAGCCTACGACCAGATCATTCATGATTGCGCGATTATGAATCTGCCAGTAGTTTTGTGTATGGATAGAGCTGGTATTGTAGGCGAAGACGGCGAAACTCATCAAGGCGTTTTTGATATAAGTTTTTTAAACGCTATTCCAAATTTAAATTTAGTAGCGCCAAGAGATGAGCAGAGTTTTAAAAATATAATGGAGTTTTCATATAGTTTTAACGCTCCACTTGCTATCAGATATCCTCGTGGCGAGTTTTTGGCAAGCGGGAATACAAAATCAGAGCCGATAAAACTAGCAAAAGGTCAAATACTAGCTCAAGGCAACTCAAAAATAGCCTTTATAGGATACGGAAATGGCGTCGGCAAGGCTATGCAAGTAGCAAATGGGCTTGATTTTGAGCCGACTATAGTCGATCTAATTTTCATAAAACCTTTAGACAAAGAGCTACTTTTAGAGCTTACAAAAGAACATAAAATTTGGTATATTTTTAGTGATAGTGCTAAAAAAGGTGGCGTTGGCGAAATACTAAGTGCGTTTTTACAAGAAAATTTAGTGCATGATGTAGAGATAAAAAGTTTTGAATACGAAGATAAATTTATAAAACATGGAAAATTAAATTTAGTAGAAGAGGAGCTCGAAATTAGCGTAGATATGATTAGAAAATATATTTTAAATAATAAAAAATATTAGTTAGCTAAGCTTGTTTAAAGGTTTTTTTGGTAGAATTAGCCAAAAATTAAGAGGAAAATAGTATGGATTACATCGAACTACTCAAACAAGTCAATCTAAAAGCAACACCACAAAGACTTTGTGTACTAAAAATTTTAGACAAACATACTCACCCAACAATAGATGAGCTATATCTAGAAATAAAAAAAGACTATCCATCTATATCTCTAGCTACAGTCTACAAAAACTTAAACACTTTGATAGATGAAAAGCTAGTTGTCGAGGTAAATACTCCAAACCAAAAAGCAAAATACGATATATACGAACACCCACATATTCACGTAGTTTGCTCAGTTTGTGGCATGGTTGAAGATGTGAACTGTGATGATGCTAAGCTGATAGAATATCAAGAGCACCTTGAGAAAAAAGTTGGCAATATCATCGATAGACTAAATATAGTTGCTACAGTAAAAGGCTGCAAAAACTGCTCACATTGCTAAGCTTGGCTAAAAGCTAAGCTTTTCTTTATCAAATTACACTTCAAGGCTTTGATTTTTGGCTGTTTACGCCATTATTAATGTGACATATTTAAATTACAAATAAAAATATTAAAAATCTTTAATCAATATTTAATATATATTATGTTTAAATTTCAGCCAACCTTATATTTATCTTAATGATTTATATAAAAAATTACTACAAGGTAGCAGCATGAAAAATTTAAACGAATTTGACGTAAGATGGATGCTCTCACTATTTGGGACAGCTGTCGGAGCTGGGATTTTATTTTTGCCTATAAGGGCTGGAACTGGTGGATTTTTTCCTGTACTTGTTATGACTTTGCTCATATTTCCAATGGTTTGGCTATCTCATAGAGCCTTATCGAGATTTGTTTGTGCATCAAGTCACAGTGACAAAGACATCACCCACGCAGCTGAAGAGCACTGGGGAAGAGGCGTTAGTATCGTTATCACCATACTTTACTTTTTTGCGATTTATCCTATTTGTTTGGCGTATGGTGTAGGTATCACAAACACATTTGCAAGCTTTTTTATAAATCAGCTAAATTTAACATCGCTTTTTGACGCAGACTCAAGGCAATTATATCCAAGCGTAAGGATAGTCTTGTCAGTGGTTTTAGTCGGAGCCATGATGCTTGTTATGCTATTTAAAGAAGAGATCATCACAAAGGTTTGCAACGCTTTAGTCTATCCACTTTGCTTTGTTTTGTTTGCTTTTTCTTTGTATTTGATACCAAATTGGAAGCTAGAGAGCTTATCTTTTATGCCAAGCTTTAAAGACTTTATCGTGGTTGTTTGGCTTACACTTCCAGTGCTTGTATTTGCTTTTAACCACTCTCCAGCTATTTCGACTTTTTCTAAAAGTGTCAGAAGAGAGTATGGGGATCAGGCTCCACAAAAAGCAAGCCAAATTTTATTTAGCACATCTTTGATGCTTTTAGTTTTTGTTATGTTTTTTGTATTTTCATGTATTTTGTGCTTAGACGGAGCAGATTTTGAAGCTGCAAGAGCAGCAAATATCCCTATTCTTTCATACTTTGCAAACAAATTTGACAACCCGCTCATCTCATACGGCGCTCCATTAGTAGCATTTTTGGCTATTCTTAGTTCATTTTTTGGTCATTATTTTGGAGCCGCAGAAGGACTAAACGGAATTATCAGAAAAGGGCTAAAAAGCGCTGGCAAAGAGCCAAATTTAAAAGCCATAAATTTATTCACAACTCTATTTATGTTTGTGACTATAGTTTGCGTTGCTTACTTAAATCCAAGTATTTTAGGATTTATCGAAGATCTTGGCGGGCCTATCATCGCTGCCATTCTTTTTGTAATGCCAATCATCGGGCTTTACACAGTTAAAGGCATGAAAAAATGGCAAAACAAACCGCTTGATATATTTGTTTTAGTCATGGGACTTGTGACTATCTCAAGCGTCATATATAAGTTTTTCTAGTCAAAAGGCATTAGCATGAGTAATCTTAGTATCTTTAAAATCGGAGTTGGTCCTTCATCATCGCACACCTTAGGCGTGATGATAGGAGCTAATCTTTTTTGCCAAAAAGCCATAGATGAGTGGGAAAAATATAGCCAAACCGCAAGGATACAAACCAAGCTTTATGGCTCTTTGTCGCTGACTGGCAAGGGGCACTTAAGCGATAGTGCTATTATTTGGGGTCTAAATAATATCAAAGCCAAAGAGCTAACTCCAACAATCCAAAAAGAGATACTCGCCCATGCTATGCAGAGCAAAAAGATTAAATTTGCAGGGCTTAAAGATATTAAATTTAACTACGAAACAGATATGATCTTTTCAAAAGAGTTTTTGTGTGAGCATCAAAATGGATTTGAAATATCTGCTTTTGATGATTTAGGCAATCTTCTTGGCTCGCAAATTTACTTCTCAGTCGGCGGAGGTTTTGTAAAAACCATAGATGAGATGAATGCCAAAGCCAAAGACGAAAACAAGCTAAATTTAGCCATAAATTTCAATAACGCAAAAGACATTTTAAATCTCTGCTCCAAACACCAATGGAACCTCCCAAAGCTATCTTTGGAATATGAGCTTCAGTTTAATTCGCCTACGTTTATCAAAGACTATTGCTTGGAGATTTGGGAAGTAATGCAAAGCAGCTACGCAAACGGCATTCACCCAAAAAACGATTACTTGCCTGGCAGACTTCACCTAAAAAGAAGAGCAAAAGGGCTAAATGAAAGGCTATCTATCACGAGCGATCCTCTTGGCGTGCTTGATTATATATCGCTTTATGCAATAGCTGTAGCCGAAGAAAATGCTGGCGGCGGCAGAGTGGTAACTGCTCCTACAAACGGAGCTTGCGCCGTCATTCCAGCAGTAATGCTGTATCTCAAAAACCACACAATTGGATTTAACGATGATAAGGTCATAGAGTTTTTGCTTAGTGCTATGCTTATTGGCTCACTTTATAAGAAAAACGCTAGTATAAGCGGGGCTGAGGCTGGATGTCAAGCTGAGATAGGCTCTGCTAGCTCGATGAGTGCAGCAGCCATGGCAAGCGTGATGGGGGCTGATGCAATAAAATCATGCAACGCAGCAGAAGTGGCTATGGAGCATCATTTGGGGCTTACTTGCGATCCAGTTTATGGGCTAGTGCAAATCCCTTGCATAGAGAGAAACGCATTTGGAGCTATAAAGGCAATAAGTGCAGCAAGAATGGCTATGAGTAGAAAATCAGACCCAAAAGTCAGCCTAGATAACATCATCAAAACCATGTTTGAAACTGGCAAAGATATGAGCTTAAAATACAAAGAAACGGCTCTTGGTGGGCTTGCTGTGACACTTGGCTCAGTTTGTTAGCTACTTCAAAACGCTTTTTTTAAACACTGCTAAGCTAATTAAGAAAAACGCCACCCCAAAGGCAAACATCGGCAAAAGATAGCTTAGTGACTGAACAGGGCTAATATCTTTTAAGAATATTCCTTTTACAAATTTGATATGGTAAGTCAGTGGCACAAAATCGCTAACTGGCTGGAGCCATGAGGGCATATTTGCTATTGGGGTTGCAAATCCTGAGAGCATAATCGACGGCAATAAAAAGACAAAAGCCCAAAGTATGGCTTGTTGTTGCGTGCTAGAAACGCAAGATATAAATAGCCCAACTGAGCATATCGAAAATATAAAAACTGCCATTCCAAAATACAAAAGCAAGAGATTTCCTACGATTGGGATTTTGAAAAGATAATAGCTTATAGCTGTGACAATGATGGATAAAAATGTAGCGATGAAAAGCGGAGCCACAAGCTTGCCCACAAGCACCTCAAAAGGCGTCAGTGGCGATACAAGTATCTGATCAAACGTGCCTATTTCTTTCTCTCTTGCTATGCTAAGCGCTGTTAAAACTATAGCCATTATCATCACAATCGAACAGGCTAAATTTGGCACTATCCACCAAAAATTGTCTAAATTTGGATTGTAAAAGCTTCTTAAGCTTACCAAATCATTTGGCAAAATGCTCTGCTCGATGTAGCCATTTATGATTTGGGCTGAGTTTGAGTGTCTGCCATCAAGGATTATGCCAAGACTCTCTTTACCTAAAGCGTAATTTTTAGGGATTATTAAAAAC
This sequence comes from Campylobacter iguaniorum, assembly GCF_000736415.1. NCBI lineage: Bacteria > Pseudomonadati > Campylobacterota > Epsilonproteobacteria > Campylobacterales > Campylobacteraceae > Campylobacter > Campylobacter iguaniorum. The sequence continues at coordinate 259,127 of NZ_CP009043.1, read as the reverse complement.
GCCATTACATCTTGATTTGTGATTAGCTTTTTGCCCTCTTCTAGGCTGTAAACCATATTAATTTCTTTGACAAATTTAGCACTTTCAAGGCTAGTGATAAGCTCTTTGCTATGCTGCGAACTATCTTGGTTAAATATGGCCAAATTTACGTTTCGCACCTCCAAAGTCACAGAAAAAGCAAAAATCAAAATCTGCAAAAGCGGTGGCACGATGACTACAAACATACTTCTTCTATCGTTTTTTATGGCTAAAAATTCTTTTTTGATAAGTGCAAATAGTCTCAATCAAGGCTCCTTTTTGAGATTTTTAGCACAAGCCCTAAAAGCAAGAACCCGATCCCAAGCATACAAATAGCGTCTTTTATAAAAATCTCATAAGTATCACCGACCAAAAATATATTGCTAAGTGAGCTTACAAAATACCTTGCAGGAATAGCGTAGGTCATGAACTGCAAAATTTCAGGCATATTTGAGATTTCAAAAATATATCCAGAGAGCAAAAACGCTGGCAAAAATCCCACAAGTATGGAGATTTGTGCTGCGACAAACTGACTTTTAGCTAGAGTTGAGATAAGAAGTCCAGTGCAAAGGGCTGGAAGCATATATATAAAACTCAGCGCCAAAAGCACCCACAAACTACCACGAAATGGCACTTCATACCAAAAATAAGCGATAATAAAACAAAGCAACACGCTAAACATTCCAAGTGCAAAATATGGGATAAGTTTGCCTAAAATGATTTCTAAATTTGAAATTGGCGTACTCATCAAGCACTCCATCGTACCTTGCTCCCACTCTCTTGCGACGACTAATGAGGTTAGCAAAGTGCCTATCAAAGTCATAATAACTGCGATTGAGCCAGGTATCGCAAAGTATCTGCTAGAGAGCTTTTCATTAAACCAAAACCTAGTTTGAATATCTAGATTTCGCACCCCAAAAGTCTCTTTACTCCACGATTTTATGATTTGGGTGGCGTATTGATTGATGAGATTTGCGGTGTTTGGGTCGCTTCCGTCAGTTATAATCTCAAAAGCAAATTTACCAAGATTTTCATCTATGACTAGAAACCCGCCAAGCTCGTAATTTTGCATATCTTTTTGAAATTTGGCAGTTGTTTGACTAAATTTAATATCAAAAAATCCAGCCCCAACGAAGCTAGAAACAAGCTCTTTAGAGTTCGTGCTTGAGCTGTGATTTACTATGCCAAATTTGATATTTTTCGCGTCCAGTGAGACTGCATATCCCATTAAAAACAGCAAAATCATAGGCAAAATAACTGCGATAAGAGCCGTGCTTGGATCACGCAGAGCTTGCAAACTCTCTTTAAAAGCCATAGCAAAAATCCGCCTAAAACTCACCTCTAGCCTCCTTTACAAGGGCTATAAACGCATCTTCCATATTTGAGCAGTTTGCCTTTTGCTTTAGCTCATCTGGTGAGCCTATGGCTATCATTTTTCCAGCATCAATCAGCATAACTCTATCGCAAAACTCAGCCTCGTCCATAAGATGCGTCGTCACCATTACGCTAATTCCAAGCTTTGAAACTGCATTTATATGACGCCAAAACTCCTTTCTAGTAATCGGATCGACCCCGCTAGTCGCCTCGTCTAAAAACAAAACCGCAGGAGAATGCATGAGTGAGCAAGACAGAGCCAAACGCTGTTTTATACCAAGAGGAAGCTCGCCGACTTTGTTTTTGGCATATTTTTTAAGCCCAAAAATCTCTATCATTGAGTTTAAAATCTCATCTTTTTTCTTGCCTTTTAGACCATAAATTCCAGCAAAAAACTCAAGATTATCAAGCAAACCAAGATTGGCGTAAAGTGAGAATTTTTGAGCCATATAACCGATTTTGTTTTTGGATTGTGAAATATCCTCACCACAAACAAAAGAGCTTCCACTACTTGGCTTTAGAAGCCCGCAAATCATCTTAAAAGTAGTCGATTTGCCAGCTCCATTTGGTCCCAAAAATCCAAAAATCTCGCCACGCTTCACGCTAAAACTTATATCGCTCGCAGCCTTAAATTCGCCAAAATTTTTACACAGATTTTTGGCCTCCAAGCTATTGCCTTGCATCTCTTCTGCCTTATTAAGAACGCCCAAGAGCTGGCTGTGAGCTACTGTTTTTATCCCAAGCATATATGTAAAAGCATCTTCAAAACTAGCTTGAACTGGCTCAAATTTAGCCATTTTAAAGCTAGAGTTTATGTCAAACTTATTACGCAAAACAACCCTAATCTTAGAGCCAACCAAATAAGCATCAAGCACATTTTCATGCTCCAAAATAGTCGTCAAAAACTCTCTTTTGTCTCCATCAAAACTAGCTAAAAATACTCTATTTTGCATTAAATCATCTATCAAATTTGGCCTATCATTAAAGATTATTTCGCCTTCATTTAGCAAAATCACGCTATCACACTGCCTAGCCTCATCCATATATGAAGTCGCCCAAAATATGCTAATCTCTTCAAGGCTTCTTGCCATAGCCCAAATTTCTTTCCTTGAGATAGGATCTACGCCCACTCCTGGCTCGTCAAGCAAAAGCAACTTTGGCTTTTTAAGCAAAGCAGCGCCGAATGCTAGCTTTTGCTTCATTCCGCCAGACAAACTCCCCGCCATTCTGTCTTTAAATTTCATCAAATTTGTAAAATCCAAAAGCTCATCAATACGTTTTTTGGAATTTTGCAGACCTTGAAGTTTTGCGTATAAATTTAGATTTTCTAGACAGCTTAAATCGCTATAAAGCCCAAAGAGTTGGGGCATATAGCTAGTATCATGCAAAAATCCAAAATCAGCGCAAGGCATAGAATGTCCCATAACCTCAAGGCTCCCGCTACTTGGTTTTAGAAGTCCGGCACACATCCTAAGAAGCGTGCTTTTGCCAGCACCATCAGGCCCTACAAGCCCAGTTATTTCGCCTTTTTTTATCTCAAAGCTTAGATTTTTGATCGCATCAATTTGCGGATTTTTGAAGCTTTTAGAAAGATTGGTTGCTTTTATCATTGCTAAATTTAATATGCACAGGCATACCTTGTTTTAGTTTGGTATCAAAATCATCAATAATGATCTCAAATCTATAAACAAGCTCACTTCTAAGCTCCATAGTTTGAATGTGTTTTGGAGTGAACTCAGCCACGCTTGAAATAAAGCTCAAACGCCCACGATATGGCTCATCTCTAGCATCGCTATATATAAGCATATCTTCTCCAAGCTCTAGCTTTTTAAGGTCTGGCTCGTTTGCGTAAGCTCTGATAAAAAATTTATCCATTCTAGCAATCTGTGCGACTGGTTCGTTTTGCACCACAGTCGAGCCTAATTCTTTGTATTTTTTTTGCAAGATACCATTATATGGCGATCTGATGATAGAGTTTTTAAGGTCAAGTTCTATGGCTTGTTTTTTGATTTCTAGGGATTTTACTAGCTCAGCTTGAGCTTTTATATCTGCTTTTTCATAGCCATTTTGGAGTTTTTCATAACCAGCTTTAGCAAGAGCCAAATTTGCTCTCATAGCTTCTAAATTTGACTTTGCATTCATATAAGCTTCTTGTGAAGTTGAGTTTGTTTTGATGAGTTTTTCTTGTCTAGCAAAGCTATCTTTTGCCTTTGCTAAATTTGCCATGCCCATTTCAAAACTCGCTTTGGCTGAAGCAATATCTTCTTTTCTATAGCCATTTTCAAGCTTATCAAGTTTGATTTTTTCTAAGGCGATATTTGTTTTTACGCTCTCAAGCGAATTTAGCAAATACTCATCATCAAGCCTTGCTATCTCTTCGCCTATTTTTACGCTGTCGCCCTCTTCTTTGGCAATGCTTGAAATTTGTCCCAAAAATCTAAATGATAGATCAACTGTTTTTGTATCGACATTACCATAAAATATGTCTTCTTTTTGCCCATTAAATCCACCATTTTTATAAGTAAAATATAGCAAAATTATGACAGCAAGGCTTAAGATTATAAAGAGAAATTTTTTCAAGCAAACTCCTAAAAAAGCGTGTTTATTGTGAAATTTTCATTATACTTTTTTAGAAATTAAACAAATCTTATAAAGCTAATATTTAGTAGAAATTAGGTAAAATCATTGCCAATCTAATGCAAAGGATTTAGAATTGGTTCTAGAAATTGAGCGTAAATTTTTACTAAATGATACCTTTTTGCAAAACACACTTCAAACAGACGGAGTTGAGTTTAAACAACTAAATATAACACAATTTTATACTCAAATTTCACCAGTAAATGAGACTAGATACCGCAAAAGTGATGATCAATTCTTCAAAACTATGAAATTTGGCAAAGGTCTTATCAGACAAGAACACGAGATAAAAATCAGTAAAAAAGAGTATGAAAAAGCGCTCAAACACGCTATTGCCTTGCCTATTTCAAAAACCAGATATGAGTTTAAGCTCAATAATCTACCTTGCAACATAGATGTTTATAGCGACTGGCTTTGCGATTTGGCTGTTTTCGAGATAGAGTTTTTGACCCAAAATGACGCTAAAGAGTTTGTGATGCCAGAATTTCTAGCTCAAAATATCTTAAAAGAAATAACAGAAGATGAAAGATATAAAAATAAAAATTTAGCCCTATTTGGCAATCCAAATTTCAACTTTGACTACAAAAACTCACTAAAAATGATAGAAAAACTAGGCGAGTTTAAGCTGTTTTTCCCAAGCTTGATAAGCACTTATGATGGCATAAGAATGGTTTTGTTTCAAATTTACAATGCTGTTTTAAGCCAAAAATTAAACTACTTAAAAACAAAAGACAAAGCCTCCTTACAAAGCTTGCAAAACGAAATTTACAAATCGCTATTTTTCTTGAAGAGTTTTAAATTTGCCATAGACGAGCGAATTTGCACTAAATTTATCAATATTTTTGAAGAAATTTCTCAAAAAATGCTAAATTTGATCGAGCAAAATTTCTTAGAAGAATACATTGAAGCTTGGCAAACAAGCTCAAATCAGGTGAACCATTTTTATCAAAATAGGCAAATTTTAGAAGATGAGATAAGGCTATTTTTAAGCTCAGATGAGTTTGAAGAAACCTTAAAAGAGTGGGAAATTTTGCTAAGCGATAGCGATAAATTTTATATATCAAAAGATGGTCAAAACTGCTTAAAATCAAGCGTTGCTTATCATTTAAGATTGCTTTGCCTTGGAGCTTTAAAGAGTTTTTATAGCATGAATAATTATGCGAATTTATACAAAAATCTATTAAATTTGAAAATAACTTTGGAATATTTTGGCGATATATTTGTCTTAAAAACAGATAAACTAGTCAAAAAAATAGACAAAGTGCTAAAAGAGATAAATTTCATCTTGCAGTCTAACAATTTTGCTAAAATGAAATTTGATAGTGATAAATTTAGCACTTTTGATAAAAATATAAAAAAACAAATCAAAAAAATCCAAAAGAAAATTCAGACAAAAACGCAGAAAATCAACGGCAAAATTCATAAATTATCAAGAATTTTGAAGGTTTATTATACGAAGGAAATTTAAGTGGAAAAACAAGAAAAAATCATAGAAATGTTTAATCAAATAGCGCCGACTTACGACAAAGCAAACAGAGTTTTGAGCTTTGGAGTTGATATTAGCTGGAGGAAAAATGCCTGCTCACTGGTGCTAGAAAACTATAAAAATAGTAGCATTGATATAGTCGATGTGGCTTGTGGAACTGGCGATATGATGGGGATCTGGCAAAGTATGGCTAGTGAGCTTGGGGTTAAAATAAACTCCATAACCGGCGTCGATCCAAGTACCGGAATGTTAGAAGTAGCAAAAGAAAAGTTCAAGGACTTTACGTTTATCACTGCGATGGCTGATAATACTGGCTTAGAAGACCAAAGCGCCGATATAATAAGCATTAGCTATGGCATAAGAAACGTTATAGCAAGAAATGAAGCCCTAAAAGAGTTTAACCGCGTTCTAAAACCCGGTGGATACGTCGTAGTGCTTGAGTTTACTAAAAGAAACAATAGCGGATTTATACCAAAAATCAGGGACTTTTATCTTAGTAAAATACTGCCAAAGATCGGCGGTTTCATCAGCAAAAATGAAGAGGCTTACACGTATTTGCCAAGCAGTATAGAAAACTTTTTGGACAAAAAAAGCTTTTGCGATGAGTTAAGAGAAGCTGGATTTGAAGTGCAAATTTGCAAGGGCTACAGCTTCGATGTCAGCACACTTTTTATAGCAAAAAAAGTAAAATGACAGTTAGCCAACTCAACGAGCAAGCAAAGGCGCTGCTCGAAACTCATTTTAGCTTTGTAGAAGTCACTGGCGAGATCTCAAGGATGATCAAACATAGCTCTGGACACTGGTATTTTTCACTCAAAGATGAAAAAAGCGTCATAAGCTCAGCTATGTATAAATTCCAAAATCAAGCCATTAAATTTGAAGTCAAAGACGGTATGAAAATCACAGTTCAAGGCAAACTCACAATATATCCGCCAACTGGAGGCTACCAACTCATGGCAAACAAAATGCTCCCAGCAGGTATTGGTGAGCTTGAACTAGCCTTCAATGAGCTAAAAGAAAAACTCCAAAAAGAGGGGCTTTTTGATATCAAATTTAAAAAACCACTACCTAAATTTCCAAAAAACGTAGCCATAATCACCAGCCTAACATCAGCTGCTTATCAAGATATGCTAAAAGTGATAAATGATCGTTTTACGCTATGCAAATTTAGTGTTTTTAACTCACTCATGCAAGGCGAAATGGCAGCAACAAATATCTGCAACATCCTAAAAAAGATTGATTTGCAAGGATTTGATGCCATAGTTTTAGCAAGAGGTGGCGGAAGCAAAGAAGATCTATGGTGCTTCAATGATGAGGGCTTAGCAAGGGCTATTTTTGATCTCCAAACCCCACTAATCTCAGCCATAGGTCACGAGATAGACTACTGTATCAGTGACTTCGTAGCAGATCATCGCTCACTTACCCCAACAGCTGCTATGGTCGATTTGCTTCCTGATAGCAAGGTTTTGGCTCAAAGCCTAGATATGGTTTATGACGCCTTTAAAAACTTCATAAACCAAAAACTTGAAAAGTGCGAAAATAGGCTAAATTTGGTAAGTCTAAATCTCAAAAACCAAGCCTTATCTCAAAGAATCGGCAACGCAGTCCTTGAATTAAAGCACAAAAAAATCTCACTAGATAATCTAGTCCAAACCAAGCTTATGAGATTATCTCACGCCCTAAAAGAGTGCGAACTAAGCTTATCAAAGCAAAATCAGTTTTTTAATCTAACAAAAACTATGATACAAATCCAAAAAAATGGTAAAATTACAGCTCTAAGTGAGCTAAAAAGTGGCGATGAAGTCACGCTTTACTCACAAAATAGCAAAAAACAAGCAATAATAAAATCTTAGAAAGGTGATAAATATGAATAGAGTTTTAAATTTTAGCGCAGGTCCAAGTGCGATTCCACTTAGCGTTTTAGAACGCGCAAAGGCTGAATTTACCAGCTACAAAGGCATGGGTTTTAGTATTATGGAGATCAGCCACAGAGGCAAGGTCTTTGACGCTCTTCACAACGCAGCAATAGAAAAAATCAGAAAATTTTATAATGTAAGCGATGATTATGCTGTTTTATTTTTGCAAGGTGGAGCAACGCTTCAGTTCGCACAAGTTCCTATGAATTTATATAATGGCGGAGTTGCTCAGTATGTAAATACTGGCGTTTGGACTACAAAAGCTATTAAAGAAGCCAAAATCCAAAGCATAAATTATGAAGTTGTCGCCTCAAGCGAAGAGACTAAATTTGATAGAATTCCAGAAAATATTAAATTTAGCGATGACGCAGATTATGCTTATATCTGTTCAAACAACACAATTTACGGCACCCAGTACGCAAAATTACCAGATACAAAATGCCCTTTAGTAGTAGATAGCAGCAGCGATTTGCTTAGCCGCGAACTTGACTTCAACACCAAAAATATCGGAATGTTTTATGGTGGAGCTCAAAAAAATGCAGGCCCAGCAGGAATCACTCTAGTCATCATCCGCAAAGATCTAGCCGCTAGAGTAAAAGACAACGTCCCTACCCCACTTCGCTACACTACTCAAATAGAAGCAAACTCACTTGCAAACACTCCTCCGACATTTGGAATTTATATGTTTGATTTAGTGCTTGACTGGATAAATGAGCAAGGCGGCTTAAAAGCAATCCACGAGCTAAACAAACAAAAAGCAAAATATCTTTATGATTTTATTGACAATTCAAGCTTCTATCAAGCTCACGCAAAGGTCGGCTCAAGATCTCTTATGAATGTCAGCTACACAACTCCAAATGCTGATTTAGACGCACTTTTTGTCAAAGAAGCTGAAGCAAATAATATGATTGGATTAAAAGGTCATAGGATTTTAGGTGGGCTTAGAGCGTCTATTTATAACGCCGTAACACTAGACAATGTAAAAACTTTAGTTGAGTTTATGAAAGAATTCGAAAGAAAAAACGGATAATTAAAATAGCTTAAATTTGATAGGAGAATCTCCTATCAAATTTTACGAATTATAGTTTGCTACCATTTTCGCCAAGGTAGTTTGCAACGCCCTCAGTTGAAGGTTTCATGCCTTTATCACCTTTGTTCCAGCCAGCTGGGCAAACTTCGCCATGCTCATTTGTAAATAGCATAGTATCTACCATTCTTACCATTTCATCGATATTTCTACCAAGTGGAAGGTCGTTTATAACTGCATGTCTTACAGTGCCATCGCTATCAAGCAAGAAGCTTCCTCTTAGAGCAACTGCTTCATCAAACAATACGTCAAATCCTCTTGCCCACTCTTTTTTAAGGTCAGCTACTATTGGGAATTGAACTCTGCCGATACCGCCTTGTTTAACATCTGTTTCTCTCCATGCAAAGTGGCAATATTCGTTGTCGCAGCTTACGCCGATTACTTCGATGCCTCTTTCTTTGAACTCTTGATATCTGTGGTCAAATGCGATAATCTCACTTGGACAAACAAATGTAAAATCTTTTGGATAGAAAAATACTACCGCACCTTTTGGTCCGATATTTTTGTATAGATCAAATTTTTCCTCTATTTGTCCATTGCCTAAAACTGCTACACCGCTTAACTCAGGTGCTTTATTTGTAACGATCATTCTGTCTCCTTTTATTAGTAATTTTTATTATGAGCGAAATTATATCTCTGTTAGTTTAATCAATTCTAAATAAGACAAAAAATATCTAATCAAATACTATAAATTTAATATATCTTAGAAATATCGTAACAAATCGCTATTAAATTTGAAAATATTTTACAAAAATATCAAGAAATCCTTTAAAGAAAAATTTGGCTAAATTTGGCTATAATCGACCAATTTTTTAAAATAAGGAAAAAAATGTTTGCTGACTTTTTTTCAAAAATGAGAAGAAAACAATCCAATCCAAGCGAGGCTCCAAGCCACTGGATTAAGTGCAATAGCTGTAATTCATTAATGTATTATAAAGAGGTTGAGGCTTGTTATAATGTATGCCCAAAATGCGGCTATCATATGCGTCTAAACCCACAAAAAAGAATAGAGCTTATAGTAGATGAAGGAAGCTTTGTCGAGTTTGATTCAAATTTAAAACCAATTGATCCGCTTAAATTTGTCGATAAAAAATCATATAAAAAAAGAATTGCTGAAAGCGAAGAAAAAAGTAAAAGATCAAGCTCAATTATATCAGGAGAAGCTACTATAGATGCTTTGCCTGTAGAGCTTGTGGTGTTTGACTTTGGCTTTATGGGTGGAAGTCTCAGCTCAGTTGAGGGTGAGAAAATCACAAGAGCCGTCAAAAGAGCTATTGAAAAAAGATGCGCTCTTATCATCGTAAGTGCAAGTGGTGGCGCTAGAATGCAAGAAAGCACATTTAGCCTTTTGCAAATGAGCAAAACAAGTGCTGCCTTAAAGCTTTTAAGCGATGCAAAACTGCCATTTATCTCTGTTTTAACCGATCCTACTATGGGTGGCGTTTCTGCTTCTTTTGCATGGCTTGGCGACTTAATCATCGCTGAACCAGGAGCGTTGATCGGCTTTGCAGGTCAAAGAGTAATAGAACAAACTATAAAAGCTAGCTTGCCAGAAGGCTTCCAAAGAGCTGAGTTCTTGCTAGAACATGGTCTAATTGACGCAATCGTTCCTAGAAACGAGCATAAAAAATATCTTAGCGATATGATTAGATTTTTTATGAACGAAAAACAAGAGCAAGATATTAAATTTAAGGCTATCTAATGCAAATTTTAGTCCATTGCATACAAAAAAGTAATGATGATTTTGAAGAGTTAAAAGACTATATAAAAATGTCATCAAAATGGGCTAATATCCAAGAAATAAACAAATTTAACGCTCAAATCGCAAAAGCCCAAAGCCTCTCAAAAGAGCAATCCCACACCGCTTATGATAACGCTTATATGCCTTGTCTTGGCGGGTTTTGCATAGGGCTTGATGAGAGAGGCGAAGAGCTAGATAGCTTTGAATTTGCAAAATTATTAAAAGACAATCAAAAAATCTCATTTTTTATAGGTGGAGCTTATGGTTTAAGCTCAAATTTCAAATCAAAAATGGATAGGTTAGTCAGTCTCTCCAGACTTACTTTAGCCCATAAAATAGCCAAACTTATGTTGTTTGAGCAAATTTTTAGAGGGCTTTGTATAAATGCAAACCATCCATACCACAAATAAGGAAAAACGATGAAAAAGAGTGATTTAGATTTTTTTAAAGAACTCCTTGAAGAACGCAAAGTTCAAATCAAAAAAAATATCATAGACTCAGCAAACGAGATAAATGGATTAAGAGAGAGTGGAGCTAGCGATGAATTTGATTTTGCAAATATCAATGCAGACGCTATTTTAGAGCAATCAATATCTATAAAACAAAAGCAAGAGCTAGCCGAAATCGACCTATCATTATCAAAAATAGCCGATGGAAGCTATGGAATTTGCGAAATGTGTGAAGATGAGATAGATATAGAACGCATGAAAGTCAAACCTCATGCGAGATACTGTATAACTTGTCGCGAAATTATCGAAAAAAATAACAAAAAGTAAGGATTTAGAAATGAAAGCAAGACGTTACGTGCTATATTCAATCATCTATGTTGCCCTAATTTGGGTATTTGTATTCACATTTTTCAACCAAAACTTCAGTCTTAGCATATTAGAATACACTTTAGACTTGCCAGTTGCTTCGTGGGTGGTTATTCCTATAGCTTTGTTTGCTTTGCTTAGCATTTTTCACATCAGCTACTATGGATTTAAAAATTTCTTAGACGCAAGAGCTGTTAAAAATGATCTAAATTTATACAATAGCCTTGCAAAAGAGGTTTTTTTAGGTCTAGAATCAAACAAAGATTTTAAAACTGATCTTTTTCAAATTCCTAGTGAAGTGACAAAATCTCTATCTCCATGGTTAAATTTAGGTGAGCCAAATTTAAAAAATGAAGATCTAAAACTTGCTTATGAAATGTCAAAAAAAGTAAAAAATGGTGAAGTTTGTGACTTGAAAAAATTCAAACTACTTAAAACAAATCCACTGTTTATACAAAATGAAAAAAACAAAATCAAAGCTGATTATAAATACGCTCTAACCATTCTTTCATCAAAAATAGATGCCTCTGATAGCTTGTATCAAGAAGCATTTGGCTCAGCGCTAAATAACGCAACATATCTTGAGCTATCTAAATTTGGATTTGACTATAGCAATGAAGATACAATGAAGCTTATAAATAGATACATAGATGGCACTCTTGAGATATCTAGTCAAGATCTATTTAATCTCATAAATAAAAACGAATTCCAAACTGATGAGTACATCAGCCTAGCAACTCACCTTAAAACAAAACTAGATCCAGATAAACTAATGGGCGTGTTTGACCGTCTTAAAAACGAGCATTCAAATGCAAATGAAGCCTACTTGTATATACTTTATGATTTGCAAATGATTGATAATCTAAGAGAGATAATAACCTCATCACAAGACGGCGAATTTGACAAGATAAAAACTCTACTTTTCTTAAGAGAACACGGCAAACTAGCTCCTGCTTCACTATTTTATAAATGATCGATTTTAATTCAAAACCACTATTTTTAGCTCCTTTGGCAGGTTTTTCTGACCTGCCTTTAAGGGGCGTTGTCAAAAAATTTGGCTGCGATGTCACAGTCAGCGAGATGATAAGCTCAAATGCCCTTGTCTATGAAAGTGCCAAAACTCTAACTATGATAGAAAAAAACGCTCTTGAAACTCCATATATAGTCCAGCTAGCTGGAAGCGACAAAGACATCATCAAAAAAGCTGTTGAAATCCTAAATAATATTGACGGGATTGATGGAATAGATCTAAACTGCGGCTGTCCTGTGCCAAAAGTCATAAAACAAAACGCTGGATCAGCACTTTTAAATGATTCAAATTTGCTTTGCGATATAGTAGAAACTATCAAAAACATATCAAACAAACGCTACACATCAGTCAAAATTAGACTTGGATTTAGCGAAAAAAACGCATACAAAATAGTAAAAGATATAGAAAATGCTGGGGCTGATTATCTAGCAGTTCATGGCAGAACCAGAGCTGGCGGATATAGCTCAAAGGTAGATTATGAGGCGATCGCTCGTATCAAACAAAATGTCAAAATCCCAGTCATTGCAAATGGAGACATTGACAAAGACAACATAGATGAAGTCTTAAAGATAACAAACTGCGACGGAGCCATGATAGGAAGGGCTAGCATCGGAAAGCCTTGGATATTTTATGAGATCAAAAACAAACGAACAATCAGTGATGAGCTAAAAAAAGAGATCATCATAGAGCATTTTAGGCAGATGATAGCTCACTACAAAGAGCATGGCGTGGCTGTATTTAGAAAGCATTTGCACGAATATTCAAAAGGAATAAATGGTGCGAGCGCTTTTAGAAATGAGATAAATTTGATAACTGATCCAAATTTGATGCTATCAAAGGTCAAAGACTTTTTTAGATAATGCAAGGCTATATCTTACGCGTCCAAAAAGTCAGAGATGAGGACTGCTTGGTTTTCATACTGTCAAAAGAACAACTCATAAAATGCTATAGATTTTATGGGGCAAGACATCCAGTCATCACTCAAGGTTTCAAACTAGACTTCGAGCTGGTGGAAAACTCAAATTTCTTACCACACCTTAGGGGAACCATGCATCTTGGCTTTAAATGGCTATTTTACACAGATAGGTTGCTTGCATGGCAACAGTTCATGCGACTACTTTATGAGCATTTAAAAGACGCTAGCGAGATCAATGAGTTTTATTATGATCTGCTTGAAGATTGCGCTTTAAAGCTAGAAAAACAAAATCCAAAAAGAACTATTTTAGAAGCTTATGTAAGATTGCTTGAGTTTGAGGGGCGACTAAATAAAGAGATGAATTGCTTGTTTTGCGATGGTCAAATAGGTGGGCGAATTTCGCTTTTAAGAGGATTTTTACCAGCTCACCCGCACTGTACTTCAAAAGTTGTATTTGATACAAAAGCCATAAATGAACTATTTGAAACAGCAAAATCAGCTCATTTGGACGATTTTGCTATAAATCAACTATATTATATTATTTTAGAGGGTCTTTAGTCAAAAGTTATCGCAAAAATGCTAGGTTTGACAAGTTTTTTTATACTCTCTTTAACCATAAAAAAGTTTTTTATACCTTTTATATGCAAGGCGTGATTGACAAAGCTAAACTCCATTTCATCGCTTATATTTACAGCCTTTGCAAGCCCAAGCAAAAACGAAAGCCACCTTACTTCATCGATACTTGGCAAAAGCTCTTTAAACTCTCCAAGCTCACTAATAAGCTTTCCTTGATAAAAAATAATAGCCGAAATGAGTGCTTTTTGCTCGTGAGTATAGCCGTAATTTAGCCCGTTTTGCACTATGTAGCTACTATGAGCATGCTCTGAGTAAAATCCTAAAAATCTACCAAGACTATAGAGTTTTGAGGCGATAACTAGCTCATTTGCGTACTTGTCATCTAGTTTATGCAGAGGTTTTAACACGTCAAAAAGTATCTTTGCATATTTAGGCGTATTTGGATTGCTCGTCTCTATAAATCTATCTTGAAGACTTCTTAAACTTGGATTAAAATTTTGTGGAAATTTAATGCCTGGTCTTAAGAGATTGCTTAAAAATATCCCCTCTCGCACACCAGCACCACTTGTATGTATTTTTTTGCCACCTAGCCTTTTTGCTACCTTAGAAAATATCATCGCACCTTCTCTTATAGTGTCGTATCTATCTTTTTTGACTGGAAAATCTTTGAGATCAAAGACATTTGCGAAGGCAAGTTTTTCTATGAATGAGCTATGTTCTTTTAACTCATAAGAGTAGTTGTGGACTAGTTTTAGTGGGTGTTTTTTGATCTGCATTATTGCATTTGAGATGGCTCTTAGGCTTCCGCCAATCGCAATGATATTTGCTGAGTTAAATCCATTTGGCAAATTTGAAAGCATATCATCTATAAATTTAGCAGCTCCAGATATGTCTTTTTTATCAAAAAACAGCTCTTTTAGTCTTACGGTACCTATGTTTAGCGATATTGTATCAATGATTTTGCCATCTTTGATTTTGGCTAGTTCAGTCGAGCCACCACCTATGTCTATCGTAGTAGCCTCGCTAAGTGGAGAGAGCAAATTTAAAGCGGCAACGCCACCATAAAATGCCTCCATTTTACCATCAATGATTTTAAGCCCAAGCCCAAGCTCATTTTTGATACGGTTGATAAAAACGCTTGAATTTGGTGCGTCTCTAAGAGCTGAAGTCCCTGCGCAAAGGACTTTATTTACTTTATACAGCTTTATAAAGTGTTTAAATTCGCTAAAAGCACAAAAGACATTATCCATAGCAGCATCTTGCAAAACTCCGCCATTCTCATAAGCTCCCTCTCCAAGCCTGACTTTGATCTTATACTCTCTTAAAATAAAAAATCCAAGTCTGCTTGTACGCTCAAATATAGCCATTCTAGCTGAGTTTGAACCAAGATCAATTACTGCTACTCGTCTAGGCATTAATTACCTTCTAGATATTGTTCGTGTTTAAATTTAAGCTCTTCTGGCGTCTCTATATTATCAGGATCTGGAACGATACAATCCACAGGGCACGCCATGATACACGCTGGCTCAGCATAGTCGCTAATGCACTCACTACATCTATCTGGATCTATCATATATATTGGATCATCTTCGTATATAGCCTCATCTGGGCATTCCTCGCGACACGCATCGCAGCTTATACAATCTTTTGTTATCATCAAAGACATAACAAACCTTTCACAATGAATAATATTTTAAAAGCCACTTTATACTATAAATTTACTTTAGAAATTTTGAATTTATGAGCTTTTTCGTGTTTTTTGTGTTTATAGGAATTTTTAGTGTGGCTATTGCTCCACTTTTATCTGGTTTGTTGGTAATTTGCACATTTCCACCAAGTGCTTGAGCTGCACCTTTGGCTAAAAATAGACCCAGCCCAGCACCACCTTTGTCTCCATATCTTTTAAACGGAGCAAATAGATCTTTTCCCTCATCGATACCTGGACCTTGATCGATCACTTCTACTACAAACTCATCATCATGTAAGCTAGTTTTTATCTCGACAGTGGCTCCACTTGGTGAAAATTTGATAGCGTTTTGGACGAAGTTTTGTATCACATGCAAAAACAAAGTCGGCTGCAAAAACATCTTTAAACTTTGCGGCTCTAAATTTAATGATATATTTTTATTTTCGCCTTTTGCTAGTATTAAGAAGTTATTTCCAATCTCGTTTATGTAAGCAATAATGTCTATATTGACTGGTTTTTCAAACTGCGCGCCCTCTTGCCTACCGATTTCTAAGATGGAGCTTATCATTTTATTCATCTGATTTATTGATTCATTATTGTTTTTTAAGGCTTCGATATACTTTTCTTGCTCACGTGGCTTTATGAGTGTCACTTCATTTTTTGTTTTCATCACTGCAAGTGGAGTTTTTAGCTCATGAGCTGCTCCGATGAAAAGCTCTTTTTGGTATTGCACGAATGTTTGAATCCTAGCTATTAGCCTATTTACGCTATCGCCAAGAGGCTCAAACTCTTCAGGAAGCTCATCAATGCTAACCTCTTGCAAAAATCTCTCATTTAGCTTACTAAGCTTTAAACTAAGCATTTTAATAGGTAAAAGTAGCATTCTAGATAAAAACAGAGCGTAAAACAGTATCAAAAATATAGCAGTTGCATTTATGATAAGAATATCTACCAAAATTTGCTCAACAACATTGCTGTATTCTGTGGTATTTTTTTTGATAGTTAAAACCATAGTGTCTTTATATGGATAATAAAGAGTTAAAAATGTGTCGTTATCTTCTTTGCTTTGTATAAATTTAGGGCTAGTTAAACCATGAACATTTTCACTTATTTGAAGTATTGAGAGATGCTCAGATTGTGGGTAATAAAACTCTAAATTACCCACTTCCAAAGACTCTTTTGACGAGATTATATTCTTAGCCTCCAAAGTAAGGCTTTGGACTATATTTTCAAAAATTGTGATTTTTATATAGTGGTATAACATCACCGAAAAGATTACAATCAGCATAGCTCCAGCTATTGCTAATTGTAATGTAAATTTAGCCCTTAAGCTTTTTTGGGAAAGCAAAATCTATATCCGCGGCGTCTTACTGTTTCTATTGTAGAGATATTTAGTGGTTTATCCATTTTTTGGCGAATTTGGTTGATTGCTACTTCGATTACGTTTGGAGTTACTAGCTCTGGCTCTTCCCAAATAGCATCAAGAAGTTGCTCTTTGCTGACGATTTGGTCGCTATGACGTGCTAAGTGAGTTAAAACCTCAAACGGCTTGCCTTTAAGCTCGATTTCTTGACCAAGATATGTGATTTTTTCTTCATCTGGATCTATTATTAGATCATCTATTTTGATTACATTTGTTCCGCCAAAGCGTAAACGCGCCTCAAGACGAGCGACCAAAACATCAAAATCAAATGGTTTTTTGATATAATCATCAGCGCCAGCTCTTAGAGCTTTTATTTCGCTTTCTTTATCATCTTTTGCTGAAATTATAACTGCTGAAGTGCGAGGAGATTTTTGTTTGATAACGTTTATAAGATCCACGCCATCGCCATCAGGAAGCATCCAATCACTAAGCACTAAATCGTAATTTCTGATGCCTATATAGTACTCAGCGTCTTTAAAACTCTCTGAACTGTCTGTTTGGTAGCCAAACTCTTGCAAGCCTTCTGCAATTGTTTTATTTAGAGTAACTTCATCTTCAACTATCAAAATTCTCATTATGTTTTCCTTAAAGCTTAAATTTTATCGTGATTGTATCATAAATTAAGCAAGATTTCAAGTTTTTTTAAATTTAATTTAATAAAACTTCTGAATTTTGGCACCTACAATGGCATTAGGGATAATATCAACCTTAGAGATTTTCATATAAAAATACTCTAAAGTCGGAAATTTCTTTTTAAATTTAGTCTTAAAATACTCTAGTGCACTCTCAACAGTTCCAAATTTCTTTTTGTCAAATTTAGCCTGTATAAACTCGCAAGTTTTAGCATAATCAACAAATTCTTTAGCTCTAAACTCAGCTTGCACGGTAATTTTTTGCTTCTCAATTCTTTCAAAATCCAAAAGCCCAATTATCGTTTCAAACTCCAAATTTTCTATGAATACGCTTATCAAATAACTCTTCTTTCAGCTCCACAAAGTAGCCTTTTGATATTTGGCAAATGCTTGTAAACAACCACAAAAGCGATGATAAAAATCGGAGCGTGAGTGTTGATAACTGGCATATCATAATGAAACACAAAAGAAGCCACAATAAGAGTAAGAAGAGCCAGCAAAGATGCTAAGCTTGATATTTTCAGTACTTTTCCTACGATAAACCAGACGACCAAAGCGCAGATTAATTCAATAGGCAAGAAATAAGCCAAAACTCCAGCCCCAGTAGCTATGCCTTTTCCGCCTTCGAATTTAAGATAAGGAGAAAAGCAGTGTCCAAGCACGGCTAAAACCGCCATTGTCCAGATAGTTTGATCACTAAGATCGAAAAAAGCCTTTGCTATAATCATTGGCACAAGACCTTTTAGAGCGTCACAAACCACTGTCAAAACTGCTAATCTTTTGGCAAGTTTTGGATTTGATTCTTTCATAACCCTAAGCACGTTTGTCGCCCCGATACTGTGGCTACCTTCTTTTGCGATGTTTGTTTTGCCAAAAACCATAGCCAAAATAAGCCCAAATGGTATAGCTCCGATAAGATAAGCTACAGCGTAAGCAATAATATTTTCATTCATTTTTAACCTTTTATTTTATTTATATAAAGCAACTTTTTCTTTAAGCTCTTCGAGCGTTTCTTCTACTCTGAGCTTAGAAAATTCAACTATTTTTTGGGTGATTGGCTGCTCATTTATTATCTGGCAGCAATATCTCATTGAGCCTTGATAATTTAGCGCAACTACTAGTTTAAGCTCTAAATCCACATCAATATTTTCATCACTTTTTGGCATAATCAGACTAAATTTAGCCCTTATATTTTCGCCATTTTTAAAGCCTGGATTATCCATGCTGACTACGCCGATACCGCCTTGAGAAATATCAAAAAGTTTGCCTTGAACCTCAAGACCATCCCCGTTTGAGAGCATGACTTTGGTAAATTTATTTGGATGAACTCTTGGATATTTTCTTTGGCTCGCAAACATCTTTTCCATGTGAGTGAAGTTTTTTATCGTGACTGTATCATTTGTCAAATTTATACTTGCAATATCTGCTTTTATGTTGCTAACCATGCTTCCACTTTTGACTATAAAAGCATTTCCTTCTTCTTTCATAGCCAAAATTTGCATCAAATTTACCTTGCAAACCACTTTGTCATCATCTATACTGACTATTCTTGATTTGCATTCTACATTAACACCATTGTATAAATTCAAAAACAAAAGCTCTTCATTTTGAGAATGCATTCTTTTTAATTCATCGATTAAATTTCCAAAAAATACAAAGCCACCACCAGATGAGCTAAATTTAATAGAATTTGAGCTTGAATAAGAAATATCTTTATTTTTAGTTTTATTTATCCTAAAAATATCTTGAAAAGACTCTATGGCGTTTTGCAAATAGACAATATGATCTAGCAAATTTGGATATTTTTCTTTAAGAGTGATGCTAAATTTATGCAGCAAATGAAACATCGAATAAAGCACAATGTATTTTGCGTAGTTTTCATCGTTTTCAAAACACTTATATATGCTTTTTTTTAGATTATTTTCATCGTATGTTTTTTGGAAAATTGAATCAAATATCAAAGACAAAGTGTCGTCTAGCTCGTAAAGATCTATGTATTTTTGACTATCTTTGACTAAAAGTTTTGTCTGATCTATATAATCTTGTTTAAGACTTTGTAGAATTTCCATGCAGCTCAATACAAGTTGCTCTCGCCCCTCATAACTCATCGGCTTCCTTAACAAATAATATTTGTAAGATTATAACATAAGAATTCTAAAAATGAGTTTGGTTATTTACCGCCAAATTTAAGCAGAGCAGAGCCCCAAGTAAAACCACCACCAAATGCATCAAGCAAGATTAAATCGCCTTGTTTTAAGCGACCACTTTCGTAAGCTTCATTCATAGCCATAGGGATTGATGCTGAGCTTGTATTGCCATATTTTGAGACAGTTACTACGCATTGTTCATCTGTGAAATTTAAGCGTTGCTTAACTGCTTCTATGATTCTTAAATTTGCTTGGTGCGGGATAAAAAGATCAACTTGTTCACTAGCGATTTTATTTTTTTCTAAAATATCAACGACGTCTTTTGTAAGAGTTTGAACTGCTACTTTAAAGACTTCATTTCCAGCCATATGTAAGAAATTTAGCTTTTTATCAAGGACCTCTTGACTAGCTGGATTTACTGTGCCACATCCTGGAGTTATAAGCAAATCACCCTTGCTTCCATCACTTGATGTGTGTATATCGATTATCTCATTATCATCTCTAGCACTTATTACAGCAGCTCCTGCACCATCGCCAAATAGCACACAAGTACTTCTATCGCTCCAATCAATAATAGAGCTGAACTTCTCAGCGCCGACTATTAAGACATTTTTTTTAGAGCCACTTTCTATCATACTTTTTGCAATATCTAAAAGATAAATAAAACCAGTGCAAGCTGCACTAATATCAAAAGCAGTGACATTATTTAAATTTAGATTTGAAGCAATTTTGCAAGCAGTTGATGGCATACAAAAATAATCAGGTGTAACAGTAGCACAAATAAGAGCATCAATCTCGCTTTTATCTAATCCAGATCTTTGCAAAGCAACAAGTGCAGCCTTGGTTGCAAGGTCGCTTGTGACCTCATCTTTGGCTATGCATCTAGTATTGATTCCAGTTCTTTTTACAATCCATTCATTGCTCGTATCGACCATTTTTTCTAGATCAAAGTTGGTTAAGATATGTTTGGGAGTATATGCTCCAACTGAAATCAATGATGCTTTTTTCATACTAGTTATTACCTGACAAAATGAGAAAGTTCGTCTTCTATGACTTTATTTATATCTGACCCAGCAAATTTCAACGCTTGAAATATGGCGTTTTTAACAGCTTTTGGGCTACTTTTTCCATGGCTGATAATAACGCAATCTTTTACGCCAAGGAGCGGAGCGCCACCGTACTCATCATAATCTATTTGTGTTTTTAAATTTTTAAAAATACCTTTCATCAATAATGCTCCCATTATCGTTAAAAGAGATTTTTTTATATTTTGTTTTATGATTTTTGATATAGCACTAGCGACACCTTCGCTGGTTTTAAGAAGTATATTTCCTACAAAACCATCACAAATAATCACATCAACACTACCATCAAAAATTTGATGACCTTCTACATTCCCAACAAAACTATCTAATTTTGATAGGAGTTCAAACGCCTCTTTTGTTACTTCATTGCCCTTGCAATCTTCTTCGCCATTACTTAAAAGACCAATTTTTGGATTTTGGATTCTCATTATCTGCTTAGCGTAAGCCTCGCCCATGACTCCAAACTGAAACAAATGCTCAGCTTTGCAATCTACATTGGCTCCAACATCAAGAACAAGTGTTTGTTTGTTTGCCGAAGTTGGCATAAGAGTAGCAATTGCCGGTCTAGAAACATTTTTTAAGCGTCCAATTCTCAGAGTTGCTAGACTCATAGTAGCTCCACTATGACCTGCTGAAACCACAGCTTGACACTCTTTGTTTTTGACCAAATCTACAGCTTTAAAAATACTACTTTCTTTTCTTTTTAGAACATCTGTAGCACTTTCGCCCATAGAAAATACTTCGCTAGATTCGACGTATGTTATAAATCTTGCATATTCATCTGGTATAAGGGGCTTTAATTCTTTGCTATCACCTACTAAAACGGCGTTAAATTCTTTAACATTTAAAGCATCGATAACGCCGTCTATAATCGGTTTTGGACCAAAGTCCCCACCCATAGCGTCTATTGCTATACTAATCATTTTAGATATTAATATTCGCCAGTTGTTTTATTGATACGGTGAGGCATTTTCCAGCTGCCATCTTTGTCTTTTACAGGCATAGGAAGAGTTACTTTATAGTGAGTTCTGCGTTTTGCTGCTCTTGTATGACTCACTCTACGTTTAGGTACTGCCATTTTATTCTCCTTCTAAAATTTTACATTCATCACAATAGAAATAGTCACTTTTATATGATTCTATTTCACTTTGAAAAATTTCATCGATGTCAATTTCGCCATCATAAAATTCAATAGTATCACTGAGTTCGTTCTCGTGATCTTTATATGTTCCGTTGCTTAAAAACAGTGAAACTTCCTCATCTAGGGCTAAATTTATATTCTTACCGCATCTATCGCAATAGTGTTTTAAATTTCCAGTGATTTTAGCTTCACATTTAGCCATTTTTAGATCAACTTTTACTAATTTTCCACTAAATTTAAGCTCATCAAATAGCTCTTCAAACTCAGTGCCAGGAAATGTCAATTTATCAAATGGTATTTTCATTTTTAAATTAGCAAATTTCTCTTTTTGCAAAGAAAAATGCGATTTCTATAGCTGCATTTTCTAAACAGTCACTTCCGTGAACCGCATTTGCATCTATACTCTCAGCAAAATCTGCTCTGATTGTACCAGGAGCAGCTTCTTTAGGATTTGTAGCGCCCATAAGCTCACGATTTTTCATAACCGCGTTTTCGCCTTCTAATACCATAACAACAACTGGACCGCTTGTCATAAACTCAACTAGCTCGCCATAAAATGGTCTAGCTGCATGAACTTCATAAAATTTCTTAGCATCTTCAGTGCTTAGTTGTAATTTTTTTGCTGCTGCGATTCTTAAACCGTTGCTCTCAAATCTATCAATGATTTTACCAATAACGCCCTTTTTAACGGCATCAGGTTTGATTATAGATAATGTTTGCTCCATTAAATCTCCTTAAATGATGGTTGAAATTTTTTACAGAATTGGGATTATATCAGAAATAAGCTTAAAGAAATATTGCCATATTTTTTGATAAAAATATAATTTACACATTTAATTATAGTATAAGCCACGAAGTGTGGCTTATAAATTTATGCTACAACTGGAGTGCCAGAGCTTCTTAAATCAGCACCGATATCGCTTCTGCTTGGTTGCCCAGAAACAACATCACTCCATACGATACAGCCATCAGTCGGACAGGCATCAGCGCAAGCTGGGCTATCATTATGACCTACACACTCAACACATTTGTCTGCATATACATAATAAGTATCTTCGCCAGTTGGGTTATCGCTATCATCAACTATAGCTTCAACAGGGCATTCATCTATACATGAACCACAACTTATACAAATATCAGTAATTTTTACTGCCATATTTACTCCTTCGGATTTTTAAATTTATTTTACAAGATTATCAAAATTTCACTAAAATGATACTTAATAATTATTATTATTTTATTTCGCTAATAAGGTCTAAAACTGAATTTTGAGCCTTTTTATCCCTTATATCAACTTTAAAATATACTTTAGCTATCTTTGGATCTGTGTTTTTTAGTACCACACTATCACCATAAGAAGTGTACCTGAGTCTTTTTGGATCTATTCCATTATCTATAAGCATTTTTAAAACGCTATAAGCCCTATCAGCTCCTAGCTTATAATCAGCCTCGTAATTACCATAATCATTTGCATATCCACGAACCTCAATGGCTACTGATTCGGGCATTTTTTTGATAATCATAGAAATAATATGTATGAAATTTATCATATCTGGATTATACACTGCATAGCTTTTTTCATCAAATTTAACACCAGTTGGGAGATCGATTGCTATTTGGTTTTCTGCTTGATCTAATGCAACTCTATATCGTTCATTATTTGTGTTTTCTTTTTTTGCTACGCTTTCGCTATTTTGCATAGCGATACCTGGTCCATCAAACTGTTTTTCATTTTTTGAGTTTTTGGAGCTATCTTTGACGCCTTTTGAATCTGGGAAGTCAAATACTTTTATTAACTCAGTTTTTAGAGCTTCAACTTTTGCAGTATTTACAGCAGAAATAGCATAAAGAGCGATAAAAAGTGCTAGCAAAAGCGACAAGAAATCCGCGTATGGTACAGCCCATTTTTCGCCAGCTGGACACTCCGGACACTTCTTTTTTTTTGCCATTTTTTACCTTAATTGAATTGAGAAACTTTTGGTTCGTTTTTATCTAAGAAGTTAAATAGTTTTGACTCCAAACTTCTAGGATTTGAACCCTCAGCGATACCTACAAGAGCCTCGACTATCATCTCTTTTTCTTTTATGATATCTTTTGCATTTCCCATTATTTTTGTTCCCCAAGGACCAAAAAATGCGTAAGCTCCCATGATACCAGTAACAGTAGCCGTAAACGCTCCAGCAATACCAGCTGCCATTGCTGCTGGATCATCAAGAAGCTGAAGTGCTAGCATCAGACCCATAACGGCTCCAACAAGACCAAATGTAGGACAGCTCTCGCCAGTTCTCATCCAAAAGTGTGCGCACTCGTGATAATACTCTTCAGTAGTTGCTATAGCAAGCTCAAGATTTTCTTTAACTTCGTCTATTGGCTGACCATCTACAAGCATACTAAGACCGCTTTTTAAAAACTCATCGTCTATTTGAGCTGCCTTTTGCTCTAGTGAAAGAATGCCGTTTTTTCTAGCAAGAGTGCTATACTCTACCATTTCATTTATACGTTTAGAAAGGTCTATTCCAGAGCCTTTAAATGCTACTTTTAGCTCTTTAAATGCTGCTTTTACGTACTTTTTATTTGTTGCTGTTACTGCTGAGAACATCGCAGTTGGAATAACTATAAGTAGTGAGCTAATGTGTATAACGTGAAGAGGATTTCCACCCTCTAATATATCGCCCACAGATATACTTGTAACGGCTAAAACCATACCAAATATAGTAGATAAATCCATAAAAATCCTAGGTTGTAAAATGGCTAATTATTGCATAAATAAGCAAAAAATTAACTTAATTTAAACAAATCCTTACTTTAGCTCACCCCAATTTTTAGCTATAGTTGAATTTGCTATTAAAGGAACATTTAAATTTACTGCATTTTGCATAAGCTCTTTGACTCTGTTTGCAAAATCATTTGCCAGATCATCTCTTACTTCAAATATAAGCTCATCGTGAATTTGCAAAAGCAGTTTTGCATCTTCGCTTAATAAGCTTTTTACGCCAAGCATGGCAAGCTTGATAATATCAGCCGCACTGCCTTGAAACTTCGTATTTACCGCTTCTCTTTCATACATTGCTACTTGCATAGGAGTGGCGTGAGAGAAGTCAAAAAGCCTTTTTCTGCCAAGCAAAGTCGTCACAAAACCATCGTTTTTGGCTCCTACTTTTATGCTCTCCAAAAACTCTTTTATGGTTGAAAACGCTTTGAAATACAGCTCAATATACTCTTTTGCACTTTTTTTATCAATGCCAAGCTCGCCACTTAGCTTGTTTGCTCCCATTCCATAAATAAGACCGAAATTTATTGATTTGGCTATGGCTCTGTTTTTAGGATCGCTCGTCCCAAATATACTTATAGCCGTTCTTGCGTGAATATCTTCGCCATTTTTAAACGCCTCTAGCAAAGCTGGATCCTTGCTAAAATGAGCTAGAAGTCTAAGCTCGATTTGAGAGTAGTCAAGAGAAATAAGACTGTAGCCATCTCTTGCTTCAAACACACTTCTCATCTGCTTTGCTAGGCTTCCACGCGCTGGTATGTTTTGGAGATTTGGATTTTTGCTTGAGAGCCTTCCTGTGGCTGTGCCTGTGTGGATAAAGTTTGTATAAACTCTTTGATTTGGATCTTTTAGGGCTAGTGCAAGAAGTGGCTCACAATATGTGCTTTGAAGCTTATAAAGCTCCCTATATTCAAGCAACTTTTGGATCACTGGATGAGTCTCCAAAAGCTCACTAAGCACACTCTCATCAGTGCTGTAACCTGTTTTTGTCTTTTTTTTGGTTGGAAGTTTGAGATTTTCAAAAAGCACAACGCCGAGCTGCTTGGTGGAATTTATATTAAATTTCTCCCCGCAAAGCTCGTAAATTTCATTCGTCAAACTCTTTAAAGCCGCTTCATTACTAGAAATCAGCTCTCTTAATTTATCAGTATTTAGCCTAATTCCGTTACTTTCCATATCAAATAATGTTAAAATAAAATCAAACTCAACTTCTCTAGCGATTTTTAGCAAATTTGGCTCAAGTAAGTTCAAAAATGTCTTATAAAAACGCAAAGTTATCCACGCATCTTCACTCGCATATTTAGCCGCACTTTCGCACTCCACACTCGCAAATGTCTCACCTTTAGCGACCACATCTTCAAATTTGATAGTCTTATAATCATAAAGTCTTAAAGCTAATGAGTCCATACCCACAGCACTGCTTGGGTCATAAAGCCACGCTAAAATCATCGTATCGGCGTAGTTTTTGGGTGGATTTAGATCAAAGTTATTTTTGATAATCCTAAAGTCATATTTGAGATTTTGTCCGACGACAAAGCCTTTGTAAATTTGGCTTATAGCCCATTTGGCAGTCTCTAAACTGATTTGTTTTGGGCAGCCAAGATATGAGTGAGTTAGTGGCACATAGTAGCTGATTTGCTCGTTAAAACAAAAGCTAAAGCCCACTATTTTCGCACTTTTTGCGTCCACGCCAGTGGTCTCTGTATCGAAGCTGATCAAAGTATCTTCTGTGATACTTTCTACTAAATTTACAAGCTTATTTTCATCAGTTATTAGCACAGAAGTGAAGCTTAGCTTTTTTTCATCTTTCGTGTTTTGGATCTGAGTTAGGAGGCGATTTAGCGAGTAATCTTCCAAAATATCTGTGATTTTTAGCAGAGGATTAGTCTGCGGGAATTTGGCATTATCAAGATTTGGGGTATCAAGCTCATCATACAAAGTCGCAAGACGCTTGGAAATAAAGGCATTTTCTTTGCTCTCAAAAAGCATATTTTTTGTGCGTTCGTTTCGTACTTGGCTCAAATTTTCATATAAATTTTCTATACTTCCAAACTCATCAAGCAGCTTTTTAGCGCCCTTTTCACCGATGCCTTTGACTCCTGGGATATTATCAGCACTGTCGCCACAAAGTGCGAGAAAATCCCTAACTTGTTCTGGATAAACACCGTATTTTTCATAGCAACCAGCTCTATCATATAGCTCTTTTTTGGCTGGGCTGTAGATAAAAACATTTGGGCTAATTAGCTGATAAAGGTCTTTGTCGTGCGTTACGACGCGGATTTCTAGCTCTTTATCTTTATTGTTTTTGACAAAGCTAGCTATGATATCATCAGCTTCATAGCCCTCAAGCCTAAGGCTGCAAAGCCCCATTTTTTCGATCATTTCTATACAAACTGGAAGCTGAGCTTTGAGCTCATCTGGCGGGCTGGTACGATTGGCTTTGTAGTTTGGATCAATCTCACTTCTAAAAGTTTTACCACCACTATCAAGGGCAAAAACGATATAATCGCTTGGAAAATCATTTTTGAGATTATGTATGAAATTGGCAAATCCATGCACCATTCCGCTTGGCTTGCCCTCTTTGTTCTTTAGCCCACTCATAGCATAATAAAGCCTGAAAAAAAATCCAAATGTATCAATAATAGTTAAGCTTTTCAACTTTTTCTCCTAAATTTATCACAAATCTTACAAAGTCCGGCTTTTTTTGCCATATTTCTAAATCCTATAAGTATAATTAGTCCAAAATAAATTCCCACAAAATCAAGCATAAATCCACTAGCAAAAGCACTAAATCCGCTAATTTTGCTCAAATTTAAAGCCACGCAAAGCAAGCTTGTCAGCACTAAAAATATCCATTTTTTATAACGCTCAATATCGTAAAAAAATCCAACGATGAAGCCTGGAAGCAAGCAGATAAAAGCGTGTAACATACAAATAAATATAAGAAATATTCCAGCCATTTTCACACCAAAAATTTACTAACGACGCTGATAATAGCTGTATTTGAGCGAAGTATATTTTTACATTTTAGACTAAATTTACGCTCAAATTTCGCTCTTTCGCTATCACTAAATCCACCCTCAGCTCCTACAAAAAGTAGCTCGCCAGCGTTTGCATTTTGCAAGCTCTCGCCGCCAAAATCCACCAAAGCCACGCTTTTATAAACTTCCAAAAGCTCATCTACGCTTTTAAAAATCTCAAATTTAATAATACTATTTCTGCCGCATTGCTCGCTTGAGCTTATCAAAATCCGCTCAAATCTAGCCAAATCTAGCTTAATATTTTTTTGCGAAAATTCAGTATAAACAAAAATAATTTTAGCCACGCCAAGCTCATTTAGACTTGGCAGAGTTTTTTCTATCACGCTTGGCTCGACCACAGCCCAAACCACGCTAAAATCACTCTCTTCGCTCTTTGGTAGCGAGCGAAAAACAAGCTCACAAACAGCACTTCTACCAAGTTCTTTTATCTCGTAAAGATAGCTATATCCATCTTGCAGATTTCTGATTTCGATGCGTTCGCCTAGCTTTACTCGCCTTGCTTTTAGATGATTGAAGCTCTCGCCCTTTATCTCCAAGCTCTCATTTCCAGCATTAATATCGTATAAAAATCTCAAAGCATCACTCCAAAAATAGTAGCCGCGCCAACTAGCACAAACTCGGTGCAAATCTTAACCAGCATAAAGCGTTTAAACGCTCCAAATTCCTTACTTATACGGACTTGTTTGAGCCTTTTAAATCCAATTGCGCCAAGCGGAATAAGCAAAATCCAGCAAATCATCATCAAAACAACGCTTAAGCTTAAGCTAAAATGCAAAATGGCTAAATTTAAAATGCCAGTAAAAAACACAAATGCCATAAAAAGATAATAAGTTGGCAAGAAATACATCAGCCTTTTGATATAGCCAAATTTGCTCGTATCACCTACAAAAACAAGCACCAAATGCACTCCAAGCAGCCAAAAAAGTGCCTTAGCAAACCAAACATGAAGCCCAAGACTCATCAAATAAGTTTCATTCATACTCTACTCCGCGACAGGCATAGGCGGAAAATCCTTGTCTATGCTGATATTTGCGTCACTTTTTGCAATCGGCACATCAGCTGGGACAACGGTGTTTGGCGTTACTTCTATCTTTTGCTCTTTTTTTTCAGAGCAAGCCACAAAAAACAGAGCCAAAACGCTCAAAATGATAGCAAATCTCATCAGCAATCCTTTAAATTTGTAAATCTATCTGCATTTTTTAGCCTTTCGTAAAAGCCAAAATCGTCCCATTCTTCCTTGATCCCATCGCTGAAAACAACCTCATCAAGATTTATAACGCCCATATTTCGGTTATAAGCATCTTCTTTGAAGCATTGAGCGTATCCTGTGGCTGTTTCATGCACGATGATGCTATGAAGCGTGACATCTCGTTCGCCATTTTGCATATTTGTAAGGCTTAAAAGCCTGTCAATTAGCACAAAAAACACACGGCTAAACTGCTCAGCACTTGGGTTATAAGGCAGCTCTATCCAGCGTTTGGAGTGCTTTTTGATATCGTTTTTGTACTCATCGCTATCTTTTGCATATAAAGTCGTCGTGTGGTCAAAACTATCAATTATTTGTTTAATTCCTTGTTTCATCAGACCAAAGTCATAGACCATCTCAGCGTTATCAAGGTAGTTTGAGCTTAGCAAAACTTCGCATTTATAGCTGTGTCCGTGGATACTTTCACGGCACCTTTTGGAGCTACAAAACCTAACTATATGGGCGTTTTCGTAATCATAAAGTTTTCTAATAATCATAAATTTCTCTTTGTTTTTGTTTTATTTTATCTAATATTTTATTAAATTTAAGATAGAATTGCCAAAAAATAAAGGCAGTTTCTTATGAATAATTTTACCTACCAATGTCCAACAAAAGTTATATTTGGCAAAAATTCCATAAAAGAAATAAAAAACGAAATACCAAAAAACGCCAAAGTCTTGGCGATTTTTGGCGGTGGAAGCGTGAAAACAAACGGAGTTTATGAGCAAGTCACTCAGGCTTTAGAAGGATTTTTTGTGCGTGAGTTTTGGGGCGTGGAGCCAAATCCTAGACTTGAAACTTGCCAAAAAGCTCTAAATTTGATAAAAGAGCATGAGATAGATTTTTTGCTTAGTGTGGGTGGTGGAAGCGTTTTGGACGCTACGAAATTCATCGCCGCGGCAGCTAAATTTGACGGTGAGATTTGGGATATAGTGGGGCTTAGAGCTAAATTTAGTGACGCCATGCCACTTGGCTGCGTGATGACCTTGCCAGCGACTGGCAGCGAGATGAACTGTGCTTCAGTTATATCAAACGGGGCTTTAAAAATCAAAAAAAGCTTTAAAAATCCACTCGTCTATCCACGCTTTAGCATCATCGACCCACAAACCACCTTTAGCCTGCCATTAAGACAGCTTAGAAACGGTATTGTCGATACTTTCGTGCATGTTTTGGAGCAGTACGCCACGCAAGATTTAAGCACAGATGTGCAAGATGGATTTTGCTTGAGCGTATTAAAAGCCGTGATACAAAATGCAAAAGCACTAGAAAGCGAGCCGCAAAACTACGACGTCAGGGCAAATTTATGCTGGGCGGCGACTTGCGCGCTAAATGGCTGGGCATCTCTTGGGTGTGTTCAAGACTGGTCAAGCCACGCAATCGGACACGAGCTAAGTGCGGCGTATGGAATAGATCATGGACTAAGCCTTGCAGTGGTCACGACTAGACTTTTGAGATACAATATCAAATTTAAATCCACCAAACTAGCCAAAATGGGGCGTGAGCTATTCGCTCTAAATGGTGATGAAATGAGCGTGGCGATGGCTTGCACGCACAAGATAGAAGAGCTTTTCGCCTCTACTGGCATAGCTACGAGCTTGGCTGAGCTTGGGCTGGATAAATTTGAAGTGGCAGAGCAAATATCAAATAGATTTAAAGAACGAAATTTAGTGGCTGGAGAACATGCAAATATCGATTACAAAGCAGTTAGACAGATACTTTTGGAGTGTTAGGTATATAGTTTTTTAATAAATAAAATAGTTTTTAATATAATATTTAATATAATCACTAACACAATTAAACTATAAGTGAGAAATACAGCCAATCAATGAGAGAATTTGAATTAAAAAATAGGCGTTATATAGGTAGCAAAGCAAAGCTTTTGGACTTTATAAAAAGCCAAATACTAGATATAAAATTTGATAGTTTTGCTGATATTTTTGCTGGAACTGGCGTCGTATCAGAATTTATCATTAAAGACACGGACGCAAAAACAATTATAATCAACGATTTTTTATATTCAAATCAGACAATTTACAATGCTTTTTTTAACCAAAGTAATTTTAATAAAGATAAACTTGCCAAAATTTCAAATTATTTTAATTCAATAAAAAATTTAGAAGAAAATTATTTTTCACTAAATTTTGGAAATAAATTTTTTAGTCAAAATGATGCCAAAAAAATCGGCTTTATTAGGGAAAATTTAGACAACTTGGAGTTAAACGATAAAGAGAGAAGTATTATTTTAGCCAGCTTAATTTATTCTTGTGATAGAGTTGCAAATACTGTGGGGCATTTTGAGGCGTATCGTAAAAAAGTACAATTTAATGACTGCTTTAAATTTGAACTTATCAAACCAATATCAACAAAAAAAAATATAATTATATATCAAAAAGACAGCAATGAATTAGCAAAAGAGATAAAGGCTGATTTGATATTTATCGACCCACCATACAATAGTCGTCAATATAGTCGTTTTTATCATATTTATGAAAACTTAGCACAATGGAAAAAACCTGAGTTATTTGGCATAGCCTTAAAACCAAAAGAGCAAAATATGAGTGAATATTGTCGCTCAAATGCACCAAAAATACTTGATGATTTGATACAAAATCTCAATACTAAATTTATAGCTCTTACTTACAACAATACATACAATTCAAAGTCTAGTTCATCAAAAAACAAAATAAGTTATGACCAAATCGTAGAAATTTTATCCAAAAAAGGCGATTTGAGTATAAAAGAGCAAACTCATATTTTTTTTAATGCTGGTAAAACAGATTTTGGCAACCACAAAGAATTTTTATTTCTAGTAAAGGTTAAGAATTGATACGCTCACCACTTTTTTACGTAGGCGACAAATATAAGCTTATGGAAGAGTTGCAAAAACTTTTTCCTAAAAAAATAGATAGATTTATTGAGCCATTTGTCGGTGGTGGAAGTGCTTTTTTAAACACGCAAGCCAATGTATATTTACTCAATGATATAGATCAAAATATAATCAAAATCCATAAATTTCTACTATCTTTTGCAAACCAGCCAAATAAACTTTTTGATGATATATTTGCTATGATAAATAGCTATGATTTAAGCTGTTCTTATCTTGGCAAAACTGCTCCAGATGATATGAAAAAAATGTATATAAAAACATACTATGCCAAATTTAACAAACAATCATACCAAAATCTAAAAAACGATTTCAACAAAAATAAAAACCAAATTTTATTATTATATATTTTGCTTATTTATGGTTTTAATCATATGATTAGATTTAATAAATTAGGCGATTTCAATCTCCCTGTTGGCAATGTGGATTTCAATAAAAATGTTTATAAAGCCATAAATGATTATCTAAATTTTATAAAAGACAAAAAATGCGAATTTTTTTCACAAGATTACTGTGATTTTTTAAATAAAATTGATTTCAGAAAAAGCGATTTTGTATATTGCGACCCACCATATCTCATATCAAATTCACAATATTGCAAAAATTGGAATGAAATGAGTGAAATTTTACTTTATCAAAAACTTGATGAACTAGATAAGAAAAATATTAAATTTGGTATTACAAATTTACTCCATCATAAAGGCAAAACAAATACAATTTTTGAAAAATGGTCTCAAAAATACAAAATTTACAACATAAAAAGTAATTACATAAGCTTTAACGATAACACAATAAAAGCAGATAGCAAAGAACTTTTTGTAATAAATTTATAAACAAGGCAAATAAAATGGCACGCAAATTTGAACAAAAAATTTTGAGTTTTTCTACCACCATAAGAAATCCAAAAAGAATACCAAATTTTTTAAAAATTTTATCTATTTTTGAAAACCAAATTTTAACAAATGAAATTATACTTAAAATCGTAAAAAATGTGATAAATGCTAAAATTTACTATCCACAACAACTTATGAATCTACATCCAAATTTAAAAGATATTTTTCAAAGCGAAGATGGTTTTAGTGATGATGAACTAGAATTTATAGTCCAAAACTCAGAACAAAATCACAAGGAAAAAGGCTTTGAAAAAGGCTGGGAAAGCAGGTTTGATACTTGGTATAAATTGATGAAAGAATTTGGATTTTGTTATTATCAAAAAAATAAAAAGATACTAATAAGCAATACTGGCAAAATGCTCATCAATAGTATAAAAGATGATAACAGTATCGATGATGAAATTGTATCGAATGTTTTTTTAAATGCAATGTCAAGGTATCAAGTAGGCAATCCTTTTAAGAAAAATTCAAATCTAACAACGCCATTTGTTTTGCTCCTAAAATTAATAGAAAAACTTCATACTTGCGACCCAAATTCAACTGGGATTTATAGAGATGAGATAAGCATACTTTTATGCTACCC
Organism: Campylobacter iguaniorum; assembly: GCF_000736415.1. Lineage (NCBI taxonomy): Bacteria > Pseudomonadati > Campylobacterota > Epsilonproteobacteria > Campylobacterales > Campylobacteraceae > Campylobacter > Campylobacter iguaniorum. The sequence goes on along the minus strand of NZ_CP009043.1, from coordinate 225,999 downwards.
AAACAACAATGTTAACGAACTTTTTGCGACTATTTTAAACTTACGAAATGAAATTTATAAAATTTCAAAACTAAATTTTGGATACAGCGATGAGTTCATTTACGAAAAATGTTTAAAATTATTAAATTCAACAAATGAAACAAGATTTAAAATAAGCCAAATTACAGGTGAGGCAATTGATGAATATATTAGAAAAATGCGTATCACTGGACTTATTTCACTTCGTGGAAATGGCAGGTTTTTAGATTTTAATAAAAATGAAATGGTAAAAATTAACTACATTTTATCCAAGCCAATACCACAATATGAAAATTTCCTAAACGATAACGATGAAAAGGCTTTTGAATTTTATAAATATATGTCCCAAATAGATGAAAATTTCACTCAAAGACAAGAAACAGAAGAAACTAGCCAAAATATAAAGCTACAAAGTCTTGAAAAATTTGCATTAAACTATGATAAAAACTTCATTAAAGACGAACTACTAATAACCTGTTCTAAAAACAAAAAATCAGATGATATGGTTCTAAAATTGATTGATAAACCACTTAGATTTGAGTTTTTAACATCCATAATTTTAAAACAAGCTTTTAAAAATGCTGAGATTTTGCCAAATTATATCTGTGATGATGAGGGAATTCCTATAAGATTTGCCAGTGGAAACAAAGCCGATATTATCGCAAATGATAAAAAATGCGAAAGCTATATTGAAGTTTCTTTGATGGCTGGTCGTATACAAGTGGCAAATGAAATAATACCAATAGAACGTCATTTACTCAAAAACATAGAAAATTCCCAAAACAAAAAAATTAAATTCAGTATTTTTGTAGCACCACAAATTCACGATGATGTCAAACGTTACGTGGATTTTTCAAAATTTGATAAAAATATTGATATCTTGTGTTTTAGCTCAGATGACTTCATAAAGAAACTTGAAAATACCGATGAGCTTTTTGATATGTGTTTAAATAGTATTTAAAGGCTAAATCTACACACCCTCTTTGTCATTCCAAAGCCTGATATGAAGTCTATCGCTGTAATTAAAGCCGTGATTTATGCAAAAGTTTGCCACATTTATGGCGTTTGCGTTTAGCTCGGAGATATTTTTGCCAAGAGGCATGCACCACACTTCGCCGTTTTGCAAGGCTAAAATCTCTCTTATCTCATCAAGCTCGTCCCCACGCACTACAAATTTATAAAACGCACTAGCATTTGCAAATAGCGATTTTAAGGCTTTTTGATTTAATCTTTTTGATTTTGGTTCGCCACTTATGGCTAGTTTGGGACTGATAGCAAATTTGCATTTTTTATAGATTTCAAACTGATTAAAATCCACAAAAACAGTGCCGTTTGTCTCAAAATGTACTTCATACTCACGCTCCAAAAGCCACGCTATGAATTTTTGCAAATCAACGTCTTTATGCCAAAGAAGAGGTTCTCCGCCAGTTAGGACGATGATAGGCTTAAATTTGAGATTTTCTACTAAATTTTTTAAACCCACAAAGTCAAATTTAGGATAATCAAAATGCTTGATAGCAACTGCTCTTATCGTGTCGCACCCGACCAAAATCTCGCCAGTTTTAGGTGATTTCATCTCACAGCCAAAGCCTTTGCAAGACAGATTGCACCCAGCCAAACGGATAAAAAATGAGTATCTACCTTGGAATTTCCCCTCGCCTTGGATGCTGGCGAAATGCTCGACCACGCTTATCACTATCAGCCGCCTGTTTGGTAAAACGCCCTACTTGATATCTCGCCCTTGCCGTCATTTTCCCATTTGTTTTTTTCTGGTTTGTTGGCGATGACTTCACGTAGGATTTCGCAAGCTTTTTTGATATCTCCAGCTCTCATGGCCTCTCTTATGCTTTTGCCATCTTCATAGTAAAGACAAGGTATCAGCAAGCCCTCAGCACTCAGCCTTAGGCGGTTGCAAGTAGCGCAAAAATCATGCTTATGTGGATCGATGATACCAAATTTATACCCATCTTCAAGCTTAAAAAGACTTGATGGGCTATTTGGGCTTTTTGTTATCTCTTTTAGATTGTATTTTTGGCATATAATACCTAGAATATCATCTTTTCTTAGACCTTTTAGCTCTCCACTTGCGTGGCTGTTTTCCATAAACTCTATATAGCGGATTTGAGCGTTGCAAGACTTGGCAAAGTCCATAAGCTCCACTAATTCAGCGTCATTTACGCCTTTTAAAGCCACAGTGTTTAGCTTCACACCAAATCCAAGCTCGCAAGCTGTTTTTATGCCCTCTAAGACGTGTTCTAGCACATCTTTTCTAGCCAAAAAATTAGCTTTTTTTGGATCAAGGCTGTCAAGAGAGATGTTTAGGCGTTTTAGCCCAGCGTCTTTGAGTGCTTGGGCTTTTTTAGCAAGTAAAAAGCCGTTTGTGGTCATAGCTAGATCAAGACCTGGCTTGTAGCCATTTATCATGGCTATGAAGTTTTCTATGCCACTTCTGACAAGAGGTTCGCCACCAGTCAGACGTATCTTTGTGACGCCATTATCAAGGCAAATTTTAATAAACTCAAACATCTCTTCATAGCTTAAAACGCTTTGATGACCTAAGTTTTCTATGCCCTCTTCTGGCATGCAGTAGCGACAACGAAAATTGCACCTCTCAGTAACTGAAACCCTCAAATAATCAACAACTCTACCATAGCTATCTATTAGCATCAAATCACCTTATGAACTTTTAAAACCATACTCACCCTACCCACGCTAAGCCTGAGATCCCTTGCTATGCTCTCTATACTTTTTCCAGAATTATACAGCTCTACTATGCGATTTTCTTCTATGTCAAAATCAGGTGGCGTGAGCTTATTTATCGTTCTTGTTCGCTCTTCTAGATTATACATTCTGTTTTGTTGGTCATCTTTGAAGCTACCTATGGCATTTTCCATAGTTTTTAGGCTTTCGATGATAGGAATTACTTTCGCATTTACTGCTTCATTTACGCTAAACTCAATACTTCTTGCAACTTCTTGCATATCCAAAGGCTCGCTAGGAGCTGGCGGGATCTGCATATTTTTTAGCTCTTTTTTTAGCTCGTAATTCTCTCTTATCAAGCTTTCTAAGATGATTTCAAATTTAGCAAATTTCTTGGCTGTTTGACTATCTTTTGCTAACATAAGAGCAAACAAAACTGCCAAAATCACACCAAAACATAGATATATGAGTATGTCATTGCTCATCGTTTTTTGCTCTCCTTATCTCTAGTCTTTCGCTTTCAGCTACGTACGCGCTCCACTCTCTCTCATCGCCCTTTGAGACCCTAAATATCTTAGCTGTGTTTGTATCTAAAGCTCTGAAATATACTAAAATCTCTTTTTTGATAAATGTCGGAAGCAAAATCCTTGCAAAATATATCTCACCCTCTTCTAAGCACTGGACGCCAAATTTAAACCCTTCAAAGCCTATATGAGTCGCAGTTTCCAGACTCTCAAGTGGGATTTGTGGAGATTTTTCATTTTTGATTAAATTTGAAAGCTCATCGACTTTTTTGTAGAGTTCGACTAGGAGTTTTACGGTAAGCGGATCTGAGTTCGCACTCTCGCCACGTGCTTTTTCTAGGCTTAGCCACTCATCTATGCTAGATCTACTTTGGCTAAATTCAAGCTCAAATTCACCGTTTAAATCCTTTTGAAACTGCACCAAAACCCTAGAGGCTATAAGTCTAAAATCTACCATAAATCTATCCAAACCAAGATAAAAAACATAATCCCCAAATATCCATTTAGCGTGAAAAATGCCTTGTCTATCTTATTAAAATCTGCTCTTACTATCGTGTGTTCTTTATAAAGTATAAAAGCTGAGAGCAAAACAGCCAAATACGCCCAAAAACCAAGCCCGCCAGCCCACACAAACAAAGTCCAAAAAATAACGCAAAGCCCGTGAAAAAGGGCTGAAATAAACATCGATGATTTTTGTCCATAAATAGCTGGAATGCTAAAAAGTCCAGCACCTTTGTCATAATCAATGTCTTGGAGCGAATACAACACGTCAAATCCGCCAACCCAAAAAACCACGCCAAGGCAAAGCAGCACTGACCACAAAGGCACTTCTCCACTCACTGCAATAACCCCGGCAATAGGAGCTAATCCAAGACAAAATCCAAGCACCACGTGAGCTAGGCTAGAAAATCTCTTCACATAAGAATATCCACCAAGAATAGCCAAAAATACAAAACTAAGCCAAAATGCCAAAGAGTTGATGAAAAACGCTACGACCACGAATATAACAGCGTTTGCTATGATAAAGGCTTTTAAATTTGCTCTGCCGATACGTCCATCGACGCTTGGGCGAGATGAGCAGCGTGGATTTGGTCTATCGATGTCCTCATCAAGCAATCTATTCATCGCCATAGCGTAGTTTCTAGCACTTACAGCGCAAAGCACGCCAAGCACCAAAAGCCCAAACCCAAACCACATAGAGCCGCTTCCACTCTTGCTAGCTACAATCATCGCTATGAAGATAAACGGCAAGGCAAAAACAGAGTGCTTAAACACGATAAGCTCATTAATATCTTTTAAAATTTGTATAAATTTAGCCATTATTTTCCTTTAAATCGTTTATTTTATCCAATTTTTACTAAATTTAGCTTTTTTTGATAAAATCACACTAAAAAAAGGCTAGAAATGTTTTATGAATTTGGGCTTATCGGAACTACAGCAAGTGGCAAAAGTGCTCTAGCTATCAAGCTAGCTAGCAGGCTTGGTGGCGTGATTCTTAGCCTTGATTCGCTTTGTCTTTACAAAGAAATAGACATCGCAAGCGCCAAACCAAACGCTGATGAACTAAGCCAAATCAGGCATTTTGGAATAAATTTGGTCTATCCTGATGAGCATTTTTGCGTGGGGGATTTTATCAAAGAGTATTTCAAGGCTAGAGAGTTTGCCATGTCTAATGATATTCCACTCATTATCACTGGCGGAAGCGGATTTTATCTCTCAGCCATGCTGGGTGGGCTTAGTCCAAAGCTGGATGATAGCCCAAACTCGCTTAGCAATAGCCAAATTTGGGAACTTGTGCTTCAAAACGACCCAGAATTCGCAGCCAAATTTAGCCAAAACGATACTTTTAGAATGCAAAAATGGTATCAAATTTACACCCAAACTAGCCAGATCCCAAGTTTATGGCTGAAGCAAAACACAACTGAGCCAATCATCAAAAATCTAAAAATATTTGATATTGTTTGGGATAAAGATGAGCTAAGATCTCGCATAGCCCAAAGGACAAAAGCCATGCTAGAAAGCGGGCTAATAGATGAAGCAAAGGGCTTGTTTGCTAAGTATCCAAATGACGTAAAAGCCCTAAACTGCATAGGTTTAAAAGAGTCCAAAGAGTTTCTAAATGGCGAGCTTGGCGATATTGATCCAAGCTTAAATAGCTTAAATTTAAACGACAAAAAATCGTCTTACTACAAGCTTTTTGAACTAATTTCCACGCATACAGCACAGCTTGCCAAACGCCAACGCACTTTTAATGCGTCTAAATTTAAAGACAAAATAAATGTGAGTTTTGAGAGTGGATTTGAGCAAATTTTAGCTAATTTATAAGCTTATTTTGCTCTTTGCAAAGCTCTTTCCAAGGCGAGCTAAAGTTTGAGCTGACGCACTCACTCACATAAGGTTTGGCTGAAGTGAAGTCGTTTTGGTTGATGTAAATTTCGCCCACTTGATACAAGGCTCTTTGTCTTTGCTCTGGATTTAGGCGGATTTCAAGCAAGGATTTGGCGACGTTTAGGGCTTCATTTTGCCTTGAGATTTTCATCAAAGCACCTATATATATGAAGTCGATTTCTGGGCTAAAAGTAGTAATTTTGAGCTTTTCTTGCATATCTACTGCTTTTTTAGCGTAGTTTAGTGCTGCGCTATCAAAGCCCTTTAGACTTGCGTATTTTGCTGCTATATCATAGATCTCAACTAGTCTTATATCATTGCCTCTAAGGCTTTCAAGAGCGTTTATACTAGAGATTGCGTCTTCAAATTTATTTAGCTTGATAAACGAATAAAAACGGTAAAAAATCGCCTCAGTCGGATCTGAATATTTGATAGTTGAAGCAATGCTTAGAGCCTCATCACAAGCCCGTATACAATCCTCATACCGACCAAGCTCAAATAGCGTCCTACTCACTCTTGCTAGCCATTCTACGCGGTCGTGCAGATCATCATCTTTGATGTGTGGCAAGGCTAAATTTAAGGCGTCTTCATACTGAGCTGTTCGCATGTAGCAGCCATATAGTTTAAATTTATCTTTTATATCTTCTTTTAGATCATACTCTTTTACTAGCCTTACGCTTAGTTTGCAATCGCCATTTTGGTTTGCACTGTTTGCTAAGATAAGTGCTGAATTATGTAAAATTTGACTAACTTCACTACTATTTAAATCTAAAATTTGCTCTTTGTAGCTTAGCACCTTTGGATATTTTTTCTCATCATAATAGAGCTTAATATCTTGTAGCATAGCCTTTTTGCCAATATCTAAGCCAGTATATTTGCTCATCAAATTTGCATAATGCTCGTGGAGATTTGGAGCAGTTTGATTGATATCAAAAAACAATCTATCAACTCCAGCTGAGATTTGGCTCATATATTCGCTTGTATTAAACTCTTTTTGATATTTTACGAGATATTCATAAGCTGCTTTTTTCTCATCTGTTTTAGACAAGGCAAGGGCTAGATTTCTTAGAGATACTTCATAGTAATTATCGCCTCTTTTGGAGTTTTCAAAGATGATTTTATAGATTTGAGCGGCAGTTTGAGGCATATTTTTATCTCTAAAGGCGTTTGCTATCTCCATAGAATCAGCAATATCTTCTAGTAGATACTCTTTGTTTGCGGTTATGACCTTTTGTATATATGCGTTTGCTTCGTTGAATTTTTGCTGAGTTATACTAGCTCCAGCGAGTCTGATAGCTGCTCTGCTTACTATGGCGATATCTTTTGATGAGTAGAGTATATCTTCGTATAGATTTAAAGCGTCATCGATTTTGCCTTTTACAAGTAGCTTATCAGCGTAAGTAAGTATCGCCATCTTAGTCCAAGCAGAACCAGGATGCTCTGTCATCAAAATATCTAAAGCATAGTTGGCGTCACTTTGCATCTCTTGGGTCAGATATGCGTTCATTACTAAGTACAAGACCTCTGGATAATTCCTATCTGAAGCAAAGCTTTTCATCCATAATTTTGCGTCTGTTATTATCTCATTAGCGTATTTTTCAGCTGCTCTATAGTCATCAGATCTTTTAGATATTTTATCAAGCGATCTAAGCGCATAAAGCCAAAACTCACTAGCAAAAATGCTGTTTGGGTGCATACTTATAGCTTTTCTTGAATCTCTCAAAGTCTCATTATAAGCGCCGTCTTCATAGCTTTTTTTGATACCTAAATAAAGCCCTATATCTCCACTTTCTTCATACGTGATTGGGGCTTTGTTCAGATCCAAAGCACCAACTGTTGGCAAAAGCATATTTGGATAATATATAGGAAAATTTATACCGTCATTTATCTCTTTTGGGACTTGACCTATTGTCTTATCAAGAACGATAGTAAAATGCTTAGACTCTGGTATATTTTGGACTTTTGAGTCGTAGTTTTCATACAAACTTCTATTCAAATTTAAAATCTCAGAGCTGATTTTTGGCTCTATTATGACATCATAGCCATTTTTTTGCTTTTCAAAAGACAGATTCATAAATGGCAGATTTTGATTTGAGACTTTTGGATCTAACAGACCATCAACATGGCAGATATAAAAATTTTGATTATCTTTAGTTAGCTTTTTGTTGCAAGTCATGTTTTTATCATCTTCTAAATGAATGATATAATACTCGCTCCCACTACGACTTCCAGTATTTATGGTAAGGCTGAAAGCAAAGACATTAATAGCGGTCAAAATAGCTAAGATAAAATACTTCATGGCTTAATTATATCATAAAACTAAACACTCATACCATCAAGATTTACCCGTGGTTTTATGGCAAGCTCGCCAACTTGGGTAAATTTGGAGTTTTGATACTTAGACGTGGCTACTCTTGCTATCATCGCTGCGTTGTCGCTGCAATATTTTAGCGGCGCATACATCAAATTTGAGCCAAATTTATCACATAAAATTTGAAGTTTTGATCTAAGAAGCAAGTTTGCACTAGCCCCACCGACCACGCCAAAGTTTTTAAATTTATACTCACCAAAAATCTTTTCAAGCTTATCAAGAATGTGTTCTATGGCTGAGTTTTGAAAAGATACTGCAATATCGCTTTTATCAGCTTCACTAAGCTCTCCAAGCTTTTCTATCTCTACTCTGACTTGGTTTTTTAACCCTGAAAAGCTATATTCTATGCGTTTATCATGCTTGAGCGGAACTGTAAATTTAAACCGTTTTGCGTCGCCATTTTGGGCTAATTTTTCTATGATAGCACCACCTGGATAGCCTAGATTCATCATTTTTGCGACCTTGTCAAAACTCTCCCCAAAGCTATCATCACTCGTGGTGGCAATGACTTTTATGATGCCATTTTCACCGATATTTAGCACCATTGTATGACCGCCACTTACTAGCAATACTCCAAGTGGGAGCGTGATTTGCCTATCTAAAAATAGCGAATAAATATGTCCGATTAAGTGATTTACGCCAATTAATGGCACTCCAAGAGCGACGCAAAGCGACTTTGCCACGCTTACTCCACCTATCAAGCTAACGCTAAGTCCAGGCTCATTTGTCACGCCGACTGCTTGTATATCTTTAAAATACGGGCTAATCTCTTCAATCAAATTTGGCAAAGCTGCCGTGTGAAGACGAGCTGCAAGCTCTGGCACCACGCCACCAAATTTAGAATGCTCTGCTTCTTGGGTGATTTTTTTGTAAAACTTTAGCTCATAAGTTTGAGCGTCCATTAGAGCCACTGAACTATCATCGCAACTACTCTCAATACCTAATATCATGAGCTTTTACCGTCTTTAAACTCGACCAAAAACATACCGATAAATTTATCGCCGTCCTTGCTTTGCTCGTATAATTCAACCCGAAAAATATTTCCTTTTTTATCTATAGAAAAGCTTTTTTTTATATCTTTTTTACTTATTTTTATATTTGATTCATCAACTGGCTTGGAGCCGTATCCTATGACATTTACTCTGATTTTATCTTTTTTCAATACCTTTATATATGAGCTTACTTCTATCTTTGAGCCGAGTTCTATCTGCTCTTTTTTGTCATCTACTTCTATTTCGATACTGCTTGTTAAATTTGAATAATCAATAAACTCAGGCACGAGTTTTGTCAAAATTTTGTTGCCATAATGGACCGTATATCCGTTTTTATCTTTGATAAGTGCTGCAAGCGGGCTTGTGCAATTATACTCCAAAGCTGTGTCTTTTGGGATAGGAACATAGCCGATTTTGGCTCTTGGATTATTCAGGCTTAGGTAGAATTTGTTGTTAAACAAAACGATTTCTATCTCTTTTTCTATTTCTTTTTTAATGCTTTTTGGATTTAGCTCAAATCCCCTTTGAAACTCTATTCCAGCGATTTTAAGATACTCTTCGATAGCCAAAAGATGATAATAAACTCTCTCATGACTAGCTAAAGATTTGCTAGCTTCATTTGCAAAGGCTGGTTTTGCGTTTGTGATAGCAAAATATGTTAAGGATTTTAGCATCTCTTTATCGCCCAAAGCTGTGTTTGTGTTGCGTAAATAATACTTATGCTCGTCATCTATGGCGTTTTGATTTACTTTTTCTATGACTTGAGTGGCAATGGCTTTTAAATTTGAATACGGGCTTGGAAATTCTAGTTTTTCTTGATCAATTATCGCGCTATTGCCCCAACGACGCGGATTTTTCATCTCGTTTATGTATGTCGGTCTGTAAAAGCCACTTCCGTCATGCAGATGAATCACCATAGAAACGTTTTGATCCAAAAGTAGCTTTTTGATACCATTTACACTTTTTATATCTGGATCATCTGGACTAATACTAGCAAATTTACGGTTCATATCGCCAAAAGCCCCGCGGTCGTTTTTGATAATGCTATCAAAATTTAAATTTGGCACAACCCAAAGCGAGCCTTTTGTCACGTTGTATTCAGTAGCCACCAAGCTAGCAGCTAGAAATCCACCTGGCTCATCGCCTTGAATCCCGCCTATCAAAAGGACTGTGTTATTGTCATCCACGCCCTTTTTGATGAAAGAATACGTCAGGTCGTTTGCATATAAATTTACGCAAAAAACACCAATCAATAAAACTTTAAACAACTTGTACATGCCACGGTTCAAATCTAACTCCATCTAAGTTCTTTTTTGTATATCTTATGGATACATATTTTAAAGAAATAAGTTTTTTAAACTCTTCTGTTCTTATGAATTCCTCTGTAAAGTTCAAGGCTCCAAAGCCCTTTTTGCCAACGTCAAAATCGCCTATGCTATGATAACTATGAGCTGGCGGGGCTAAGGATTTGCTAGCTTTTGTTATGTTGTAGCCACTATTTTTTATCTTATTCATATACAAAAATAGTTGCTTAGAAACGCTTCTTACCCCACTTGTTAAAAATAGTGAGCTTCCGACATCTCGCAAGAGATTTTCGTAAGCTTGATGAGCTAAACCTTTAAAGAGATAATGCCCTGTTAAAGGTATCTTGATAATGTCTTTTTGATTTATTGCTTCAGTTAGGCTACTGCAAGTTTTATTGCCGTAAAATCCATATTTTGACGGATCTTCTCCATAAAGCTTTTCTATCAAATTTAGCTCAACTTGGCTGAATTTTTCTATCCTTGAAGAGTATTTTGCAGCTACTAAAACCTCATCAAAACTTATGATATTAAATTTACCAAAACCAACTTCATTTTGGACTGATTTTAGCTTCGCAAAAACGCTATTAAAAGTAGCAATTTCATCGCTAGCGACAAATTCATCACTACTTCCAAAAGCTAAATTTGGCAACAAACCAGCTCCAACTAAAGCCAAAAAACTATCTTTTATAAACTCACGCCTACGCATTAGTATCCGTCATAACCTTGAAATTTATCTGTTTTTGGAAGCACTAAATTTAATAAAACACCCATGATAGCACCAAGTCCAATTCCGCTAAAACTAGCAAAACCAAAATCAAACACCATTCCGCCAATGGCAAAAACCAAAATGAGCGAAACGATTATCATATTTCTAGGATCTGCAAGATCAACTTTGTGTTTGATTAGCGTTTCCATGCCCACGCTAGCGATAATTCCAAAAAGCAAAACCATAATTCCGCCAATTACGCAAGCTGGGATAGTGGCGATGAACGCCCCAAGCTTCCCAACAAATGCAAGCAAAATCGCAGTTATCGCAGTCCAAGTCATAATACCTGGATTATAAGCTTTTGTTAGGCGAACTGCTCCAGTGACTTCTGAATAAGTCGTATTTGGCGGACCACCAAAAAGTGCAGCCGCACTAGTTGCTAAGCCGTCGCCCAAAAGTGTGTTTTTAAGTCCTGGATTTTTGATAAAATCAGTCTTTGTCACGTTTCCAATAGCCAAAATATTTCCTATATGCTCGATTGTAGGAGCGATAGCCACTGGTATCATATAAAGCATTGCATTTAGCTCAAATGTAGGGGCTGTGAAGTTCGGCAAGGCAAACCAACTAGCCTTTGAAATAATAGAAAAATCAACAATTCCATAAAATATAGAAACCACGTATCCCACGCCAACGCCTATTATGATCGGGATTAGTTTCATCATCCCACGACCAAAAACAATAGCCATAATAGTCGTTAAAAGCGTTATTCCAGCGATCGTTAAAGAGACTTCACTACTATAAACAGCGCCTTTACCCATCGCCATATTAACTGCACTTGGTGAGAGTATGAGTCCGATTGTTATGATGACAGGCCCCACCACGACTGGCGGCAAGAGCTTGTATATAAAATCTTGTCCCTTAAAACGCACGATGAAGCTTAAAACAACGTAAAACAGTCCAGCTGCGACAAGCCCACCCATAGTAGCGCTAAGCCCCCACTGACCGACGCTAAAGGTAATTGGAGCAATAAATGCAAAGCTACTTGCCAAAAATATCGGTACAACACGCCTTTTCGTGCAAAGCTGAAAAATCAGCGTCCCGATACCAGCTGTAAAAAGTGCTACATTTATATCAAGTCCTGTTAAAATCGGCATCAAAACAAGCGCGCCAAACGCCACAAACAAAAACTGTACACCAAACAAAGCCTCGCTCGTCCTAAAGTGATAACCGTCGTATATACCTTCTTCTTTCATTAAATTCCTTTACAAAACTCTCTAACTTTTTGATTGATTTCAAATACATCTTCTATGGATTTTATACTGCTTGAGCCAAATTTATCCAAAGCCTTAAAGATATTTTCCGAAATATCCAAAAATCCAGCCTTGCCTTCTAAAAATTTATAAACAGTCTCATCATTTGCAGCATTTATTATCACGCCAAGATCTGGATTTTTTAGCACTTCATCTTTTAGAGCAAAAATCCTATATTTATTCAAATTTATTGGTCTAAATTTAATGCTTTTAAGCTCTAGCAAATTTACATTTTCCAAAATCTCTTTTTCCCCAAGACCAATGGCGTGGGCGATTGCTAGTTTCATATCTGTTTTTGAGAGGTGCGCTGTGCTTGAGCCGTCTACAAAATCGATAAGCGCATGAATGCTTGAAGTTCGCTCTATGCAAGCGTCTATGGATTTGGTAGAATACAGATAATACGCTTCAAGCACCTCAAAAAGCTTGTTTGCCATGGTCGCACTATCTATCGTGATTTTAGCTCCCATATCCCAATTTGGGTGCTTTAAAGCCATTTGTGGGGTAGCTGTTTTTAGCTCTTTTTGGCTAAGATTATAAAATGCCCCGCCACTTGCAGTGATGATTAGTTTTTTGATTTTGGGGCTAGATTTTAGCAAAAATTTAAGCCCAAAATGCTCGCTATCAATAGGATTTATCGCCTCAGTATCAAGAAATTTCCCACCAGCTACAAGGCTTTCTTTATTGGCTAAAGCTAGTTTGAAGCCAAGCTTTTGAGCGTGATAGCTTGGCTCAAGCCCGTCAAATCCTACTAAAGAATTGATAAGCAAATCGCCTTCAAACTCACTCTTACAAGCTTTCAAAAACTCCACCATGCCATCAATTTGTGTAAAAACATGCTTGTGATTTATATATTTTTTTAGATTTTCATCTTTTATATAGACGAGTTTTGGGTTAAATTTAGCTATTTGTTCGTTTAGCTCTTTATAGTTTTTATAGCAAGCCAGTGCATTTATTTTTATCCCATGCTCGCCAGCAAGCAAACAGGCGTTTTTGCCGATGCTTCCTGTGCTTCCAAGTATTATCATGCAAGCACCAAAAACATAGCCACAACGCCAAATAAATAGCCGTCCATTCTATCAAGCAAACCGCCTTGCTCGCCAAGCAATGTCCCGCTATCTTTGACATCAGCTCTTCTTTTTAAGTAGCTTTCAAACAGATCTCCAAAAACACCAAGTAAACTAACTAAAACGGAGCAAAAAACTGCCATAATAAGATCAATATCGATAAATATCAAAGCAAAAACGCTACCCAAAACGCTACCCAAAACAAAGCCACCAAGCACGCCTTCTAAGGTCTTGTTTGGGCTTGAAGCTGAGAAGCTGTGTTTGCCAAAGGCTTTGCCACAAAAATACGCGCCACTATCGCTTAAAATCACTGTAAAAATCAGCCAAAACAAGCACGCCATGCCGTAATTTTGATAAAGTGCAAACATCATAAAAACAGGCACTGTCGGATACAAAAATGGAAGCAAAAAGTTGATATTATCTGATTTTGTGTAAGCTAAAACCGAAGCTATCACGATTAAATTTAATAAAATAACCTTAAAAATATCGTTTATTCCACCTAAAAATGGCAAAATAGCAAAAAAGGCTAAGGCGATAAAAACAAGGCTTTTTTGCTCGATTTTAAACAGTTTTAAGCTCTCCAAAAATGAAATCGCCAAAATCCCACCAAATATTAAAAAATTTAGCCAAAATATATCAGCCAAAGCAACGACCAAAAAAACCACAAATAGCGATACGCCAGTTATTATACGATTTTTCATTTATTTTCCTTTGCGTGGGATTTTATCCAAATTCAGATAAAAGCTTACTTTAAATTTGGCTCTATGTTTATTTTAAATTTACTCGATAAATTTATTTATCTCTAGATTTTGGTTGCGTGGGTTTTGGTATTTGATGATAAGTCTGCCTGAGCTTTTTGGGAGTTTGCATTTTAGCTCCCATTTTCGCACTACACCATCAAAACTTTTGCCTATTTTGGTTAAAGTGCAGTTTGGAGTTAAGTTTGAATTATTATAAATGACTAAAAGTGAAGTTGTATCTTTGCCCCAAATTTCGGCTTTTAGAGTTCTATTTTGCGTAGTTATTATCTCTATTTTATTTATCGCGTAAGCCCCAGTGACACAAAAAATCGCTAGAAAAATCAGAGTTTTCATATTTAATTTTATACCACGATATTTAGCCTGTGTCCGCTTAAATCTTCTTCTTCGCTCTCATCTTTTTCTTCTTTTTCGTCATCTTCCATCTCTTTTAGCTCTTCTTTGCTTTTTTGCTTTTCGTGCTCGTTTTGTGGGTCGATTTTGTATGTTTCTTCAGTCGGTCTTATCTCTTCGATTTCTTTTTTCTTCTGCTCTGCAAGAGTGCTTGCGGCTAAAGATTGAAGCTCAAGTTTGGATTGAAAATCGCTCTGCACACTGGCTGCTGCTGGAGTGTTTTGATTGACATATATGTTGCCACTTACTGGAGTTATAGCCATCAGATCTCCTTTGTTTTTTTCATTCTATCTAAAATTTAGACAATATAAAGCAAATTTCACTCCAATTTAATTGTTTAATCAAATTTATTATAATTACCCAAAATTTTTGGAGTTAAATTTGAGTATAAAAGACAAAACAAAATCAGCTATAAACATCACAAAATCCCAAATTTCAAAGACATTTGACTACGCCAAATTAGGCGGCGGAAAGCTAAAGCAAAAGATAGATTTCAAAATCCAAGAAAAGGCGGTTTTAAACCTCAAAGTAAGGCTTGCGATGAACCACCAAAGCTTTGATGATTTTAGCGATGAGGAGATAGAAATCATGCTAAGCGACGCAAGAGCTAGCGTAATTGACTCACTCAAAAACAAAACCCTAATCGCAGCTCTAGCCGTGCTTGGACTGGATTTTTTGGTATAAAATATGTTTAAACTCATTAAATCAACCATTTTTTGGACTTTGCTTTACAAATTTAGAAAAAAAGTTTTGCTTATCTTAGCTTTAGTTTTGGTGATATTTTTCTCAAATTTTATATATTCTGACGTGGTAAATTATCTAAATTTAACCTCACAAACTGAGCTTATCAAATACGCACTTATCACAAAATGGGTGATTGTGCTATCTTCTTTGTTTGTGATTGTTGCTTTGGTTTTTAATATTTTTAATGCAAAAAACTCAAAAAAAGATGAAGCGATAAACGCCAAAATACCAGAGCCAAAACCTAAAAATAAGATAAAAAGTAGTGATCTAAGTGAGCGTGAAAAATCATTCTTAAATAAAAAAATAAGAAGCAAAACTGAAATTTTGATGGATAAAAAATCTAAGGATTAGTGGCTCCGGATGCTGGATTCGAACCAGCGACCAATCGGTTAACAGCCGACTACTCTACCGCTGAGCTAATCCGGAATAAAAAAGAGTTGCAATTATACACAAAAGTTTATTATTTGTCAATAATTTAGGCAAATTTGTTTTAAATTTAGCTCACAGCACCACAACTTCGCTTTTTAGCTCTATTTTAAATTTATCCATTACTCGCTCTTTGGCTAAATTTATTAAGGCAATCGCATCGCTAAAAGTCCCACCGCCATAATTTATCAAAAAATTTGCATGAATTTCGCTAAATCCGCATCTGCCGATGCGAAATCCCTTTAGCCCTACTTCTTCAAGCAGTTTGCCAGCTGGGGCAGCTTTAGGATTTGCAAAGCAGCTTCCAAAACTTGCCCCTTTGGGCTGATTAGCCCTTTTAGCGTTTAAAATCTCACTTAAATCATCGTCAAACTCACGCAAAATCTCAAATCTAGCCTCATAAATCACGCCTTTTATATTTGAGTGACGATAGGCAAAATCACACTCGTTTTTGTCAAATTCGCCATAACTTGTGATTATGCTTTTTAAGCTTTGGCTTATTTCATGCTCTTTTAGCCCTGCATTCATCGTGATTAGCCCACCAATCGTGCCTGGTATTTTTTTGACAAACTCAAATCCGCCAAGATTTTGCTCTTTGGCGAATTTAAACAGCTTTGCCGCACTTGTTTTTGCTCCAACGCTCAAAATCCCATTTTCAAATTTAATATAGTCAAATTTAGGACTCAAAATCCCCATTTTTGGTGGGTTTGGTGAAATCAAAATATTATTTGCTCCACCTATCATCACTCCATCAAATTCACACATTTCATCTATCATCTCGACATCAAAAACGCCACCGATCTTCACAGAGCTAAATTTAGAAAAGTCTATTTTCATTGGATAAATGTCGGTATCATATTTAGGATTCTAGCCGTGAAATCTATCATTTGATTCATCATCCAAGGCATCAAAAATATGATTATCACGACGACTAAGATGATTTTTGGCACAAAGCTTAGGGTCATTTCATTGATCTGAGTTGTAGCTTGAAATATACTGATGATAAGTCCAGCAATAAGTCCAGCTAAAAGCATGGGCAAGCTTATCATCAAAGCGAGCTTAAAGGTCTCCACTCCAAGCCCGATTAAATCGCTTTGCATTAGGCGTTTCTGCTTTCTAAATATTCAGTCGGAATAAGATTTGGCTCAGCTTTTATAAGATTTGGGTAAAATCCTGCTTCAAATCCAAGCTCAAACACTCTATTTACAGCCTTTAGCTGGATTTCACTCATATTTATAGAATTATCGTTCGCATATAAATTTAGATAAACATCAAGTTTTTTGTCATCCACACGGACTAAATTTCGCTCGATTAGCATTTTTGAGAGTAATTTTTTGTTTGAGTTTGCGACTTCAACAGCCTTTGTGAGCACTCTTTCGCACTCTATAGCATCACTTAGTGGCAGGCTTCTACGCACCGCCATTCCACCAAGTGGCAAAGGCAAACTCTCATCTCCTCTAAACTCGCACCAAATATCCCAAAGCTCACGCTCTACGCAAAGCTCACTGCTAAAGCTCAAAATGCTCTCATGTATCAGCACTCCAGCGTCCACTTCGCCGCTCAAAACTGCGCTTTCTATCTCTAAAAAGTTTTTATAAACTATCCTTGCTTTTGGATATGCAAGCCTAAAAAGCATGGCGTTTGTCGTATGCTCTCCACTCAAAGCGACTTTGAAATTTGGCTTTAAAACTGCGCCATTTTTCTTAATAAGTTTTGGTCCATAACCCTCCCCAAAACTCACCGCGGTACGCAAAAGTGCGTAATCTTCATATATGAGCGGATAAAGCCCAAAGCTAATAGCAGTCGCATCATAAGTGCCTTTTAAGGCTTCGTAATTTAGCGTTTGGATATCAGCTGCAGTGTTTGAAAAACTCAGTATTTTGCTACCAATCCAGCCAAATTTGATAGCTTGATACATAAAAATATCATCTGCATCAGGAGAGTGAGCCACGCTTATATTTTTCAAAATTTTACCTTTTTAAACTTTTTCTTTTAGTTTAGTCAAATTTTACTTAATTTTTAATACTTTTAAGATAAAATAAGCCAAATTCTATAAAGGTAAAATATGGATGAAAATAAAAAGAAAAGTCTAGACCTTGCCCTAAAGCAGATTGATAAAGCTTTTGGTAAAGGCACGGTTTTAAGGCTTGGTGATAAAGAAATAGAGCCTATCGATTCGATTAGTTCTGGTTCGATTGGACTAGATATCGCTCTTGGGATTGGTGGTGTACCAAAAGGCAGGATTATAGAAGTTTATGGGCCAGAAAGCTCTGGTAAAACCACTCTCACCTTGCACCTTATAGCAGAATGCCAAAAGGCTGGCGGGGTTTGTGCGTTTGTGGACGCTGAGCATGCTCTTGATGTTAAATACGCTGGAAATTTAGGTGTAGATACAGATAATCTTTATATATCTCAACCAGACTTTGGCGAACAAGCCCTTGATATAGTTGAAACCTTAGCTAGAAGTGGTGCGGTCGATCTAATAGTCATCGATAGCGTAGCAGCCCTAACTCCAAAAAGCGAGATAGAAGGCGATATGGGCGACCAACACGTCGGGCTTCAAGCAAGGCTTATGAGTCAAGCTTTAAGAAAGCTAACTGGCGTCGTACATAAAATGGGTACAACAGTCGTTTTCATCAACCAAATTCGTATGAAAATCGGCGCAATGGGATATGGCACACCTGAGACTACGACTGGCGGAAATGCACTTAAATTTTACGCCTCAGTTCGCCTCGATGTCCGCAAAATCGCCACACTAAAACAAAGCGATGAGCCAATAGGAAACCGCGTAAAAGTCAAAGTCGTAAAAAACAAAGTTGCTCCACCATTTAGACAAGCTGAATTTGACATAATGTTTGGTGAGGGCATAAGCAAAGAAGGCGAGATTATAGATTATGGCGTGAAGCTTGATATAATCGATAAAAGCGGTGCTTGGTTTAGTTATGATAACTCAAAATTAGGTCAAGGAAGAGAGAACTCAAAGGCATTTTTGAAAGAAAATCCAAACATAGCAAATGAAATAACAGACAAAATCCGCCAAAATATGGGCGATGCTGTAATGAGTAGTGATATTGACGATGAAGAAATAGGAGGAGAGGAATAAAATGGTCATTATTAAAAAAGTTAGCGCTATAGAAGTTTTAGATAGCCGTGGAAACCCTACAATCAAAGCCAGCGTTGAGCTTTGCGATGGAAGCATAGGAACTGCAGTAGTTCCAAGTGGTGCAAGCACTGGCAAACGCGAGGCTTTGGAGCTTAGAGATGGAGATAGCAGATTTGGTGGAAAAGGCGTTTTAAAAGCTGTTAGCAACGTAAATACACTAATTGCTGAAGAAATAACTGGAATGGACGCTTATAATCAAAAAGCCCTTGATGATGCAATGCTTAATCTTGATGGCACTGATAACTACTCAAAACTAGGCGCGAACGCAGTTCTTGGCGTATCTATGGCAGTAGCTCGCGCTGCAGCAAATAGTCTAAATATCCCACTTTATCGCTACCTTGGCGGTGCGAACGCTAGCGTGTTGCCGGTGCCGATGTTTAATATCATAAATGGTGGCGCTCACGCAAACAACAGTGTGGATTTTCAAGAATTTATGATTATGCCATTTGGATTTGATAAATTTAGCGACGCTTTACGCGCTGCAGCTGAAATCTACCAAACACTTAAAAAAATACTAAACGACCTTGGTTATAGCACTGCTGTTGGCGATGAGGGTGGATTTGCTCCAAATTTAAAAGACAATGAAGAGCCTTTAAAAATCATCATGGAAGCTATAGTTAAAGCTGGCTACAAACCAGGCGAGCAGATCAAATTAGCCCTTGACGTAGCTAGTAGTGAGCTTTATGAAAATGGCGTTTACAAGCTTGAGGGCAAGAGCTTTACAAGCGAGCAATTAGTCGCACGCTATGAAGAGCTTTGTGCTAAATATCCTATATTTTCTATAGAAGATGGTCTTAGCGAAGATGACTGGGACGGCTGGAAAATCCTAACAGACAAGCTAGGGGATAAAGTCCAACTAGTCGGCGATGACCTATTTGTCACAAATGAAAAAATCCTAAAAGAAGGCATCCAAAAAGGTGTAGGCAATGCGATTTTGATCAAACCAAATCAAATTGGCTCAGTAAGCCAAACCATGCAAACAGTTCGCCTAGCTCAAAGAAACGGCTACCGCTGTATCATGAGTCACAGAAGTGGCGAGAGTGAAGATAGCTTCATAGCTGACTTTGCTGTAGCGCTAAACACTGGCGAAATAAAAACTGGCGCAACAAGTAGAAGCGAAAGAAACGCTAAATACAACCGTCTTTTAGAGATCGAGTGTGAAACTAGCGAGTTTTTAGGAGATAAAATTTGAGTGAAGTTTTAGAAGAGTATGAAAGTCCAAAAAGGCGTTCTAGCTCTTTTAAAGCACTGTTTTTATATCTAGCTATCACGCTTTGTGTCGTGGTGGCTGGAGTTTACGTAGGCAATGCACTTTTTGGCACTAGATCGCTTGATGTAATGCTTGATCTTTACAATCAAAAATCAAGTTTGCAACACGAAGTCAAAAAACTTCAAGAAGCAAACTCAGCCTTGCAAAAAGAGTATTTTGAATTAATCGGCCTTGACCCAGACAGCTATATAACGGATAAAAAATGAGACAAATACTAGCTTTTTTAGCTCTTGCGTGTGTATTAAATGGTAGAGAAAATCCATTTTTACCAAGCGATATAAACAGTACAGATATAATTACCACAAACATCACAAAAATTGCTCCACCACTTGATACTCAAATAGTCAAATTCCCAAGCGATGCCAGAGAAATTTCGCATGTAGTTTTTTATTATAAAAGCATAGATGGAAGTATCAAACAAAAGGTAGTAGATATCAATGCTAGCTTTGACTGGCACGATGAAATACTCATCAAAAACCAAATTTCACCCAACAAAACAGCCACAAAAATACTTGATGTCTCAGTCACAAGCATCAAACCAAACGAAAATCCAAATCAAGCAGTAGTGGCAAAAACAGCAGCCAATCCAACAATAGCACCAAAAATAGAACCGCCACTAAAGACATTTAATTTTATGGATTTAGTTAAATTTGACATTTATAATTCAAAAATTAATATAAATACAAAAGACAAAAAAATACGTGATTTTACGATGGATAAACCAAGCAAAATCATCATAGATTTTCAAAAAACAGGCACAAGCTTCAATACCAAAAGCTTCAAAATTGATAAAGGCTCAGTCAAAAAAGTGGTATTTGGCTCACATGAGGGATACTATAGAGCAGTTATTTGGCTAGATGGTGATTACAACTACGACGTTAGACAAACTGGCAACGGCTATAGCGTAACCATAAAATAAGCTATCTAAATAGCAAAAATCCAACGCCTATTTTGTTTGTATGCTTGTCATACTCGATTAGGCTCTGGGCGTATCCATTAAAATACTGCACGTATCCATAAAGCCCACTAGAAAAAATAGGAAAGACCCAGCCAAGCTCAAGCGAGCCACGGTTTGTCTTATCAAGGTGCAAATTATTTGTAAATTTAGCATTCAAATAGTGCTTGTTTATCTTGTAAACAAAGTTTATATCGCCATTTCCAGCGTAATCTCTAATGTCTGGATTGTCATCATCGCTTTCAGGGATTCGCCACCAAAGTCTTGGATAAATACTTAAATCCCCATAAACAAACTCACCTCTAGCATAAATCCTATTCCACGACCTTGATTTTTCTCCGCCTTGTCCGTTTGAAGTGTGTAAAATACCTATCTGAGCTGATTTAAGACTACCAAAATTTAGTGGAAAATCCACAAAAAACTCAGGCTGATAGTTGCTCTCCCTAAAAGGCGTGGACTCTTCAGTGGTTTGCCACCAAGACGTTTGGGTATACCCAAAATACAAGCTCTCTTTTAAGCCCAAAAAATCTTCTAAAAGTGGCTTTTTAACACTTATTTGAAATTTGGTTTCTTTGTTTTTACTCCCACCATTTGGCACTTTAGAAGCGTAAGTGAACGGCAAAATATAATTGTCATACAAAGGAGAAATATTTAAAAGATTATAAGGCGTATCATCGCTATTTTCGGCTTGTTTTGTGGTGCTATTTTCTATAATTTCTGGCTCATTTAGGGCTATTTTGTTGTCTAAATTTAGTGATTTATTACCATTTTCATCGCTCAAATTTAATGAGTTTGCCGCAGCTTTTTTATAGTATAAAAGTGCGTTTTGCGTGTCGCCAGCTTTTTCAAACTGGACTGCTCTTTGATAAAGCTCCAAAGCTTCATTGGCATATGCTAGGCAAACCCCCAAAGATAAAACGATAAGCTTTTTCATTTTATCAGCTCATAATCGCTTGGCGTATTGATATTTAAAAACTGCTCTTTTTTATCAAATTTAGTGATTTTTGTAGTGCAAATTTGGTTTAAAGAACGCAGGGCAAAATCACCACCAGCTATTAAATTTCTAGCTTTTTGGCTCGCTTTTGGTGAGTAAAATCCACAAAGCCTATGCACAAACTCTCCATCACTTGGCAAAGAAATTTCGCCACCATTAAGATTATCAAAAAGAGTTTTTATCGTCCCAGCTTTCACAAACGGCGTATCTGCTGCGATTATAAAAACTGGCTCATCAAAATGCTTATCCAAATTTGCTATGACTTTTAAGGGCATAAAATCATCAAATTCATCTTTTAAAACTGGCAAATTTGGACTAAATTTATCACTTTTAGCACCGATTTTGACATCTTCAAAAATCAAATTTAACTTATCAAATAAAAAATGCGTCAAGCTCGCATAATTTTTGTACGGCAGCAAAGTCTTATCAACGCCCATTCTTGAGCTTTTGCCACCTGCTAAAATAAGAGCGTATTTCATGGTTTATCTTGATATAGCTAAATTATAATTTTATAGTTCTCTTGGATCTGCGATTTTACCAGCTATTGCAGTAGCTGCGGCGACTGCTGAGTTAGCAAGATAAACTTCACTTGTGCGGTCTCCCATTCTGCCAACGAAGTTGCGGTTTGTGGTGCTCACACATCTCTCGCCAGCTCCCAAAATCCCCATGTATCCGCCAAGACAAGCTCCACATGTTGGGTTAGAAACGACCGCGCCAGCTTCTACAAATATATCCATTAAGCCCTCTTTTTGCGCTGCTAGAGCGATTTTTTGAGTGGCTGGAGTGATGATAAGTCTAGTGTGCTTTGCCACTCTTTTGCCTTTTAGGATATTTGCTGCAATTCTTAAGTCACTTAGACGTCCATTTGTACAGCTTCCGATGAAAACTTGGTCTATTTTTAGATCATCTTTTAGAGCTTCATTTATGCTCCTGCCGTTGCTTGGCAAAAATGGATAAGCGATAACTGGATCAAGCTTGCTTACATCTATACGTAAAATTTGCTCATAGTTCGCGCCCTCATCGCTGTAGTGATATTTTGGCTCTGAGCGTAAATTTTTACTAGCTAAAAACTCTTTTGTGATCTCATCGACTGCGATTATACCGCTTTTGCCACCAGCTTCGATAGCCATATTACAAAGACTAAATCTACTATCCATGTCAAGATATTTCATCGCTTCGCCGCTAAACTCAAGCGCTTTATACAAGGCTCCGTCCACGCCGATTTGGCGGATAACTTCAAGTATCAAATCCTTGCCATATATACAAGCAGCTGGTTTGCCGACGAACTCGACTTTTATGGTTTGTGGGATTTTAAACCAATTTTTGCCAGTTATCATAGCGTACGCTAGGTCAGTTGAGCCCATTCCTGTGCTAAATGCCCCAAGTGCGCCGTGCGTACAGGTGTGAGAGTCGGCTCCGATGATGACATCGCCTGGCACGACAAGACCTTTTTCTGGCATCAAAGCATGCTCGATTCCCATATCTTTTTCATCAAAAAAGTTTTTAAGATCATGCTCGGCAGCAAAATCACGACTAATTTTAGCTTGATTAGCACTTGCAATGTCTTTAGCTGGAATGTAGTGATCCATCACGATAGCAAAGCCGTCAGGATTGGCTAATTTTTTGGCGCCACTTTCTTTAAAAGCTCTGATTGAAATAGGCGTTGTGATGTCGTTTCCTATGACCATATCGATGTTTGTTTCTACGATTTGACCAGCGCTTACTTCTTTGCCTACATGCTCACTAAATATTTTTTCGGTAATGGTTTGTTTCATGGTTTCCCTTGATTTTTAGTCTAAATTTGGGCTATTGTATCAAATTTTTGGTATAATCGTGCTTATGAAGTATAAAATCCTAACCCAAATTTCAGAGTTTTTGTCTAAATTTAAAAAAATTACAAATATAAAAAGAGTTGAAGACTGCGCGCTTTGTATATCTTTTGAGCCAAAATATGAGCTGGTTTTTGACCTAAATAAAACAAACTCAAACATATATAAATCTAGCTCAAATCTCCAAACTAAGGAGTATAAAGCTCCTTTTGACGTGACACTTAAAAAGCGTCTAAACTCAGCTAAAATCGACAAAATAGAAGTCTTGCCAAACAACAGAATTCTTAAAATCCAAACCACGCTTAGTGGCTCATATAAGCTAATCAAATCAATACTTTATCTTGAGTTTACAGGGCGTTTTACAAATATTATTTTGACTGATGAAAACGGCGTTATTTTGGAGGCTTTAAGGCATTTTGAAAACGATTTAAGAGCCATAAAAGTCGGCAAAAAACTCATAGAACTTGAGCCGTTTAATATAAAAGAAAATGAGTCGCCGATAATCACTGATTTTGATAAGTTTTTTGAGGGTGAATTTGACAAGCTAAAAAACAAAAAATTAGAAGAGCTAAGAGCTATAAAAATAGCAAATTTAGACAAAAAAATCGCTCTTTTAAATGAAAACCTAAACTCGCTTGAAAGCAAAGATGAGCTTGAGCTAAAAAGCAAAGATCTAGCTTTAAGGGCAAATTTACTCATTGCAAATTTATACCTTTTAAACGACTATGATAGAGATATCAGTCTAAAGGGCGCGAACGGTGAAATGCTAAATTTAAGCTTGCAAAACTCACCAAAAATCTCAGCAAACGAGATGTTTAAAGAGAGCAAAAAACTAAAGCAAAAAGCAGCTGGCATTGAGCTTCAAAGGCAAAATTTAACCCAGAAAATAGAGTTTCTCTCAAAGCTTAAAAACGCCATTTTGCTAAGCCGTGACACAAACGAAATAAACACTTTACTCCCTAAAAAAAGCAAAAGCAAAGCCAATGTCAAAAACATAGATCTGATCGAAAACTTCTACATAGGCGAGTTCAAAATCAGCGTCGGCAAAAACGAAAAAGGCAACGCCTTGCTCCTAAAAGAGGCCAAAAAAGATGATTTTTGGTTTCATTTAAAAGACATCCCAAGCTCACACGTCTTGCTAAAGACAAATAAGCAAAATTTGAGTGAAGATTTGATAAACTTTGCAGCAAAACTTTGTGTGACATTTAGCACCAGCGAGCGTGGAAGTTACGTCGTGGATTACACGAAAAAGCAAAACGTAAAGGTCGTAAATGGCGCCTTTGTGAATTACGTAAATTACAAAAGCGTTGGAATAAAAATTTAATAAGGATAAAGCATGGTTAGAGTCGAGTTTTTGGGTCCGATAAAAAGAGATATTTTAGAGCTTGACGCTCGTAATTTAGGTCAGCTAAAAGAGATTTTAGCTCAAGATGAGAGCCTAAAAGAGTGGCTTAGCCTAAGTGCAGTTGCCTTAAATGACGAAATAGTCACTAACCTTGAAACTACGCTAAAAGACGGTGATAAAATTTGCATTTTGCCGCCAGTTTGCGGAGGCTAAAATGGAGCTACACCATGGAAGCCTAAAAGCAAACGAAATCACAAACCGCTGGTATGATGAGAATAAAACCAAAAATTATGGCGCAATCATGAGCTTTGTGGGCGTCGTGCGTGATGAGCATGGCATTGACGGGCTTAGCTTTGATGTGTATGAGCCGCTTTTACGCAAGTGGTTTGATACGTGGCAGCAAAAGGCTCTAAGCCAAAACGCCAAAATCCTTATGGCTCACTCCATCGGCGACGTCCCAAACCACGAAACTAGCTTCATCGCTGGAGTCCTTAGCCCGCAAAGAAAAGTAGCTCTCAAGCTCATAAATGACTTTGTAGAGGACTTCAAAGCAAACGCTCCGATATGGAAATATGATCTGAAAAACGGTGAGAGAATTTACGCAAAAGATAGAAGCCAAAAGATAGCTGGAGCTGGAATTTTAGGCTAAATTTAGCCAAATTCCAGTCCAAATTTAACACTCACAGCAAATTTACTGCAAGTCTATAAATCAAGCTTTCTTTAAATTTGAAATACCTATATAAAAAGCTGCCAAAAATCCAAAGCCAACAGCATAAGGCGCGTAAGCAGTGATTCCAGCTGCTGAGCTAGCTAACAAGAAGTTGTGAGCTATAGCGCCACCAGCCATCATTCCGATGACGAAAATTACTGAGCCAAGATTGCCTGTACCTATCTGAACTAAGTGTTTGCCAGGACATCCCTCACTAAGGCTAAAGCAAAGACCAGCCAAAACCATACCCAAAAAGTTCCATACAAAATCATTGTGGGCGATAGGCTGACCTTCAAATCCAAGCTTGAATTGACCAAGAGCCAAGTTCACAACGCCAGCAAAAACAACAACACTAACCACGCCCATAAACATAGAAAAATCGCCCCTAAACGCTCTTGCAAAAGCCCCTACTGAGCAAAATTTGCTTTTATGCATAACAACGCCGATCAAAGCACCGCCAAGAAGCGATAAAATAATGGCTGCGTGTTGGCTGCCAGGGCCTTTGACAGAGCTAAATATTGGGCCATTTTCGCCAAGTTTTAGTCCAAAAACTAAAGCCAAAAGCAAAACAACGCTAAAAATAATAGGCAAAGCTCCAGCCATCTTTG
This sequence comes from Campylobacter iguaniorum, assembly GCF_000736415.1. Classification (NCBI taxonomy): domain Bacteria; kingdom Pseudomonadati; phylum Campylobacterota; class Epsilonproteobacteria; order Campylobacterales; family Campylobacteraceae; genus Campylobacter; species Campylobacter iguaniorum. Next base: position 199,428 of record NZ_CP009043.1, on the reverse strand, counting down.
ATACGCTCACGCTCTCAGAAACCGCGTAACCTCTTTTTTTGAAAATTGTGCCGATAAAAACTCCAGCTCCAAGCCCCAAAACTCCAGCGATCGCAGTCATATCTCCACCGCCAAGACGCAAAAATGCACGCCACGGGCAACCTAAGAAAACCAAAGTTCCAATCATCGCAAACATACCCAAAAACAGGCTAGAAAACGCTGATGAGTTTGATTTTGGTGCAAATTCTTTAGTCCAAAAAACGCTAGCGATAAATCCGCCAAGCACAAGCCCGACGATCTCTGGTCTGATGTATTGAACCACAGCTGCTTTATGAAAGCCCAAAGCTCCTGTTGTATCACGCAAAAAGCAAGCCGCGCAAACGCCCATATTTCCTGGATTTCCAGCATATACCAGCAACGCTGCGACTATACCCAAAACCGCACCTGAAATGATAAACCATTTTGTATTCATAAGAATTCCTTGCATTTGTATAAGTCAAACTGACTTTGCGTGCATTTTAACAGATTTTAAATAAAAAATATATAAAAATTATAGATTTTGCAAAGTTCATTATTTAAATTTGATTTTAAAACAAAACAAGCTAAAATACAAGAAAATTTAAGGCAAACAATGGATTTTAAAACTTATAATGAAGCACTTGATAATCTTTTAAAATCGGCTCAAATTTGGGATAGAGTCGAAAGAATAGCCCTAAGCTCAGCGCTTGGCAGAATCGTAAGCAGCGACGTGATAGCTAGCAAAAACTACCCAGAGTTCGCAACTGCTGCGATGGACGGATACGCTTGCAGATTTGCGGATTTAAGCTCTGGCAAACTACGCGTAGTAGGCGCCATTCCAGCTGGAAGCGACGATAAAACGTCTCTTAAAGACAAAGAATGTGTTAAAACATTTACTGGCTCACTTCTTTGCGAAGATGCCGACACGCTAATCCCAATAGAAAATGTCACGGTAGAAAACGATCTTATCACCATAAACAAGCCAGTAAATTTGGGCTTTGCGCTCAGACAAATCGGCGAAAGCTACAAAAAAGGCGACGTTCTACTTAAAAAAGGCACCAAACTTGGCTACTCTGAGCTAGCACTCTTAGCCGAGCTTGGACAAAGCTATGTAAATGTCTATATCAGGCCAAAAGTCGCAGTCCTTAGCACAGGCAGCGAGATAGTAGATATCGGAGAAGCCCCAACCCACAAAGCCCAAATCCACAGCTCAAATCACATCGCAATAGCAAATATGGTATCACTTCTAAACTGTGAAGCCGTCATACTTCCAGTTATCAAAGATGATTTAGAACTCATCAAAAACACTATCTTAAACACGCTTAAAAGCTGCGATTTTCTCATCACGACTGGCGGAGTGAGCGTCGGGGATTTTGATTTTATCAGAGATATTTTAAAAAGCGAGTTTGAACTAGTCGTAAATGGAGCAGCCATCAAGCCAGGTCGCCACATCAAAATAGCAAAAATAGGTGACAAATTTATCTTTGCGCTTCCTGGATTTCCGTATTCTGCGATGGTGACTTGCGCTCTGTTTTTTAGAGAGTTTATAAACAAAATTTTAAACACAAACGAAAACTATAGATTTAAAGCAATTCTCGATGAGGATTTTACCAAAAAATCAAATTTTGAAGAGTTTGGAGCAGCTAGCGTGAGAAACGATAATGGAGTTATGAAAATTTCAACTTCTACTAAAAAATCAGGCTCATCTGCAATAGTCTCAAACCTCAATAATAACGCTGTTTTGCTAAACTGCAAAATGGATCAAACCATGCTAAAAAAAGGTCAAGTAGTAGAATATTTAGTAATGATGTAAATTTATGATACAAAAGCAAATTTTAGTAGTATAATTCCAGCCAAATTTAAAGGTTGAGGCTAAAATGCAATTTATCATAAATGGAGTTGAGTTTCATAAATTTGATATAAAATCCAAAGAAATCATGGAAAAATATCTATGCGAGCTTGGCAAAGAAGTCGAAGTAGACATCAGCGATTACACATTTGGAGCAAACTACATCTGGCTTGAAAACGCCAGTGGATTTTACGCTATTATAGAAGATAGCTTTTGCCTTTTTGCCATGGCTGGAAGTGAACTAAGTATGCTCTTGCCGCCACTTGGTAAGATAGAAAATCTCAAAAGAGCTATAGAAAAATGCTTTGCCATAATGAACGAAAACAACGCAAAAACGCATTACGCAAGGATCGATTACGTAGCTGGAGTGATGCTTGAGAAGTTCGCAAACGAGCTTGAGAGTGGAGCTGATATCTTTGATGCATTTGAGGAGTATATTTTTGAGAAGCAGCTTGTGGATTACATCTACAAAACAGATGATTTGATTGAATTAAAAGGCAACTCATACCACACCAAACGCACAGAAATAAATAAATTTAAAAACACATATCCAAACTTCCAAATCCAAACCCTAGATCCACAAATCCACAGACAAAGCATAATAAATTTAGCCAACGAATGGGCTACTGAACGCATAAAATATATGCCACAACAAAACGTAGATGAGTTTTTAGAAGGAATGTATCAAGAAAAAGCAGCCATAAAAAGAATGCTAGACCACTATGAAAAGCTAAATTTGATAGGTATAGTTTTGTTTATAGATGATGAATTAAAGGGCTTTAGCGTCGGAGAAAAGATAAATGACGGCGTGGCAAGCGTCATCATCGAAAAAACTGATTTTAAGGTGCTTGGATCGGCTCAGTTTATATTTAGAGAGTTTTCAAAGGTTCTTAAAAACGAATATAATTGCGATTTTATCAATGTCGGCGATGATATGGGATTTGAAAATCTCAAAAAAGTCAAGATGAGCTACCGCCCAAATCACTTAGAGATAAAATACTCAATCTACCAAAAATGTTAAATTTACAACAAGCAAATTTGAGCGATATAAGTGAGCTTTGCGAGCTTGAAAATAGCGTTTTTGATGAGTTTAATTTCCCACTTTCAAAGGCAAATTTTAGGTATCATATCCAAAAAAACTATCTCATAAAAGCAGTTTACGATGAGCAAATTTGGGGTTATATTTTGGTTTTGATTAAATTTAAAGTGCCTAGAATTTACTCTTTAGCAGTATCAAACAAAGCAAGAGGCAAAGGCGTAGGAAAAGCCCTTATACAAAAGGTTTGCGATGATTTTGTAAGGCTTAGACTAGAAGTTAGAGCGGATAATCAAAACGCCATAAGCTTGTATGAAAAATTTGGCTTCAAAACCCAAAAAATCATCAAAAACTACTACCCAGACTCATGCGACGCACTAGAAATGACTAAAGCCCAAGACGCCTTTTGATCTCATTTTCATCTATCAAAGTTGAGTTATATTTGACTACAAATCCGCTTTGATTTTTGTATCTCTCGACTATGCCACAAACACCGTCCAAAGCGTCTAAATTTGCAGTTTTTAGATATAGATTTTTAAATATTTTTGGGTCTGTCAAAAACCACAAAAGCACAAACCACAAAACAGATAAAATCCCAAAAGCAAGAGCCAAAATACCTATATCAAATTTATGCAAAAAGTATCCGCCAAGCACGCCGCCAAGAAAGCTTCCCCCGTATCCAAAAGCATTAAACACGCCAAGTGCGGCACCCTTTTGGCTGCTTAGAGCAAATTTAGACGCGCAGCTTTGCATGATAGGCTCATGAAGATTAAATCCCACAAAAAACACAACCACAAAAACAATAAACCAAACCACCGAACCACTAAAAGCAAACCCCATGTAAGCAATGATAAAAAGCACAACTCCAACCAAAAGTAGATTTTTGCTCTGTCCCTTGCCATCACCCAAAAATCCAGCCAAGCCCATCGCCACAAATCCAAAAACCATAGACGCAGCGTAAACTATCCACAGCTTATCGCTTGCGTATCCAAGCGTTTTGACTAAAGTCAAAGGAATCGCCACAAATGCCGCACTCATCAGCATTTTTTGCATTAAATTTGTTATATTCATGATTAGAAGATTTTTTTGGATTATTAGAGTTTTGAACGCTACTTTTGCATCGTGATGATGAAATTTTGGCTCTTTTGGCACTACAGTATAGAGCAAGATTATACAAAAAACAGAAAGCAAAGCTGAGAGATAAAAAAGGCTAGCTAGACCAAATTTGGAGCTTAAAATAGGACTTAAAACCATAGAAATGCTAAACGCAATTCCTATCATTCCTCCCATTATCGCCATTGCGTGGCCTCTTTTTTCTTCAGGAGTGAAGTCACTTATCATCGCAGTCGCCACCGCTCCCACAGCGCCACTTCCTTGTATCAAGCGTCCGATTATCATCGTATAAATATCGCTCGCTTCGGCACAAACCAGTGAGCCAATGATGAAAATCACAAGCCCAAAAGTCATTGTGTTTTTTCTACCAAATTTATCGCTCAAAGCCCCAAAAGGCACTTGCAAAATCATCTGCGTAATAGCGTATCCACCGACCAAAAACCCGACTAAAAGCTCGTTTGCGCCTTTTAAATTTAGAGCGTACAAACTAAGAACAGGCAAAACTATAAAAAGCCCAAAAAATCTTGAAGCAGTTATAAAACTAAGTGGCAATACTGTTTTTATCATATTTTTCCTCGTAAAAACGGGAATTTTATCATAAATTTGTTTTTTTCTAGGTTAAATCGGATAATTTTTCTCTACTAAAACAAGCCACCTTGCGACTTTTGATATTAGATTATCAAATTTACCCATTTTATTTAGCCAAATGTATTGCTTGCCCTTTTTAGTGTAAATTTTTTGAGCTGTTTTGAAAACTGAGCTATAAAACTCATCGCCCAAAGCTATTTTTTGCCTTATGTTTGATTTGGTATCGACAAAAAGATCTATTTCGATTCCATATTTGTTTTGAAACTCATTAAGCTCATGCCTCAGCCTTATAAGCTCATCGCTGAAGCCATCTTTTATCTTTTTTTTGACCAAAAACAGATCCATATCGCTAGAACTTGTTGGCACGCCTTTAGCGTAGCTACCAAATAGCCAAATCTCTAAAGGCTTCAACTCTTTTAGCTTGCTTACTAGCTCATCTTTTGTTTTTGGCGGTAAATTAACCAAATTTTCCACCTACATACTCTTTTAAAAGCTTGGTTTTTGGGGCTTCAAATATCTGTTTGGTTTCACCATATTCTATCAAATCCCCAAGATACATAAACGCTGTATAGTCGCTAACTCTTGTGGCTTGAGCCATATTATGAGTGACTATCACGACTGTGTAATGATCTTTTAAGCTGTGTATTAGCTCTTCGATTGCGATCGTTGAAATCGGATCAAGCGCGCTTGTTGGCTCATCAAAAAGCAAGATTTCAGGATTTACCGCGATAGCTCTAGCGATACAAAGCCTTTGTCTTTGACCGCCACTTAGACCATTTGCGTCGTCATCTAGCCTATCTTTGACCTCATCCCATATATTTGCTCCTTTTAATGAGCGTTCGACTATTTGAGATAATTTTTTCTTATCTTTTAGCCCTGCAAGTTTGAGCCCATACTCGACATTGTCTTTTATGCTCATCGGGAATGCTGTTGGCTGCTGAAATATCATACCGATTTTTATCCTTAGATCTATTAGATCGGTCTTTTGGCTTAAAATATTTTTGCCATCAAATTTAATCTCGCCTTCATATTTGTTGCCAGGATAGAGATCGTGAATGCGGTTTATAGAGCGTAAAAGCGTGGATTTGCCACAACCGCTTGGGCCAATGAGAGCTGTTACTTTGCCTTTTTGGATTGGTAAATTTATATTTTTTAGACTTGGACTTTGTGATTTTGCATACCAAAATGAAAAATCTTTTATATCTAATGCTAAATTTGACATATTTTTCCTTTATTTTCTTATCAAAAATCTTCCTAGGATATTTACACCTAGAACAAACACTGCTAAAACAAGCGCTCCAGCCCATGCTACTGCGTTTAAACTCTCATCAGGAAGCTGAGAAAAATCATAAATACTAACAGTCAAAGACGGCACAGCTGAGCTCATATCAAATGAGAAAAAGTTTGAGTTTGAGCTTGTAAAAAGCAAAGGCGCAGTCTCGCCCGCCACTCTTGCTATGGAGAGTATAACCCCAGTTAGAAGTCCATTTTTAGCAGCTCTAAAAACCACACTTGTGATACATTTAAATTTAGTCGCACCAAGAGCGAAGCTAGCTTCTCTTAGGGTTTTTGGTACGAGGGCTAGCATATCATCAGTTGTTTTTAAAATCACAGGTATCATCATGATAGCCAGCGCAAAGCTTCCAGCCCAGCCACTATATGAGTTAAATGGACGCACCAAAAGTGCATAAGCAAAAGCACCTATTACGATACTTGGAGTACTCATCATAATATCACTGATATTTCTGATAAAATTTAGAGTTTTTTGGTTTGTTCCATATTCGCTTATATAAGTTCCTGCTAAGAGCCCAACTGGAATACCGACAATGCACGCCACGCCAACTAATTGCAGTTGCCCCAAAAAGGCGTTGCCAAGCCCACCAAACGCACTCACATCAGTAAATAAGCTAAGGCTAAATCCAGCCATTCCTTTTACGATAACAGTCGCAATAATCCAAAACAAAAAGCATAGTCCAAATACAGTAAAAGTTATGCTTACAAATTTGACAAGATTATCTATCATTACTCTTTTTCTTGCCATTTTTTGGAGGGTTTGCTTATTCATTTTGTATCCCTTCTTCGTAAAAAGACGAATTTAGCCACAGCAATACTAGCAAAGCTAATCACAAATAAAATAAGCGCTAGATAAAACAAGCTACTTTCGTAAATTTCATTTCCCATAGCCTCACCAAACTGGGTTGCCAAAGCCACCGGTATCGACGTGGCTGGGTCTGTTATAGACTCTGGCAGCTTTGAAATCCCACCTATCAAAAACGCAACAGCCATAGTCTCACCAAAAGCCCTACCAAGAGCTAAAATAACTGAACCTATGATGCCAGATTTAGCGTATGGAAAAACAACGTCTTTTATGGTGTCAAATCTAGTAGCACCAAGAGCGTAGGCTGATTCTTTTAGGATTTCAGGAGTTGTCGCCATAGCATCTCTTGAAACTGAAGCGATAAATGGAAGTATCATAACAGCTAGCACCATACCGCCAGTGAGCAAGCCAAATCCAGTCCCGCCAAAAACATCTCTGACTAACGGAACAAAATATATAAAACCCCACATTCCATAAACTATGCTAGGAATCGCAGCAAGTAGTTCAATATTTATGCTAAAAAAGTTTCTTATTTTGTGTGGTGCGATTTGTGTTAAAAATATTGCTATGCCTATGGCAACTGGAGTTGCAAGAAGCATAGCAATAAAGGTCGAAACGACAGTTCCATAAATGCTAGAAAGTGCGCCAAATTCACCTTTATTTGTATCCCAAGCTGAGCTTGTAATAAAGCCAAATCCAAACTCACTAAAAGCTGGATAGGCCTTATAAAGCAAAGATACAAAAATAGCTAGAAGCGCCACTAAAACCAGCGTTACTGATACTCTAGTGGCGTTAAAAAATATAATCTCGGCAACCTTGTTTTTTGCTCTATTCATATTGTTTTCTTTGGATTAGTTTTTTGGGTTAATACCGTTTTTGTTCCAATACTCTTCAATCATATCAGTTGTGACTTTTGGAAGCGGTTCATAACCAAGTTTTTTAGCTGCGTCTAAAGCTTTTGCATCACTAAATGCCCATTTGAAAAACTTAGTAACTTTTTTTGTATTTTCAGCTTTGTCGCTTGGTACTAAGATAAATGTAGCTGCGACGATAGGATAGCTTTTTGCTCCATTTGCGTAAGCTAAGACATCGTAAAAGTTCTCAGAGATTTTGAAATTTGAGTTTGCGGCAGCTCTTGCAAAGTTCTCAGGAGTTGGCTCTGCCCAGTCACCACTTTTAGTTTGCAAGGTTGCAGCGTTTAATCTTGTTGAAAGCTTATAAGCATATTCTATGTAGCCGATTGAATTTGGGATTTGTTTTATTGTGCTAGCTACTAGTGGATTTCCTGCTGCTGGAGTGACTTTTGCTCCCCAGTTTATGCTTTTGTTTGCGCCGTATTTTGTAGCCCATTCCTCATTTGCTTTTGATAGGTAGCTTGTGAAGTTAAATGTAGTTCCGCTTGAATCACTTCTGACTACTGGGACAATATCTGCATCTGGTAAGCTTAAATTTGGATTGTCTTTTTTGATAAGCGCGTCGCTCCATTTTGTGATTTTACCTGAAAATATCCCAGCAACCACGTCTGAGCTTAATTTTAGCTCACCATCTTTTACGCCATCTAGATTATAAGCAAGTACCACGCTACCGATGATGGCTGGGAATTGAAGAAGTTTTTTCTCTTGCAACTCAGCATTTTTAAGCGGTGAATCGCTTCCGCCAAACTCGCCGTTTCTATCTGTGATAGCTGAGATGCCCTTGCCGCTGCCACCGCCATTGTAAGTAACTTGATTTTTTGTTGCTTGGTAGTAAAGTTTGCTCCACTCTTTATATACTGGAAGTGGGAATGTAGCGCCTTGACCTATGATTTTGTCACTTGCACTTAAATTTAGTGCCAATATGCTTGTAGCTGTAAACAGTGCGATTTTTTTTAACATTTTGTCTCCTTTTGAATGTTTTGTGGCATTTTAACCACACTTGGAAACAAGATGGAAACAAAATTTCTGCTACAAAAAATCCGAATGGATTTTTGGCAGAAATTTGGGAATAGCATACAAAATTTACACTGAAAAATAAAATTTATTATAATTTAATGAGAGGTTTTATAAATTTCAAATACTCATCTAAATTTGGAGCTTGTGAGCTATTTAATGCCAAAAAATAGTCGTTTTTTGTCTCTGACTTAGCATAATTTAACGGCTTAAAATCATTTAAAGACACCATCACGCCGCCACTTTGCTCTAGCAAAAACTCCCCAGCGCCCGTGTCCCAAAGGCAAGAAGCACAAAACCTAGCATACACACTTGCCCCGCCCTCAGCCAAACGACAAAATTTAATCGCAGAACCGCATTTTATGATATTTAGCCCAAATTTAGCCGCTATTAGCTCGTTCCTTTTTGAATAGCTTGAGTTGCCTGAAATGATATTTTTTGAGTTTGGTTTGGTTGAAATTTGTTCGCCGTTTTTATAAACTTTGCCCTCGCCCACGCTATAAAAAATCTCGTCCGTGCAAGGCGCATAAATCACGCCAAGAACTGGTCTGCCAAACTCTATTAAAGCAATGCAGACGCAAAACTGACCATTTTTGGCTATAAATTCTTTTGTCCCATCAAGCGGATCTATAAGCCAAAATTTGGAGTTAAAATCCCTAAATTTGAAGTCTAAAATTTGCTCTTCTGAGCAAACTGGAATATTTGATTTTTCAAGGATTTTAAAAATCACTTCATTGGCCGCAAGATCTGCACTAGTGAGTGGAGAGTGGTCACTTTTGTAAGTTATTTCGTATTTTTCGTAGTGTTTTAAGATAGCCGCTCCAGCTGCCTTAGCAGCCAGGAGAGCTAAATCAAGAAGTTCGTTCATTAAGCCTCTGGAGGACAAGTTGGCCCTACGTAAAGTTGTCTTGGGCGAACTATTTTTATAGTGTCTTGAGCTTTTAGCTCCATCCATTGGCTAAGCCAACCTGGAACCCTACCCATGACAAAGATAGCCGCAAACATCTCATTTGGAATACCTAAAGCTTTTAGGATTAGACCTGAGTGGAAATCGACGTTTGGATATAGATTTCTTGAGATGAAATACTCATCATTTAGTGCTATCTCTTCTATTCTTGTTGCAACTTTTATAAGATTGCTGTCGATTCCTATTTCATTTATAAGCTGATCTCTAAGACCTTTTAGAACCTTTGCTCTTGGATCAAAGTTTTTATAAACTCTGTGTCCAAAGCCCATTAAACGGAATGGATCGTTGTGGTCTTTTGCTCTTTTGATAAACTCATCTACTCTATCAACTGAACCTATCATCTCAAGCTGTCTGATAACGCCTTCGTTTGCCCCGCCATGTGCGTGACCCCAAAGTGCACCGATACCTGCACTTATACAAGAATATGGATGAGCGTGAGTTGAGCCAACTGTTCTAACTGTAGTTGTTGAAGCATTTTGCTCGTGGTCAGCATGAAGCATAAGCACAGTGTCAAAAGCCTTTGCTTCAATTGGACGAAGCTCTACTTTATTGTGTGGAAAGGCTCTTAGCATATACAAGAAATTTTCAGTAAATCCACGATCCAAATCTGGATAAATAGTCGGAAAACCTCTAGTATGGCGATAATGAAACGCTATAAAAGTAGGGATTTTGGCGACCAAACGTTTAGCAAGCTCCATATAATCATGCATATCATCAAAGTTCATATCTCTTTTATAGTATGCACTCATTGTAGCCACGCAGGCTTGCAAAACTGCCATTGGATGAGCCTTGTCTGGAAAACAATCAAAAAGTTTTAGCATCTTTTCATTTAGATAGCTTCTCTCTTTTAGATCTTTTTTGAATGAAACAAATTCATCTTGACTTGGCAAGTGTTTGTAAAACAACAAATAGACCAAATCAAGGTACATTTTGTTTTTAGCAAGCCAAGCTATATCATAGCCTCTATGCATAAGTTCGCCTTTTTCACCATCTATATAGGTGATTGCTGAGCGACACATAGCTGTGCTTGTATACCCTCTATCAAATGTAAACATTCCAGTATCTTTGTAAAGACTCGAAATATCAATAACGCTAGGACCTTTTGTTCCATCTAGTATAGGAAACTCATAACTTTTGCCATTTCTATTGTCTGTAAGTGTTACTGTGTTACTCATTTTTATCCTTTATCATAAATTTATCCACATTCTACCTAAAATTTATTTAAAAAAAATCATTATCAAATACTAACTTGAGCTTTTAAGTCTATTTTTAAAATAGAAGATAATTTTTATCATTACCATAGAAACAATTGCTTCAAATAAACTAGCCAAAATAAATGCAAAATACAGCTCTTGAGTGATGTTTTTAGCATTATATGCGATAGTCGCGGTCGCGATAAGAAGAGTTAGTGGCATAGATAAAGAAAGCCCAAATAAAACGCTTCCATATCCACCAAGTTTTTTTATAAGTATGAATGAAGCCAGCACGCGAATAAGCGTCATAAAAACCAGCATTAAAAGGGCATTGTCAAGCACTCCAGGCACAAAAATATATCTAAGATCTACAGTCGAGCCTATATAGACAAAAAACGTCGGCACCAAAAAGCCAAATCCAAAGCTTCCAAGCTTGTGTGGCAGGTCTTTTTTGTGATCAAAAAACGTCGCAATGAAGCTTCCAGCGATGAATGCCCCAAAGGCTATTTCTAAATTCAGATATATCATCACAGCGACAGTGGCAAAAAACAGTGCCATAGAAAGCCTAATGTCTTTTTCATCTTTATCAGAGTGTGGCATGAGATGGACTTTGAGATTTGGATACCACCAAAACAGCACTTCAAGCCCCTTAAATCCAAGCACACAAAGCACAATAAACAAAATAAGATAATTTATACTAGTATAAAACTCTCCACTGTTACCAAACTCCACATATGCACCAACCAAAGTAAGAATAACGATGCTAAAAACCTCGCCCACACTTCCAGTAATCATAGCTAAATTTAGCCAAGGCTCATCCTTGCCATACTCTTTAAAAAGTGTCGAAAGCACGCCCACGCTCATAAGTGGCACGACTATAAAGACCAAAAATGCAGGCTCTATCCAAGCTCCTAAGATAGTTGCGATGACGTATAATAAAGCAATATAAGATAATATAAGTTTTAAGATAGATTTATCAATTTTAAAAAACGATTTTAGATCGATTTCGGTTCCAGCTAAAAACATAAGGTAAAAAAATCCAACCTCGGCTACTATTTTAAAAAGATTGCTATCTGGCAAAAGCCCAAAATAGCCAAACAAAATACCTAAAATAATCTCTACTGGAGCCACAGGGATCTTTGTCACCTTAGAAAAATAAGGCGACAAGAAGATAATAAATGCTAGAACTAAAAGGATCGAAAGTTCGTTAGTGGCACTTTGATGCAAACTCAAAACCTCTTTGTCTAAGCGCTTCTATGTCCTTGCTAGCGACCTCTCCACTTGTAGTAAGATAATCCCCAACCACGATAGCGCTAGCGCCGTTTTGCAAGATTTCATATTGTCTGTCGCCAAGCACGACCTCTCTACCGCCAGCTACCATTATACGAGTATTTGGCAGGGCTTTAGCAGTGTCATTTAGGATTTTTAAAGCCTCATCTACACTTAGTTTTGGCTCTTTGATTTTGAGTGCTGGATTTGGGATGAAGAAATTTACTGGGCTTGTAAAAGGCTCAAGCTCTCTAAGTGAGCTTCTAAAGCTAACTCTATCAGCCTCGCTTTCTCCAAGACCATAAATCCCACCGCAGCAAAGCTCAAGTCCAGCTTTTTTGGCGTTTAAATTTGTCTCATATCTCTCATCCCAAGTGTGAGTTGAGCAGATTTTTGGGAAGTATTCGCGGCTTGTTTCAAGATTGTGATTATAGCTAAAGACTCCAGCTTTTTTAAGCTCTTTTAAACTCTCATAGCTCGCACTTCCATTACATGCAATTAGCATAAGTTCGGGTGTTTCTTTTTGAAGCATTTTTGCAGTTTCACAGATAAAATCAAGCTTTTTATCATCCAAGCTCCTACCACTTGTCACAAGACAAAATCCAAGCGCATGGTTTGCTCTAGCCATCTTTGCTTCAAGCAAAATTTGCTCAAGTTCTTTTTTCTTAAATTTGGTTATATCGGCTTTGACGTGTGCGCTTTGAGTGCAATAAGCACAGTCTTCAGCGCAGTTTCCACTACTTACATTACAAATCGCACATAGCATTACTACTTTATTCATTATTTCGCCTCTTCTTTAAATTTGCACTCCAAGCACTCGTGGAAATTGCCTTTTTTAAGCTCTTTTAGCACCATCATTTTGCCACATTGTGGGCATGGGATATTTGTCGGAGCGTATTTGCTTATGAAGTTGCATTTTGGGTAGTTTAAACAACCAAAAAATTTGCCCTTTTTACCAAATCTCTCCACGATCTCTCCGCCACAATCAGGGCATTTGACACCTATTTTTTGCGGCTCTTTTTTCTCAAATTTAACCTCATTATTTAGGTTTCTTGAGTATTTGCATTTTGGGAAATTTAAACAAGCTATAAACTCGCCAAATCTACCTTTTCTTTTGACAAGCTCACCACCACAATCAGGGCATTTTTCACCTATTGGCTCAGCTGTTTTTTGGCTTTTGATATTTTTTTTGCCATCATCAATTTTTTCTATAAATGGATGATAAAATTTAGACAAAACCTCTTGCCAGTCGGCTTTATTTTCGGCTATATCGTCGAGTTTTTCTTCCATTTTTGAAGTAAATTCGCTATCAACTATATCGTTAAAGTGCTTTTCAAGCATATCTGTGATGCTAAATGCGATTTCGGTCGGTATGAGCTGTTTTTTCTCGCTTTTGACATAATCTCTGCTTGTAAGAAGCGAAATAGTCGGCGCGTAAGTGCTAGGTCTGCCGATCCCAAGACTTTCAAGCTTTTTGACAAGTCCAGCTTCAGAATACCTTGAAGGCGGCTCAGTGAAGTGGCTTTCATCTTTTATACTCTCCAAGCTCATCGCATCACCGACGCTCAAATTTGGCAAGATTTTGTCTTTGTCCATGTCGCCATAAACTCTGTAAAATCCGTCAAATACGAGCTTTCTACCTGAAATTTTAAACACGCTACTAGCACTTTTTACAAAGACATTTTGCGTTTGGCTTATGCTTTGGCTCATTTGACAAGCCAAAAAGCGGTTATAAATAAGAGTGTAAAGCTTCAGCAAATCTTTATCTAAAAATTTACTCGCAATCTCTGGCGTGAAGCTAAGATTTGTTGGGCGAATGGCTTCGTGGGCTTCTTGAGCGCCTTTTGATTTTGTCGCATAAAAATTTGGGCTTTTTGGAAGGTATTTGTCGCCAAATTCGCTTTTTATGGTCTCTCTAGCTGCTGCAACTGCTTCTTTTGCTAAATTTAGCGAATCGGTTCTCATATACGTGATAGCACCCATAAATCCGCTGTTTGTCTGCACGCCTTCATAAAGCGTTTGGGCTAACATCATGGTTTTTTTAGGGCTGAAGCCAAGACGATTTGAGGCACTTTGTTGCAAAGTAGAAGTCATGAATGGTGGTTGTGGGCTGGTTTTACGCTCTTTGCTTTCGATCTCATCTACGCTGAAACTCTCGCCTTTTAGCCTTTCTACGATTAGTTTGGCGCGCTCAGCGTTTTGGATAGTTAGTTTTTCTATTTTTTTGCCATCAAACTGAGTTAGTTCAGCCTCAAGAGCTTTTTTAAATTTAGTATCAATTGTAAAATATTCAACTGGTTTAAACTCTCTAATCTCTTTTTCTCTATCTACTAATATTTTTAAAGCTGAGCTTTGGACGCGTCCCGCACTTAAGCCACGCCTAATTTTTGAGTTTAGAAGTGGACTTAGTTTGTAGCCAACTATCCTATCTAAAAGACGCCTAGTTTGTTGTGCATTTACGCTATTCATATCAAGGATTCTTGGGTTTTGCAAGGCATTTTCGATCGCTGATTTTGTTATTTCGTGGAATACTATGCGAGGCAGCGACTCTGGATTTTTACCTATTGCCATTGCTATGTGAAAGGCTATAGCCTCCCCTTCTCTATCCTCATCGGTCGCGAGGTAGATCTCATCAGCGTCTTTGGCTAGAGTTTTTATCTCTTTGACTATGGCGCTGTGATCTGTGCTGACTCTGTATTCTGGAGTGAATTTATCATCTTCTATCTTGATACCAAAACTTGATTTTGGTAGATCTCTGATGTGACCTTTGCTAGCTATTACGTTGTAATCTTTGCCTAAGAAATTCTTTATGGTTTTTGCTTTTGCTGGAGATTCTACTATTATTAATTTACTCATGATTTGCCCTAAATTTATTTGGCGTAATTCTATCTAAAAAATATAAAAAGTATATAAATGATGATTTTTTGATAAATTTAGCCTATTTGTTTAAGCCCATTTTGCTCTAAATAAAACATTTTATTTGCGACTTTGTTGATAAACTCTTTATCGTGCGAAACGATGATTTGGGTCATATCAAGGCTAAGAAGCAGATCTGAAACCCTACTTTGAACTGCAAAGTCAAGCGCGGTTGTTGGCTCATCAAGAAGCAAGATTTTTGGCTTATTTACTAAAACCCCAGCCAAAGCCACTAGCTTCTTTTCACCGCCTGAAAGATGAAAGACTATCTTATCTTTGAGATGATAAATTCCAAGCTCTTTTAAAAGCTCCCGCGTCTTTTCATAAGCTAAATTTGGCTCCATACCACCAGCTAATAAGCTAAAACTAACATCATCAAATACGCTTGGAGCGATAAACTGGTCGTTGCTATTTTGGAAGAGATAGCCTATGTCTTTTCTGTAGTTTGCAAAATCATTCAAATTTAATATTTTGTTGTGAAATATCTCGACTTCGCCGCTACTTGGCTGCCTAAGTCCAGCCATAATCTCAAGCAAAGTAGTCTTGCCAACGCCGTTATTTCCGATGATTGCGATTTTGTCTTTGTGACCTGCATTTAAGCTGATATTTTCAAAAAGCAGCTTGCCAGCATTTTTCTCACTGATATTTTTAAGAGTTATAGAACAGCTCACAAAACGACCTTAATATTTAAAAAGTATATAAAACAGCAAAGTAAAAGCAAAATAATATCAAAAATTCCTACTTTTTGCTTTGTATGGTGATAAAATTTGCCGTTAAAATTCCTAATAATAAAGGTTTTTTCTAAAATTTGAGCTTTGTCAAAGGCGTTTAAAAATAGCATTGCGACTAAATTTGCATAAATTTTATAGGTAAAAAGCGATGTTTTTGGTACAAATCCTCTGACTTTGAGCGTTTTTTTAAGCCTTAAAAACTCGCTCCTAAACTCTCCTATAAACTTCGCACAAAAATAAACTATCGCACTCATCTTGTCGCCGACTTTTAGAGCGTGCAAACTAGTTGCGACATCAAAAGCACTCCTAGAATGAAAGATAAGAAGACTAAAAAATATAATCAAATTTGAGCGCAAAAATATAACTCCAGCTTGGTGCAAATCTCCGTATAAAATAACGCTAAGTGCAACAATAGCAACAAATAGATTTAAAAAAATCAGCCTTTTAAATATTACCAAGATTTCTTTAAATCTAAAAAACACAAGCAAAAAAACTGGGAAGAAAAAAGATAAATTTATAGCCTCGCTGAGCGCTACTTTAAAGCTAAAAAGCACCAAACAAACTAGAGCTAAAGGCAGATTCATTTGCGTCTTTTTAGCAGATACAAAAGTGCGAATATACCAAATATCGCTCCAAAAGCTATGGCAAATTTAGTGATATATGCTTGGTTTGATTCGCTGCTTTCATCTGCTGCGATTGGCGAGTTGGTCTCAAAGGTGATTTTTTTTTCGTGTGCCAAGCCACCATCAACCAAAATCTCAAATTTATTCTCTTTGAGCTTTGCTTTTAGCTCTCCTTTGTCATCAGTTTTTAGAGTTTCAAAGATCTTGCCATCTTTTATGAACTCAACCTTACACTCCTTGCAAGGTGAGTTCCCATAAAAATATGTCTTGATGTCTACAAAATCACCATCTTGAGCGGCGAAAACTTTCAAAGAATGTGCATTTAAAGTAGCGCAAATCACAAAAGCCAAAACGATTTTTAACACTTTAAGAATTCCTTATTTACACTATATATGAAGCTTATCGCAAAGAAAGAAATAAGTCCTTCGATGCCTACAAGAGCGATGTTTGAGGCAAAAGCTAGACTGGCTACAGCTATAAATTCATTTCCATTTAAAGTTAGAACCAAACTCAAAATGCATGAGCTTACAAAAAGTGGAACTGCTCCGACCAAAAACCAGTTTAAGGCTCTAAATTTCTTAAACGATAGCTTTAAAAAATACCCACCAAGCACGGCTGGAGCACCTATCATAAGCAAATTTACGCCAAGCACACTCAGCCCGCCATAACCAAAAAGCAAAGCCTGAAGCAAAAGCCCAACAAAAATCGCAATCATAGCATTTACGCCCAAAAATGCACCAATTAGCCCGCCAAGCATCAAGTGAATCGATGTGGGGCCAAGTGGAATATGAATAAATGAAGCCACAAAAAATAGAGCACTCATACAAGCGACTTTTGGGATTTCTTTTAAATTTAGCCTATAAACCAAATAAACCACCCAAACCACGGCCAGAGCAGCAGCTGGAATGAGTATTTCAGGCTTTAAAACGCCTTCAGAAATATGCATTAATATCCTTTTGTCTCGACCCAAATAACCCCGCCAAGCTCGACTGGATAGTCTTTGCCATCTTTTTTAACGCTCTCGTCATCATCGATCAAAGCTGCAAATCCCCACCAGCCAGCAAGTGGCATAGCGAAGCTAAACTCTCCATTTTGATTGGTTTTGACCTCTTGCGTGATGAAGTCTTCAGATGGTGCTTTTAAGCCTTTTTCATTGTAATATTCCACTTCTACAACCACGTCTTTTGCTGGTTTGCCTTTGTATAAAACAACTCCAGAAAATATATTTCCAGCATACAAGGCGTATGGTCTTGAAAGTGGCACGATTTCGGCTTTTAAGCCAACTGGCTTATCCCAGCCCTCGCCAAATCCATAAGCATTTACAACTGTTTTTGTGATATGGCGGATAAATTTATCCTCAGCTGCTTCAAAATATGGCTTTGGATCGACGTAAAATTGATACATTGCTGGATTATTTGCGTTAAACTCGCTTGTCCAGTAGCTAAGTTTGCCATCTTTTTGTTCTTTAAGATTTGTAAAAACTTGCTTTTTGCCATTTACAAAAACACCAGCCTCAACTGGTTTTTCCATATTCATCATCATTTGTTCAAAAGGATGAGTAAATCTATAAGTTATACTCATTTTAGCCTCTTTTTCGTCATTTACAGTCGAACTTGAAGGCATCACAACACCAAAATGTGCAAAAACGCTAGTGGCTAAAACCATAGATGAAAGTATGAATTTTGCTTTCATTATTATCCTTTATTTAAAAATATTACTAAATTATGCTATAAATTTGCTTAATAGGAGTTAAAGAAATAATACAAAATCAAAATTTTTATGCAAGCCTTGAATTTGGCTTGCAAATTTAAAATAATTCAAAAAAGCTAATCAGCGAAAACAGCCCAGTTCCTTCTAAAAGTATAAACAAAATCGCCACAAAAGCAAACGCCCAGCTACTATTTGAGTTAATTAAAGCCAAATTTGGATTTGAGCCAAAATATATGCTAGAGATGATTTTTAGGTAATAATACACTGAAATAATCGTATTTATCACACCAAAAACAGCCAGATAAACCTGTCCGCTCTCAACCGCGCTTGAAAATATAAAAACCTTACCCAAAAATCCCACGCTAAAAGGAAATCCTATAAAAGAAAGACAGATGAGAACAAAGGCAAAAGCTTCAAGTGGCTTTGTTTTATAAAGCCCTCCAAGCTCACTTATACTTACATTTTTGCCGCCAAAAAGCGAGTTTAAAAGCCCAAAAGCAAAAGCCACGACTATTATATAAGTAGATAGATAAAATAGCGCAGGATAGAGCGAAACGCCCTGTGAATACGAAGCTAAATTTATAAAAACATAGCCAGAATGCACGATTCCAGCCATTATAAGTATCTTTTTGACATCATTTTGCCCAAGAGACAAGAGATTGCCGCCAAACATACTAAGCACAGCCAAAATAGCGAAAAATCCTTGCAAAATATTTAAATTTGACAGCTCAAAAACAAAACAAAATTTAATCAAAATCGCAAACGCCCCAAGCTTAAATGATGAGGCTAAAAATCCGCTTATATTGGTATTTGCACCAAAATAAACATCCACGCTCCACCTATAAAATCCAAAAATCGCAATCTTAAAAAACATCATACTAAGCACCAAAATAACGCCGATTAGCCCAAGCGTGCTACTACCTAAATTCGCGCTTAAAATTTCGTATTTCGTAGATCCAGTAACACCAAATATAAGCCCAGCCCCAAGCAGATAAAACGCACTCATAAACGACGAAAGCACAAAGTATTTAAACGCACTCTCAACACTTTTGGTGCTTTTATCCATGGCGATCATCGCATAAACCGCGATTGATGCAATCTCTACAAAAATCAAAGTAAGAATAAGTTCAGCCGATAAGCTCATCGCCATTAAGCCAAAATTCGCCAAACTTCCAAGCGCTATCATCTCAGGCTTGTAAAACCTGCTCTCATCGCTATAAAGGCTAGAAACCAAAAATATCATCATAGCAACGCTTAAAATCACGCTAAAGCCAAAAGCAAATTTGTCAGCTAAGATAAATCCATCAAAAATCCTATCCAAATTTCCAGCGCCAAACTCATCTTTAAAAAGAATTAACAACACCAAAATAATCGCCCAAAAGATCAAATTTAGGTTGATTGAGCTTCTTTTATCTAT
The DNA here is from genome assembly GCF_000736415.1 of Campylobacter iguaniorum. Taxonomy (NCBI): domain Bacteria; kingdom Pseudomonadati; phylum Campylobacterota; class Epsilonproteobacteria; order Campylobacterales; family Campylobacteraceae; genus Campylobacter; species Campylobacter iguaniorum. The sequence continues at coordinate 179,993 of NZ_CP009043.1, read as the reverse complement.
CTTTATGGCGCACAAAAATATGTTTAAAAATGCCAAAAATAGGGCTAGTAAAAAAGGTATTAAAGCTGTCATTTCTCGCCTCCTAAATTTGGTTTTATGTATGTTTCATAGTGATTTTGCAGCCCTGGCTTGATCTTGTTTAAGAATAAATTTGGCGCAAGTCCAAGCACAAAAATCAAAACTATCGGTATCAAAAACGCCACGCTTTCTTTGACGCTAAGGTCTTTGAAGCTCGCAGTTAGTTTATTTGTGCTTTGCAAAATCGCCTTTCTATATATGACAAACATATAAGCCGCGCCAATTATAATAGATAAAGTCGCCACGGCTCCATAGATTAAATTTGCTTTAAATAGTCCAAGAAGCATCAAAAACTCACTCACAAATCCGATAGTCGAAGGAAGTCCCACGCTTGAAACCATCGCTATTGCAAAAAATAGTGCAAAAACAGGGGCTTTGATAGCAAGTCCTCCAAGCTTCAAGCAATCCCTTGTGCCAAGCTGTTTGGCAATGATTCCAACAAGCAAAAACATCATTCCGCTACTCATCGCGTGGGCTACGATTTGATACATTAAGCCGACCCAGCCTTGCAAATTTAAACTAAAAATAACTGCTAAAATCAGTCCAAGGTGAGAGCCTGAAGCGTAAGCAAGGAGCGTTTTAAAATCCCTTTGTCTAAAGGCTTCAACCCCAAAATAAAGCATAGAAAATATCCCAAGCCAGACAAAAAGAGAGGCGTTTTGGATAAATGCGTTTGGGAAAAGTGGCAAAACAAAGGTCAAAATAGCCAAAATCGCGACCTTAGACGCCACGACTGAAAGCATAAAAGTGCCACTCGTTGGAGCTGTCGTGTAAGCCTTTGCCATCCATAAATGAAATGGAAAAAGCGGGATTTTGATAGCAAAAGCAAGCATAAAACAAAAGAATAAAACGCTCTGCTCAGCGCCACTTAAATTTAGCTTAATCAAATCGCTAAGCAAGAAGCTAAACGCACCATTTTGCAAATAATAAGTCGCCCCAAGATAGATGATAGCTCCAAGCATCACCATCGAGCCAAATATCGCATAATACATCATCTCAAAGGCAGCTCTCACGCGTTTCTCATCTTTGCCAAAAATCCCAATCAAAGTAAAAATCGGCAACAACATCACTTCCCAACCAGCGTAAAAAAGCGCCAAATCCCTAGCGCTCACCACCAAAAAAAATCCACTTTGGATAAAAAGCAGATTTGCCCAGTAGCCCTTTTTTGGATTTTTGATACGCAAAAACAGCGGTGGCAAGGCAAAAGATATGATAAGAATCAAGAGTAAATTTAGCCCGTCCACGCCAACTGCGTAGTTTATGCCGTATTTTGGAACCAAACTTAAAGTATAAAAATACTCGCCAAGCGGGTCAAATTTATAAAATAAAACTAGCCCAAAAACGCTCACAATCAAACTACTAAGCAGAGCTAAAATCTTGCCGTTTTTATCGGTGCAAAGTAGCACCAAAATACCCACAATAAATGGCGTCCAAATCATCAAATTTAAGGTATTTGCCATCATAATTCAACCTTTACATATAAAACAAAAATCGCTATCATTAAAACCATATAAAAAGCGTATGAATTTGCCAGTCCGTTTTGGGTGATTTTTGTATAAATCACGCCAAAAATCTTGACTAAATTTGCCACCAAATTTACAAGTGGAGCCAAAATCTTCTCATCAAAAATCTCTTTGAAAATCACGCTTAGATTTTTCAAGCTTTTTACAAAAACAAAGTCATAAATCTCATCGATGTAAAATTTATTTGCCACAACGCTCTCAAATTTGCCCAAGCTCTCAGCCCTGTTTTGATAATTATAAAATTTCTTATAAGCTATGAAAATTCCCACAAACGCCACTCCAAGACTCACAATCCCGCCAATAATCTCAGCACCCAAATCCACGTGAGCAAGGTCTAAAAACACAGCCACAAACCCACCAAGCAGGGCAAAAACGCTTAAAATCACATTTACAAAAATCATACTAAATGGCACTTTATGCACCTTTGGGGCTTGATTTTTGGAATAAAAAACAAGAAAAAACAGCCTAAACATATAGTAACTTGTCAGCCCAGCAGTAAAAAGTAAAATCCCAAAAATAAGGTAATTCCCACTCAAAAATGCCCCAAGTATCAAAGCATCTTTTGAAAAAAATCCAGCAAAAGGAAAGACTCCACAAATTGCCAAAGTACCAAAAAGCATAGGGTAAAAAAGCATTTTTTGTGAGCGTAAATTTCCCATTTTGAAGATATTTTGCTCATGATGAAGTGCGATGATAACAGCTCCTGCACCCAAAAATAAAAGTGCCTTAAAAAATCCATGAGTAAAAAGATGATACATTGAAGCCTGAGCAGAAAACGCAAGTCCAGCAAACATATATCCAAGCTGGCTCATGGTCGAGTAGGCAAGGATTTTTTTGATATCGGTTGCCTTTGTGGCGATGATACCAGCAAAAAGCGCGCCAAACGCACCAAGAAGCGCTAAGCCCTCAAGCAAGGAGCCTAAATTTGCATACAAAAAGTCAAATCTGACAATCATATAAACCCCAGCTGTGACCATAGTAGCAGCGTGAATGAGCGCAGAGATTGGCGTAGGGCCTGCCATCGCATCAGGAAGCCATGTGTATAGTGGGATTTGAGCAGACTTTGCTAAAGCTCCACAGATGAAGCAAATTCCAATTATCATAGCTAAATTTGCAGGGATTAAATTTGCATTTTGGCTCAAGCTTTCGTAATCAAAGCCCAGATTTCCCACAGCCAAATACAAAGTAGCAAGTCCAATCACAAAGCCAAAATCTCCCACGCGGTTTACTATAAACGCCTTATTTCCGGCTTTGACATTGTCTTTACTCTCAAAATAAAAAGCTATTAGCAAATACGAACAAGCTCCCACGCCTTCCCAGCCTACAAACATCACAAGCGGGTTGCTAGCAAAAACAAGCACGAGCATCGAGCCTAAAAATAGATTCATATAGGCAAAAAACTTCCCAAATCCATCTTCGCCGTTCATATATCCAATAGAATAAAAATGAATTAAAGCTGCCAAAAATGTAACAAAAAATCCCATTAAAAGGCTAAGGCTATCAAGATAAAATCCAATATTTATACTAAACTCACCAACTCCTATCCAGTTAAACAAAGTCACGTTTAATGGCTCTTTTAGCCCAAAAAATAGCACTCCAGCACAGATCAAGCTAACAATGGGAGCGCTCATGCCAAGAGTGGCAAATAAACCTTGGCTAAATTTAAGCTTATGCCTTAGCAAATACAAAAATCCAAGCAAAATAGCCCCGACAAAAGGCGATATAATCAAAATATTAATTAGCATTTCCATCCCTTAGCTCATTGAAACTTTCTATATTTAGGCTGCTTTTTTGCTTGTAAAGTAGCACGATGAGAGCTAGCCCAAAGCTCGCTTCAGCCGCTGCTAGAGCGATTATTAGCATAACTGCAGCGTGTCCATCAAAGCTCAAATTTTGCCTTGCAAAACTAGCAAAAACTAAAGCCGCCGCATTTATCATCAGCTCGACTGACATAAACACGCTAAATATATTTTTTCTAGCCAAAACCCCGACCACGCCGATAACAAAAAGAATAATTGCAACACTCAAATACAAATTAAGCATGATTTTTACCTTTCAAAACCGCCACAACTCCAATAAGTGCAGTTGTTAGCAAAACTGAAATCGCCTCAAAGCTAATGGCTAAATTTGAAAATAGATAGACCCCAAGCTCTCTCATTTCACCAAAATTTTGTGACACGATAGGAAAATCGCCTGGAAGTAGCCAAATTTGGCTCAAAACAAACCCAAACATCACAAAAACTGGCACCAACCAAACCAAGCTTTTTAAACCAAATTTAGCAAAAAGCCTGTCTTCTTTGACGTTGAAAAACATCACGACAAACACGCTTAAAACCATTATCGCTCCAGCATAAACAACGATTTGTATCAAAAATAAAGTCTTTGCAAAAAGCAAAAGATAAAGCCCAGCCACTGCCACAAGACTTACGATAAAGCTCAAAGCACTATGAAGCGGAAGCTTGAAAAAAACAAGCCCAAGTGCTCCTAAAATAGCAAAAAATGAAAAATTTATAAACAAAAATAGCTCCATTAAAAGCCTCCTTTTGTGTTTGAAAGCTCTACAATATCACGGACGAACGACTGCCTATCAAAGCCAGTTTTGGTATAAATCCCACTATCCATTCTGATAGCATCCTTCGGACAAGCCTCCACGCAAAGTCCACAATAGACGCATTCAAGCATATCGATACTAAATTTAATCGGAGCTTTTTCTTTCTTGCTCTCAACTTCGCTTGCCATGATAAAAATGCACTTCGCAGGACAAGCAGTCGCGCACATATCACAAGCCACGCACTTTAGCTCGCCATCTTCGTTTTTAGTCAGTCTATGAAGGCCGCGGTAACGAGACGTGATGTCAGTTGGCTTTTGCTCAGGATATTCCAAGAAATCAATATTTTTGGTATTTAGCAAATTTTTAAAAAAGTGCTTTAATGTCCTAAGCATTCCAAGAGAGATGTAAAATAGATAAATTCGCTGCTTGAAGCTCATCTTATTTCTAGTTATTTTTTTGATTTTAATTGACATAGATCACCACCAAAGCTGTTATGATAATATTTAAAATGGCTAGCGGCATAAGCATTTCCCAGCCAAGACGCTGGATTTGGTCGTAGCGAAATCTCGGCATCGTCCATCTAACCCAGATAAAAACAAAAAGCATTACAAAAGTCTTGACGCTAAACACACTTGCATTGATGACTAGAGCCATCATCTCTTTGCCAAAACTCTCAAGTGAGTAAGCATAAAAATACAAGCAAACAAGGTCGATTGCCAAAACCACAAGCAACGCCATGGCTATATAAAATTTATTCTCTCTTTTTCTGTGGTCGGCTTTTGTTTTGTATCTTGTGACGTTGTTTTTGACTAGCCAACGAATGAAAATTAAACCAAAAACACTCACAAAAATAGCCAAACAAACAAGCGTTAGCTCATAGTTTTGCATCAAATCGCTACTACTTAAATACGGAAGCGAATATCCACCAAAAAATATAGTCACAATGAGTGCCGCCATAGCTGTCATTGCGATGTATTCAGCCATAAAAAACATAGCAAAACTCATCGCAGAATACTCAAGATGATATCCAGCTACTATCTCGCTCTCGCCCTCAGCCACGTCAAAAGGAGCTCTATTTGTCTCAGCAAAAGCACAAACCAAAAAGATAATAAAAGCTAAAGGCTGAATCAAAAATCCCCAAGCTGGAAGCCCAAAAAATGAGCCTTGCTGAGCTAAAACAAAATCATTTAAACTAATAGAATTATAAGTCAAAATCATACTAACCACGCAAAGCCCAAGCGGGATTTCGTAGCTTATGACTGTAGAGCTTGCCCTTAGCGAGCCAAGAAGTGAGTATTTATTGTTTGAGCTCCAACCAGCCAAAATAATCCCATAAACGCTAAGGCTCGCAAGTCCCAAATACCACAAAATTCCACCATCAAACGGAATACCTTGCATAAGATATTTAACCCCATCAAGCGTGAAATAATCACTAAATGGCACAACTGCAATCGTAAGAGTACTAAGCAAAAATAAAATCATCGGCGCTAGTGCAAATAAAAATTTCGAGCGAATTGAACTAGGCGTGAAATCCTCTTTGATAGCTAGTTTTAGAGCGTCGGCTAAGGCTTGGACAAGCCCACCAAGACGGATTCCAGCTATGTTTGTGCGGTTTGGACCTGGGCGATCTTGGATAAAGGCTGAGATTTTACGCTCAAGCAAAACAAGAACAGGTATCAAAACAAGCACAAATGATAGGATAAAAACTATCCTTAAAATGATAAGTAGTGTCATTTTGCCTCCTTTTCATCCATCAAATACGCGATTATTTGCTCGATGCTTGGTGCCACTGGGCTTAAAACCGCCTTGCTAAATCTGAGAATTCCGTCGCAGTTTATCGTATGTCCGTCTCTGTGATACGCACTCGCACAGATGATGTCTGCTTGCTTTCTTGGCATTATAAAGGTCGGATTTTTCAAATTTAGCTCAAATTTATCGCCCAAATGAAATACAATTACTCTATCTTTTATGTGTGTTAGATCAGTGCTGGTTTGGAGATGTTCTAAGCCTTTTTTGTTTGCAGTTTTGTTTGGGTAGCGAAGTTTGAGCCCTTCAGAGTCACAAAAACTCTCATCCCTAAAATCATCATAACCATATAAATTTGCCCCAAAACTCTTAGCAAATTTGATAGCCGCACTCATCTCCTCAGTGCTAAGCGATGAAGTTACCAGCACGTCAAATTTAGACAAATTAGCCTTTAACTCATCTTTTAAATTTAGCAAAGCATTATCATTTTTTGGCTCTATTAATTGCTCAAATTTGTAGCTGTATCTGCCAAAATCACAGATAAAATGCCCATTTACACTCTCATCAAATCTAGCTCTAAAGCGGTAAATTTGCTCGTTTTCATATTTTGGTTTGTCACTATCGACGCTCAACGCACAGCCTCTTTCACAGCCTTGGCAGATCGCTTCAGTTGTTTTTAAGTGCCACACACGCCTTTTAAAGCGAAAATCAGCCGAAGTCATAGCACCAACAGGGCAAATATCGACGATATTTCCAGCGTAAGGATTGTTTATTTTTTGGTCATTAAAAAGCATTATTTTGCTATGCTCCCCACGCCCACCGATGCCAAGCTCATAAGTCTTGGAGCAAATTTGAGTAAATCTCACGCAACGCCTACAAAGCACGCAACGCTCCTCATCGTGAATGACATTTGAGCCAAAATCCTCACGTTTATGCTTTTTGACCTTGTCAGCCACGGCCACTCTAGAACCCTCTTTATCAAATTTCATATAGTACTCTTGAAGCGAGCATTCTCCAGCTTGGTCGCAAGTCGGGCAATCGAGTGGGTGATTTATAAACTCCATTTCGAGCAAGCCTTTTTGGACTTTTCTTGTTAATTCGCTGTTGATTTTGATCTCCATACCTGCAGAAATAGGCGTATCACAGGCGATTTGCGGGCGTTTTTGACCTACTACTTCGATGAGACACATTCTGCAATTCCCACTCACCCCAAGTGCTTCATGGTAGCAAAAATGCGGGATTTCTATGCCGTGCTTTTTAAGTTCGGTTATCAAATTTCCATTTTCATCAACTTGAAATTTTTCACTATCTACAATTATTTCAACCATTTTTTTACCCTAAAATTAATCTCTAAAACCACACTTTATGGCAAACTGTTGTGAGATGAGTTTGTGGGTTGCGTAAAAAATTTTGACAAACAAAATAGGACAGATAGTCCATTGAAGTCAGAAATTTTTAAGTCTCCCACGAAATCGCTCACAAACCAAGCCTAATCATTTATGAGGGCCTTAAATTCGCTCTCAAATTTAGTAATAAAGCCCATTATCACATCTTTAACAGCTGGAGCAAACACGCAAACTGTCTTGCCATCGAGCATATAGCAGATGTCTTTTAGAGTTTGCAAATCACTCATTTTACCTTCGCCATGAACGATTTTTTCTACCACTCTTAGCCCCCAGCCACAGCCCTCACGGCACGGCGTGCATTGTCCGCAACTCTCTTCAGTGTAAAACTCAAGCAAATTTAAAAGCACATTTGGCATACTCACACTATCATCAAAAACCATCATTCCGCCAGTCCCCAAAGCACTTTTAAACTCTTTTAGGCTCTCATAATCCAAAGTCGCTTTTAGCACTTCATCTTTAGTAAGCACCGCAGCACTCGATCCTCCAGGGATAACTGCTTTTAGCTCTCTTCCCCTCCACACTCCACCGCCAAATTCGTTAATAAAATCTATCATTTTGTAGCCAAATGGAAGCTCTTTGACGCAAGGGCTGTTTACGCAGCCACTAACTTGAAATAGCATGGCTCCTGGGCTTTGCTCAGTACCAAAGCTCCTATAAGCTTCCCAGCCATTTTTGACTATAAAAGGCACGCTAGCTATGGTTTCAACGTTGTTTACCACGCATGGTGAGCCAAATAAAAAATCAGGCTCTTTTTTATCATGCGGTTTTAGTCTTGGGTGACCTCTTTTGCCCTCAATGCTCTCTAAAAGTGCAGTTTTTTCGCCACATACGTACGCTCCAGCACCTTTATAAACCACAATCTCAAAGCCATCAAGTTCATCTTTTGCCTCTTTTATAGCGTTATTTAGGCTTACAAACTCTCTTTCATACTCCCCACGAATATACACAAAAGCCCTACTCGCACCAAGCCCATGGGCTGAGATGATGATACCCTCAATCAAAAGATGTGGGTCTAAATTTAGTATATATTTGTCCTTACAAGTACCGGGCTCACTCTCATCGCCATTTATCACAAGGTAGCGTTTTTGGGCGTTAGTTTTGCTTGCGTAGGCAACCATATTTTTCCATTTCGCACCACAGCTTCCACCACCGCCGCCTTTACCACGAAGCCCACTTTTATCTACCAAATCCATTATATGGCTTGGCTCAAGGCTCAAAATTTGCTTTAAATTTGAGTAAGCGCCGTGTTGTTTTGCTACTTCTATTTGGTTTGCGTTTTTGATGTCAAATTTAGCACTAACGACTTGCATTTTCTTGCCTTATTTTTTGTATTAAACTCTCCAATTTCTCTTCATTTAGCTCTGCATGTTGCTCCAAACCACAAAGCATACAAGGGGCTTTTTCGCAGTATCCAAGGCATTCGCTCTCCCCAAGACTAAAAAGCCCGTCGCTTGAAGTCTCACCCATTTTGATACCAAGCAAATTTTCACAAAATTTAATAAGCTCATCGCTGCCACGCAGTTTACAGGTTATAGTTTTGCAAAATTTAAGCTCATATTTACCTTTTTTAGCATCATTAAACATAGCAAAATAGCCTATCGCCTCAGCAAAAAATATCGCCCTAATCCCAAGCTCACGCTCAAGGTACAAAATATCATCGTTGCCAATAAATCCTTGCTTGCGCTGAACCATCCAAAGCACTGGCATGACCAAAGCCCTATCATCATCAACCTTGCTTCTAAGCTCTTCTATGCTTTTTAACTCTTCGGGTGTAAATTTAAAACTCATCTATCTAGCTCCCCTGCGATAATATTTAAGCTACCTAAATTTAGCACACTATCAGCGATCAAAGTCCCATCTACCATGTGCGAAAACGCATTTAGTGCGTAAAAACAAGGCGGTCTAAGCTTCAAGCGATATGGGCTAGGTTTTTCATCGCTCAAGGTAAAAAATCCAAGCTCGCCATTTGCCCCCTCACTAGCACTGTAATAATGCCCTGCTGGGAGTTTGATCCCGTCAAAAACAAGTTTAAAATGATTTATCAAGCTTTCTATATTGCCATAAACTTGCTCTTTTGGTGGTAGCATTATGTCTTTGTCGCTTATGTTTATTGCTCCTTTTGGAATGCTTTTTATGGCTTGTTTGATGATAGAAATCGACTCTTTTATCTCAAAAAATCTCACAAACATCCTGTCATAAATATCGCCAACGCTCCCAACAGGTACGTTAAAATCAAAACTATCGTAAAAATCATAAGGTGCGTCTTTTCTAAGGTCGTAAGCCACCCCACTCGCTCTTAAATTTGGCCCAGTAAAGCCAAAACTAAGTGCGTCTTTGGCTGAAATCTTGCAGATATTTTGGACGCGGTCGAGATAAATGCGGTTATTTTCTATCAAAGTTAGCGTATCATCTACGCCTTTTTGGACTTCATCAAGGCAGCCAAGAAGCTCACTCTCCCAGCCCTCAAAAAAGTCACCAGCCATGCCGCCAATTCTTACAAATGAGTTAGTAAATCTAGCTCCAGTGAGCTTAGACAAAAAGTTGTAAATCTTCTCACGTGGATTATAAAGATACCAATAATTTGTCAAAGCTCCCATATCTACAAACATCGCAGCAAGGCAGACTTCATGGTCGATTATGCGTGAAAGCTCACCTAAAATCACACGCATAAATTTCGCTCTATCGGTGATTTGCACGCCTAAAATCCCCTCAATCGCTCTTGCATAAGCAAAGTTATTTAGCAGCGCTGAGCAGTAGTTTAACCTATCGGTATATGGAATGATTTGGGCGTAAGTGTGGTTTTCACAAGACTTCTCAAATCCACGGTGTAAATAGCCGATTTCACTCACGCAAGCCTTTATCTTTTCGCCATCAAGCGCCATGAAATTGCGAATAGTGCCGTGCGTCGCAGGGTGGCTTGGACCTAAATTTAAAAAGGTAAATTTAGTATTGAACTCTTCATTTTCGTCGCCCAGACCCTTTGCCACAAGCTCTTTTTGCATTTCATCGACCAAATTATCACTCTCAAAAAGTAGCTGTCCCTTATCTATTGGATAATCTTTTCTCAAAGGATGACCCACGAAATCCTTGTGATTTAAAATCCTTTTTAAATTTGGATGATTTGTAAATTTGATACCAAATTGATCCCAGCACTCTCTCTCAGCCCAGTTGGCACTTCTATAAATATGCGAAAGCGTATGGATCTCATCACCGCTCAAATCCACCCACGCACAAAGCAGAGCCGAATCAAGCCTTCTAAAAATATAATACACGCTAAAACAGCCATTTTTAGCCAAATTATCGACGCCAATCACGTCAGCTAATATCTCAAATTTAAGCTCATCTCTAGCAAAAAAGCCAAATTCACAAATGTCGTTTTGAGATATTTTTACGCTTAACATTCCATCATTTTTGCTATCAAGCACGGTAAATTTAGAACAAATTTTATCAAACATCTAGCAAACCTTTAAAATCTTTATGTCTATCATGAACCGATGAGCTTGATATCTTTTCTTGTAGGGCTAAAAGTGCGTCTATGATGGCCTCAGGGCGAGGCGGACAGCCACTGATATAGACATCGACTGGTATGATTTGGTCGACTCCTTGAAGAGTGGTGTAATTGTCATAAAACCCACCACTACAAGCACAAGCGCCCATGCTGATGACCCATTTTGGCTCACACATTTGGTTATAAATTTCTTTTAAAATCGGAGCTTGCTTATATGAGATCGTCCCAGCTACTAGCATTAAATCTGCTTGACGTGGCGAAAATCTCACGACTTCAGCCCCAAATCTTGACATATCATGCCTTGAAGATACCGCACTCATAAACTCTATCGCACAACACGCAGTCCCAAAAGCCATAGGCCAAAGTGAGTTTTTGCGTCCCCAATTTAGCAGATCATCAAGCCTAGTAAGCAAAATTTCGTTTTTGATTAAAGTTTCTATTCCCATCTTAAAATCTTCTTTTTGTAAATATAAAATAAACCAATGAGCAAAATTCCCATAAACACAAACATCTCAATAAGCCCAAAAACGCCAAGCTCTCTTAGGCTCACCGCCCACGGATACATAAAAACAGCTTCTATATCAAAAAGCACAAACACAATCGCTACGATGTAGTATTTGACGCTGATACTTGAGTTTATCCCGCCATAAATGTTTGTGATTCCGCTTTCGTAAATTCTATTTTTTGAAGAGTTTGGATTGTTTGGGCCGATTTTTCTTGTCAAATAAAATAGTGCAATAAGTAAGCAAACTATAAATATGTAGAGAAAAAAACTTAGAACTAAATTTATATGCATTTTTACTCCAAATAAACCAGCTTGAATACTCAAGCAAGAAATTTAATTGCAGTAATAATACAAAATATTGCCAAAATAAGAAGTTTGTAAATATAATTAGTTGAGTGGTTTAAATTATAACGATAAATAAGCTATGAAACTTATAAAAGTGTAAATTTAACACAGTATAATATGCGTGGATATATGGGATTTTAGCGACTATTATTACGCTTATCTTAAACTAAAATATTAATAAGTAAAAAATATGTTACAATTTTTCACATATTTAGAGAGAGTGTAAATTTACCCTTTTGAGATAAATTTACAAATAATAAGGTTTTGCACTCTTTTATCTATTTTACTTTTGGGTTCTTATCCTTCTTCTCTTTACCTGTTCTATCTTTTTTAATATCGCTATTTATCTTATCTTTCTTCTCTTTAACCTTTTTACTACTTTTACTACTATTACCTTTAGATTTTAAATTTGATATATCATTGTCTCCATTTATAGATAGATCTGCTTTTATAGCTTCATATCTTTTATCACCTATACCTTTAACATTTTTAATATCTTCTATAGAATTAAATTTGTTTTTATTTCTATAATCTATAATAGCTTCAGCCCTGCTCTCTCCAATGCCAGGCAAAGCCATTAGCTCCTCTTTACTTGCTGTATTTAGATTAACAGCTCCATAAACTAAGCTTGATAGTAAAGCCATACTAGATACAAACTTAAACATCATATTCATTACTTATCCTTTTACTAGAATTTACTTGATTATAAGCATATATTTTAAAACTAAACTTAATAAGCTTGTTTGATGTAATAATTATATAATCTATGAGAAGAAAGGTAACACTTGGGGGTTAGTTAAGTAGATTTAAACAATAATACTATTTTAGTTTAAGAGTAATAAAGTAATATGATGTTTTGCATATAATGTTTATGGTTTTCCATTATAAAATTTAAATATTTTAGCTCTTTTGATTAGCTTATGTATTTCCCCTTATATGATTTTAAACTAAAAAAATAGCACAAAGATAAATAATCTTTAATGAGGATGCAAATTTCTTTATTTGATTAGAAATAAAAGTATAGAACCAATTGATTCATTCTATTTTAAATAAGTAATCTTGTGATTGTTCTTATGGTTTGATTTGCTAACATTGTTTGAAATCTACTTACTGGATTTTGGCTTATACCTTGACTTAGTTTCTCGCCATTAAATCAATAAAAGATAAATTAATAGAATAACTTAAATTTATTCTACTAAGATGTAAATACATATTAATATCAATAATATTAATAGCACCAATAACCTATCATTTCATATATATACCAAACAAATAGCCTAATATTATAAGAGCATAAACATAAAATCAAACATATTGATCAATAAGATTGAATTAATAATATTTGCAAATAAGACAACTTGATATAGATAGTAATAAAAATATTAAATTTGCAAACAAGCATAAAAAATCTAATAGGCAGCATTAAATATCTAGATAAATTTAATAAGTAATAAAAAGTAGTAAGACATTGTATTAATAAAAAATATTAAATTTAAAATAAGACTATCATATCATAAGAGCTTAATAAATAAAATAAGATTTTAACTAATAAAGAAACGATTTGAAATAAAAAAGATTTGACTAATTAAAAGAAATAAATTCATTAAACATTTACTCATACATAAAATTCAATTAAAAAGTAATAAGACTAAATTAATAAAAAAGATAATTTAATATAAAAATTTGATTGATAATAAGCTAAAGATTTTGATCGATAAATAAATGGTTCTAAATCAATAAAAGATAAAATTCAACATAAACATTTGATTAATAATAATGCACTACATCAATGGTAAAACATTAAACTAATCAATAGAATTTAATTTATATAAATAAAGAACTAAAAATAAAAAGTATTATTGAAATAAATAAAATATTGGTTGGTAAAAAGATTTGATTGAAATAAAGTGAATAATAACACAAAGCCCGCAGCGACCTACTTTTCCACATCCCAGTAAGAGAGAGTATCATCGGCCATGATGAGCTTAGCTTCTTGGTTCGAGATGGAGCAAGGCGTTTCCTCATCTGTATAGCCACGGGCAGTGTTAAATAAAAGAATGTTTAGTTATTCTCTTATTTAACACTGTTTGTGTTAGATAATTATCGTTAAAAGTCTTTTTAGTTTTAATTGGTAAAACTGATTTCTTTGCAAGAATATAATTTATCCTTAACAAGGAAGTGATGCTTATATAAAGATAAGCAAACGAGCTATTAGTACTGGTCAGCTAAAGGACTTTCATCCATTACACACCCAGCCTATCAAACTAGTAGTCTACTAGAGCTCTTAAAAGAAGATTCATCTTGGAGTTGGCTTCGAGCTTAGATGCTTTCAGCTCTTATCACATCCCGGCTTAGCTACCCAGCGATGCTCTTGGCAGAACAACTGGTACACCAGTGGCCAGTTCGACCCGGTCCTCTCGTACTAGGGTCAACTCTCCTCAATCTTCTTACGCCCACGGCAGATAGGGACCGAACTGTCTCACGACGTTCTGAACCCAGCTCGCGTACCGCTTTAAATGGCGAACAGCCATACCCTTGGGACCTGCTCCAGCCCCAGGATGCGATGAGCCGACATCGAGGTGCCAAACCTCCCCGTCGATGTGAGCTCTTGGGGGAGATCAGCCTGTTATCCCCGGGGTACCTTTTATCCTTTGAGCGATGGCCCTTCCACACAGAACCACCGGATCACTAAGACCGACTTTCGTCTCTGCTTGACGTGTATGTCTTGCAGTTAAGCTGGCTTATGCCTTTATACTCTACGAACGATTTCCAACCGTTCTGAGCCAACCTTTGTAAGCCTCCGTTACATTTTGGGAGGCGACCGCCCCAGTCAAACTACCCACCAGACATTGTCCTACCTAAGGATAACTTAGGCTAGTTAGCTACCCGAATAAAGAAGAGTGGTATCTCAACAATGGCTCACTATAAACCAGGGTCTATAGATCAAAGCCTCCCACCTATCCTGCGCATCTTTATCCAAGTAGCAGTGTCAAGCTGTAGTAAAGGTCCACGGGGTCTTTCCGTCTTGCCGCGGGTAGGAGGAATTTTCACCTCCACTACAATTTCACTGGATCTCTCTTTGAGACAGCTCCCATCTCGTTACGCCATTCATGCAGGTCGGTATTTAACCGACAAGGAATTTCGCTACCTTAGGACCGTTATAGTTACGGCCGCCGTTTACTCGGGCTTCGATCAAATGCTTCGCAGAGCTAACATCATCAATTAACCTTCGAGCACCGGGCAGGCGTCACACCCTATACATCCACTTACGTGTTAGCAGAGTGCTGTGTTTATGGTAAACAGTCGGGAGGGACTCTTTGTTGTAACCTTCTTTGCTTTGTAGAGTAAATCTACTAACAAAGTTAGGCACACCTTATACCGAAGATACGGTGCTATTTTGCAGAGTTCCTTAAAGAGAGTTCTTCCACGCGCCTTAGAATACTCATCCCACCCACCTGTGTCGGTTTACGGTACGGGCAATTATTACTAAACTTAGAAACTTTTCTTGGCTCGATAGTATCATGGATTCTCATTCAACTCCGAAGAGCGTCGTGAGCCTTTGAGGTCTCGGATAAAGAGTTACGGATTTGCCTATAACTCAACCTACGCCCTTAGACTAGCACTTCCATCCGCTAGCTCCACTAACTTTAAGCGTCCTTCCATCGCACATAATAATTGGTATTGGAATATTAACCAATTTTCCATCGCATACCCCTTTCGGACTTTGCTTAGGACCCGACTAACCCTACGATGACGAGCATCGCGTAGGAAACCTTGGGTTTTCGGCGTCTAGGATTCTCACCTAGATTATCGCTACTCATGCCTGCATGCTCACTTCTATCCGCTCCAGCACTCCTTACCGGTATACCTTCAACGCTGAATAGAACGCTCTCCTACCACTTAGTTAAAAACTAAGTCTAAAGCTTCGGTACTCATTTTAGCCCCGTTATATTTTCCGCGCAGAATCACTAGACCAGTGAGCTATTACGCTTTCTTTAAAGGATGGCTGCTTCTAAGCCAACCTCCTGGTTGTTTAAGTAACTCCACATCGTTTTCCACTTAAATGAGATTTAGGGACCTTAGCTGTTAGTCTGGGTTGTTCCCCTCTTGACGACGGATTTTATCACTCGCCGCCTGACTGCTGTGATTACATTATAAGTATTCGGAGTTTGATAGGGTTTGGTACATTGGTATATGCCCTAGCCCATTCAGTGCTCTACCCCTTATAATTACGACACAACGCTATACCTAAATATATTTCGGAGAGAACCAGCTATCACGATGTTTGATTGGCCTTTCACCCCTATCCACAAGTCATCAGGAGCCTTTTCAACGGCCGTCTGTTCGGTCCTCCACTGGCTCTTACACCAGTTTCAACCTGCTCATGGATAGATCACATCGTTTCGGGTCTGCAGCATCTGACTATACGCCCTATTAAGACTCGCTTTCGCTACGGCTCCGGGTTTCCTTAACCTCGCCAGACACCACAACTCGCAGGCTCATTATGCAAAAGGCAGTCCATCACACGTCATAAAGAATCGTGCTCTGAATGATTGTAAGCAAATGGTTTCAGGTTCTATTTCACTCTGATCACCTCAGTTCTTTTCACCTTTCCCTCACGGTACTTGTGCACTATCGGTCTAGTAGTAGTATTTAGGGTTGGAGAGTGGTCTCCCCAGCTTCAGACAGGATTTCACGTGTCCCGCCCTACTCAGGATACTGCTAAGTATAAACGCACTTTCATATACGGGGCTATCACCCACTATGGCTAACCTTTCCAGGTTATTCTATTAGTTTGTTTAAGTCTATGTTGCAGTCCTACAACCCCGTTAGTAAACTAACGGTTTGCCCTCTTACGCGTTCGCTCGCCGCTACTAGCGTAATCTCTTTTGATTTCTCTTCCTGTGGGTACTAAGATGTTTCAATTCCCCACGTTAGCTCTGTAAATACAGTAGTTAATATCACTATTAACTGGGTTGCCCCATTCAGAAATTCCCGGATCAAAGCCCCTTGACGGCTCCCCGAGACTTATCGCAGCCTGGCACGTCTTTCATCGCCTCTACTAGCCAAGGCATCCACCATTTGCTCTTAGTAGCTTACCTTTTTTAGTCTTCTCACAAGAGCAAAGCTCTTGTTCCGATGGGAAGTGCAAGCACTCCCTCAACCCACCTAAAGCACAACACAATATAAATATTGTGTTCATTTTCCATAAAGACAAACTTAATACTAAATTTGGTATTTCGGAATTGAGAAGTTTTTATATTTTTGTTTAGATTATTATTCTAATTTGCATCACTTCCTTGTTAAAGATAAAAAATAAATTTGATAATTTATATTTTACAATATTTAAATATATACTATAAGACGGAAAGCATTAACTACTACTAAGTAAGTTTTAAAACTTAATAGATTGTGATGTTAAACTTGATAGTTAATATTTTAGTTATTGGGATAACAGATTGTTTAATTAACTATTTGCTAAACTAGTCTATATTTAAAGCTCTAACAAGTCCTGTAAAATTGTTTTATTTATTAAAACTTGATTGTGACTTTTAACAATGATAATTTAAATAACTTTAGACAAAAGTCTAATTTAAAAACTAATGTTAGTTCTTAAATTAGACTTTTATAAAATATTAAACTATTGGTGGAGAATAGCGGGATCGAACCGCTGACCTCCTGCGTGCAAAGCAGGCGCTCTCCCAGCTGAGCTAATTCCCCAATATAGCAATCTCTCAAACCTAAACAAGTGTGATTGAGACCTCTTTCTTAACTAGCAGTTGTGAGACTTACTAGTATGTACTCTAGAAAGGAGGTGATCCAACCGCAGGTTCTCCTACGGTTACCTTGTTACGACTTCACCCCAGTCGCTGATTCCACTGTGGACCGTAGCTAGTTTAGCATTCGGGCTTCGAGTGAAATCAACTCCCATGGTGTGACGGGCGGTGAGTACAAGACCCGGGAACGTATTCACCGTAGCATGGCTGATCTACGATTACTAGCGATTCCGGCTTCATGCTCTCGAGTTGCAGAGAGCAATCCGAACTGGGACATATTTTATAGATTTGCTCCATCTCGCGATATTGCATCTCATTGTATATGCCATTGTAGCACGTGTGTCGCCCTGGGCATAAGGGCCATGATGACTTGACGTCGTCCACACCTTCCTCCTCCTTACGAAGGCAGTCTATTTAGAGTGCTCAGCCGAACTGTTAGCAACTAAATACGTGGGTTGCGCTCGTTGCGGGACTTAACCCAACATCTCACGACACGAGCTGACGACAGCCGTGCAGCACCTGTCTCTAAGTTCTAGCAAGCTAGCACCCTCATATCTCTACAAGGTTCTTAGGATATCAAGCCCAGGTAAGGTTCTTCGCGTATCTTCGAATTAAACCACATGCTCCACCGCTTGTGCGGGTCCCCGTCTATTCCTTTGAGTTTTAATCTTGCGACCGTACTCCCCAGGCGGTATACTTAATCCGTTAGGTGCATTACTGCCGTGACTAGCACAGCAACAACTAGTATACATCGTTTAGGGCGTGGACTACCAGGGTATCTAATCCTGTTTGCTCCCCACGCTTTCACGCATTAGCGTCAGTTGAGTTCCAGCAGATCGCCTTCGCAATGGGTATTCCTGGTGATCTCTACGGATTTTACCCCTACACCACCAATTCCATCTGCCTCTCCCTCACTCTAGATTATCAGTTTCTCAAGCAGTTTAACAGTTAAGCTGTTAGATTTCACAAAAGACTTGATAATCCGCCTACGCGTCCTTTACGCCCAGTGATTCCGAGTAACGCTTGCACCCTCCGTATTACCGCGGCTGCTGGCACGGAGTTAGCCGGTGCTTATTCCTACAATACCGTCATGGTTCTTCTTGTAGAAAAGGAGTTTACGCTCCGAAAAGTGTCATCCTCCACGCGGCGTTGCTGCTTCAGGGTTTCCCCCATTGAGCAATATTCCCTACTGCTGCCTCCCGTAGGAGTCTGGACCGTGTCTCAGTTCCAGTGTGACTGATCATCCTCTCAGACCAGTTATGCGTCAAAGCCTTGGTGAGCCATTACCTCACCAACTAGCTGATACAATATAGTCTCATCCTACACCGAAAAACTTTCCCGACTTAACTTATGTTAAGAAGGAGTATGGAGTATTAGCAGTCATTTCTAACTGTTGTCCTCCAGTGTAGGGCAGATTAACTATACATTACTCACCCGTGCGCCACTAAGATTTAAAAAAGCAAGCTTTCTTAAATCTCCGTTCGACTTGCATGTATTAGGCACGCCGCCAGCGTTCACTCTGAGCCAGGATCAAACTCTCCATAAAATTTATGCAAAAGACTTTTTATCTTGCAGATGAAAAGTCAGCATAAATTTGGGATAAACCCAAATTTATTATGAAGTTTTTAATCTAAAAACTTTTAAGTTTTATATATTAATAAGTATAAAGATAATATAATTATTTTTATACTATAGAACTTACTTTAAAAAGTAGTTCTGGCTCAATCGATCACTTGTTTAGATTTCAAAGATTGACTATAAAAAATAGTTTAACATTTATAATTTTAAAAAACATCGAAAAGTGAAGTGATTTCTAATATCTAGAAGAAGATAGAAGGTCTTTCTCATTTCGTGAGCTGGAATTATACAAGAGACATACTTAAATATAGCTTAAAGAATTGGGGAAATTGAGAAAAGTTGGGGAAATCGATTAAATTTCTATATTTTTATGCAAAATAGGGGTGGGTTTGGGGGATTTTTATATAGATTGTTCCACAACTAGATTAAATTTACACTAATAAATTTATAATTTAAGGGGGAAATTAGTAAAATAAGCTAAATTTAGGAGTAAATATGAAAAGAGTTTTGGCATCAAATGAGTTTTTAGATGGATATATTTGCAATTATGAGCTATCAAATTTGGCAAATATAAGCTCAAATGCCTACAAATTCTGGAAAAACGAGATACACGCTACCTATGAAAACTCAAGAACTGTCTTCTTATATAAAAAATCAATTCCCCAAAAATACCAACATCTTATAAATTTATGCCTAAATTTAGATGGATTTGTACTTTCTAGTGCATTTTGCTCTTTGACTGGACTGTCCAGCTCGCATCTTGTCAAATCAAACAGATCAAATTTGTATAAAAAACTAGAAATAATCTCTATAGGTAGGTTGAAATTTGTAAATCTAAAGAAGTTGTATGATGATCTAAATTTAAAGTATGATTCACATATTTATATAGAAAAGTGTAAATACTTTTCGCCACCGCCGCTAGAAAAGCGTATCAAGCTAACTGATACGCTCTGTCTTGGGTATTATTAGTCGTTTTCTTCTTGACTTAGCTCATCTTTAAGAGTGGCTTTTACTGTATTTATGCTTGCTCCGTCCATTTTGACGACTTCATAAGTGCAGTTGTCATCTTCTATCTTATCACCGACCTTTGGCAGACGCTCAAATAAGTTAAACACATATCCGCCGATCGTAAGCTGCTCGGTTTCTTCATCAAATGTTATTCCCATAAGCTCTTCGACGCCCTCGATCTCATATCTGCCATTAAACTCATAAGATGAAGCGGACAATTTTTTGTAATTTTGGTTTTTATCATCGTGTTCGTCGTTTATATCGCCAACTATCTCTTCAATGATATCTTCCATAGTAAGAAGTCCAGCAGTGCCACCATACTCATCTACAACAAGTGCAGCTGAAATTCTATCTTTATTCATCATAACTAAGATTTTAGAAATCGAGCTGTTTTCTGGAACTATGATAAATTTGCGAACTATTTTGTCTAAATTTGTATCAGCGCCACTCAAATCGTTTTGCAAAATATCCCTTATATGGATCATTCCAAGGACTATATCTTTGCTTCCATCGATGTATGGGAAGCGAGTAAATTTACTCTCGCCTATGACTTTCATATTTTCTTCAAGCGTTTTTTGCTTATTTAGACAAATCATATCTTTGCGTGGGGTCATGATTTCTTTTGCGACTGTATCGCTAAAATCAACTGCATTTTTGATGATTTCGCTTTCCATACTATCTAAAACGCCGCCTTTTAAACTCTCTCCGACGATTATTTTGATCTCCTCTTCTGAGTGAGCAAGATCGCTATCTTTGGCTGGTTTTACGCCTATGATTTTTAACATTAAAGCTGCAATAAAATCAAATGTTTTGATAACTGGGAAAAATATAAGCCAGAAAAAATGCAACGGTCTAGCTATGAAAAGCACTGCTTTTTCTGCTTTTGCTATCGCAACTGATTTTGGCACAAGCTCACCTAAAACAACGTGTAAAAGAGTAATAAGAGTAAATGCTATGATAAATGACACTGTATGAATAGCCACGCCCTCGATACCAAAATATTTGTTTAGTGGTGTTTCTATGACGTTTGCCACTGCTGGTTCGCCAATCCAACCAAGAGCAAGAGAGCTAAGAGTGATACCAAGCTGAGTGGCACTTAGATAAGTGTCGAGAGAATTTGACATCTTGTAAGCAAGTTTTGCATTTGGGACTTTGTCCTTGACAAGCTCTTCAAGACGCGATTTTCTAACTTTAACAATTGAAAATTCTGATAAAACAAAAAAGCCATTTAGCAGTATAAAAACGGCAGCAAGTATGATCATAACAACGGGTTCCGTGTCCAATTAATATCCTTAATAAAAAAATTTCTGACTATTATAGCAAAAATTTTGAAATAAATTATCTGTTTTTCACGCTTTAAACTACACACCACTAAAATTTACTTACATTATTTATATAGCGGCTCTACTTTTTTAGATAAATTTTGTAAATTTTCTATGCGAGACTGGTTTGATGGGTGAGTAGAAAGCATCTCAAGTGGAGCCGATGAGTTTAGCTTTGACATTTTTTTCCACACATTTACAGCGGCTTTTGGATCAAATCCAGCTCTTGCCATAAGCTCCAAGCCCATGGTGTCTGCTTCTGTTTCGTTTGACCTTGAAAATGGCAGAGTTAGCGTGTATTTTGAAGCAAGATCTGCTAGGCTTTGTGCGTTTTCATCTAAGCCTAAAAGTTTGCCGCCAAGCCCAATGGCTAGATTTTTTGCCATATCTACGCTTGCTTTTTCCCTGCTATGCTCTCTTAGGGCGTGAGAGATTTCATGAGCCACAATGGCTGCTAATTCATCATCGTTTAAATTTAAACTCTTAATAATCCCGCTATAAACGACTATTTTCCCGCCAGGCATACACCAAGCATTTATCGTCTCTTCATCTATGACATTGACTTGCCAGTCCCAGTTTAACGCATCTTTTCTAAACACCCCTACTTCTTTTATAAGGCGTAAGCTTATGGCTTTTACTCTTTTGGTTTGGGCTGCGTCTACATTAAGGGTTTTGGTGCTTTTTGCTTTGGAGATTGTTTGAGCGTAAGCTAAGTTTGCACTCTCATCCATCTGGGCACTGCTGACTAAAAATAGCTGTTTTCTATCGTCTACGACTGCTGTTTGGTTTGTTGAACTAGAAATACAACCAACAAGTAAAGACGCTAAAACCATAGAAAATATGATAAATTTAACTTTCATGAAAACTCTTTTAATAAATTTTTGTAATTTTACATCAAATTTAGTAACAAATCTATTATTGCTCGCCAAATTTAATATTTGCTTCAAATTCGCTCAAACGCTTATGAATGCTCCTAAGCTCAGTTATCGTCGTCCAGTTATCGATAAAGACGCTAAAACTGCTTCTTACTTGATCAAATGCGTTGCTTACTTGCACCAAAATCCCAAGCGTGATAAGCCCAGTAAATAGCCCTGAGCCCATTATCATATACGGTACAATTACCATAAACTGCGAAAATGAAATAAGCCAAATATTAAAATATCCATAATGCAAAAATAGCCTGTAAAAGTTAAATTTAACCCCAGTAAATAGGCTAATTATGCTTTCATTAGTCGCATAACGCACCTTGTCATCTTCAGCGTAAACCAACTCTTTTCTAAAAGCAGCTTCGCTTTTTTGTATGTTATACTCAAGTTTTGGCAGTTTTATACCCACAAACCAAGATATGATAAGCCCACCTATACTCACAGCTAATGCGATCCACACAAGAGAGCCTGGAATGTCTTTGATATAAGCAAGCTCAACTCCGCTACTAAGCGCCCACAAAACAGGAATGAAGGCTATTAAAGTCATCATTGCTCTTAAAATTTGAAGCCCCAAAGTCTCAGTAATCTTCGCAAATCTATAAATATCTTCTTGCATACGTTGGCTTGAGCCTTCTATATCTTTTTCGCACTTTCTCCAAATATCAACGTAAGCAAAAGTCATAGCCTCACGCCACCGAAAAACCCAGTGACTTGCAAAAAACGTCGTAAGTGTAGCAATGATGACATAAGGCATCGCTATTAATAAAAATTGCCAAATCCCAGCCCAAAACTCATCTACGCTGTGGTCTTTGACGTTTTGTAAAATATCATAAAAATTCTTATACCAATCATTTATAGCGACATTCAAGCGAGTCTGAAGCACCAAAGAAACAACAATAACAAAAAGTCCACCATAAGCCCAAACCGCCCATTTTTTGTCTTTAAAAAACGATGAAAACATCTATGACCTTTTTAATTTTAAGTGGTGATTATAACACAATTTAGCAAATTTAACATTTTCTTAATTTTACATAAAATTATTTTTATTTTATATATTGAAATATAATTTAAAGTATAAAATTAGTTTATATAATAAAAATTAAATAAGGTAAATATAAAGTTTATAGTGCTACAATTCGCCAAACAATTTCAAAAAGAAAGGATGGACATTTATGGATTTTCTAATGAATCTAAACGAAGGTACTCAGTTTTTAATTCAACTTCTTGTAGTACTTATCTGTCTATTTTATGGCGCAAAAAAAGGCGGTATCGCACTAGGATTACTTGGCGGTATTGGTCTTATAGTTTTGGTTTTTGCCTTTGGCGTACAACCTGGCAAACCTGCAATAGCTGTTATGCTAACAATCCTTGCAGTCGTTGTCGCAAGTGCAACACTTCAAGCAAGTGGTGGTCTTGATGTTATGCTTCAAATCGCTGAAAAAGTATTGCGTAAAAACCCAAAATACATCAGCATACTAGCTCCATTTGTGACTTCTACGCTAACTATACTTTGCGGTACTGGTCACGTTGTTTATACAATGCTTCCTATCGTTTATGATATAGCTATCAAAAACGGAATCCGCCCAGAGCGTCCTATGGCAGCAAGCTCAATCGCATCTCAAATGGGTATCATCGCAAGCCCTGTTTCAGTCGCGGTTGTCACATTAACAGCATTCCTTATCAACGCTGATAGCCATTTGGCTGGATTTGATGGATATTTAGACTTGCTTAAAATCACAATCCCTTCAACATATTTTGGTGTTTTATGTGTAGGAATATTTTCTTGGTTTAGAGGTAAAGATCTAGACAAAGATCCTGAGTTCCAAGCAAAAATCCAAGATCCAGAACAAAAAAAATATGTATACGGCGACGGCACAACTTTACTTGGTAAAAAACTTCCAAGTAGTAGCTGGCTTGCAATGTGGATATTTTTAGGTACTATAGCTTTAGTTGCAACTTTGGGATATTTCAAAGATCTAAGACCAAGCTGGAATACAACAAAACCTGCTACAGTCGTTCAAGTGGTTTCTGATGGTCAAGTTGTAGATAAAATCAACATCAAAAATGCTACTTTAGACGTTAAATTTGTGGACGGGCTAAACCAAACATTTAAAGATGGCAAACTTAAAAAAGATGATAAAGCTATCTCTACTTTATCTATAAATGAAAACAACGCTACTACAACTCTTAGCGCAGTAGATGGCAAAGTAACAGTAGCAAAAGCAAACGCAGAAGTAAAAGAATTTACAAATGCTAAAATCGTTGTAGCAGATAAAGTCCCAAGCACAAAAACTCTAAGCATGGTCGATACTATCCAAATTTTCATGCTTTTAGCAGGTGCTATAATCCTTATCTTTACAAACACAAATGCTTCAAATATCGCTAAAAATGAGATTTTCCGTTCTGGTATGATAGCTTTGGTTGCAGTTTTTGGTATCTCATGGATGGCAGAAACTATGTTTGGTGTGCATACTCCGATGATAAAAGAGTTGCTAGGTGGTGTTGTCACTGAGTATCCTTGGACATACGCACTTATGCTACTTCTTGTGTCTAAATTCGTTAACTCACAAGCAGCAGCTTTGGTCGCATTCGTTCCATTAGCTCTTGGTATTGGCGTTAGCCCAGCTATCATCTTAGCATTTGCTCCAGCTTGCTATGGATATTATATACTCCCAACATATCCAAGCGACCTTGCAGCGATCCAATTTGACCGCTCTGGTACAACAAAAATCGGTAAATACGTTATAAATCACAGCTTTATCATCCCAGGTCTTACAGGTGTAATCACATCTTGTATATTTGGATATATTCTTGCTTCACTATACGGTTACCTATAGTAGATATTTGGTTTGAGTCTTTTGGCTCAAACCAACACTTCTTTTACTCAAATTCACTTTAAATTTAATCTTTTACTTTACAATTTGATATTTTATTTATAAAGGGTTTTTATGAAAATAATATCATTACTTAGCGCGGCAGCTATTTTTAGCACTATGGCTTTTGCTTCAAATATCGAAGTTTACAAATCTCCAGAGTGTGGATGCTGTGGCAATTGGTCAAAGGTCATGAAAAGCGAAGGCTTCAATGTCGTAGAGTACAAAACAAATGAAATAATGGACGTAAAACGTGGTGCAAAGGTTCCTGGTGAGCTATCTAGCTGCCATACTGGCTTGATAGATGGATACGTCATAGAAGGTCACGTTCCAGCAGATGAAGTAAAAAGACTACTATCCCAAAAACCAAAAGACATCATCGGTATCAGCACTCCAGCAATGCCTCTTGGAAGTCCTGGAATGGAGCAAGATGGTATAGAAGACACATACGATGTGATTGCGTTTTATAAAGATGGTAGTCAAAAAGTATGGGCTACTTACAAAGGCGCAAAGAAAATCAAATAATCCAAAAATCCACTAACCCTACGCCCAAACCCTAAGAGGTTTGGGATAAAATCTAACTTTATCATTTATCAAATTTAATTCATTGTTTTGTCTGTTTAATTTATCATCTTCTTTATTTAATCCACTATTTTCTTTTGTATCTTGATTTTGATCTATCTTAGTGTAAATTTGATCTACTATTATGCTTTTACCATCATTTGTATGAAGTGCAAATTTACCATTTAATAGTTTATTTATTATCTTTACTCCAAGCTCTTTTAAAGATTTTGTTTGTACTTCGCCTGTAAGCTTATCTTTTATATTTGCCATACTTACACTTAAATCTAAGCTTTGATTTAATTCATCTTCACTCATAAAATCAGCGTTTATATTTAGCTCAATATCAAATGCTTTGCCACTATCTTTATATAGCTTATCTACATTTATCTCTCTTCCACTATTAAATCTAAGAGTAAATGTTCCATTTTTGTTTATTCTTATAGCACTTAGTGCGTCTGTGTCTTTTAGCATATTAGCTGCTAAACTTCTATCACTCTCAAAGCTATTTTTGACTTTTTCTAGGTTTGCTAGGGTAAATTTAAGGCCAGTTAGATTGGTGAATTCTTTTTCTAAATTTAGCATTAGAGTTGATTTAAGGCTAGGATTTTTTATAATATCCACAAACTCAGCTAAAATCTCACTACTAGCACTCTGTTTATAACTATCAAAAAATCCATTTAATGCATTAATCTCAGCCATATAATCTTCATATAAAGAGTTAAATTTAGAGTATTGGTTATATGAGCCTACTTTATCATTTGAGTAATTAAGCTCTTCTAATTTATAATTGCCATTAAATCCTTTTTTGGCATAAGCCAGATTTGCTAATCCTTGTAAGTCTGAAGCATCTATCCAGCCATCTTTATCAGCTAGTTTAGAAAGCTCTTTTATATCATTGTTATTCATACTCTCATATCTAATTTCAGCTTTAAAGTTAGAATAGGGATTATATGAGTTTATCATATCAAATTGTTGTTTATATGTCTTTTCATCCCAGCCATTGCCACTTACATCTTTTTTCCATTTATTTAAGGCATTACTTTTACTATCTATAAAATCTTTTAGATTTATACTATCAACTACTTCACTAAGCTTCTTTATTATCTCATTTCCATTCTCATCATAAGCCCTAACTTTTAGTTTATCAAAGTAATCATCATTTTTATCTACAAACCCATTGCCATCACTATCAAATCTAAATAGCTGTGAATTTGAGTTAAAGCTTCCAACGCCTAATTTATCATTATCCCCAGCTAAATCTAAAAATAATTCAGCTTTACCAAATTTGGTGTTGATTAAATTTGAGTTTGCATAGGAGTTAAGGTAGTAGGAATTTGGGATTGCTTGGTTTGGGTTTGAGTAGTTTTTAATCTCATAATGCTCAGCATCTGGAGTGAATTTATTTGCGTAGCTGTGGTTTCTGCCAGCACCAAAAAAATACCATACATCATAGTTTGGGTCAAGCTTTTTATCAAGCATAAAAGATGTCTGCTCTATTATCATATCATCGATCATTTTTTGCATAAAATATTTATCATCTTTTACTACGATTTTTTCATCTGTTGTATCATTTTTGTTAAGAAGAAACATTTTATCAACTAAACTAAGCTTTGAGATAAAATTTGTATCAGTATCTTTAGTGATAACATAATGCGCGTGACTGCCTTCATAATACAATAAATCTTTATTGTCTGAGTATATGACATAATCTTTATATTTTTTGTATGTTATAGGCTCATTATTTTTTATAGCAATATAATTTTCGCTTTCATTTTCGCTAATTTTATTAAAATTCCTATCAGTCCCATAGATTTCGGCTCTTTTTTTGGATATATCTTCGTTTTGTTTTGCAATGTCTGCATATTCATCAAATTTAAATTTAGCTAAGTCTAAGTTTACTTGAAAAGACTTTATATCCATAGGTTTTCCTTTTTAATAAATAGGCTGGGTGCAACCAACCTAAAATATATTAGTATTCTCTTACATCAGCGATAATATAATTATCTGAGATATAAACTCTAAGTTGATTGGCGGCAAAATTGTTTTGTCCTAAATATAAATCACCATACACTTTATTGATAAAATTTGCATTTATGACAAGACTTGTATTTGGTTGAAAACCGTATTATTACTAATATCTGTTTTATTCATATCTGCAAACATATCGGTTAAGGCATTCCAAAAGAAATTGGATATAAAATGACTATTCTTTTTTTGATTATAAAATTCTACAGTTTCTAGCATTTTGCTTCCGAAATCAATTTTTATGCAACCAGAATTTCTTTCGTTAATATTGGTAAGATTTGGTCCAGATTGGCAAGATGTTTTATTGTTTCTAGCTACTCTATGCTCATCTATATCAGCTGGTATAGAAAATCCTTGATGACTTCCACTTGCCCTTGAGCTAGTTCCATCAAGTGTAGTCCAGCCTACTTCATAGTCTATTCCTCTATTGTTTGCTTGAAAATAAACTCTAGTATTTAATGGTATAGCTTGTGGTGTCCATACACTTTGAGTACCACCAGTTACTAAGGTAAATTTAACTCCAAGTCTGCCATCAGCACCAACTAAGACTTTAAAATGAGATTTGCCTCCCATAAAGCTTTGAGATTGCCCAGCGTTGCCCCGCAGTGTATTCTTTCTATCCATTAAAACAAATTCATCGTCTGTTGCTGGATACTGATTAAAAATAAACCAACCACCTATACTATTTAGTGCGTATTCAACTTGAGAGTAGTAGTCTTCATAATTACATATAGCAGATTGTGTTCCGCTATAATCACAATGATAATTTTCGCCTTGAGATAAATTTACGAATAGATCGCTTCTAGGATTTATAGGATCATTTTGAACTTTATTGTAAGCCAAATAAAATAAAAACTGTCCGCCACTTGAAACACTTGTAAGCTCATCTAAGTTTTCATCAAACACAAACTGACTTATAGGAAGTGGAGTATAAGAACGAACTTGTAGGTTTTGCTTAGATTTTAAGCCTTGTTTTTGAGTGAGACTTTTACTCGCAACTTCTTTTGGATTTTTTACTTTTTCAAAAGTAAAATTGTTGCTACTAAATAGAGTAGAAACTAAAAAGATAACTCCTAAAACAAATTTTTTTATAGTATCCCTTTATGGTATATTTGTAAATCGGTAATAATAAAAATAAATTTATATATCACAAATTTAACACTTGTTATATTAATATATTTTAGTTTATTTTAGAGTGGGATTATTATATTTGAATTTCATTTTAAGGATAAATTTATATTAGAATGGCGATATTCCTACCACCATTCAAAAACTAAAGTATAAATTTAGCTCTTTTTTGTATTATCGATGAGATTTTTAGCAGCTTCATAAACTCTATCGCCAAGCTTTTTAGCTTGTTCTTTGGCGTTTTCAAACGTCTGTGAGTTTTTCATTTGGGCTAGTTTTTCACCAGCTTTTTTCTCTAGTTCTACTATCTCTTTTTTGAGATTTACTATCTTTTCGTCTAAATTCACATCGCCAAATTTAAAGCTTTTTTGGCTTAGTTCTTCTATTTTTTCAAAGATTTGAGCCCTTGCTTCAGCCGAAATCCTCTTTAGCTTCGCCGAATATGAGTCGTATTCATCGCCTACTATTTCTAAGATAATCTCAGAAGCCGGCTCTGCGTTTTGGTTGGCTATACTCTTCAAGATACCGACAAAATCATCTTCTATCTTAGTTAGCTCTTTTATGCTAAGGCTTAGATTTTCGCATATCTCATCTGGGGCAAATTTAAGCTCATCTTTGTATTTTTCTATAGCCTTTGTGATGCCGTCATTGCTGCCATTTATCGCTCCACGCACTATTTCTTTAGCATAAATTTTACTCTCATTTGCCAGATTTGCAGCAGTTTCTACGACCACCAAAGCTATATCCATAAAGCGACTCTTTGTAAGCTCGCCCTCATTTATAGCTAGATAAACTATGTTTTTTGCTATCTCTTTGATCGTATCTTCTACATCATTTCCCATTTCTATAGTGGTTAAAAACGCTGATTCTGTTGTTTCTTTGAGAATTCCAAGCATCTCAAGATCATCTAAAAGCTTATCTTTTAGGACTTTTGATAGATCTTCTTTATTCTCAAAGTTGCTAGAACAAATATACTCTTCAAGCACCTTGCAGTTTAGCATCATAAGAGATTTGATTTGATCTTTTTGAGATGAGATTTGCTTTTTGAGCCTATCCCTTTCGTACATTATTTTGTATAAATACTGCTCAGCGTCATAAGTAATGGCTTTGTTAAATGACTCGCTAAGCGCACTTATAGCATTGCTAGTTAGTTTGCCATTTTGCGATAAACAAACACAAATTTCATCAAAATAATCTTTGGATAAATTTATCTTTTCATCGTCGCTTACGCCACCAAGTTTTTCTTTTAGACGTTTAAAACTCTCTTCTTTTAGGAGTTTTATAAACTCATCTTCGCTCAAATTTTCGTTAAATATATTCATAAATCGCTCCTATAATACAAATTTACATTTTGTTCTAAGCAAGCTAAAAAGCTCCAAACGCTCTTCATCGCTATTTACCAAAACAGCTAGATTAAAGCTTTTAAATTTACCATTTTGGCTATTTTTTGAGAAATTTAGCTTGTGTTTTCTATCGCCGACGCAGTTTTGGACTAGCACTTTTTCATCAGTATCTTTATCTATTATTATTTTGTATTCCCAAAAATTTGGATATGAAATATCTGGTTTTTTGTTGAAATCGCAAACGTTAGGCATCTTTTCTCCTATAATCCCCGCTTTTCCCACCACTTTTGCTCTCAAGAGCGATGTTTGAGATCTGCATTGATTTGTCTATGGCTTTTATCATATCATATATGGTTAGAAGTCCCGCGCTTACGCTTGTTAAGGCTTCCATCTCGACTCCAGTTTTGCCATCAGTAATGACTGTAGCAATGATCTTAAATCCTGGCAAATTTGGTAGATCTTCCACGTCAATATTTACTGAAGTTATCGGCAAAGGATGACACATCGGGATTAAGTCGCTTGTTTTTTTAGCGCCCATAACTGCTGCGATTACTGCTGTTTGAAGTACTGGGCCTTTTTTGCCGGTGTTTGATTTGATAGCGTCGTAAGCTTGACCACTCATTTTTATCTCGCCACTTGCTACAGCAATTCTTCTTGTTATATTTTTGTCTCCGACATCGACCATTCTAGGGAGATTTTGTTCGTTTAAATGTGTTAGCATGATTATCCTTTTTTATAATTATAGCAGAAGTAAGATAAAAAATGCATCCCCAAAAGGAGATGCACAGTAAATACAAAAAGGAGTTTCTTTGTTTGACTTTGTGAGTTTACTACCTTTTAATAAATTGGCATTTAATCGTGAGTTAATAGATAATTATTAGTATTTTAAATTATAATTTTCATATTATATTAATTTGATGTTAAAAAATATGGAATATAATTCTAATTCCTAAACAAATAACCTCCTTTTTGTAAGCGCTCACCTTATTTGGTGGGCGATTCTTTTTCAAATTTAAGCCTAAATTTTATATAATATCATTTTTATGGGCAGATGTCCGAGTGGTTGAAGGAGCACGCCTGGAACGCGTGTAAGGTGCAAGCCTTCGAGGGTTCAAATCCCTCTCTGTCCGCCATTATTATCAAGTTAAAAATCATGGCACAAAAATAAAGATAAATAAAAAATTAGTTAAAGCTATTCTTACATTTGGCAGTAGAGCTAGGAAATAAAAAATTATGAAAATACAACCATTTTAAGGTATCTAGTACATCAAATATAACCAAAATTACTTATTGTAAAACTATGTAAATTACCAAGAAAGTAACGAAAATACTATATTATTTAATATTTTCCAACCATTAACTTAAACGCAAATCTTTAACAAACAAGTACAAAAAATTATTATTTTCTAAAAAACTGAGAGTGTAAATTTAACTGTGTAAATCCTTTTTAAAACCTAAATAGGTTAAAATTTATAAAAAGGATTTACACAGTTAAATTTACACTCTCAAAAAAACTCGCTAATCACTCCTAAAATTTTATTTATATCTACATCATCTAACCTATAATACATAGGCAATCTAATCAATCTTTCGCTTTCTCTAGTAGTATATGTTTCTATTCCACTAAATCTACCAAATTTTAATCCAGCCACCGAGGTATGTAGTGGAATATAATGAAATACTGCATTTATTCCGTTATTTTTTAAATAATCTATTAAAACAGTTCTTTCTTCTAAGTTTTTTACCTTCAAATAAAACATATGAGCATTTTGAACGCATTCATTTGGAATTTTCGGAAGTTCTACTAAACCTTTATCCTCTAAAGCCTTTAATCCATCATAATACTTTTGCCATGCAGTTAATCTATCTTGGTTTATCTCATCAGCTTTTTCTAAATTTCCCCAAAGATATGCGGCGCTTATATCATTTAAAAGATAACTACTTCCTATATCCACCCAAGAGTATTTATCTACCATTCCTCGAAAAAATTGGCTTCTGTTCGTTCCTTTTTCTCTTATTATTTCTGCTCTTTGGATAAATCTATCATCATTTACCAAAAGAAGTCCGCCCTCACCCGCACTTGTATAGTTCTTTGTTTCATGAAAGCTATAAGCTCCTAAATGTCCTATAGTACCAAGTGCCTTTCCTTTATAGCTACTCATCATGCCTTGTGCCGCATCTTCAACCACAAAAAGATTATATTTTTTTGCTATTTTCATAATGGTATCCATTTCGCAAGAAACTCCGGCATAATGGACTGGTACTATAGCTTTTGTTTTACTAGTTATGGCTTCTTCTATTTTATTTTCATCGATATTCATAGTATCAGGACGAATATCAACAAAAATTATCTTAGCGCCACGAAAAACAAATGCATCTGCTGTACTAACAAATGTGAATGATGGCATTATAACCTCATCACCTTCTTTTATGTCAAGCAAAATCGCTGCCATTTCAAGAGCATGGGTGCAAGAAGGTGTTAAAAGTACTTTTTTACATTTTAATCTTTCTTCAAGCAATTTGTGACATCTCTTTGTGAATTCTCCATCACCTGAAATCTTATCACTTTTCATAGATTCTAAAACATATTTTTCTTCATTGCCAGTGTAAGGCGGCTTATTAAATGGTATCACTATTTTCCAACTCCTAACAGATAAATTCCTATTAAAATTAATATAATTCCCATATATCCAGATAAAGCTAGTTCATCTTTAAAAAATACATGACCAACAGCCAATGTAACTAAAAAATTTATACCAGTTAAAATAGGTATAACAAAAGAAAACTTATCTACAGATAATGCTTTTATTGAAAAAAACATGGAAATAAAAATTAAAAATATTGCTAAAAATATTTTTAAATCAAACAAAAAATATATGAAATCTTTAAAATTACCAATAGTTTTTTCTAATAATTTATTTTTTATTAATGCTGCTCCAAAAACATTAAAAAACGCATATAAAAGCGAAAAAAATAAAATTTTACCCATAAAGTACCCTTTGTTTTCTAACCCTTGCCGGAATTCCGGATACTATGCTATATGGTTCAACATCTTTTGTAACAATACTATTTGCAGATATTATACTATATTCTCCAATAGTGACACCCTGTAAAACTATACTGTTTGCACCTATCCAAACATGCTCTTTTATAATTATATCTCCCGATGTATCTGGCAAATCTAAATATTTATAATCATGACCTGCACTATAAATTTTTACATTTGGGGAAAATATAACATGATCTTTAATGTCTATAATTGATCCACCATTATCAGCTGATGTATAAAACTCACAACCCCTATTTATGCTAACAAAATTACCTATTTGTATTTTATTCATATATCTAAAAAATGTTTTGTAATCAATTATTACACTTTGACCATACTTTTTGAAACTAAATTTAAAAAATATATCTCTTATAAAAAACGGCATCATATCCATAATAAAAAACATAATATGTAAAAAATATGAATAACATAGGAATGCTTGTTTAAAAAAATACTTTTTAATAAATAAAACCATTTTGACCCTTAAAAAAATTTTATAAATCTCATGCTATTTTACTCATAGCTCAACCAATTTCCAAATATATTTTTTCTAAGTTTAATAGATCTTTTTTTCTATCCTTAAATCTTCTTGCGGGACTCCCAAAATAAATACCCCAAGGTTTAGTAGATTTTAATACTAATGACATTGCTCCAACAGAAGTACCCTCTTCTAGAATTACCCCAGGCATAATAATAGAGCCAGCCCCAACAATAGTATGCTTTTTTAATATAACTTCTTTAAAAATTTCTTCTTTGTATTTTTTGGGAATGGTTGAATTGCACATTGTTTTACCACTATAATCATCAGATTGTGTAAATATCTTAACACCATAAGCAATAGTTACAAAATCTTCAAATATTATTCCTTTTATTCCGCCTGCAACCAAACAAGTTGGTGTTATATGAACATTTTTGCATATTCTTATTTTTCCAGAAATAACACAAAAATCATCTATTCTTGAATTATCTCCTATTTCTATTTGATCGGGATTATAAATAGACGCCTTATCGCTGATTTTTACATTTTTACCAATATATTTAAAACCTATATCATTTAATTGGCTATCTGTATAATATCCCATTAATTTTTATCTTCAAAAGTTGTTTCGCTGACTACATATATTGGCCTATTTTTTGTTTCATCAAATATTTTACCTATATACAATCCTAAAAATCCCATATTTGCAAATATTAGTCCACTTATAAAATAAAGAGAAACCATCATACTTGTCCATCCTTCTACCGGTACAGAAAATATAAAATAACCCACAAATAACCATACGGCATACAAAAAAGAAGAAAATGAAATGATAAATCCAAATTTAATAGATAGTCTAAGTGGTTTATTCGACTGAGCTACTATACTATCTATTGCAAGATCCATAAGCTTTTTAAAAGTATAAGAACTTTTACCTTCTTTTCTTTTTGAGTGCTTAATATCAATATTTATTTTTTTAAATCCTAGCCAATTAATAAATAAATAATAAGACCTATTTTGTTCTTTAAGCTTTTTAAATTCTTTAACTACTTTTTGATTTAAAATACTAAAATTTGCTATAGTATTATCGGTTTTGCTATCTGTAAAATAATCATAAATCTTATAAAAAATTTTCGAGCTTAATTTTTTAAAAAAGCCGTCTTGTCTTTTAGCTCTTCTTCCAAAAACAATATCATAACCCTCTAAAGCTTTATTGTATAGCTTTATAATTTCTTCTGGCTGATCTTGTAAATCGCAGTCCATGACTACCACCCAATAGCCTTGTGCATAATTAAGCCCAGCCGTTATTGCTTTATGCTGACCAAAATTTCGAGATAAGTTTATTCCCTTTACTCTACTATCCTTTTTAGCCAAATATTTTATTACCTCCCACGCATTATCTGGGCTCGCATCATTAATCATAATTATTTCAAAATTATTTGTAATCGTTGATAAGGTCTTATTTAATCTTTCATATAAATCGTACAAACTTTTGCAACATCCATATACAGGAGTTACTATTGAAATATGTGGATTTTGCACTCTATACCTTCTAAAAATTATTGTATTATTGATGAACTCACAGTTCTATCTCATACTTTCTCATATACCACTCTACGGTTTTGACTATGCCGCTTTCGAAGCTTTCATCGGATATCCATCCAAGCTCATTTTCTAGCTTTCTTGCGTCTATAGCATACCTTCTATCATGTCCTGCACGATCTTTGATAAATGTTATAAGATCTTTATAGGAGTTAATTTTATCATTGTTCACATTAAGTGGCACTTTATTATCTAAAATTTCACAGATTTTATTTACAATCTGCAAATTTGTTCGCTCATTTTTGCCGCCTATATTGTACGTTTCTCCACTTTTTGCTTTGTGAAATACTAAATCTATACCCTTGCAATGATCCAGTACATAAAGCCAGTCGCGGATATTTTTGCCATCACCATATATTGGTATAGGCTTTTTGGCTAATGCATTTTTGATAATAGTTGGTATAAGTTTTTCATCGTGTTGCTTTGGGCCGTAGTTGTTTGAACAGTTTGTTATAACTAAATTCAAACCATAAGTTTCATGATATGCTCTTGCTATCATATCGCTACTTGCTTTACTTGCCGAGTATGGAGAGTTTGGTGCGTAAGGCGTAAATTCTGTAAAAAGCTCATTTGGGTTATCACTAAGTGAGCCGTAAACCTCATCAGTAGATATGTGATGAAATCTCGCATTTTCATAGCCATTTTTGGTTTCAAATGGAGAATTCATCCAGTGTTTATACGCTATATTTAGCAAATTTTGCGTTCCTAAAACATTTGTTTGGATAAAAATATTTGGATTTTTGATAGAGTTGTCCACGTGGCTTTCAGCAGCAAAATGTATCACACCTCTTATATCGTATTCATTAAATATAAATTCCACTAATTCACGATTGCAAATATCGCCTTTGATAAATTTATATCTTGGATTGTTTTGACACTCTTTGAGATTATCTAGATTGCCAGCGTAGGTGAGTAAGTCTAAATTTATAATATTGTAATTTGAATATTTATCTAAAAAATATGGTACGAAATTTGAGCCGATAAACCCAGCGCATCCAGTTAACAAGATAGTTGTTTGATTATTTGTCATTTTTGTTTTACCAAATCATATAAATAGGATCCATATTCATTTTTTGAATACATTTTTGCTATTTCAAGAACCTTATTTTTATCTATCCAGCCATTATTATAGGCTATTTCTTCCAAACAAGCTATTTTGTATCCTTGCCTTTTTTCGATAGTTTGGACAAACTGTCCAGCCTCTACAAGACTTTCATGTGTCCCAGTATCAAGCCATGCAAAACCGCGTCCCAAAAGCTCTACTTTTAGATTTTTTCTTTTCAGATATTCTTGATTTATAGAGGTTATTTCTAGTTCTCCACGAGCAGATGGTTTTACATTTTTTGCTATTTCTACTACACTGTTATCATAAAAATAAAGCCCAGTGACTGCAAAATTTGACTTTGGATCCGTTGGTTTTTCTTCTATGCTCTTTACATTTAAATTTGCATCAAACTCAACAACCCCAAAACGCTCCGGATCTTTAACTTGATACCCAAATACTATAGCACCACTTTTTAAAGATGTAGATTTTTTAAGCATATTCGAAAACCCTTGACCATAAAATATATTGTCACCTAGTATCAAGCAAACATTATCATTGCCTATAAATTCTTCGCCAAGTATAAAAGCTTGTGCTAGACCATCTGGAGATGGCTGTACTTTATATGAGAGCTTTATTCCCCAGTCTCTTCCATCACCTAAGAGTTCTTCAAATTTATGTATATCAGATGGAGTAGATATGATCAAAATATCATTAATTCCAGCAAGCATAAGAACAGAAAGTGGATAATAAATCATCGGCTTATCATAAATAGGTAAAAGCTGTTTTGATATGCTTTTTGTAATGGGATAAAGCCTAGTTCCACTACCACCGGCTAGTATTATGCCTTTCATATGTTCCTTTACTATGCGATTTATAATTTAGCTTATAGTTAATCGTAAATTATATATATATATCTTTTAAAACCATTAAACCACAAACTAAAATTTTATATGTTAAATTTAATATTAAGTTTCAAAACTACACACTTAAATTAATTTTTTTTCATTAATACTTGAATTTACACATAACAAGTTATATTTTAATAACCAAATGATATAATTATTCTATTCATAAAAATTTAAAGGTCAAATTTGAGTAAAAAACATAAATTTGTAATATGTAATCCTGAGCTATGTATCGGCTGCAAAGCCTGTATGAAAGCGTGTTCTAAAGAGGCTTACAAGAGAGGCAAACTGGCTAAACCAAGACTTCAAGTCATCAAGCTTGAAAATGGTGTCATGCCAAATCAGTGCAGACAGTGCGAAGACGCACCTTGCGCTGTGGTTTGCCCTACTTCAGCTTTAAGAAACGAAAATGGCTTTGTCGAAGTGCATGAAAGGCTTTGTATAGGATGCGGGCTATGTACGAATGCATGTCCTTATGGTGCTATTCATCTTGATAGTGCAGATATAAGCTCAACTGGAGCGAGCAAAGATGAAATGGACGTATGTGGCGATGGCTTCATGTCTGTAGCCATAAAATGCGATATCTGCGACGGTAGAGACGGAGGAAGTGCGTGTGTAGAAGTCTGCCCAAAAGGCGCTTTAGTCATGCTTGATCCTCTTAGCAATGAGCATAAATTTGGCAAAAAGCTAAAAGACGGGCAAAATATGTCAAATTTCATAGCCAAAATCCTTGAATGCGAGCCGCCTCTTATCACCATAGAAGCCAAAAAACCAAAAGAAACAGTAGAACAAGGAGAGCAAAATGCTTGAGATGATTTATAGTGCGTTTTTAATCCTTGGGGTTGTTAGCTTAGCTCTTTACAAATGTCCTAAAACGGCTCTTTGGGTGGGTTTTGGGTTGCCCAGTTTGGTGTCGCTTTATAGCGTTGTCATATTTATCACAAACATAAATTTAACTTACGGATTTAAATTAGCTGGAAATTTTATATTTTCACCTGAATTTATCCTAACTCCGCTGAGCGGATTTTTTAGCTTTTTGGTTGTTTTTATATCATTTGGAGTTGGGATTTACACTATTGGATATGCAAAAAGCTTGAAAAATAGGGCAAATTTAGCCGTTTTTGCTTCACTTTTTAACTTTTTTATCCTTTCTATGCTTTTGGTTCTCTCAAGCTCAAATGTCTTTAGCTTCATCGTTTTGTGGGAGGTGATGACTCTTGTTTCGGCGTTGCTACTTAAATTTAACGATGAAGAGACTAGCAACAAAACCGTGATGATTTATCTTGGCGTGGCACAAATCGGTGCGTTTTGTATCATGATAGCCTTGCTTTTGATCTCTGGCGTGGCTGGAAGTATGGAATTTGCGCAGTGGCAAGGATTTGAGATAAGCTCAGGGCTTAGCATTTGCGTACTTACTTTGCTTTTAGTAGGATTTGGCAGCAAGGCTGGTATGTTTCCATTTCATGTGTGGTCACCACTCGCATATCCATTAGCACCGTCAAACGTGGCAGCTTTGATGAGTGGAGTTATGTCAAAAATGGCGATATTTGGACTTATCAAATTTAGCTTATTCTTGCCTATAAATCCTGGATTTGGACTTAGTATCATGGTGCTTGGAGCATTAAGCGCGCTCATAGGTATCAGCTACGCATTAGTCCAAAAAGAATACTCAAAGCTCATCGCCTATAGCTCGGTTGAAAACATAGGCATAATCTTGCTTGGCGTGGGAACTGGATTTTACGGTATTGGCTTGGGTGAAGGCACGCTTGCTTTACTTGGTTTTGTTGGGGCGTTATTTCACGCTCTAAATCACGCTACCTTTAAATCACTGCTATTTTTAGGCGCTGGAAACATCTACAATGCCACGCAAACAAAAGAGATAGACAAGCTTGGCGGCCTAGCCAGAAAAATGCCTATCACTGCGATTTTGTTTTTGATAGGCGTGGTGAGTATCTCGGCTCTGCCACCGCTAAATGGCTTTGTGAGTGAGTGGTTTATCTACCGCTCAATGATACTTGGTGGGCTTAGCGAAAGCCTGCTAGGAAGGGCTGTTTTTGCTCTTAGTATCGTGGCTTTGGCTCTTACTGGAGCTATTGTTGTCTTTGCTTTTATCAAGCTTTATGCTCTTATTTTTGCTGGAGTTTGCAAAGATGAGAAAATCTACAACGGGGCTTATGAAAAGTCACTATTTATGCCTCTTGGTATGTTTGTTTTAGCGTTTTCTTGCTTGTATTTTGGACTTGGTGCGAATAATATAATAATGTTTTTGGGCTCGGTTGTCATGGACTTGATACCAAATGCTACTTATAGTATAAATATCGATGTCTTATCAATGCCGATAATCGCCTTGCTTTTGTGCTTTTTGCTTATCTTACCATTTTTACTTTTTGGAATATTTAAGGCAAATATGAGCAAGGCAAGACTTAGCGAGCCTTGGGCTTGCGGGTTTAAATTTAATAGCCGAATGCAAACCAACTCAAACGCCTTTGTGGGCGATTTCAAACGCATAATAAGCAAGATTATCAAATTTAAAGAGATCAAAAGCCAAGATAGCTATTTTGCAAAGATGAATTATGAGAGTAGGAGCGATGATTTTTGGTGGAATCTGCTTTATGCGCCAGTTGTCAGGCTAAATTTATACTTAGGCGACAAGATTGGCTACATGCAAAATGGCAAAAGTAGCTTTTACGTGATTTACATACTTATATATCTCTATGCTATGATGATAGCTGGATTTTACTTTTTAGGAGAATAGATGCAAACGATACTACTTATGCTTTTGCAACTTTTCGTTGCTATTTTGCTGGTTCCGCTTTTTGATGGT
Organism: Campylobacter iguaniorum; assembly: GCF_000736415.1. Classification (NCBI taxonomy): domain Bacteria; kingdom Pseudomonadati; phylum Campylobacterota; class Epsilonproteobacteria; order Campylobacterales; family Campylobacteraceae; genus Campylobacter; species Campylobacter iguaniorum. Next base: position 139,884 of record NZ_CP009043.1, on the reverse strand, counting down.
GTGGCTAGAAACCTAAGAGGCAAAATCCAAAGTCGTGTGGGATACCCAATTCTTCAGACTTATTATGATATTTTCAAGCTTTTAAAGCGTTCAAGAACCATGCCAAATACAATTCACTGGTTTTTTAGAGCAAGTCCATATATGCTTTTTAGCATTTCGGCTTTGCTTGTGATGATTATGCCTATTAGTTACGCTGGCAATAGCGAAGGCGGAATGATAAGCGATATATTTGTCGCTGTGTATTTGGTGGCAGCTTTTAGATTTGTGTTTGGCGTGGCTAGTATCGATAGCTCAAATCCTTATGCAGGAGTAGGAGCAAGTAGAGAAAGCCTGATAGCTGTGTATGTCGAGCCTATCATGATAATCTGTCTTATAATAATAGCAATGCTAACCCAAACTACAAATTTGCCTATCATAAAAGGCGTTTTACAAAACGGCGAAATCGGCTATCACATCGCTTCATACGCTGTGGCTAGTATAGCGTTTTTGTGGGCTATGTATGTGGAGATGGGAAGAAAGCCTTTTGACATAGCTGAAGCCGAGCAAGAAGTCCAAGAGGGTGTGATCGGTGAGTATAGCGGTAGGGATCTTGGTGTGGCTGAAATGGCACTCATGCTCAAACAATACGCAATGATAAGCTTCTTTTTGGTTATTTTTGTGCCGTTTGGATTTGAAAATCCGCTGTTAAATTTGGCTTTAAATTTAGTAGAAGTCGGGGTATTTTACATCGGAGCTATTTTGATAGATAACTTTGGCCCAAGATTTAGGATTCTCTCAAGTCTTAAATTTAACGCGCTTGGCATACTTTTTATATCGCTTATCGCCCTTAGCCTTTACATAATCGGAGTTTAATTATGGAAGTTTTAACTATTTTAATGATGATTTCAAGCGTGCTTGTTTTTGGCTTTAGAAGCTACAAATTAAGCATTTTGAGTTATGTTTTTCAAGCATTTTGTTTGGTAAGCTTGTTTTTTCTTTTGGCAAATTTGCACGGAGCAAAGGAGCTATTTAGCTGGGCGATTATCGCATTTTTTATGAAAGTCTGCTTGGTGCCAGCTATTATATTTTATCTTGTTAAAAAGCTAAATTTGATTCATGAAAACGAGCCAACTGGTGGATTTTTGGTTTCTATTGTCATAGCTTTTGGCTTTAGCATAGCCACTGCGATGGTGATTGCTCCGATATTTGGCGAGTTTTCACTTATCAAAAATGAAACTGCTTTAGTGGCTTCTATTTTTATATTTATGATGGGGATTTTTGGATTTATTTTGAGAAATTCATTCATCAAGCAGATTCTTGCTTACTGTCTTTTTGAAAATGGCATTCATCTAAGTCTAGCACTGAGTGCGTATAATTCTCACTCTTTAGTAGAGCTTGGGATCTTGACTGATGCGATTTTTGCTGTGATTATAATGAGCGTTTTGGCTTATCATTATCATAAAACATTTGGCCACGTCGATATAAGCAAAGCCTCAAATTTAAAGGGTTAAACTATGGATATACTTTTTTTGATTTTAATCATTCCTCTATTTTCGGCTTTGATTTTGTTTATCACGCCATCAAATTTGAAGCTTATAAGCACACTTCACATAGCTCTTAGCGCTCTTACAAGCCTTGCTATATTTTCAAGTATTGCTAAGCTAATAAGTGGCGGCGAATATTACGCTTTTAACCAAATTTTATTTTTAGATTATCTTGGAGCGGCGTTTTTGGTTTTGGTGGCGATAACTGGATTTTTCTCAAATTTATACGCTACAAGCTATTTCAAATGGCACTTCCAAACTGGTCATACAACACTAAAACACATAAAACTAAACTTAGCACTTGCTCATATAGCCATATTTACGATGACTTTAAGCTGTATTAGCAACAACCTAGCTATCATGTGGGCAGCCATTGAAGCGACCACTTTAGCCACTGTGTTTATGGTCGTCAGCAAAGACAACAAAAAATCACTCGAAAGTGGCTACAAATACATACTCATCTGCTCTGTAGGGCTTGCGTTTGCTATGTTTGCTACTATTTTACTGTATTCATCTAGCCTAAACACTCTTGGCGATGAGCAAAGCGCGATTTTGTTCTCGCAGCTATTGCCGCTAGCTGGCAGCTTAAATCCGCATGTTTTAATGCTTGTATTTATCTTTGCACTTATTGGATTTGGCACAAAAGCAGGTCTTGTACCTACTCACACCTGGCTACCAGACGCTCACTCCCAAGGTCCAGCCCCAACCTCAGCACTTCTTAGTGGTATAGTCTTAAAAATCGCTATGCTTGGCCTTATTCGCTACTACGCTATTGTGGCAAATTCAGCTGGATTTGGCTTTGTAGAAAATGCAATGCTTATAAGTGGAGTTTTAACTCTTTTTGTAGCAGCCTTTTTTCTTATTCACCAACACGATGTCAAAAGAATGTTTGCCTATCACTCTATAGCTCACATGGGCGTTATCGCTTTTGCTCTTGGGATTGGTGGCAGACTTGGGATTTTTGCAGCGATTTTTCACTGCTTAGCTCATAGTTTTACAAAGGCTTTAGCATTCCTTACAACTGGAAATATGACTAGGATTTATGGCACAAATGATATGCATAAAATGGGAAATATGATAAATATCGCTCCACTTACAACCGTGCTATTTGGGGTTTCTATCTGTTCGCTTGTGGGCGTTCCAGCGTTTGCGATATTTGTGAGTGAGTTTTTGACATTTAAAGCAGCAATTTTGGGTGGCAAATTTATAGAAGTTGGGCTATTTGCGATCGCACTTGCTATTATTTTTGTCGCTGACTTTTCACACTTTTTTATGGCTAGTTTTGGCAAAACAGTAGGCGAGGTCAAATTTGGCTCAGAGATGAGCTTATGGGAAAATCTACCACTTATCGCCTTAGCATTTTTGGTTATTGCTTTTGGTATTTGGCAGTTTGATAGCTTTTGGTATTTAGTAGAAAACGGCGTTAATGAGATTAAAGGATTTTGATGATAGGTGATAAATTTATACAAACTTTACAAGAGAGCTTCACATTGCTAGAAGTCAGCAGACAAGACGCGGATCAAATCACTGTTTTAGTAGATAGAAACGACTTGCCAAAGGTCGTTCATAAGCTATATTACGGTATCGGCGGCTGGCTTTCTACAATGGTAGCAAATGATGAAAGAAGCATTAACAAGCACTTCGCACTCTACTACGTGCTTTCTATGGAAGGCTCCAAAATGCAAGCTGGTGACGAGCTTGATGAAAAATGCTTCATCACTGTAAAAGCTCTAATCCCTGAGAGCGATCCAACCTATCCTAGCGTTACGCCTCTCGTGCCAGCTTGCGTGTGGTATGAAAGAGAAGCTTATGATATGTTTGGGCTAGTGGCTGAGGGCTTACCTGATAAAAGACGTCTAGTACTCAGCGATGACTGGCCAGAAAATCTCCACCCGCTTAGAAAAGATGCGATGGATTATAGATTTCGCCCAGATCCTGTGGATCACAAAGATGAGCCAGAATACGAGTTTAGAACTCCAAATAGCCAAGATGTAGTAGATATCCCAATGGGACCACTTCACATCACAGCAGATGAGCCAGGACATTTTAGGCTTTATTGCGATGGCGATACTATCGTGGACGCTGATTATAGGCTATTTTATCAACACAGAGGAATGGAAAAACTAGCCGAAAACCGCCTAAACTACAACCAAATGAGCTATTTGGCTGAGAGGATTTGTGGGATTTGTGGTTTTGCTCACTCAATCGCTTGTATAGAGACTATCGAGCGTGGGCTTGGTCTTGAAATCCCAGAGCGTGCTCAGGCTATAAGAGTGATGAGTAGCGAGATAGAGCGCATGCACTCAAATTTACTAAATTTAGGTCTTGCTTGTGAAGTTTGTGGCAACTATACAGCGTTTATGCATCTTTTTAGAGTGCGTGAATACACTCTAGAACTAGCCCAAGTCATCACTGGTGGCAGAAAGACTTATGGGACAATCATCGTTGGTGGTGTGAGACGCGATATAACTCTAAGTGAGATAAAAAGAGCTTACGAACTACTAGATATCATAGAAAGTGGCTTTGATGAAATTTGGCAAGTCGTAATCGAAGATACTCGCCAAATGAACCGCTGGAAAGGTATCGGCGTACTTGATAAACAAGTCGCACGTGACTTTAGCCCAGTTGGACCAAATGTCAGAGGCAGTGGCTTTAAAAGAGACACAAGATACGACCATCCTTATGGATTTTATAAAAAGCTAGAAATCACTCCAAACGTGGAGCATGGTGGCGATGTTTATAGTCGTGAAATGGTTCGCTCAAAAGACTTCAAGCAAGCCCTTAGAGTAATCAGACAATGCCTTGAGATAATGCCAGGTGGAGCTACATTTATTGATGTTAATTATAGATTAAAGCCAGGTGAGTTTTGCTTAGGATACGACGAAGCACCACGCGGGGAAAATATGCACTGGATCATGCAAGGAGCTGCTGATAAGGTATATCGCTGGAGATGTAGAGCCTCTACATACAACAACTGGTCGAGCCTTCGCTATCAACTCCAAGGTAACACCATAGCCGACGCCGCACTAATAGTCTGTAGCCTTGATCCATGCTATTCATGCACTGAGCGTGTGACTCTAGTCAATGTCAAAAACGGCAAATCAAAAGTCATAGGCGACAAAGAGCTTAAAAAATATTGCCAAAACTTAAAAGAAAATCCTGTAAAGGATATAAAATGAAAATTTATGATATAGTCAAAAAACACGGTATCGTAACCAAAAAATACCCACTTGAGCCTTACGTCGTTGAAGAGTTTTTCCGTGGCAAACCAAAGTATAATTACGATCTTTGCATAGGTTGCGCGGCGTGTGGGGTAGCGTGTCCGAGCAATGCCATAACAGTCAAATGGCAAGATGCTAAAAACTCCATGAAGTGGCAACACGATAGTGGAAGATGTATATTTTGTGGTAGGTGCGATGAGGTTTGTCCTACTGGCGCAGTCGTGCTAAGCAATGACTACGAGCTAGCGGTCAAATTTGATAAATCAGCTCTTTTGCAAATCGGCGAACTAGAAGCCATGCACTGCAAAGAGTGTGGAGAGGGATTTTTGAGTAAAAAATTTGTAGAGTATAGCGAGCAAAAAATAGACAACTCAAATTTAAGCCAAGAGCGCAAAAATGAAGCTAAAATCTATCTTCACATCTGCCCAAAATGCAAACAAAACAAAACACTAGCCATGATGACAAACAAAGAGTATGGAGCGGTAAAATAATGTATATAGTTCCAAAAGATATAGAAAAAAATAGTGATTTAAACTCAAAACTAGAGCTTTTGAAAAATATCAAAAGAAGCTTTAGCGTATTTCGTATAGATTGTGGTGGATGCAATGGCTGCGAGATTGAAATTTACGCCGCACTTAGCCCGCTTTGGGATCCTGAGAGATTTGGCTTCAAACTAGTCGCAAACCCACGCCACGCCGATATCTTGCTAGTCACTGGACCTATCACAAGGCAGATGTATTACCCACTTCTTAGAGCTTATGAGGCCACTCCTGATCCAAAAATAGTAGTCGCCTTTGGGGCGTGCGGGGCAAGTGGCGGGATATTTCACGATAGCTACGCTGTTTGGGGTGGCGCTGATAAAGTCATCCCAGTAGATGTCTTCATACCAGGCTGTCCGCCTCATCCAGCAAGCATAATCTACGGCCTTGCCACTGGAGTTGGGATAATTGAGCAAAAAATGCAAAAACAAAGCTACAAAGACGATAAACCAATGCCCCAAATCGTGCAAGCTCCTTTGCTAGAAAATAGCTCATTTGAGCGCGATCTTCTAGTCAAGGCTAAGTTTTTGATGAGCTATATTCACGGCAGGATTTTGTATGATAAATTTATAAGTGCAATGAAGCTTGCAAGTGATCCAAAAGACGCAAATTTGGTTAAAGAGCAAATTTCAAAAGCTATTAATGAGCAAGAAGATCCGAGATTTGGCGAGTGCTTGGGGATTTTGTATAATGAAATTTACCTAAAATATCTAAATTTGGCTAATCTTGAAGCCATAAATTTAGACCAAATTTCATGGGATAAAAAGTGATACAAGTCTGGAAACTCACCAAACGCCACGTCGATCAAAACGACAAATTACCGTATGCTTATAAGCAAATAGTCACGTTTTCTACTTGTATCGGGCATGGCGTGGGGACTATTGATTTTAACGAAAAAATCGCTGAGTTTAGCGATGAGCAGTGGGATAAAATCTTAGAAAATAGCGGCGAATATGCTAAATTTAAACTTGGAAATATAAGCCGTTATTTTGAAGTTGAGATTTTGCCAGATCATGCTAAAAAGCTACTTTTAGAGCTGCAAGACTCTAAATTTAAAGAGATTTTAGAGTCTTTGCAAGAGGGTTATATTGTTTTAAAAAAGGGCTTAAAATAATGTCAAATTTGAAAAAAGCCTTGCTTTGTATCGGCAACAAAATGCGTGGCGATGATGGCGTGGGGCTTTATGTCGGCTCTTTGGTGGAGCAAAATTTAAAGGGCTGGAAAGTCTTTTATGGCGAGGACGTACCAGAAAATGAGTTTGGTGCTTTGCGTGAGTTTGCTCCAGATATTTTGGTCGTGGTCGATGCGATGAGTGGTTTTGATGATGAAAGAATCGAGTTTTTCGACCTTAGCGATGAAAGAGATTATATCTATTCTACGCACAATCTCCCGACTCCAGTTTTGCTAAGTTATCTTAGAAATATCACGCCCAAAACGCTATTTTTAGGGATTTCGGTTTTGCTTGAAAATGTACTTGATTTTAGAGAAGGGCTTAGCCAAAAAGCAGAGATTTTAGCCAAGAAAGCAGTGGAAAAAATTAAATTTATTGATGAAAATTTGGGCTAAATTTAAAAAAGCCGGAAAAGCTTCCGGCTATGGTTTTAGAGTCTTGACTCGTAGCGTCTAAGCATATAAAGTCTTTTAAGCATTTTTTTGCGAGCTGAAATTTTTTGTTTTTTACGAATTTCAGTCATTGGCTCAAAAAATCTTCTAGCACGAACTTCAGTAACAACTAAGTTACGATCAGTTTGTTTTTTGAAACGTCTATAAGCTTCGTCAAATGACTCGTTAGGATGTACCTTAACTCCTGGCACAGTCCTCACCACCTTTCAGATTAAAATAAGCTTGGATTATACCTAAATTTAACTTAACTATATTTGAAGTAAAAAAAGTAATTATTAATACTTTTTTAACCTAACTTTAAAATCAGAAGTTATATAATTGTGTCAAGTTAAAAATTTAAGGACTTACAATGCAACTCAATCCAAATGATGTCTTAGCCAATAAGACTCCATACGCCCAAAAACGCTACATAACTTATGCAATAGTTACTGTGATAGCGCTTGTTTTGCCTTTTATCAGAATTAATGATAATCATTTTTTTCTACTTAGTTTTGACAAAAAGCAACTAAATTTACTATTCACATCATTTGATATGCAAGAGCTTTATCTAATGCCGTTTTTGCTTATCATTATGTTTCTTAGTATATTTTTCTTAACCACTTTAGGTGGGCGTGTTTGGTGTGGCTGGGCCTGTCCGCAGACTGTTTTTAGGGTGCTTTATAGAGATTTGATCCAAACAAAACTCTTAAGAATCCGCAAAAATTTACGCGATAGACAAAAGAAATTTGATGGCAATTATGTTAAAAAAGCTATCGGAGTTATTTTATGGGCATGTTTAGCACTAATTGCTGCGAGCAACTTTTTGTGGTATTTTGTGCCTCCTGAGGATTTCTTCACTTATCTTTCAAATCCAAGCGAACACAAGCTTTTAGTTGGAATTCTTATAGGAATTACAGCTTTTATAGTTTTTGATGTTGTTTATTTGGCTGAAAACTTCTGCGTTTATGTCTGCCCTTACGCTAGAATCCAAAGCGTTATGTTTGATAATGACACTATCCAAGTCATCTACGACGAGCAAAGAGGCGGCAAAATCTACGATGGACAAACAAAACTAGGCAGAAAACCACTAACTAGCGAGTCTGAATGTATCGGCTGTGAGGCTTGCGTACATATATGTCCGACTCACATAGATATAAGAAAAGGCATGCAACTAGAGTGTATAAACTGCCTTGAATGTAGCGATGCTTGCTCTAAAGTCATGGGAAATTTAGGCAAAGAAACGCTGATTTCTTGGACTAGTGCTAAATCACTCCAAACAAGAAAACCAGTCAATTACTTCAGATTTAGAACCATTGCGTATATGGTCGTGATCGCTGTAGCTATCGTCGCTCTAGCTCTTATGACAACTAAAAAAGAAAATATGCTACTAAACATAAATAGAACAACTGAGCTATATAAAATAGAGGTTGATAACGGTAAATTTAACGTCGAAAACGCATATACATTTCTTATGCAAAATACTCAAAAGCAAGAGCATATATATTATTTTGATGTCAATGACACAAGGATCAAGATCACCAGACCAGCTGCTCCTATCAAGATAAAAGCTGGCGGTAAGAAAAAGGTGATAGTCGTACTAAATACCAGAGATACTTTAGTAAATGTAAATACCAAAGATACTCCACTTGATATCAAAATCAACGCTTACGCACTCGATGATAAGAAAAATATAAGCGTATCAAGAGACACTATATTTGTATTTCCAAAAATGGTAGAGATAAGAAAGGCTCTTAGCAAAGATTAATAATGAACCAAAATACATTGTGCGAACTAAAATCACAAAAAGCCAAAAACAGATATGAGCAGATCATATCTGTGGCTTTAGAGCTATTTTTGAGTAATGGTTTTGAAAATACAAGCCTAAATGAGATAATCTCAAAAAGCGGCGGCTCTCTTTCTACCATATATAAGCACTTTGGCAACAAAGAAGGGCTTTTTAAAGCTATCATTGATCGTGGCGTTAGTAAATTTAGCCAAGATATAAATAAGAAAATTTGCCTTGATTCATCTGAGGATTTGGAGTATTTCTTACATAAATTTAGCGAAGAGTACTTAGCTGTCGTGCTTACTAAAGAATCTTTTCTTTTAAAAAGGCTTATTTTTAGCGAATCATTCAACAAAGACTCACAAATAAGCAAAATATTTTACGAAAGTGGCGTAAAAATAGTTAATAAAATCCTTGTGGATTTTTTCTCCAAACCAACCATAAAAACTAAATTTAAAAACCAAGATTTTGAGCTTCTAGCATTTAGATTTTGCTATTTATTAGAAGAGCCATATTCAATGCAAAAAATCGTATTTGGTCATGATATAGACATAGACAAAATAGATAAAAAGCAGTGGATAGATGAGTGTGTGGATTTCTTTTTACGCGGTGCTTTGAAGTAAATTCATTTCACAATTTAACAAGTATTTAATAAATTTAAGATATAATTTTTCACTATTTTGTAATGATGATTACTCAAATTTATAAATAAACACAAGAAATAACGAAAGGCAAATCATGAATAAAATTTACGGACTTAGTATTTTGGCTACTGTCATACTCTTTAGCGGATGTTTTAGCCAAACTGACAAAAAACAAAATGCCCAAGCTGGTGGTATGCCACCACTTCCAGTAGGAGTTTTTGTGGCTAAAGCTGGAGATATTCCAATAGTGCTAAACTACAGTGGACAGACAACAAGCAACATGGATGTAACTCTCAAAGCTAAAGTTGCTGGAACCATAGAAAAGCAGTTTTTCAAAGCTGGCGATAGAGTACAAGCTGGTGACAAACTCTACCTCATCGATCAAGCAAAATATAAAGCAGTTTATGATAGCTCACTAGCGAATTTAAAGGTCGCAGAAGCGAATTTTAACAATGCAAAAACAGACTTTGATAGATCGCTCAAGCTCCATGCCAACTCAGCAATCTCACAAAAGGAATTTGACAGCTCAAAGGCTACTTTTGAATCAACAAAAGCTTCAGTTCTTGCAGCAAAAGCAAACTTGCAAAACTCCAAAATCGACCTTGATTACTCAGTTGTCACAGCGCCATTTTCTGGGGTTATCGGCGATAGTTTAAAAGATGTCGGCTCATACGTCAGCAGTGCTGATAGCGACCTTGTCCGCCTAACAAAACTAAATCCAATTTACGTTGATTTTGCTATTTCTGATGTAAATAGACTAGAAATCGCTCAAAAACTGGGCAGTAAAGAGTGGGTGCAACTAAACTCACTTGTGACTATGAAATACGAAGGCAAGGACTATAATGGTACTTTGGATTTTATAGATAATGTCATAGATCAAAGTAGCGGCACAGTTAGCGCAAAGGCTAAATTTGACAACAACGCTACCAAGCTAAGACCAGGAGCATTTGCTACAGTAGAAGTTTATGGATTTTACCAAAAAAATGGATTTAAAATCCCACAAGTTGCTATCTTGCAAGACTTAGTAAATCCATTTGTTTATACAATCAAAGATGGAAAAGTAGTAAAAAATCCTATAAAAATCGTATCGCAAGACGCCACTTCAGCGATCATCAGCTCAGGACTAAATGACGGAGATATCATCATAATAGACAACTTTAAAAAAATAAGAGAAGGTCAGAGCGTACAACCAGTGCAAGATACTAAAGGAAACAAATAATGTTCTCTAGATTTTTTATCAATCGTCCAGTTTTTGCTTCTGTTTTATCTATAGTCATAGTTATCGCTGGCTATATAGGACTTAGAAGCTCAGCTGTTGAAGAATACCCTCAACTCACGCCTCCCCAAATAGTCGTTCAAGCCACCTACTCAGGAGCAGACGCCCAAACCATATCTGACACAGTAGCCACCCCGCTTGAAAATGCTATAAACGGCGTTGATGGCATGATATATATGCAAAGCACATCAAGCTCATCAGGAACAATGAGCCTAAATGTATATTTTGAAATAGGCACAGATCCACAAACTGCTACAGTAAATGTAAACAATAGAGTAAACCCTGTTCTTTCTACTCTTCCAGAAGAGGTAAGAAGAGTCGGTGTAAAAGTCGATGAAAGAAGTAGCTCTATACTTGCTGTTGCTGCATTTTATGATCCAAGCAAAAAGATAAGCGATATTGATATCAGCAACTATGTAAGCATAAACGTAGCTGACACGCTAAAAAGAGTTCCTGGTATCGGAGATGCTGTAGTCATCGGAAATAAAGATTACTCTATGAGAGTTTGGATAAAGCCAGATCTTCTTAAAAAATATAAACTTACTACAACTGATGTAATAAGTGCAATTCAAGAGCAAAATGCTCAGTATGCAGCGGGCAAAATCGGACAACAACCTACAAATGCTGGAAATCCTTATGTGTATTCTATCAAGCCAGAAGGCAGACTAAAAAGCGTTAAAGAGTTTGAAAACATCATTATAAGCGCAAATCAAAAAGGCAATATCCTAAGGCTAAAAGATGTAGCAACTATCGAGCTTGGAGCTCAAGGATATGAGTTTGCTGGTAAATTTAACGGTGGAAATATGGTGCCACTTCTTTTGTTTTTACAAAGTGGAGCAAACGCACTAGAAACCATGAACGCGGCAAAAGTCAAACTAGATGAACTAAAACAAGCTTTCCCTGGCGAAATGACTTATGAAGTAGCTTATGACACCACTGAATTCGTCCAAGTATCCATAAAAGAGGTTATCAAGACTTTTATTGAAGCTATGATATTAGTAACTATTGTTATGTATATGTTCCTTGGTAATGTTAGGGCTACACTTATTCCTATGCTTGCTGTGCCAGTGTCTATTATAGGGGCGTTTGGCGGGATTTATGCTATGGGATTTTCGATAAATTTAATCACGCTTTTTGCCCTTATTTTGGCGATCGGAATAGTCGTCGATGATGCTATCATCGTCATAGAAAACGTCGAGCGGATACTGCATGAAGAGCCAAATTTAACAGTCAAAGAAGCCACAATAAAAGCTATGGACGAAATCGTTGCACCTGTTATTTCTATCGTGCTTGTGCTTTCAGCTGTGTTTATACCAGTTGCATTTATGGAGGGATTTGTTGGTGTTATCCAAAGACAGTTTGCACTTACTTTAGTTGTTTCTGTGTGTATATCTGGACTTGTAGCTCTTACTCTGACCCCTGCACTTTGCGCGATAATTTTGCGCAAAAAAGAGAATCAACCATTTTGGTTTGTACGTAAATTTAATGAGTTTTTTGACTTTTCGACAAGGATTTTTGCAGCTGGAGTTGCTAAAATTCTCCGCCATGTCTTCATTAGCTTAGTTTGCGTTGGTATCATTGTCTTTATGATGATAGAGTTATTTAAGGTCATTCCTGGTGGGCTTGTTCCTGCTGAAGATAAAGGCTCAGTCCTAGCCATAACAAATCTTCCACCAGCTTCAACCCTGCCTAGAACACTAGAAGACACTGAGTTTATACGCCAAATCATCGCCAAAAATCCAAACGTCAAAAACGTAACTGGACTTGCAGGATATGATATGCTAGCTGGCACTCTTAGAGAAAATGCCGGTATTATGTTTATCACGCTTAAGCCTTGGGATGAAAGACCTGGCGAGCAAAACGCAGCCGCAACTATCGCAAACCAGCTTACTGGAATGCTATATCCAACAGATAGAGAGTCTATGACATTTGCCACAACTCCACCTCCTATAATGGGTCTATCTATCACTGGTGGTTTTGAGCTTTACGCACAAAACATAACTGGCAAAAACTACAACGAGATAGAAGCTGATATGCAAAGAGTCGTTGCTAAAGCAAACGCTCATCCAGCTCTTACTCAAGTAAGAACCACTCTTGATACGCAATTCCCAGAGTATAAAATGACTCTAAACAAAGACAAAATCAAGATGATGGGAATATCATTTCAAGATATATTTTCAACAGTAAATTCAACCATAGGTCAGTACTATGTAAATGACTTTAACATACTTGGTAAAACTTACAAAGTCAATATCAGAGCTTACGAGCAGTACCGTGACTCACCAGAAGACTTCAAATCCCTGTATGTCCGCTCAAGTGATGGCAAAATGGTGCCACTTGATTCTATTGTCACACTTACTAGAAGTCTTGGGCCTGATAACGTCGATAGATTTAACGGCTTTCCAGCAGCTAAGATCATGGGCGATCCAAAGCCAGGATACACTTCAGGTGATGCGATAAATGCCATAAGAAGCATTATAAATGAAGAGCTTCCAACAGGATATAATATCGGCTGGGCTGGTTCAGCATACCAAGAAGTAGCATCAACAGGCAAAGGCGCACAAGCATTTGTATTTGGTCTGATATTTGTATTTTTAATCCTTGCAGCACAATACGAAAGATGGCTTATGCCACTAGCTGTTGTGACTGCTGTGCCGTTTTCTGTTTTTGGAGCATTATTATTTACTTGGGCTAGAAATTTAAGCAATGACGTATATTTCCAAATCGGACTTTTACTACTCATCGGACTTGCAGCTAAAAACGCGATTTTGATAGTTGAGTTTGCTATGCAAGAGCATTTAGCTGGCAAAAACATCAAAGACGCTGCAATAAGCGCTGCAAAGATGAGATTTAGACCTATCATTATGACTTCGCTTGCCTTTACACTTGGCGTTTTACCGATGGCTATAGCTACTGGAGCTGGAGCTGCAAGCCGCCACGCACTAGGCACTGGAGTAATAGGCGGTATGATAGCAGCTACTACGATAGCTATTTTCTTTGTTCCGCTGTTTTTCTATATACTAGAAAGCTTCAATGTCTGGTTAGACAAAAAACGTGGTAAAATAACAACTACAGGAGAGCAAAATGCGTAAAACATTATTGATTTTATCACTAGGACTGCTTGTAACTGGTTGTTCGCTAAAACCAGATATGATAGAGGTCAATCACAGCTTTGAATATCAATTTGATAGTTATAGCGTGAATGAAAAATGGTGGGAAAGCTTTAAAGACGAGAGATTAAACTCTCTTGTCGCAGAAGCACTTAAAAACAACTCAGACCTACTTTTAGCACTAAATAATTTACAAAAAGCTAGCATAAATTTAAACCAAGCAAATTTGGATTTTTTGCCAAATATCTCTCTTGAAGGCAGTGCGAGCAAAAACCAAAGTAGCGGCGAGACATTTTCAAGACAACCACAAAGCAGATATAACTCATTTGGCTTAAGCTCAGTTCTAAGCTATGAAATCGATCTTTGGGGCAGAGTAAGAGACACAGCAAACGCCAAAGAAGCAGTGTTCAAAGCCACAAAATATGATTATGAAACAGCTAAATTAACAATAGCTTCAAGCGTAGCAAACACATATTTAAGCTTAATATCCCTAAATGAGCAAGAAGAGATCTTAAAAGATACGCTAAAAACTTATGAAAACACTCTATTTTATAGACAAAAGCAGCTTGATGCTGGAAGCATAGATGAGCTTACATATTATCAAGCAAAAGCCAGCGTAGATATGGCAAAAACACAGCTCATCACTTTGCAAAACCAAATTTCACAAACAAACACTGCCCTTGCCTTGCTAATAGGTCAAAATCCAGATGAAATACTAAACAAAAGCATAGCAGCGCCAAAAATATTGCCACTTTCTCCAGATGTTCCAGAAGGCATAAGCTCAGATATTTTGCTCCACAGAGCAGATGTAGCAAGCTCGCTTGAGAGCCTTAGAGCTTCAAATTTTATGGTTGGCGTAGCAAGAACTGCGTGGCTTCCAAAGCTATCTTTGACTGGAGTTTTTGGATATAGTAGCGATGAATTTGATAGATTTTTGATAAATAATGCAAACACTTGGAGTATTGGTGGAAGCGTGGTTATGCCTTTGCTTGATTTTGGTAGGACATCAAACAACGTCGAACTAGCAAATTTAGACCAAAACGCAAGCTTGCTAAATTATGATAAGGCTATCAAAAACGCTTTTGGCGAGATAAAAGACGCGCTAAATAGCCGTAAAAACTCAGTCTTAAAAGAGCAAAGCATGCAAGAGCTTGCCAACTCTCAAACCAAAGTCTATGACCTTGCTAAAATCAGATATGATGCAGGATATAGCACGCATCTTGAGTTTTTAGACTCTCAAAGAAACCTGCTAAGTGCCAAACTCAGTCTAGCTCAGTCCAAACTAGAAGTCGCTTCAAGCGTCGTTGGGGTTTATAAAGCACTTGGCGGCGGCTTTAACGCTGATTCAAACTCTACAAAATAACGCCAGATTTAGAGCCAAATATCTGGCTCTAAACACCATTATTTTGACAAAAAACCGCTTTTTGGATAAAATCAAACAATCAAATTTAAGAAAAATAATGAAGCTAAATTTACTATTATCTCTCTTTTTTACCCTATTTTTTGTTGGATGTGCAAACCACGCAGCCACAAACAACGATTTTCAAAATATGATAGTAAATAGCTACTGCGATGATGAGTTTTTGGCTCAAAGCTTAGAAAAAGTCAAAGACAATGATGACGCCATATACAACGGCTTAAATGCTGGACTGATCGCTAGAAATTGCTCTAAATTTGCTCAAAGCATAGAGTTTTTTGACGCAGTTGAAGACGCTTACAAATACGACGTTGATTTGCAAAATTACGCCCTAAAAGGCACGAAAATCATAACTTCAACGCTCATAAATGAAAACATCTCAGACTATGAAGGCTCAATGCACGAAAGGATTATGCTAAACTCATACAAAGCTCTAAATTTCATGAGTTTAGGCGATTTTCAAAACGCTAGAGTTGAGTTTAATCGAGCCCTTATGAGACAAGAGCTGGCAAAAGAGTATTTCGCAAATCAAATAGAAAAAAACAGAGATGATTTAGACAAAAACTATGACAAAAATGTAGCCTCAAATTTCAAAAATATATCTGCGAATTATAACTCGCTATTTAGAGAATTTGACACCGTCAAAGACTTCACAAATCCATACGCCACCTACCTTGCTTCTGTGTTTTTCTACATGGATAATGACTACAAAAGAGCTAGCGACTTGCTAAAAGAAATAGCTATAATCCACCCAAACAACAAAGAGATCCAAAAGCAATACGCAACATTTGCCAAGCAAGCTGCGTCCATAAATCCGCAAAAGTCCAAAAAATATATATTTTTGATTTATGAAGACGGGCTTGGAGCTATCAAAGATGAGTTTAGGCTCACCTTGCCTTTTGTCGTTGATAAAAAAATAGTCACCACAAGCGTGGCGTTTGAAACGCTAAAAAAGCAAGGCTCATCTTATGAAACCATAGAAGCAAATTTGGCTCAAACTTCAAATTTGATAAACTTAGATAGCATTGTTGCGACTGAATTTAAAATCAATATGCCCTCCATGATACTCAAATCCCTGACCTCCACAGCGACCAAAACAGCCTTAAACATAGCCGTAGCCAAAAACGACGATACTGGCGGCTGGCTGGCGTTGCTGAGTAGCTTGCTAACTAGCGTAAGCACTAGAGCAAATGTCCGCTCTTGGACTGGTTTGCCAAAAAGCGTTTCAGTAATTATGATAGAAAATAAAGGTAAAATTACGATAAGCGTGCCAAATGGCAGAATTTTATTTGAGCAAAATTTAGATGAAACAAAAGATACGCTGGTGCTTGTCAGATCGCCTTTACGCTCTGCTCCAAGCCATACGACAATAATACAAAGGTAAAATATGAAAAAAGTTTTTTTATTAGCTTTAGCTGGTGCTTTATTTGTGGGATGTGCATCTCATCCTCTTGACAAGATAGATAAAAGCGAGTTTAACGTGCAGTCTTCACTAGACAAAGACGTCATTCAAGACTACAAAAAAAGAAGAAATGCAAACGACCTTTTAGAAGTCGAAATCATACTCAAATCCTCTGATGCAGTGGATATCGAATACAAAATAAGTTGGATAGATAGCTATGGATTTGTCCTAAGAAGTGCACTTGATGAGAGGTACCGCTATATAAGAGTTACTCCTGATAAAGAAGTTGTCATAACAGCAGTCGCCACAGACGCAAGAGCTACAAACATAAAAATCGATATGAAAGAAAAATAAAGGATAAAAATGAAAAAATCACTCATATTAGCACTTAGCCTTGGTGCTTTACTTTTTGGTGGATGTAGTACCAAAATACTGTACACAGACGGCACAGCAGCCCAAGAGGACTTAGGCGAGTCACTCAGCATGGGATTAGACAGACAAGACTTCGAAAACGCAGCCACAACCATGATAAATAGCATGCTTAGCGATCCAGCATTTAACGATATAAAAGGCAGCAAAAAAGTAGTCGCAATGGGCTTAATCGTAAATGATACTCCCCAAAGAATCGACACAGACAAACTCACTGCCAAGATCACCACAGCCCTAAGAAAATCAGGCAAATTTATCCTGACTTCAGCAGTAGCTGCGGGTGGGGCAATCGATGGCATGAGTGAAGATGTAAGAGAGCTAAGGCAAAACGATGAGTTCAACCAAGATACAATAGCCAAAAAAGGAACTCTCATCTCGCCAGATTTCTCACTGAGTGGCAAAATCAGACAAGACAATGTAAAACTCAGTAGTGGCAAAGTCCAAGTAGAATATTTTTTCTTACTTAGAATGACTGATCTCGCCTCTGGCCTTGTCTTTTGGGAAGATGAGCAAACCATCAACAAAACAGGTTCTAGCAAGTCTGTGAGCTGGTAAATTTGCTAGCCACAAAACGCATATATAAAAGTATAGATAAAATTTAGCTTAAATTTATCAATTTTTTGGTAAAATCAGCGTTCATTTTAAAGTAAAGGATTAGTATGCCAAAGATGAAATCTGTTCGCGGTGCAGCTAAACGCTTTAAAGTTGGTAAAAACAAGATAAAAAGAGGCTCAGCATTTAGAAGCCATATCTTGACTAAAAAGCCATCTAAGCGTATGAGAGACCTTAGACAATCTCATTATGTAGATAGTACTAACGTTTCAGCTGTTAAAAAAATGCTTTGTATATAAGTTTTTGACATCAGTCATTTGACCTCCTAAATTTAGAGTTTAGGACAAGTTCCAGATATGGACGCCAATTTGTAAAGGATAAATATGGCAAGAGTTAAAACAGGCGTAGTAAGAAGAAGACGCCATAAAAAAGTTCTAAAACTAGCTCGTGGTTTTTACAGTGCTAGACATAAACATTTTAGAAAAGCAAAAGAACAATTAGAAAGAAGTTTAGTTTATGCATTCCGCGATAGACGTGCGAAAAAACGTGATTTCCGCCGTTTATGGATCATCAGAATCAACGCTGCTTGCAGACTAAATGACATAAGCTATTCAAGATTTATGAATGGTCTTAAAAAAGCAAATATCGCCCTTGACAGAAAAGTTTTGGCAAATCTTGCTATGAATGATGCAGCTGCATTCGCTGCTATCGTAGCAGAAGCTAAAAAAGCTTTATAATTCTAGCCCCTTTTTGGGGCTTTTAATTTATGCAAATCGATTTAGCTAAAGTCCAAATAGATCCAAGCTGGAAAGAAGTCTTAAAAGATGAATTTCTAAGCCCATATTTTTTAGATATCAAAGTAAATTTAATCAACGCTCTAAAATCAAGCACAGTATATCCCCCAAATAATCTCATATTTAACGCATTTAATCTAACCCCATTTGACAAAGTCAAAGTAGTCATCTTAGGACAAGATCCATATCATGGTGCAGGTCAGGCTATGGGACTAAGCTTTTCAGTACCAAAAGGCGTAAGAATACCACCAAGCTTAATCAATGTGTATAAAGAGATAAAAGATGATCTGGGCATAAACGAGCCAAACTCTGGCGATCTATCTTACTGGGCAAAACAAGGCGTTTTACTACTAAACACAAGTCTAAGCGTAGCAGCTGGCATGCCTGGTTCTCACTCAAGCTTTGGCTGGCAAAGATTCACCGACGCAGTTGTGCGAAATATAAGCGACAAAAAATCAAACGTAGTTTTTATGCTTTGGGGCAATCCAGCAAAAGCCAAAATCCCGCTCATAGAAGCTAACAAGCATCTAATACTAAGCGCAGCTCACCCAAGCCCACTAGCACGTGGAGCATTTTTTGGTTGCAAGCACTTCTCAAAGTGCAATGACTACCTTAAACAAACCTCGCAAACGCCTATTGATTGGGATTTGAACAATAAAATTTAGATTCTAATTATTTATAATTCAAGCGATTTTTTTACCACTTTTTTTTGTTATTATTTTTGAAAATAGCAAGGAAATAATCGTGAAAAATCTTAAATTTATACCATATATTTTGGTTCTATTTTCAATCTATATTCAAACAAACATAAATAGTACAAATGAAGCAATCAACAAAGAAATAAAAAGTAAAGAAAATAAAAGTAGTGAAATCTGCACTCAAAATGCTTGCAACCTAGATAGCATAATCATAAAAAATCAAAACATAGATTGGAACAACTTTAGATTTCATCATTAGAATATCAAATTTGGTCTAATACGCCTTGCAATCACTATCTATGACTGCTTTTTTGTATTTGGCAATGAGATCGTTCCATGTCGTCATTTTGGACTTTTTGTCGATTTCGATCAACACAACGACGCCTTCTTCATCCATATATCTACCATCTAAAGCGTAATTGTAAATTATAGATCTGTTTTGTTGGTATTGTTCTGTTGTGATTTCGTTTCTGTATTTTTCTAATATAAGTAAGCTCTCTTCTAGCAAAATGTTTGAATACTGGTATCCCATATTTGTCCTATATACTTTTATACTTTTTAAATTTATAGAAAAATATTAACAAAAAAATATGTAAAAAAAGTCGAATACATAAATTTATATAAAGAAAGTGGCTTAATTATATAAGCCACTTATGCTACTTAAAACTTCTTCTTCTTAACTTCACTAACAATAATATCAGCTATCTTTTCTACTTCAGTAGTTACTCTATTGCTATTGCTAGCTATATCAACATTTTGTTTGGTTAGTTCATCTACACTTACTACAGCTTGATTGATTTGATTTATAGCTTCAGTTTGTTCACCTATGCTTTGGCTCATCTCATTTATGCTTTGGCTTAGGATATTTACATTAGCTTCTATCTCGCCAAGAGATTTTTGAGTTCTTTCAGCTAGTTTTCTAACTTCATCAGCAACTACTGCAAATCCTCTACCATGCTCTCCAGCACGTGCTGCTTCAATAGCTGCATTTAGAGCTAGAAGATTTGTTTGATCTGCTATATCTCTTATTATAGTAATGATGTTTTTAATGTCTTCACTTTGTTTGATTACTTCACTAGCTCTTTCATTTATAGAGTTCATAGAGCTACTCATCTCTTCAACAGCTGCTGCACTTTCTTGAAGTGATTCTGCTTGAGATTTAGCTCCTTCATTTAGTGAGCTTACATAAGTTTTTAGATCATTTGCTTTTTCTTGTAAGTTATTTGCTTGAGCTAGATTATCTCTTAGCATATTTGTTATTTGACTACCTAGTAGATTAGTTACCTTTTCTACTTCGCCATTAGCATCAGATATACTAGAAGTAAAATCTAGATTTTTAAAATCATCAAATGTTTTTTGGATAACATTTATATCTTTACCAATCTTAGCTTGTAATACATCAAGCATATTATTAAGTACATCTCTTAGTTGTCTAAGACCTGGAGAGTATGGAGTATTTATTATTCTTACACTAAGGTTTCCACTCTCTACCTCTTTAGCTCTAGTTAAAGACTCATTTACAGCTTTATCATCTTGATCAAGAGCAGATTTAACATTTGCAATGTTTTCATTAATAAGCTTAGATATGATACCAAACTCATCATTAGTCTTTATCTCTATTACTTTAGGATTGTCATTCTTGTGGTGGAGGAAGTCGAAGAAGCTATTTAATCCATTTCTTATCAAATTTATAGGGCTAATAAAATGCTTTGTAGCGTAAGCTATAATTGCTAGTAGTGCAATGATAAGAATGATAATCGCAGATATTTGAGATAGCATCGCATCAGCAACGTAGCTGTTTATTCCATTTGAAGAAGCGATATTGCATATATTCCAGTAATCAACAGCTTTGATTTTGGTGCAAATAGCGTAATTCCCATCAGCTTCTACTATGCCGCCATTACCGTTTTTATCTGCGTAACTCTCTTTCATTATATCAACATTTCTTTTGTAGAAATTTGGATCTGTATTATTCACCTTGTTAATATCTTGATGAACTAATATATTTCCATTATCATCTAAAAAGACAAGATCAGAATTTTTCGTGATTTTCATACTAGATATTACGTCTTTAAAGCTATCTAAAAATATATTTGCACCGACAACGGCGATTAGTTGATTGCCTTTTATAACTGGGCTAAAAGCTGTGATAATATCTTTTTTTGTTGTTACATCACTATAAATTTTTGTATATCCGTTTTTCATTGTAGATTTTGCTTGGATAAACCACTCTCTAGTTCTTCCATCGAAATTTGGTATTTCATAAACTTCATTTGTATTTTGATCTATTTTTAAAGTTCTACCGTCATTAAAACCGATAAAAACAGCATCTATACCAGAACTTGTCTGAAATGCGGTTTTTAGCATTTTTTTCATCTCTTCTTCATCATTCGCAGTAGAAACAATATGATTTGATATATCAGTAGGGAACTCAAGATTATCATGAAAATAATCATTTATGTATTCCATTGATATATTTAATCCAGCCTTATATGTATTAAAATACAAGTCTTTAATCATATTTTTTGTATCGATATAATTAAACACCGAAAATACGCTAAAGCATATTAAAGCAGACACAGATAATACGCTAACCATTTTACCAACTATGGTCTTTGTGAAGCTAGTTTTATTTTCAGAACTAGACATGAAAACTCCTTATTTTGTAATTGTTTAAATTTAATGCTAATTTATTTTTGATCTTTTTTAGGGACTTTTATCGTAAAAAGTGCTCCATTTTTAATATTTTTAACACTTATTACACCATTCATATTCCTTTCTATGATATTTTTAGCCATATATAGACCTATGCCAGTGCCTTTAGTTTTATGTCTGGTAGTAAAATATGGATCAAAAATCTTATCTATGATTGAATCATCAATGCCTCCTGCATTATCAGATATTTTTACGATAGAATACTCATTATCTTCTTTGATTTCCACATTTATGTTTGGATTTTCTATTTTTCTTTCGATGATTATATCTTTTGCATTGCTTAAAACATTTAAAATCACTTGAGCATATTCGTTTTTATATCCAACGGTAAATGTATTATTTAGTATCGTCAAATTTAAATTTATAGAGTGATATTTTAAAGAAGATATGATTATATTTATAGCATCTTTGCATACGCAAGCTACCGAAAATAGCTCTGGCTTGCCCCTTGGCTTGAAGAAATTTTGAAAATCGCTTATGGTCTGCGACATATACGATGTCAGCCTATTTAGCTCACCTATTTTGTCATTTAGGTATTTTTTATCAAATTCATTGAAATTAAACGTGACTTGGATATTCATATGTATCGCTGAAATCTCTGCTAAAGGCTGTCTCCACTGATGAGCTATATTGCCTATCATTTCGCCCATGGCAGCTAGTTTGCTTTGCTGTATGAGAAGCTGCTCTTGCTCTAGCCTTTTATTGATTTCGGTATTTACACGATTTTCTAGATTGTCAATCATATCATTTATCATATTTTTAAGCTCATTTAGCGATTCATCATTTGTGCTTTTATATAGTCTTGAGCCTAGTTTGCCAGATTTCAAAGCTTCTAGTACCTTTGTTGCATTTTTGATTAAAGCTTCATTTTGTTTGACATTATTGCTGATGTAGAGCATATTTTCATTTATGATAGTAGCCATTTGTTTAAATTCATCATTACAAAATAGCTCTATTTTGCCAACATGAGTTGTCTTATCATTTAGGTATTTAAAAAAATTATTAAGCCCATGCTGAACGCTGTATATTGATTTGATTATATTATTAGTTATCAGCCAGCTAACAATCATAGAAAATATTATTATCAAAGCGATAATAAACAATATCTCAAATTTAATCTCCTCGGTTTTAGATACTGCGTTATTGTAGGCTATGGTGGAGTTGTTTAGTGACTTTTCTTGCAAATTTAAAAGCATATTCATTAAAATATCAAACTGCCTTTTTGTTGTCGTTGTGATATTAAGATATGCGCCTTCTTCAAATTCGCTATCCAAATACTCTTTTGTTTTATTAAGCAACTTTTTGTAATTATTCCACACCATACAAGTATCATTGCTAAATACGCCAACTTCTTCAAAATAATGGCTCAAAGTTTGTATTATTTGATCGATTTCTAGCTGGATATTTTTTCTGATATTTTTATTTGGAGCCATGACTAAAGAGTGGCTGAGCTGCCTTAAATTATATAGCGGTATGATAACATTATTTTGCAAGGACAGCACAGCTTTTGACTTGCTATGCACGTCTTTTAAGATGATTTGATTATACGCGCTAATGGCTATGATTTTATATCCCAAAATAGATATAGATATCAGCAAAATCGCAAATAAAAGTATAAATTTGGTTCTTATATTGATGTTTTTAATTAGACTCATCATAGAAATATCTTTTAGGTTTTATAGGTTTTTTAAAGTCATCAGGGTATGTTTTATAATCTCTCACCGACCAATGATCTTTTGTAATCTCAATCTCCCAAAGTGGAATAATCCCACCTTGATATGGTTTGAAGAGAACCTCTTTATTGACAGCCATTACTTTATTTGGAGATGGGACGATAAGCGTATAGGCTTGCCCTTTGGCTCTAAATAAAATATTTTTTACTATATCTTTATATTTTGGATCATCCTTACTTGTGATAAAATAATCATCAATATACTGCTTTATAATGCTATCTTCTGGTATGACAGACCATGAGCTTTTTGGTTTATATATAAGAAATACAGTCCAAGGATCTTTATAATACCAATCATCATTTCCCCACACAAGCATATCCCAAGACTCTGTATTTTTGCCACTCATGGTAGATAATAGCTGCTTATAAATATCTTTTTCGCTAGTAGTTATTTTATACTCAAATTTAACCCCATATTGATTTAGCTGATACTCCAAACCTTTTAACAAAAACATAAATCTATCTTGCGACAAAATATTGATTTTTAATCCATTTAGCAAAGATCTTATCTCAACTTCAGATAAATGGCAGTCTGGCACTACGTTTGTAGCGATGATATCTTTAACTATTTTATAATTACTAGACGCACAAAATGGCGAGATTTTACCCTCGTTTTTGTATGCAAATTTCAAGAGATTTTCTTGATTTAGAGCTTGATTGAGTGCGAGCCTAACTCTTTGATCTAGTAGCTTTTTGCTTCCATTAATGAGATTAAAAAAAATAGTGATATTATCTGTGGATTCTGATACAACAAGCTTTGCATAATCAGACATTATGACATCTAGCTTTTTATTAAAAGCGATAGGCGCTAGATCTAATTTGCCTTCAAATTTGGTTATATCTTCTAATGCTTCATCTGAATTTAGCTGCGTATATACTGTGATATGTTTGATCTTTGGATACTCTTTGTTCCAGTAATGTGGATTAGCTACAAGCTCGACTTTATTAGTATGGCTATCGCCTAAGGCATATCCATCTTTGATGATGTATGGACCCATACCAAACGGACCTGGGACTACATTGCTAGTCCCTGTTGATTTGCCAACTGGCTTATAGCGCTCGATATACTCTTTTGTGTAAAAATATATTCTAGCCAAGTCAGTAAAAAACATTTCGTATGGCTCTTTGAGCGTGATTTTGAAATGCAAATCATCTAGTTTTGTCACATCAAAATCTATTTTATCAATATTTGTATATAAAAATGGATGCTTTTTGAAATAATTTAAATTATATATGACGTCATCTACGCCAAAGCTATCTCCATTTTGAAATTTAAGCCCTTTTCTTAGCTCAAAAATATATGTAAACTTATCAACTCTTTTATGGCTTTTAGCCAGATCATAGACAAAGTCCTCAGCATTATCATAAGAGCGTATAAGTCCTGAATTTGTTGATTTGGCTATATAAGAATATGCAATGGAAGGCAAAAAAATCTTTATATGTGAGGTAGGATGAAGCCTTTTAGCAGTGTTATCTTTACTCACGTCATTTCTATAATTGATCTCATTTATAAACAGATCATTATCAATCCCCAATGCCATAGAACAACAAAATAAAATTACTACAAAAATCAATCTAAGCAAAGCGATATCCATATCCAGATATATTTTTTATTATATCTGTTGGTAGTTTTTTTCTCAAATTTCTTACCAAAGATCTTAACGCACTATCGGTCATCACGCCATCGCACCAAACTTTATTTTGGAATTCCTCATACATAACTATCCTATCTTGACCATTTAGCAATGTTTCAAAAAATAGTATCTCTTTTTTGTTTAGTAGCAACAATTCTGATTTGTAGCAAAGCTCTTTTTTATCAAAATCATATGTGTAATCTTCGTCTATATTTAATTTTTTTATATTGTTTATATCTATTATTTCTACGCATTTTTCCAAAGCTTCTAACAAGGCATCTAAGGCTATTGGCTTGACTAAATATCTTTCCATGTGTAGCTCCACTGCTTCCATGAGATATTTTTGATCCACGTGCGCTGTAATCATAAAAATCGGCGTCGCGCGATCTTCTTTTCTAATCTTTTTAACAAAGTCAATACCATTTACAAGAGGCATATGTATATCACTAAGGATTATGCTTGGTGTTTTTTCTAGGTAAATTTGATAAGCCTCATCGCCATTTGTGGCTTCATAAACTTCTTTTACATAATATCTCAAACTATTAGAAATATTTTTTCTAATACCCTCTTCGTCTTCAGCGTAAAGAACTGTCAAATTCTTCAACTTGCTCAATATTTTACTATTCATAAATAATACCTTTTATATTTTGATTACTCAAGGATACTACAATGTCAATATATTGTTAATATCTTGATAGTATACCAAATAATATACCAATAAAAAATAGCAAAAAAATCGAATAATGTATAATTATGCAATAAATATTAATTTATTTTATTATTTATGAGATTTTTTTTCTACTTTTTATTGATACCATTTCATAATTTTATAGATTTAATAAGGAGAAATCATGGAGTTTTTTGGCTTAATAATAGCTTTTATAGCTATTTGTTTAATATATAAGAAACCAGAAAAGGAAAAGTTAGCTTTTTGGTTGCTTGCATTTGCGTGGATTATGGCTGCTACAATGTATATATGTCATACATCAAGCATATTGCCAAACATAAATTTATAAGGAATAAATATGCAAAAAGCTAAAACTTTTTATTTATTGCTTTCACTTGCGGCAATTGGTATTATTGCACTTCCTGTTGGGATTGCAAATTTCTTTTTTGGCTACGCTCTTGGCGATTCGCCTTGCACACTTTGTTGGGGGCAACGTCAAAGCATAATATACATAGGTGCAATGGCTCTATTTATGCTTAGATATGGTTTTAAACCAAAATATTTAGCCATGCTACTTATAATTACAGCTTTTGGGCTTTGGGAGAGTTTTTATCATCTTGGAAGTCATGGGCTTGAAGATGTCGGATAAGGATTTGGATTAGCCATTTTTGGGCTTCATACACAGTTTTGGGCTGAAGTAGTATTTTGGTCTGTGATAGTTTTGCTTGGAGTTATGTTTTTCTTCGCGCCTTGCATGAATGGATTTGTCCAAGAGATGAATGGCCAGAAATTTAGAAAGCTCACAACTGCAAATATCGTTGCATTTTGGGTATTTTTTGTTGTTATTGCCTCAAACATAGTTCAAGCTTTTGTTTCGACTGGACCACCTCCATTTTGGGGACAAGGCGATCCTGTCAGATTTAGCTGGAATCCTAAATTTAGCGTTTGGAGTGCTGAGGGCTGGAGCGATATGAGAGCACCTACAAATTTTTTAGGCAAAAGAGATGTAAATCTGCCAGATCTTGCTTCAAAACCTAGCAAGGATTTTTCATTTAGCAGCAATTACGAAGACTCACCTTTTGAAATAGAAAAAGAGTTACTAGTAAGCTACAGTAAAATAATATCACTAAATTTAAACTCGCCAATAAGCGATATAAACTACGCAAATGGAAAAATGCTAATAGCTACTGAAAATCATGGATTATACGTCAGCGATAAGAGCTTTGATAAGATCATCTCGCATTTCATACTTGATCCATACTACTCAGCTACAATTGATAAATTTGCTGGAATAAGTGTGTTTGGGGATACATTGCGAATTATGGGCATGAATAAAACAAGCGTGGATATAAGAGAAAATCCAAAAGCCAATAATGTCGCGAATTACCGCTATTTTGTAGAAGGTGCCGATAAATTTGACGAGCTTGGAAGAGACCGCCTAAAGACAAGCCGTGCGAAAAATTATTATGTTTTGACAGCAAAAAACGATGAGAAATATACATATATGTTTACAGTTCCAAACAATCTTTATAAAAAGCTTTTTGTAACTCAGCAATTAATTTCGGATAAAGGCTTGGCTGCTGAGTGGAGTCTTGAGCTAAGCTCTGATGTAGTGCTAAAAGACAAAAGAAGCATAGATGAGCTTTATATTACTGCTCTAGCTATCAAAGATGGGCTACTCTATGCTATTAGCAAGGCGTACAACACAATGATCGTCATAGATCCTAAACAAAAATCTATAATCGATGTGTATGGATTGCCAAGTATTCTGACAAATATAAGAGCCATGACATTTGTAAAAAATGAGCTTTTAGTTGTTGGTTATGATAACGCTAAGCATACTGTGTATTGCTTTAAATTTTAAGAATAAATCAAGGTACTTTTACGTACCTTGATAAAATATTAAAGTAGTTCTTTTGCTTTATTTGCTACGTTTTGAGCTGTGAAGCCAAAATGTTTAAATAGCTCATTTGCCGGAGCACTTGCACCAAAACTCTTCATTCCAAGAATCTCATCAGCAAATTTATACCATTCCAAACCACTCGCAGCTTCTACTGCTAAGACCTTTGTAGCTGGATCAAAAATAGTATTTATATACTCTTTATTTTGCTCGCAAAGTAGATCAAAACAAGGAGCCGAAACTACGTTTGTACCGATATTTTGCTCTTCTAAAATCTTAGCTGCTTCAAGGCAAAGCCCTACTTCGCTACCACTAGCCACTAAAGTTACTTTTGGATTTTGTGATTTTTGAAGTAGATACGCACCATTTTTTACACCACCAAATTTAGCCTCATTTAAAGGCATAAGAGCTTGGCGTGAGCATACAAAAGCGCTTGGAGCATTTAAGCTAAGCGCTGTTTTCCAGCACTCCACGTTTTCTTCACCATCGGCTGGACGGAATGTATAGAAGTTTGGCATAGCTCTAAACGTGCTTAGCTGCTCGATTGGCTCGTGAGTTGGACCATCTTCGCCCACGCCGATACTATCATGAGTCCAGACAAAAAAGTGCTTGATACCCATAAGCGCTGCTATTCTGGCTCCAGCTTTTAAGTAGTCGCTGAAGATAAAAAATGTCGCACTAAATGGTAAGAAAATGCCATAACGAGCGTAAGCGTTGCAAATGGCTGCCATCGCGTGCTCTCTGATACCAAAGTGTAAATTTTTACCATTTGGGAAATCCTCAGCGCCTTTTAGCTCAGTTTTATTACTTGGTGCAAGGTCGGCACTTCCTCCGATAAATCCAGGCAACGCCGCTGCAATAGCGTTTAAGATTTTGCCATTGCTATCTCTTGTGGCTAGTTTTTCACCTTTTAAATTTGGAAAATCAATCTTAGAAAAATCAGGATTTAAAAGCGCGTTTAAAAGCTCTTTTTTATCATCTGAAAGCTCGCTTACAAGCTTATTCCATTTAGCCTCTTCAAGGTCTCCAAGCTCAACTGCGCTTCTAAATCTAAATAGCACGTCTTCATCAACGAAAAATGATTTTTCTGGGTCAAATCCAGCATTTATCTTAGCTTCTTTGATGATCTCTTCGCCAAGTGGCGCGCCGTGAGCTTGGTGGCTACCTTCAAGTTTGCCAGCACCTCTTGCGATTTTTGTATTTGCGATGATTAGATATGGTTTTTCCTTGTCTTTGGCTTCGCTTAGAGCAAACTCAATCTCATCAAAATTGTGTCCATCTATCCTTGCTACTTCAAATCCAGCAGCTTCAAAACGCACTTTTACATCCTCATTCCACGCTATGCTTGTGTCGCCTTCTATCGTGATATGATTGCTATCATAGATGATAACTAGGTTGTTTAAAGCGTGTTTGCCAGCTAAGGCACAAGCCTCATAGCTAATTCCCTCTTCAAGGTCGCCATCACCACAAAGACAATAAACCTTATGATTTATCACGTCCTCGCCAAGTAAATTTGCAGCACTTTTAGCTGCCATAGCAAAGCCAACAGCGTTTGCCACGCCTTGACCAAGCGGGCCTGTGGCTATCTCTACACCGCTAGTTTCTATCTCAGGGTGACCTGGAGTTTTTGAGTGAAGTTGTCTGAAGTTTTTAAGATCATCCATACTTAAATCATATCCACTTAAGTATAAATAGCTATAAACCAAACTACTTGCATGTCCGCCACTAAACACCAAACGGTCGCGGTTTAGCCAGCTTGGATTTTTGGGATTGTGTTTGATGTGACGCATAAGTACGCTCATAATATCAGCAAGCCCCATTGGCGCTCCTGGGTGGCCTGAGTTTGCCTTTTGTACCATATCGGCACATAAAAATCTTATAGTATCAGCTTGTTTTTTAAGCATTTTGTTCCTTTAGGTATTTGTTTATTAAGTCATTTACTAGCGGCAAAATAGGACTATTTGCTAGTTCGTCTAAAATCTCATTTTCTAGCTTATCTCTAGCTTTTATAGCTCCTTTTACTCCGAGTAAATTTGTAAATGAATTTTTTATTCCGTCGTTATTTGTAGGTTTGCCAGCAGATTTTTCATCTTGCGTGGCATCTATGATGTCATCGTGGATTTGGAAGGCAAGGCCAAGTTTAAGCCCTATTTTGTAAATTTGCTCACAGCTCTCATCATCAAGACCTGAAATGATAGCGCCCATTTTCATACTTGCAGCGATCAATGCTCCAGTTTTGTGGGCGTGTAAAAACTCCAGCTCTTCTAAGCTTAGATGTTTATGCTCGAAATAGCAGTCAATTGCCTGACCGATTATCATTCCATAAATCCCACCATCGCTTGAGAGAGTTTGGATACATTTTAAAAGGGTTTTTGGATCTAAATTTGCGTGGCTTATGAGATAAAACGCATGAGTATTCAAGGCGTCTCCAGCCAAAATAGCCGTAACTTCGTCATATTTGACGTGCAAAGTCGCAACACCACGTCTCAAACTAGCATTATCCATAGCTGGCAAATCATCATGAATAAGCGAATAAGTATGCAAGCATTCCACGCCAAATGCCACGCTAAAGGCATCCTTAGTGAGTTCTGGCCTGAGAGTTTCAACTATGCCAAGCAAAAGTTTAGCCCTAAAATGCTTCCCGCCAGCTCTCAAAACCCAAGCCAAAGCATCATTAAAATGTGGATGAAAGCTATCAATTTTTGGTAAATTTAGCTCTAAATATTCGTCAAAGCTCATTTATAAACTCTTACAAAAAACTGAAAATCATCTCTGCTAATGAGATAATAAAATTTGCTTCTATCTGTCGAACGCATGATTTTTTCGATATCTGCTACGCTTCTAACTGGCACTTTGTCTATGGCAAGTATTTTATCGCCACGTTGCAAACCAGCTCGTTTAGCTTTTGAGTTTGGAGATACCTTTTGAATTATCAGATTTCTATTTAGGCTAAGACCATAACTTGGCAAAAACGGCTTTACGACCACTTTTTTTGGTTTTGGTTTTTGTGCGTTTTGGGCTTTTGTTTGCTCTGGTGGATTTGCCACGGCTAGATCTGCTAATTTCACATCAAATTTTTCTAATTTGCCATTTCTTAAAACTTCAAAACTCAAAGTAGCATTTTTATCAGCGAACAGCACGGCTTCATTTAGCTCTCTTAAGCTTTTTGGAGTTTTGTCATTTAGTTTTATTACGATATCGCCAGCTAGGAGCATATTTCCCACGCCAAATGGGTTTGCACTTTTTACACTTAAAGTAGAATTATTATCCTCAAAGCTCACGCCGATATCGCCATAATGAACGTCATCATATTTCACAAAATTTCTAAGGTATCTGTTGCCTACAAATTTATTTCCACCAACTCCGATTCCCACCATAGAGCCACAATCACAGACCAAAAGTCCAGTATTGTTCGCATCATAACTAAGCTCGTCAAGTTCGCCTAAATTTGATCCAAATTTTGCTATATGCCCCATGGCAGTGGCGTTTTGTTCTAAAATATTTACCCACATACTTTCTTTTGCATTTAGCTCATCTATCATAAAAGCAGCTCTTAAAGTCAGATCGCTTTTGATAAGATAAAGCCCAAGATATGGGTCAAATTTGACATAATCAGCCTTATCTAATTTTTTGGTTTTATCATAAATAACAGCTGCTTTATCTTTGGTAAGAGATATGGCGATATGATCTTTGTAGATGAACTGTGAGTCTTTGTTTTTCTCATAGATCGCCTGGATATCTTGCTCGCTTGGTCTTGGCTCAGCTACTGCAATGACTGCAAATATGATTGCTAAAAGTAGTTTTTTCATATTACAATCCAAATCCGCCAAGCCCACCAAGCATAGAAGCGGCTGCCTTTTTCTTCTCATCTGCGGCTAATTTCATAGCGTCATTTATGGCCGATATAAGCAAGATTTGCAAGCTGTCTTTGTCATCTAGCAAGCTATCATCGATATTTATATCTAAGATTTCGCCATTGCCATTTGACTTGACACTTATAAGCCCACCGCCACTTTTTGAGATGAACTCTTTTGCTGCGTTTTCTTCCTCAAATTCTTTTGCTTTTTGTTGAGCCTGAGCCAAAGCTTCGCCCATTTTAGAAAAATCAAAATCTTTAAACATACTTTAACCTTTTGGTTTATTATAACAAAATGGGCTTTAAATTTAGCTTTTCAAATTTCAAGCTAAACCTTGAAAAATCCCATTAAATCATTTAGTTTTCTAGATATAGTTTCTAGCTCATGAAGTCTAGCTTGGTTTTCTTCCATGCTATCTTTTGTATCTGCAGCCACCTTTGTTATATCTTCTATGTTTGCTGATAGTGAGTTCATAGACTCAACTTGATTGATAGCCACACTTACAACCTCTTTTGCCTTATCTGATGAATCAAGAGATTGGTCATAAACCTCGCTAAGGAGCCCAGCGACGTCATTTGAGATCTTATATCCAGCTTCTACTTTTGGGACGCCTTGTTCTATGATATTTACTGCGACGTCGGTTTGTTCTTGGATAATTTTTATAGTGTTTGTTATTTCGCTTGTAGCTGTTCCTGTTTTTTCAGCTAGTTTTCTTATCTCATCAGCGACTACGGCAAATCCACGTCCAGCCTCTCCTGCGCGTGCTGCTTCGATTGCGGCATTTAGAGCAAGTAAATTTGTCTGGTCTGTTATCTCAGCGATAAGCTCAGCAGCTCCGCTAATATCTTTTGCATGGCTACTTAAAAGCTTGATTTGATTTACTTGTTCTGCTACGTTTGCGTTTATTTCATTCATTTTTGAAGCCACTTCGTTTGCTGCGTTTTTACCATTTTGGCAAAGTTCGGTTGCTTTATTTGAGTTTAGTTCTGTGTTTTGTGCCATGGTTACTACATCGCCAGTTTTTTGTTTGGCTAATTGGACTATTTGTGTAGAGCTTGTGGCTATTTGGCTTTGTTTTTGCACAGAGCTACTTACACTAGCAAATGTCTGGATCAGACTATTTGTCTTGCTATCTACTGCGTCAGATGCTTCGTTGATCGATTTTACTATCTCTTTTAGTTTGTCTTGCATTATTATGGCTTGAGATAGAATGCTATTTTCAAATTTGGTTTGAACCGCTAAGCTTAGATCGCCTCTAGCGACTTGCGATATGATATCTTTTACCTCTTTTGGCTCTCCGCCAAGGTCTTTTTTGATACCACTTTGTATCATAAATGCTATAAATCCAGCTATCAAAATAGCTATTAATGTCAAAATAATCATGATATTTTCAAACGCAGAAGTCTCGTTTTTGACAGAGTTTGTAAGCTCTTTGTTTGCTGCTTCTTGATAATCTATAAATTTATTTATAGCAGCTAGCCACTTAACAAATCCACCTGCAATATTGCTTTCTAGCAGATTTTGAGCTTCAGATAGATTGCCTTCTTGTTTAAGCTTTATAGCGTCTTTATAAAACGCCACGGTGCTTTTGCCGATTTGCGAAATATCTTCTAGCATCTTAATTTCGCTTTGAGAAACAACGTCTTTTTGTTTTATAAATTTAGAAAGAGGGGCTGCTGAGTCATTATACATATTTTCAAGCCTTGTTATATCACTCAAAAGAGCGTTTAGGCTATTTTCATCGTTTGTGAGTATAACGTCCCTTATGGCAATTGCTCTATCGTGGACTGAGCCTCTAAAGTTGATCCCATATCTTTGTTTGAGCGAGTTTACATCTGTCATCGTAGTAAGCGATTTATCGATAAAATTTACCTTATTAATACCAATAGCACTAACAATTATCATCAAAAAGATAACAACAGCAAAACTCAAATATAGCTTCGTAGAAACCTTCAAATCGCTAAATAAACCCATAACAATCCTTTAAAAGTATTTTTGACAAGACATTTATCCATCTATCTCATTTTTATTATTTACATGCACTATCGTTGGTTTGAAGCTCTTAGCTTCTTGGAATTCCATGCTTGCATAAGCCACGATGATAACTATATCTCCCACACAAACTTTTCTAGCAGCTGCGCCGTTTAGGCAGATTTCGCCGTCTTTTTGCCCTTTGATAACATATGTCGCAAATCTCTCACCATTATTTACATCAAGTATCTCGACCTTTTGAAACTCAAGCAAATTTGCTGCTTTCATGAGTTTTTCATCTATGGTTATTGAGCCTATATAATTTAAATTTGCATCAGTTACTGTGGCTCTGTGGATTTTAGAGCACATCATTTCTATTTTCATCATCGTCCTTATTTTGTAGCGTTTATAATCTCTTGAGCGATAAGTTTGTCGCTAAATGGGTGTTTGACGCCGTTTATCTCTTGATATGGCTCGTCGCCTTTACCCAAAATCACGATAGTCTCGCCATTTTTGGCTAAGCTTAAAGCCAAATTTATAGCTTTTTTACGGTCGCTCTCTCTAAAAACTTTGTCATTCAAACTCATTCCAGCCATAATCTCATCTATGATAAAATCTGGCTCTTCGCTTCTTGGATTATCACTTGTCACGACAGTAAATTTAGCGTATTTTTGAGCTATTTTACCCATTATAGGGCGTTTTGTTCTATCTCTATCGCCACCAGCACCAAAAACCACAATAAGTTCATCATGGCTCAAAGCACCAAGGACTTTTTCGATGCCATCTGGAGTATGAGCAAAATCAACTATCACAAGCGGATTTTTTGACACTATCTCGACTCTGCCCTCCACGCCTTCAAATTTACCAAGAGCGTCGGCTATTTTTTGATCGTCTAAATTTGTCAAAAACTTAATAGCCCCGAATGCTGCTAAAAGATTGTAAAGATTGAACTTACCTTGCAAATGGCTTTTGAGAGTTGAGTTTTGCTTGAAGGCAATGCTCGCTTCTATGCCGCCTTTTAGGCTAAATTTATCCACGAAAAAGTCAGCTTCGCTTTCCAAAGAATATGTCATAGAATTTTTGGGATTAAATTTAATAAATTTATCATCTTTGTTTATGAGTTTTGGAGTCTCATCGCTAAAAAAGCTTGATTTGACTCTAGCGTATTCATCAAAAGTCTTGTGAAAATCCAGGTGATCTTGGCTTAAATTTGTAAATATTTTGAGATCAAAATCAAGCCCTTCAATACGGTTTTGCGCGATTGCGTGGGAGCTTACTTCCATGACAAAATACTCGCAACCTACGTCTATCGCAGCTTTTAAGTAGCTTAAAGTTTCTAGGGCTTGGCTGGTTGTGAGACCCTTTGGAGCGATTTGTTTCTCACCTAAAAACGTGCCCCTTGTGCCTGAAAGTCCAGCCTTGAAACCCAAATTTTCTAATGCACTAGCTATAATGGCAGACGTTGTGGTTTTGCCATTTGTCCCTGTGATGCCAATTAATTTTATATTTTTGCCTATTCCTAAAAGCTCTTTTGCCTTAGCTGGGCTTATTAGAGTTGCGCCTTGCTCTCCTGCTTTAGAGTGGAATTTGGAGTTTGAGTTTGTGTATACAAAATAAGCGTTTTTGTCGCAATCTTGGGAATTGTCGGTTATAAATTTAACTTCATCTAGCGCTATTTTCATTTTTCAACCCCAAATCTTTTATAATTTTTTCTATTTTTACATCGCCTAAAAATATGTTGGCTGAGCTTTCAAGATAGTTTAGCCCCATTTCTTTATAGCCATTTTTGATTAAATTTTCAACAAATTCTAGTAAATCATCCTTGTTTGTGATCACAACCCTTGTCGAAAAAATAATACTTGAAAAAACAGCTTTAAAATCACCGCTATTCTTTACTAATTCTTTAAAATCCAAATAAGTTATAGCGTCTTCATAGTCTATTTTTTCGTTTAATTCTTGGTCACTTTGGGTGACTAAATTTATAATCTCTTGTATGTTGCTAGTTTGGTCACTAGTTTTGGTGCCTATGTAAATGTCAAAAAG
Source organism: Campylobacter iguaniorum (assembly GCF_000736415.1). Lineage (NCBI taxonomy): Bacteria > Pseudomonadati > Campylobacterota > Epsilonproteobacteria > Campylobacterales > Campylobacteraceae > Campylobacter > Campylobacter iguaniorum. Next base: position 104,372 of record NZ_CP009043.1, on the reverse strand, counting down.
CCCCATTACGTCATCTGCGTTTGATTTCGCAACTTCGCAAAGCTCGATAAAAGACAAAAGCTCATCGCTGGCACTAGCCTCATAAGCCAAGGAAAAACAGGCTTTTGCCATATCAAATTTACGTCTTTTAAGAAGTTTTATCCCAAGATTTCTATATTCGTCAGAGTTCAAATTTTTCTCCGATTGGAATGTTTACTACTGTAAGTTCTGGGTGTATGTCTATTTTAAGCTGTCTTTCTACGCCATATTTCAGCGTCTGACCGCTAGCAGCGCATCCATGACAATGACCTGTAAGCTGGACATAAACAACGCCATTTTTTATACCTAAAAGCTCCATTCCGCCGCCATCTCTTTCAAGCATTGGCATAACAACTTTTAAGCTTTCTTTTACTGGTTGCATTAGTTCTTCATCGCTAAATGGTATCATAAATTTCCTCTTGAATTTTTTGGTAATTATATCACTATAGCACTAAAATGTATCTTATCATTTTAAGTCTAAATAAGCAATATTAGGTAAATTTTGGATATTATGAGTAAAAAAGTATGATTTGCAAATATGATTTATATAAAAGTCTGAATTTGCCGAGATAATCTCGGCAAAAAATTATTCAGCAACTAGCTCGATATAAGCCATCTCAGCTGCATCGCCTTTTCTGACGCGAGTTTTGATGATACGAGTATAGCCACCATTTCTTGTAGCATATTTTGGAGCTATTTCAGTCACAAGTTTATTTGTAGCTTCTTTATCTTGTAAGCTTGCAAATACAAATTTATGAGCGTTAAAATCGCCTTTTCTAGCTCTTGTGATAAGTTTTTCTACATAGCCTCTTAACTCTTTTGCTTTTGGTAAAGTTGTTTCGATTTTACCAGCCTTAACGATAGCTATCGTAAGGTTTTTAAGCAAAGCAGCACGGTGAGAGCTAGTGCGGCCTAGTTTTCTATATCCGTGATTATGTCTCATTATATTTTCCTTCGCTTTTTATGATTTTAACTCAGTTATTTTTTTTCTGAGTGCTTCTTTGCTATCGCCAAGTGTATTTTCACCAAAAGGATAGCCTATTTCAGCCATTACAGCTTTTATCTCATCAAGAGACTTTTTGCCTAAGTTTTTAAGATCTTTAAGTTCGCTTTCTTCCATAAGAGCAAGCTCTCCGATAAAACGGATTTCGGCTTTGTCTAAGCAGTTAAAACTTCTAGCACTTAAATTTAGGTTCTCAACACTTTCAAGCAATTTAGCGTGTTCGCTTGAGCTTTGAGTTGAAGATATAGCGACATTTGCATCAATATTTAAAACATTATTAAATACTGACATTTGTCTATACATAGCTTCAATTGAGTGTTTGAATGCTTCAACTGGACCTACTTGACCGTCTGTTGTGATAGTAAGAACTATCTTCTCATAGTCTGGGTTGTCTTCAACTAGAACATTTTCGATCTCATAAACTGCTTTTTTAACAGGAGTAAAGAAAGCATCAAGCGCTATATAATCGCTATCTCTTTCATCTCTATGATCTCTGATCTCTTCACTAGGAACATAGCCAATGCCCTTTTGAATGATAATGCTAAATTTAAGCTCAGCATCTTCATTTATAGTTGCAAGGTAAGCATCTGGATTTACTATATCAACGATATCGTTGCATAGATCTGCTCCAGTTATCTCTTTTGGTCCTTTAAAACTATACTCTATAACCTCACGCTCAGAATCATTTTTCAACTTGAAACGTAAGTTTTTTAAGTTTATAATGAAAAGTGTAACGTCTTCAAGCATACCACGCATGCTATCAAACTCATGCGCTACGCCCTCTATTTTAACGCCAGTTGGAGCAAATCCAACTGTGCTTGCATAAAGTAATCGGCGAAGTGGATGCGCTAGAGTTACAGCGTAACCTGTTTCGAATGGATAAGCTATAATTGTAGCTACATTCTCACTTACATTAACAACCTCAATCTCAGTTGGCATATAAGCTGATGTTGTAATTTTTCTCATGATCGCCCCCTACTATTTTGAGTAAAGCTCTACTATATATCTTTCCTCAACTGGAATGACTACTTCTTCGCGTTCTGGAATTCTTGTGAAAATTCCGTATTTTTTGTCTTTTTCTACATCAACCCAAGCAACAATGCCAGTTTGATTTGTAAGCTCGATAGCTCTTACTATTTGTGGGTTAGCTTTGCTTTTTTCAGCTACTTCGATTTTCTCGCCAGCGCTAACTCTGTATGAAGGGATATCAACTTTTTTACCATTTACTAAAATATGTCCGTGAGTTACAAGTTGTCTTGCAAATCTTCTAGTTGTAGCAAATCCCATTCTATAAACTACATTATCAAGTCTTTGCTCTAAAAGTGAAACAAGAAGTGCACCTGTGTTGCCTTCTTTTCTAGCAGCTTCAGAGAATAATCTTCTGAATTGTTTTTCACTTACACCATACATAAATTTAGCTTTTTGTTTTTCTCTTAGTTGTAAACCATACTCGCTTATTTTTGCTTTTCTTTGTCCGTGTTGACCTGGCGCATATGGTCTTTTATCTAGCGCACTTTTACCAGCTAGTCTTCTTTCACCTTTTAGTGCAAGAGATACACCTAGGCGTCTTTCTAATTTTTCAACTGGTCCTCTATATCTTGCCATTATAATTCTCCTAAATTCTATCTAACATTACACGCGGCGGCGTTTTGGTGGTCTACAACCGTTGTGAGCAAGTGGAGTTATATCTTTTAGATACAATACTTTGATGCCCTCAACTGCACCTATACTTTTAACTGCTGTTTCTCTACCGCTTCCTGGTCCTTGAACTTTGATACCAACTTCTTTGATACCATGTTCTTTTGCTTTGCTTAATGCATCTTCAACTGCTTGTTGAGCTGCGTAAGGAGTTGATTTTTTGCTACCTTTAAATCCAAGACCGCCTGCACTACTCCATGCAATAGCATTTCCCATTTCATCAGTTACTGTAACCATTGTGTTGTTAAATGTAGCAGAGATATAAACGATACCTTTTGCTATATTTTTTCTAACTACTTTTTTCTTAATTACTTTTCTTTTTGCCATTTTCTATCCTTATTTTGTAGCCGCGCCAACAGTTTTACGTCTACCTTTTCTTGTTCTTGCATTAGTCTTTGTTTTTTGACCACGAACAGGAAGACCTTTTCTGTGTCTTAAGCCTCTAAAGCTACCTAGATCCATAAGAGCTTTGATATCCATTGCAACGCTTTTTCTAAGATCACCCTCAACCATGTAGTGTTCTTGGATCTCTTTACGGATAGCTGCGGCTTCATCTTCACTTAGATCATATACTCTCTTGTCATAAGAGATTCCAACAGCATCAAGAATTTTTCTTGAAGTAAATAAGCCTATACCATAGATATAGGTAAGGCCATACTCAACTCTTTTTTTCTTTGGTAAATCAACACCTACTATACGAGCCATACCTTATCCTTGTCTTTGTTTATGTTTTGGGTTTTCGCAAATAACATGAACTATGCCTTTGCGTTTGACAATTTTACATTTGTCACACATCTTCTTAACAGAAGGACGAACTTTCATCTGAGTCTCCTAAAAATTTATTACCACTTTTATTCAACTGCACTTAGGTTTAAAGAAAGTTTTAAACCAACTGTTTTCAAAACCGTGGTTCATTTTGAAAACACTTCTTCACACAGTTAGTTGCAAAAACTTGGATTTTACCCAAATTTAGCTTTAGAATTACTTATATCTATATGTGATTCTACCCTTGTCAAGGCTGTATGGTGTAAGCTCAACTTTGACCTTATCCCCCGGCATAATCTTGATATAGTGCATTCTCATTTTACCTGCAATGTGGCATAGAATGATGTGTTTGTTGTCAAGCTCAACTTTGAAAGTCGCATTTGGAAGAGCTTCAACTACACTGCCATCTATCTCTATAACGTCATCTTTTGCCAATATTTTCTCCTTTCTATCTTAATAAACTTTTAGCGCATAGCAAAGCTATGCTAAAGTTTTGCAAACACTAAAGTTCGTTGCTAAAGCAACCATTTTGTCTCTTATGCTCTTTTAGCGTACGAATAAATTCGTACTAAAGAACCAAACACAAAAGCCACTATAAATAGGGTAACCCTTGTTCATTTTTATGTTCTTTAGCGTGAGAGCCAAGCTTCCACTAAAAACCTTCTGCTTGCAGTTGCGAGCGAGCGTTGCAAAAACACTAAAGTCTCTACAGGTATGGTAACCCTTGTCGTTGTCAAATTTGAAAATCTAAATTTACAAACTAAAGTTGTATTTGAGCTTTAAGCTAATTTAAATCAACCGGCTTAAAACTAAAAATAAGCTTACTAAATTTGACTTAGTATCTCGACTTTATTATTAACAATTGCTAAGCAATGCTCATAATGGCTAGTTCTTAGTCCATCTTTGCTTGTCACTGTCCATTCATCATCTGCAATGACTGGAGTACCATCTTTTTGGCAAATCATCGGCTCTATGCAAAAAACCATACCATTTCTGATTTTTGGACCACTTTTTGGATTGTTACCTTCAAGATAGTTTGGGATCTCTGGCTCTTCGTGAGGGCGTTTGCCTATGCCATGACCACAAAATCCTTTAAGTGGAACAAATCCTCTTTTTAAGATAAACTCTTCAACTGCGTTTGAGACTTCTTTGAAATGCATTCCAACTTTTATAAAATCGATTGCAAACTCCAAAGAGTCCTTGCTACAAGCTATCAAAGCTGCGTCAGTTTCAGAGATTTTGCCTACTGGATAAGTTCTAGCGCTATCGCCGAAATATCCTTTTAAATTTGAGCCAAGATCTACGCTTACGATGTCGCCTTCTTGGAGTTTATAGTCATTTGGTATGCCGTGGATTACTACTTCATTGACGCTGATACAAGCTGCATTTGGAAATCCATAAAGCCCTTTAAAGGCTGGCTTTGCTCCAGCTGCTCTTATCATATCTTCGCAAACTTTATCAATCTCAAGTAGGCTCAAGCCTGGTTTTATATAGCCATGAAGATAATCAAGCACGGAAGCGACAACTTTATTTGCCGCTCTCATGCCCTCTATATCTTTTGGCGTTTTTATAGAAATTGCCATTATTTTATAGTCCAACCGCGCTTAGTGTTTGATATTTATTCATATAAATTTGAGCTTCGATCTTTCTCATTGTATCAAGTGCAACTGAAACAACGATAAGAACGCTTGTTCCACCAAAGTAGAACGGAACTCCCATAAATTTAACTAAAATCCAAGGAAGTGTAGATATAAGACCCAAATATATTGATCCAGTTAGAGTAAGTCTACTTGCTACTTCATTTAAGTATGAAGCTGTGCTTTCGCCTGGTCTAACTCCTGGGATAAACCCGCCTTGTCTTTTTAGATTTTCACTTATATCTTTTGCATTGAATGTGATTGACGCATAAAAATATGCAAAAAATAGAATAAATAAAAATGTTAAAAAGTTGAAAAAGTAGCTATTTGGATTTAAAAAGTCATTTATAGCTAGTATAAATTCATTTGTGCTTGCTTGTAAAATCGTGCCAGGGAACATCAAAATCGCACTTGCAAAAATCGGAGGAATAACACCACTTAAATTTACTTTTATAGGAATGTAATTCATGATTCTTTTGTTTTGATTTTCCATTACTGTTTTTCTTGAATATGAGATAGGAATACGTCTTTCTCCCATTTCAACAAAGATAACTATACCTACTGTTATAAGTATAACAAGAGCTATACCAATAACAACTAAGAAGTTCATCTCTCCAGTATTTACTAAATTTATAGTTCCGCCAATAGCACTAGGAATTCCACTTACGATACCAGCAAAGATTATAAGGCTTATACCATTTCCAATACCTCTTTGTGTGATTTGCTCTCCAATCCACATAAGCAGCATTGTACCAGTCATCATAGATATACAACTTATCGCAATGAATAAATTCGCATCTATCATGATAGCTTGCTCTCCGCCTCTTCCAGTAAGACTTTGTAGTCCAATGCTCACGCCGATAGCTTGAACGATTGTGATGACGATAGTAGCGTAACGAATGATTTGCATATATTTTTGCATACCATCACGCTCTTTTTTCATCTTACCTAAATTTGGGAAAGTTGCGGCTAAAAGCTCCATGATAATAGAAGCTGTGATATAAGGCATAATGCCAAGTGAGATGATGCTTAAACGCTCAGCGGCACCGCCGCTAAACATATTAAACATTCCTAAAGCATTGCTGCTATTTGAAGTAAAGAATTCTTTTATAACGTCAATATTAACGCCAGGGACTGGCACGTAAGCCAGCACCCTGTAAGCAAACAAAAATCCAAGCGTAATTAATATCTTGTTGATTAATGTTTTATTCATTAGTTAAGTCCAGTAACTTTTATGTTCTCATCTTTAATTTTACTTGCTAATTCTTTAGCGCCAGCACCGATAAGTTTTACTTTTTGGATGCTGTTTGAAAATTTGTGAACTGTTTTAAGAGTATCAAGAGTGATCTCGCTTAGCTCTTTAATAGCTACGTTCTTATCTACATTGATAGCATAAGCTTTTTCAAATTTAGAAGTGAAGCCAACTTTTGGAAGTCTTCTTTGAAGTGGTTGTTGACCGCCTTCAAAACCTCTTTTTTCGTTGTAACCTTTTCTAGCAGTTTGACCTTTGCCACCTTTTGTAGCTGTTTTTCCCCAGCCACTACCTTGACCACGACCAATTCTTTTGGTGTTGCGAGTTGAGCCATCAGCTTTTTGTAAATTTTCTAGTCCCATGCTCTCTCCTTAACCTTTTAGCATACTAAGTGCTTTGATTGTAGCACGAACGACGTTTGCAGAATTGTTTGAGCCAAGTGATTTTGTAAGGATATTTTTGATACCCGCTAGCTCTACAACAGGTCTTGCACCACCACCAGCGATAACTCCAGTACCTTCGCTAGCTGGTTTTAGTAGGATTCTACTTGCGTTAAATTTAACTTCAACATCATGAGGAATTGTGCTACCTTTTAGTTTTACTTCAACTATGTTTTTGAAAGCATCATCAACTGCTTTTCTCATAGCATCTGGAACTTCTTTAGCTTTACCAAAACCAAAACCAACGCGGCCTTTTCTATCACCTACAACTACAAGAGCAGTAAATCTAAATCTTCTACCACCCTTAACAACCTTTGTAACGCGACCGATGTCGACGATTACTTCTTCAAATTCTTCTCTGTTATACTTTTCCATCAACAATCCTTGCGTTATAGCTTAATGCCATTTTCTCTTAAAGCTTCAGCAAAAGCTGCAACTACACCGTGATATAGATAGCCATTTCTATCAAATACGCCTTCGTTTATACCTTTTGCATTTAGCTTACCTGCGATATCCTTAGCTAAAACAGCAGCACCAGCTTTATTTGCTTTAATGCCTAGTTTTCTACCATCACTTGCACAAAGAGTTGTTCCGTTGATATCTTCAATTGCTTGAACGTATAGAGTTCTATTTGACTTAAAGATAGAAATTCTTGGGCAAGTTGTAGTACCGTTAATTTTAGCTCTTATTCTTCTTTTTCTCTTGATTCTTAGAGATAATTTTCTTTTTAATATATTTGCTACCATTACTTACCCTTATTTCTTAGATGTTTTGCCGGCTTTGCGGATGATACGTTCTTCAACATATTTAACACCCTTACCCTTATAAGGCTCTGGTGGTCTAAATCCTCTAACTTCAGCTGCGACTTGACCAACAACTTGTTTGTCGCTACCTTTGATAGTGATAATGTTTTTCTCAACGCTTACCTCTACACCTTCAGGAAGTTCATAGTTAATTGGGTGTGAAAAACCAAGAGCAAGCTCAAGAACTTTACCTTTTGCTGCTGCTTTATAACCAACACCATTGATTTCAAGTTGTCTTGTAAATCCAGCTGTCAAACCAACAACTGTATTGTTAGCTAAAGCTCTGTAAGTTCCCCAATAAGCTCTACTTTGTCTATCTTCACCTTTGCTTGCAAAAACAATGTGTCCATCAGCAATCTCGACATTTACATTGCCTTTAGTATCTAGTTCTTTTGTAAGGTTTCCCTTTTTAAAAACTAAAACACTGCCATTTAAACTAACATCTAAACCACTTGGGATAGATATTGGTTGTTTTCCAATTCTTGACATCTTTTTCCTTTTATTTGTCTAGGATATTTCTACGTAAATTTACGAATGGATATCCAATGCCATAAAAAGAATTAGCCCAAACGGGCTAATCAACTATTACCAAACTGTACAAAGTACTTCGCCACCCACGCCAATTTTGTGAGCTTCGTCGTTACTTAAAACGCCTTTACTTGTACTTACTATGATAGTTCCATAACCATTTTTAAATCTTTTGATCTCATCTTTACCTTGGTAAACTCTACGACCTGGTTTAGAAACTCTTTTTAGTTCATTTATAACGCTTCTTCCACGCTCATCATATTTTAATACTACATTGATGAATTTTTTGTTGTTTTCTTCAACAACATTAAAGCTCTCGATATAGCCTTTATCAGCTAGGATTTTCAAAGTTGCTTCAACAACATTTGAATGAAGAAGTTTTGTTGTATCAAGTCTTCTCATACTAGCATTTCTAATACGTGTTAGTCCGTCTGAAATTAAATCATTTATCATCTTGCTTCCTTACCAACTTGCTTTTTTAAGACCTGGTATTAGTCCTTCGTTAGCCATTTTTCTTAGGCACACACGGCAAATTCCAAAATCTTTATAAACAGAGTGTGGACGACCACAAATTTGACATCTAGTATATCCACGCACACTAAATTTAGGTTTGCGTGCTGCTTTTGCTATCATTGATTTTTTTGCCATATTACTTTCCTTTTGCGAACGGAATACCAAGCAATTCAAGTAGTCTGAATGCTTGTTTATCGTCATTTGCTGTAGTAACTACAGTTATGTTCATACCGTGTGTTCTTAAAATTTGATCATATACAACTTCTGGGAACATTAGTTGTTCGTTTAGACCGAAATTGTAGTTTCCACGACCATCAAATCCATCTCTTGGAAGACCACGGAAGTCTTTAACTCTTGGCAATGCAACGCTCACAAGTTTGTCTAAGAAAGCATACATTTGCTCTTTTCTTAAAGTAACTTTGATACCTACAGGGTAGCCCTCACGGACTTTGAAGCCTGCAACTGATTTTTTAGCGTTTGTTATAACTGCTTTTTGACCAGCTATCAAAGATATTGTATCAGCCATATTTTGCAAAAGTTTTTGATCTTTTGCACCTTCACCTGCACCAACGCTGATAACGATTTTATCAAGTGCTGGGATAAGCATAGGATTTTTTATGTCAAATTCATTTACTAGAGCTGGTTTAATGCTCTCATTATATTTTGCTTTTAGTCTCATACTTAGCCCTCAACTTTTGCCACATTTGAAATGTCAACAGGCATCTCTTTGCTAACAAAACCACCATTTGGGTTTTTCTCAGTTGGTTTAACTGCTTTTTTAGCTACTTTAACGCCTTCAACGATTACTTGACCGTTTTTTGGTAACACAGCAAGAACTTTTGCAACTTTACCTTTGTCATCACCTGCGATTACTTTTACTTCATCGCCTTTTTTAATTTTATATTTTATTGCCATTATAGAACCTCCGGTGCAAGAGATACAATCTTCATAAAGTTTGCATATCTTACTTCTCTACCAACTGGGCCAAATATACGAGTGCCTACTGGCTCTTTTTTATTATCAAGTATAACGGCTGCATTTTCGTCAAATCTAATAAGCGATCCATTTGCTCTTTGAACCTCTTTTTTAGTTCTAACTACTACTGCTTTAACTACTTGACCTTTTTTTATTTTACCGTTTGGTAGAGCTTTTTTTACTGAGCAAACAATGATATCGCCGAGGCTTGCATATCTTCTTTTGCTACCGCCTAAAACCTTAATACACATAAGCTCTTTAGCGCCGCTATTATCAGCTACTGCTAGTCTTGTAAAACTTTGTATCATTATTCAACTCCTGTTTTCAAAACTGATTGTAAGCGGAAGTTTTTTCTAGCACTTAGCGGTCTGCATTCAACAGCTAATATAGTATCTCCAGCTTTTAGTTCATTTTTTTCATCATGAACTAGATATTTTTTAAAGCGTTTTACGAATTTGTGATATCTTGGGTGCATAACTCTTCTTTCAACAAGAATAGTTGCAGTCTTATCACCAGCTTTTGTAACGACAACGCCTTGAATTTGTCTTTTCATTTCTACTGCCATTGTTCGCCCCTTATTTTGCAGCACTAATTGCAGTGTTAATTTTAGCGATATCTTTTCTTACATCGCCAATCTCATTAGGATTAGTTAGCTGCATTGTTTTTAGCTTTTGTCTAAGTGTAAATAAAAGCACCTTTTTCTCTTTTAATAATGCGTTAAGCTCACTTACGCTTTTGCCATTTATCTCAGTATACTTCATTTTCGCTCTCTCTAGTTACAAACTTAGTCTTAAATGGTAGCTTATGCATTGCAAGAGTTAAAGCTTCTCTAGCTAATTCTTCGCTAATTCCAGACATTTCAAATATAATTCTACCTGGTTTTATATTCATAACCCACTCTTCAACGCCACCTTTACCTTTACCCATACGAGTTTCAAGAGGCTTTTTAGTGATAGGTTTATCTGGGAAAACTCTTATCCAAGTTTTAGCTTGTCTTTTTACATGACGAGTGTAAGCTTGACGAGCTGATTCGATTTGGCGTGAATTTACACGTCCTGCTTCAACAGCTTTTAGTCCAAACTCACCAAGAGCAAGATCAGTACCTCTTGTTGCATAGCCACGGTTGCGGCCTTTCATCATTTTGCGATATTTAGTTCTCTTTGGTAATAACATAACTATTTACCCCTTCTAGCACGTCTTGGTTTTTTTGGCGCTGCATCTTCATTTTTCTCAGCTTGGATACCTTTTTGAAGAACTTCGCCTTTAAAGATCCAAACTTTTATACCTATGTTGCCATAAGTAGTGTGAGCTTCTGCAAAACCATAATCGATTTTAGCTCTTAATGTATGAAGTGGAACGCGACCTTCAAGATACCACTCTGTTCTAGCCATCTCAGCACCACCTAAACGGCCAGCAACTGAAACTTTGATACCTTTAGCGCCTGCTTTTTGTGCGCCTTGGATTACTTTTTTCATCGCACGGCGGAAAGCAACACGGCGCTCAAGTTGCATAGCAACGTTTTCTGCTGCTAATTGAGCTGAACTTCCTGCTTTTCTCTCTTCTTTGATGTTTATAGTAACATCTTTATTTACAAGTTTAGCTACTTCTGCTCTTAGGTTTTCTACTTCGCCACCTTTTTTACCGATGATGATACCTGGACGAGCTGCTACAACTGTAACGCGAAGTTTTTTCGCTGTTCTTTCGACAAGAATTTGGCTAACACCAGCATAATAAAGCTTAGTTTTTAGGAATTTTCTTATCTTATAATCTTCACCTATATTTTCTGGTAAAGTCGCTTTTGATGGAAACCATCTAGACTCCCAGTTTCTATTGATACCTAGTCTAAGACCTATTGGATTTACTTTTTGTCCCATGTTATGCTTCCTTACTCTCTGGTTTAGATACTTCTACAAGAATGTGGCTAGTTGGTTTTCTGATTCTACTAGCAGTTCCTCTTGCACGTGGTCTAAATCTTTTAAGAACAGGACCAGCATCTACTCTACAACTTGTTACAACTACCTCTTCTGGCTCAAATCCGCCATTAGCTACAGCTGAGCTTATAGCATTTGCAATGTATTTTGCACCACGGTTAGGCATAAAGCTTAGGCTAGCTAGTGCAAGCTCTGCATTCATTCCTTGAACTTCGTCTGCTATTAGTCTAGCTTTTGTTGGAGATAGTCTTATGAATTTAATAATTGCTTTACTCATAACTTCCCCTTACTTACCGATTTTCTTTTGCACTGAGCCTTTGTGGCCTTTGAATGTGCGTGTTGGTGCGAACTCACCAAGTTTATAGCCTATGTGATTTTCTGTTACATAAACTGGTATAAAACTTTTGCCGTTATGAACGTTAAAAGTCAAACCTATCATCTCTGGTGTTATAGTACTTCTTCTTGACCAAGTTTTGATCGGTTTGTTGTCATTAGCAGCTTTTGCAGCTAGAACTTTTTTCATAACATGATCATCAACAAATGGACCTTTTTTTAGTGATCTAGCCATCGTTATTTACCTTTCCTTCTTGATATTATAAGTCTATCACTAGCTTTTTTACGGCGAGTTTTAGCACCCTTAGTTGGTTTACCCCATGGAGTAACTGGATGACGGCCAGAGTTTTTCTTACCTTCACCACCACCGTGTGGGTGATCTACTGGGTTCATAGCTGAACCACGAGTTTGTGGGCGGATTCCTCTATAACGATTGCGTCCTGCTTTACCGATAGTTACGTTTGCCCAATCTTCGTTACCTACAACACCAACAGTTGCCATACATTCTGCAAGAACTTGTCTCATCTCACCACTTGGCAATCTTAGGATAACGTATTTTTCTTCTTTACCCATAAGTTGAGCGTATCCACCAGCACTTCTTGCCATTTGAGCACCTTTGCCTGGTTTTAGCTCGATATTGTGAACGATAGTACCCACTGGAATGCTTTTTAGTTTCATTGCATTACCTGGTTTTATATCAAGACCAGCTTCAGCTGAGCTTACAACATCACCAACATTCAAACCGCTAGGGCGAATGATGTATCTTTTTTCACCGTCTGCATAAGATAAAAGTGCTATACGGCAGTTTCTGTTTGGATCGTACTCTATAGCTTCTACTTTTGCAGGTACATCAAATTTCTTTCTTTTGAAATCGATAATACGATATAATTTTTTAGCACCAGCTTCTTTATGACGGCTTGTTATTCTACCGTTGTGGTTTCTACCTGAAGTTGCAGCTATTTTCACAAGTAGGCTTCTAACGCTTGGTTTAGCAGTGATATCCTCACTAGACAAGCTTGTCATAAATCTTCTACTTGGAGTATATGGTTTAAAACTTTTTATAGCCATCTTATGCCTCCTGGTTTGCTAGGCTAACGCCATCTGGTAATTTGACATAGAATTTTTTGAAATCATTTCTTACGCCAACTCTTCCTTTGAAACGCTTAACTTTTCCGTCCATTCTAAGTGAATTTACTCTAAGTGGCGTTACACCAAAATACTCTCTTAAAACCTCTTTTAGACTATTTTTAGTCATTTTTGGTGAAGTTTGGATAACCACTACACCAGCTTCTTGAAGGCCAAGAGTTTTTTCTGTATAAAGTATAGTTTTGATATCTGTTATATCTGCCATTTTTAGCCCTCTTTTACGATTGATTGTAGTGCTGCTTTTTCTGCAATTACTGCACCATAAACTGCAACTAAATATGCATTTACTTCGCTAGCATCTACAACGTAGCAGTTTGCTAAGTTTCTAAATGCTAAAAGTGTTTTTGCATCAAGTTCGTTTTTGATAATAAGTGCATCTCTAACACCAAGTTTGCTTATGATTGCTGCTGCTTCTTTTGTTTTGCCACTAGCAATCTCTATACTATCAACAGCAAAAAATTTGCCATTTGCTACTTTATCATTTAATGCAAACTCAAGTGCAAGTCTTTTTTGTTTTTTATTGATTTTTTGATCGTAATTTCTATTGTTTTTTGGACCAAATGCAACTGCACCGCCTACCCATACGTTAGTTCTTGTTGAACCAGCACGAGCGCCACCACGACCTTTTTGTCTCCAAGGTTTTTTACCACCACCGCTTACATCTGAGCGACCTTTTGTATGGGCTGAATTTGATCTCATACCAGCAAGGTAGCTTTTTACATATAAATATAGATTGTGCGAATTTATCTCAGCATAGCTTGCTGGAAGTTCCATTTCGCTTGTTTTTTCAAATTTGTCATTTAAAACAGCTATTTTACTCATTTGACTATCCTTACTCTACCCATAGCACCATTAAATCCTGGTACTGAACCTTTTAAAACCAAAACGCCATTAGCTGCGTCAAAGCTTACTACTTCATTTTTAACTGTAGTTTTGTCGTCGCCATAATGTCCTGCCATTTTTCTACCTGGTTGAACACGACCTGGCCATTCGCAGTTTCCGATTGATCCTGGACGTCTGTGGAAACGAGAACCATGACTTGCTGGACCGCCTGAGAAACCATGTCTTTTTATAACACCTTGGAAGCCTCTACCTTTTGTGTTGAAGCTAACTTTTAGAACTTTTGCTTCACTTAGTGGAGCTACGTCTAAATCACCAACTTCGCTATTTGAAACACTTAAAGTTGCAAATGAATTAAACTCACTACTTAGGCCGTATTTTTTTTGTTGACCTACTATAGCTTTGTTGTTTGCTTTTGTATGAGCATAAGCTACTATAGCTCTACCATTTTCGCCAAGTTCGCAAACTTTAGCTGGTAAAAGTTTAAGTAGTGTAACAGGAGTACTTGGTGATGAGACAGTTCTACTCATGCCTATTTTTTCTACGATATATTCCATCATTTTTTCCTTTTACTCTTACTTGCCCATAGCACGAACTTCGACATTAACCTCTGGAGCTAAGTCAAGTTTTGTTAAGCTATCAACTGTATCTGGAGTAGCTGCTACGATGTCTAACATACGAGCGTGAATTCTCATTTCGAATTGTTCGCGAGAATCTTTATTTACGTGTGGAGATTTTAACACTGTATAGCGTTTGATCTTTGTAGGCATTGGAACTGGGCCTCTTACATCAGCACCTGTTCTTTTAACAGCTTCTACGATAGCTGCAACTGTGCGGTCTAGAACTCTGTGGTCATAAGCTTTTAGCTTAAGCCTAATTCTTTCCATTGTTTTTCCTTTAAAAATAACTTGTCACGACTCGTGACCTTTTGATATAATGAGACTTGCATAGGCTCTTTTGGGTTAAAATCAAGCATACAAGCAGGCATAGCCTTTTCATCAAAAGACGCGTATTATATCTAAAAATATCTATTAATAGCAAATTTTACTAAGATTTTGTAGTATTTTGTAGAAATTCTTTCCTTTTTTACAGGAAAGAATTGGTATTTTAGAGAAGTGATTTTGGAATTTAAAAGTTAAATTTAGAGCTAAATTTAATTAGAATGCAACTCATCTATATAAAATTTAACTGAATTTAGCCCCTCTTTTTTCGCCCATTCATAAGCCTCGCTTACAAATTTCCAGTTAATATTTTCATAAAATTTCTCAAGATAAGCCACTCTTGCATTTTTCTCATCTATGTAATAAGCATGCTCCCACACATCAACTACTAGAAGTGGAACCAGCCCAGCAGAGACTGGATTTTGCGCGTTTTGAGTGTTTTTTATAGATAAGGTTTTAAGCTTTGGATCATAAACAAGCCATGTCCAACCAGAGCCAAAAAGCGTAGCCGCACTAGCTAAAAACTCAGCCTTAAAGTCCTTAAAACTCGCTTCAAGAGCCGTTTTTAGATCATCAGATATCTGGCTTTTACAAGCGATACAGTCCCAGTAAAAATCATGGTTGTAAATTTGAGCTGCGTTATTAAATATCGCTCCATCTGAAGAGCTCATTATTTCGTACAGTCCAAGAGCTTCAAATTTAGTATCTTTTGTGAGATTGTTTAGATTATTTACGTAAGTTTGATGATGTTTGCCGTAGTGAAATTTACATGTTTCTTCGCTGATAGCACCGTTTTTCGCTGGATCAAAAGGTAGTGGTCTAAGTTCGAACATCTTTGTTTCCTTGTGTTAGATTTATGTGGCATCATACCAAGCAATCTTAAACAGCATCCGAACAATAAGCTAATCTACTCTCTGCCTTCCAAAAGCGGGACAAATTCACACTCATCAAGAGTGATTTGCTCTAAATTTGAGCCTTTTTTTATAAATTTAGTTATGGATTGTTTGTGAGAGTTTTTGATAGGAGCTACCAAAATTCCGCCATCTTTGAGCTGATCAATCAGCCTTTTTGGGATTTCATCGCAAGCACAACTAAGAATAATCCTATCATAAGGAGCGTAACTTTTCCAGCCGACATTGCCATCATCGTGCCTGATATTTACGTTGTTAAATCCAAGTTGCCTCATTTTAGATTTAGCATCATTTGCAAGAGTTTCGATGCGCTCTACGCTAAAAACCCTATGAGCTAGCTTGCTTAAAATCGCAGCTTGATAGCCACTTCCGCAGCCGATTTCTAGCACGTTATCGCAGTTTTCAGCCTCAAGAGCCAAAGTCATTTTAGCCACCGTGAGTGGAGAGCTTATCCACTGATTTCCAGCGATTGGATGAGCGTCAAGCTTGAAAGCATAGATAGAAACTGGAACAAAATGCGTTCTTGGGATTTGGCAAAACGCCTTATAAATCATCGGAGTGAGCGGCATGATATCTGCTATATCGTCAGCCATTTTTTGACATTTTGCTTGTTCTAAACTATCCATTTTTACCTTTCATTGAAAAACGGATATTATATATTAAATTTACTTATATCGTTTTTAATCAACAATTCCAAGCGATGTTTTAAATTTGCTAGCCAAATTTGGATCAAATTCACACTCGAAATTCGCTTCGCCATTTGGTGCATAAACGCAGCCAAATTTCAAATCTCTATCGCTGCACGCCACGACATAACAACGATTTTGCAAGGCAAGAGCCTGTGATAATACCTTAAAATCTTCGCCTCTTTTAGCTCCCCAAAGAGCTGGAATAAGCACTATATCAGCACCTTTTAATCTCTCCCAAAGCTCCAAAAATCTAAGCTCAAAGCAGATAAGAACGCCGATTTTGACCCCGCCAACTTCAAAAAGCTTAATATCTTCTACGATTCCAGCACTAAATTTATCTTGTTCGTTGTTTGGAGTGAAGAGTTTAAATTTGGATTGTTTGTAGATGATTTTTTCGTGGGAAAGAAGAATGAATTCGTTAAAAGCACCATTAAAATGCGTAAAACCTAGAAGCGCACCCGGTTTTAAGGCGGCTTGTAGATTTTTTATCAGTGAGGTTTCGAAATCCTCCCCAAGATATTCGTACCCACTCACGCAAAGCTCCCCGCCAAGCCGCAGCTCACCAGGGGACAAACCTCTTGCTTTATCACAAAGCTCACTAGCTCTTACAAGCGCCCCACATGAGTTTAGTTCGATATATCCTAGTTTAGAAATCGTCAAAGCTTAAGCTTCCTTTACTGTAGTTCGTGACCTTACTTTCAAAGAAATTTGATTTTTGGTCGTTAAATTTAGCAAAATCATCGACCCATTTTATCGGATGTTTGGCATTATATAGCTTTTTAAGTCCGATTGAAGTGAGCCTATCATCGACAAGATAGTGAATGTATTCTTCTATGATGTCGTCTGTAAAGCCCATTATTTGGTTGCCAGTGATGTATTTGCCCCACTCGATCTCTAGATCGCCTGCCTTTTTAAACATATCATAAATCTTATTTATAATTTCATCGGTAAATAGATCTGGACGCTCTTTGCGAACTGAGTTTATCATGTTTTGGAAGAGCAAAAGATGTGTTATCTCATCTCTTTGGATGAAGCGTATCATCTGAGCTGAGCCTAGCATTTTTCCAGCGCGAGCCAGAGCATAAATCGCTGTAAATCCACTGTAGAAATAGACCCCTTCAAGGATTTGGTTTGCGACCATAGCAAGAAGCAGTTTTTCGTCTGTCACTTCGCCTGCAAGCTCTTCATAAACGCTTGAGATGTAGTCGTTTTTCTTACGCAAAATATCGTCGTGTTTTTCCATTTCGTATATCAAATCAGTATTATCACAGATCGCTTCTACCATTACAGCATAGCTCTTTGAGTGATTTGCTTCTTCGTAAGCTTGACGAGCCAAAATCGCATTAATCTCAGGGGCTGTTATATAAGGATTTATATTATCAGCTAGATTGTTTGTCTGGAAGCTATCCATCGAGATGAGTTGGCTCCAGACTAGGTCATACATACGCTTTTCAGCTGTTGTGAGATTGCACGCATAGTCACGCACATCATCAGTCGTATCGACCTCTTTAGGAAACCACGTATTAGCCTCCATAAGATCCCAAAGTTTCAAAGCCCATTCGTATTTTGCTTTTGTGAAATTTAGTATGCCGTGAGGATTTCCACCAAATATTTTTCTATCGCCTAGAGTTTCATTCGAACTTGGATTATAAATCTTTTTTCTATCCATAATATATCTTTCTTTAATAATTTTATTATTCGATTTTATCTAAATAACTTTTAAAGTAATATGAAAATCGTACAATATGTAATGTTTGATTTGGATAGTTATTTGATATTCATTATAATTTATTTATTATAATTCGCCAAATCCAAATATGGGGGGGGGGATGAGCAAAAAAGCCTTTACCATGATAGAGCTTGTGTTTGTTATAGTTATTTTAGGAATTTTAGCGAGCATAGCTGTGCCAAAACTCGTAGCTACAAAGACAGATGCAGATATAGCAAAAATGGTAGTCCAAATGAAAAATTTTACAACGACTGTTTCGACATTAGAAATGACTAATCACAAATCCATACAACAAGCAAGCACAGGCAATGAACTTGAATCTTATATATTGCTAGTAATGGCAATAACTGGAAAAGACTTTGGAACAGCCCAAGTAGAATATAACAATGCAAACCAGTGGGTATATTGCGCTATGCCATATATACAAAAAGATACTTCCGGAGGATATATAATCAAATTTTATAAGCAGTCTACAAAAAGTTTTTGCCAAGATTTGCACGCTCACCCAACAGTCAAAGAGTGGATAGAAAACGGCGTTAAACTTGGCGGAAGTGGAATATTTAAGTAGGATTAAAAATTCCTAAGTTCTATTTTTAAATTTGATTTGATTAAATTTGGGTCAAATTTGGCTTTTGGTTTTAATAGATTGCCTAAATTTGGAGCTTCAAAGTAATTTTGCAAGCAGTAAGTGCCAGTGTAACCATTTTGCTCAAGCAGATTTGCCATATCATTGATGTCATTAGGGCTTAGCAAATCGCTATACACTGTCGTGCGAACTTCAAATTTAACCCCACTTGCGACCAAAAATCGCAAAGTTTCAAGCCAGTTTTCATATAAATTTGAGCCAGTAATTTGGCTAAATTTATCTTTCACAGCCTTAAAATCCAAAGCCACAAAATCAATAAAATCCACATTTGCTTTAATCGCGTCTAAATTTGAGCCATTGGTATCGACTTTAGTTTTATATCCAAGCTCTTTAGCTAGTTGCAAAACCTTATCAAAATCCTTAGATTTCGTGCATTCTCCACCACTCAAAACAACCGCACTCAAAAGCCCATTTCTGGAGTGCAAAAACTCACTCACATCATCAAATTTAAGTTTGCCTTCGCTTAAAACAATATGCGGATTGTAGCAGTACAAACACCGCATATTGCACCCAGCAAACCACAAAATAGCCGCCAGCTCGCCAGGGTAATCGATGACGCTAAACGGCGTGATATCGTATATCATTTTATTTCTTTTACAGATTTTACTAATATAGGGCTTGTCTTTTTTCTACTACACTGCGTTAAAATTTGATTTTTATACTCACAGACACTCAGTCTGCTCCGTTTAAAAATCAAATTTCGCCTTGTTTAGCGAAAAAATACTTCACCTTAATTCTGTGCTTTTTTAGCATTTTGGTTCGCTAAATTTCACACGTTCTGTGTGTTCGCCCTTTTTGCCGAGATTGAAGCTCTCCACTGGTCTGTGGTAGCCCATAACTCTTGTGTAAATGACGCATTTTGTGCGTTTGTCGCTGTGCTTTTCTAAAATTTGTTCTTTATTCATAGTCCAATCCTTTCGTTAAATTTAGACACTCTAGTGCGAATATCTTCAAAGCTCACCTTGCTCGTAAGCTCTCCATTTTTGAAAACAGTTATTAGTTTGTTTTGTCTATCTCCAAGCTCATCAAACCTAATTGTCTTATACAAGCTGCCTTGCCTTATCAGTGCTAGACGCCCTGATTTAGAGCGTTTGGCTGGATCTGTTGCAGGATCTTTTCTCACATCTATCCAGTTTATACCGTCATGTGAAACTGCATTTGTCTTCATAGCAAATTTAAGTGTATCGCGGTTAAGGTGTTGCAAAAGTGCGCCACCCATACCAAAAGCCATATTATCGCTACTAATTTTACGTAGTTTTAGCTCAGCCAAAACATCGCCGATACTTTGGGGATCAATCCCATCACC
The DNA here is from genome assembly GCF_000736415.1 of Campylobacter iguaniorum. Lineage (NCBI taxonomy): Bacteria > Pseudomonadati > Campylobacterota > Epsilonproteobacteria > Campylobacterales > Campylobacteraceae > Campylobacter > Campylobacter iguaniorum. Next base: position 84,268 of record NZ_CP009043.1, on the reverse strand, counting down.
ATAAATCATGCGAATGTGATCTGGCAAGACTTTATAGCCTTTTTGATTGAGCGAGTATCCAGCGATATCCATCATCTTTTCCAAACACTCACTAGCCATGGTTACTGGATTGCCACTATCAGGACGCAAGACGACTCTGCCGCCACTAGCCTTAACCTTATCAAAAAGCCTGCCCCAAAGCTCAATAGCATTAAATGTATCGTAGCTATCAATCACACAAGCAAAAAGCCCACTGGCAAATTTATCGACCATATTCGCGTACGCTTCTAGCTCACTAGCCTTGCCCCAGCTAGTCATCGTGCTATGCTCGCTAGCTGGTATGCTAAATGCCGGCATATCAGCCTCATAATATTTTCTAGCAAACACAATTCCGCTCATCGTATCTGAACCTTTGAAATTTACCATATGCGCGCTTCCGCCTATCCCTGCGCTCTCATAGCTACTCACGCCCCTTGCACCAAAATCATGCAAACAAAAATCAATCAGCTCAGGTGTGCCAGTCTCTCTTAAAGCCGTCAAAATCCTCTGCTTACAAAAATAGCTATTTGTCGCCACTGCTACAGGATACCAGATCGCCCTTAGAAGTGCGGTTTCTATGTAGCCTACTAGCCATGGGAGTTTTGGGTCTGTGTTTCGCACTTGGACTAAGACATTGTCTGTTTGGACGACGCTACCCTCACGAACCGCCTCGATCTCAAGAGGGAGTTTGCCACCATGCTCGTTTAAGATGTAGTTCCAACCATCTTCATTAAATGGCATTCCGTGAGCCGTGATGATCTCTTTAGCTTCTAAAATATCTTCTTTTGTTATTTTTTTGCTTAAATATTCCATCAAAAACATCTGCAAACCATAAAACAAAAGCCTATTCCACCGCCCACCACGACTTTCTATATATGAGCTTACGAATTTCACATCGCTTGGGTATTGCAAATAATGGCTTGTTTTATAACTATCGGTGTTTAGGATCAAATTCATCTATTTTCCCTTATAAAATTTATCTGCAATTTTATCTAAATTTGAATAAATTTAACTTCTTTATACCACATCAAGGCTGAAGTATTTTTCATTAAATTTAAGATGTATTATAAACTTATTTTTTCTTTCGTAAGGGGAACAAGGGGAAAACTCTTTTTATCAAACTGCGTTATAGTTTTCCCCTTGCCCCCGCACCCCTTAAAATCCCCCAATCCCCTTTTTCTAGAACGTATTTCCTATAAAGAGTAATTGGTTTATTAAATTTGGTTTCATTGTGAAATTAAATTTATATAATTTCATATATAAATAGCTGAAGTATTTTTTCACTAGACAAGGCGATTTTTAAATTTAGGAAAGAGCGGACTAAAGCGTCCGTGACTGACTAAATTTAAAAATCAACAAAGTATAGTGGAAAAAGACAAAGCTTTAAGCTCCCGCGATTATCTCTTCATCGCACTTCGGACAATATTCGTGTTCTCCAGCTATATACCCATGCTTCGGACACACGCTAAAGACTGGTGTAATCGTGATATAAGGCAATTTATAGTTTGTCACTATGCTTTTTACTAGCTTTTTGCAAGCCTCTGTGCTGCTGATACGCTCTTTCATATACAAGTGAAAAACAGTTCCGCCAGTGTAGCTGCTTTGGAGCTCGTCTTGGAGATTTAGAGCGTTAAATGGATCATCGCCAAATCCCGCTGGGAGCTGGGTTGAATTAGTATAATAAACCTTCTCATCAAATCCTGCTTGAATGATGTCAGGATAGCGTTTTTTGTCTTCTTTAGCAAATCTATATGTCGTGCCCTCAGCTGGAGTGGCTTCAAGATTATATAGATTGCCAGTGGCTGTTTGAAACTCAATCATCTTGGCTCTAAGGTGCTCTATCAGCTCTTTTGCTAGCGCTATGCCAAACGGAGTTGCGATATTTTCTTTATCATTTGTAAAGTTGCGAATCATCTCATTTGCGCCGTTTATCCCAATCGTGCTAAAGTGATTGTTGAAGTTTTTGAGATACCTTGCAGTATATGGATAAAGCCCACGTGCGTACATTTCGTTGATAAATTTACGCTTCTTTTCTAGCGTGCTTTTGGCTAAATTTAATAGCTCATCAAGTCTTGTGAAAAGGGCTTTTTTATCACCTTTAAAGTGATACCCAAGACGGGCTAAATTTAGCGTGACTACGCCGATACTTCCAGTCATTTCAGCACTACCAAAAAGCCCACCACCACGCTTTAAAAGCTCACGTAAATCTAGCTGAAGCCTGCAACACATCGAACGCACGGCTCCAGGCTTGTAAGCCTTGTCATTTGGGACGCGGTTGCCGTTTTCGTCTGTAGTGTACTGGCTGCCGATGAAGTTTTGGAAGTAGCTTGAACCCATTTTGGCTGTGTTTTCAAAAAGTTTATGCGCCACAGGACTATCCCAGTCAAAATCCTCAGTCAAATTCACAGTCGGAATAGGAAATGTAAAAGGCTGAGAGCACTTATCTCCAGCAGTCAAAATATCGTAAAATGCAGTGTTTATCCTATCCATTTCAGGCTTGAAATCGCCATAAGTCATATCTTTAAAATCTGCTTTACCACGCTTCTTACACTCTTTTAAAAGCTCATCATCGCTCAAATTTAAAAACAAATGCTCGTTGTTTTTAGTAGGAATTTGATCTTTTAAATCGCTTGGCGGAACGATGTCTATCGTGACATTTGTAAAAGGACTTTGACCCCAACGCGCTGGAACATTTAGGTTGAAAATAAAGCTAGTTAGTGCTTTTTTGATCTCAGCGTCGCTTAGCTGATCTTTGAAAACATAAGGCGCAAGATATGTATCAAAACTACTAAAAGCCTGAGCTCCAGCCCATTCGCTTTGTAAAATTCCTAAGAAATTTGCCATTTGAGAAAGTGCCTCTCTAAAGTGGCTTGGCGCCCTGCTCTCCACTCTACCACGAACGCCGTTAAATCCCTCATTTAGCAAGGCTCTCAGACTCCAGCCAGCACAATATCCTGTGAGACAATCAAGATCGTGGATATGATAATCACCGTTTCTGTGCGCTGCGCCTTCGATGTCGCTATAGACCGCATCTAGCCAGTAGTTGGCGATAACTTTGCCAGCTGTATTGTTGATAAGACCTGCATTTGAGTAGCTTGTGTTGGAGTTTGCCATGATACGCCAGTCGGATTTGCCTATGTATTCGTTGATTGTTTGAGTAGAATTAATGTAAGTGGTGCGCTCTTCTAGCTCGCCACCACGTTGCATAGTGTGAGTGTGGCGGTATAGCATAAAGCTTTTTAATACTTCAAAATCCCCACTCTCAAACATAGCTTTTTCGATACTATCTTGGATCTCTTCGACGCTCATTTGATCTTCAATTTTGGCTAAAACTTTAGATATTAGGGTCGAATTTGGCTCTTTTGAAACACTTTTATATGCTTTTTTGATTGCGCTTTCTATTTTGTAGCTCTCGTAATCTTGCAAGCTACCATCACGTTTTACTATTTTCAAAATTTATCCTTGGATTTTTGGCAGAATTATACTTGCTTTAGAGTTTGAAAAAGCTTAAGTTTCAAAGTCAAATTTAAAGCCACAAAAAAGTAACAACTGGCTTTTTTAAGTAAATTTAGAGTTATATTTTAAGATTACAAATATTAAATTTAGTGATAAAAACGTAGTTCTAAGATAAATTTATAAAAATACTTAAATTAAAACTTAAATTATTTAATTAAGTATTTTATTTTATATAAATTGCCAAAATAGAGTATAAGCAACCACAAGATTGCTTATACAGTAAATTTATTTTACAAGTTTTGAATCCAAAATCGGCACAGATAAAACGAATAAATTTTCTATCCTGACGTTAAATCTTTCATCAAATTCGCAGCTTCTAAGCCCCATTCTTGAAAACGACGTCCCTGTAGTCGAAGTCCCAATGCTTAAGCACTCATTTAGATCATTGACCGCTTTTATCTGGACTGCTGAAGTCGTAGTCGGCAACAGCGAAAAAGCAGTCCTAAAATCACCAACATTTATATTATTGCACTTCATTAAAGTTAGCTTCGCCCCGTCCAAGCCAAGACAAAGATCAGTTTGGCTTGGGTGCATGAACTGGATATTGCCAAATGGATAATGCTTGCTTATTTCAAAAGGCAAAATCACATCTTTGAGCCTCCAGTTTCTATCTATCAAATTTGGCGCGTTGTCTTCATAAGCTATCAAAATGCCAGTTGTCAGGCTTCTTAAAGAGACTAGTGGCATGACATTTTCATCCTCGGCTGAAAAACTAGGGATCACAAATGAGATAACTAGTAATAATTTTATAAATATTTTCATTTTTAACTCCTAAAATCTTCTGAAATTTACAGGCACATGGTCTGAAGTGATTTGTGAACGCATATTTGCGAGCATCAAAACAGCTGCGATCGCTGGAGCTACAAAGCTAGTTGTAGCTGAGTTACCACTCACACCATAATCCAAAGTTCCACCGCTATTTTGCGTCGCACCGCTAGGAAAGACTATGTTTGTTCTATCTCTCACTCTTGCTTCTAACGCCCTTGAGAGCGAGTTTGGATCTCTGTTAAAATCCCCACCGATAAACCAGTTTATCTCTGGTCTACCTATAAAAAATCTATGCACATTTTCCACTATCGCAGGAGCGTCAGTGCCACCGTTTGCAAGAGCATGAATGCTAAAAAATACGTCATTACCCAAGCGAATACCTATAATCGGTCTTGAAGCGACAGTCGGAGGCGGAAGGACGATAACCTCATCAGCTCTTCTTCTTGAAACTATGGCTAAATTTACCCTATTTGCCCCGACATCTACTCTAGAATAATAGATATAAACCAAATTTGGTCTTGAGGCTGTGCCTAGATTCCAAGTAAACTCATCGATAGGAATCCCCACGCCGACAGGCTGAACCACTGTGCCGGTATAGACTGCACTCACTGGTATGCTTCCGGCTTCTTGCACTAGCAAAATATCAGCCGCACTACTGCCAGAGACAAGCTGTCTGATATTTACATTCCACTTGCTTTCAGTAGAAGCTGATGAGCCTTGCATATTCCAAGTAGCAATGCTAAAGTCTTCGATATTTGCAAGCAACGTACTAAAACTAGCTATCAAAATAATAATAAAACGTTTCATCTAAAATCCTTTTGGTGTCGAGCCAACATCTGGCAAATTTATAGGTGGAACTTCTATAAACGGCGCTGAGATTATCCATTGTTGAGATAGGCTTCTTTGCCCTTCATTTATGCAAGATACGGCGTTTATAGCATAGTAGCTACTTCCTTTTGTGGTGTCTGTAGCCAGGCACTCTCCTGAAGCAAAGTTTTTGAACTGGACTGCTCCATTGGCAAACTGATTTAACTGCCAAAATTGCGCTTGGTTTGTATCATCACAAGGATAATGCACGACGCCGTTTTGGTAAGCGCTAAGGCAAGTGCCAGTCAGTTTATTTTGCAGTTGAATGAAGTTTTTTGGGTATATTATTATCTTCCAAATTCTCGCATCCCCAAAACTCGTGCTAGCACTAGCCGAATACGACCAAACCCAATTGCCATAAGCCAAAGCCCAAATCGTCATAAGTGCGTCGTTGTGAGAGACGATAGAAACATAATCAGAGGCTTGTGGGGTGTTGTAAAACACTTTCGTCTCATCAAAAGGATTATCTGGATCTTGGGGATTTGGCCCATGAACTGGATCGCTTTGCGGTGAACCACTAAATCCTGGTATGCTTTGTTTAAAAAATTTATTTTCACCGATAAGCAACGCTGGTATTTTTTGAATCGCTGGCTCTTTTGGAGTTGAGCCAAGTCTTAGTGGATCTTGATCGTATGGATCGCCACCGTATTTGGCAAGATAGTTTATAGACTGCGGTTTGCTAGAACAACCAACAAGAAATAAGCTGGCTAAAAGCAGATATATTATGGATTTCACGGTTTCTCCTTTTTAAGAATTTATTTTGTCATCTAACATAATAATAAAAATATTCTTTACTAGTAATTAAATAATTATATTAGATTGTTTAACTTAACACAAATATAACAATATTAAAATAAAAAAATTAATTATACATATAATTTATAGATATTTACTGCAAGATTTATTTAACTTAAATTTAGGTATAATTTATATATTAATGAGTGGAGTTTTGATGATAATACTTGGTAGAAAATACAAATTTACAGATAGCGAGCTAAAACAGCTAAATAAAAAATTTCACCACGTAAATATCGTAAGATACCGAAATAGAGATGAGAAAGAGGTTTTAAACGAGCTTGAAAATATAGCTAAAACTGAGCCCATCGATATACTTGTGCTAAACACAAAAGTCACAGTCGGCAACGAAATCATCAAATACATCACCAAACTACAATTCGCCAAACAACACAAACGTCTAAAAATCATCACAATGGAAAATCTTATGGAAAAGTATCTTTTTAAGTGCTATATCCCTGAAGATAACGCGGATTTAAGATTTTTAAGCCACATAAAAGCATTTGGGAAATTTGAGCTTTTCCAAAAGGCTATCATTGATTGGAGTTTTGCCGGCACGATGTTTCTCACACTATGGCCGCTCATCTACTACATCAAGCACAAAATCGCCAAAGAATCACCAGGCAAATTATATTTCAAACAAAATAGAGTTGGCAAAGATCATGAGATATTTCGCTGTATTAAATTTCGCACAATGCACGAAAATAGCTATCACGATCCATACACAAAAGAAGGTGATAGTAGAGTATATCCATTTGGCAACTTCATGAGAAAGACTAGAATGGACGAACTTCCTCAAATACTCAATATATTTCGTGGAGAGATGCACCTAATCGGTCCAAGAGCTGAGTGGGATATACTAGTCAAAAAATATGAAGATGAAATCCCCTACTACAATGAGCGTCATCTCGTACGTCCAGGCATAACTGGCTGGGCTCAAGTGATGTATCCATACGGTGCAAACACTGAAGACGCTAAACAAAAGCTGATGTATGATCTATACTATATCAAGCACTGGAGCCTTTGGCTTGAGCTTAAAGTCATATACAAAACTATGCTTGTGGTGATTGGAAGAAGGGGATTATAAATCTACTTCTTCCAACAAAATATCATTTATTTAATACTCCACAAAAATCTAAATCAGTTTCTATATTTAATTCTTTAAATTCTTTATGACCAACTAGCATAACAATAACATCTGCTATATCTATGGCTTTTTTATAATCTACTATTTCAAAATCATTATGTGTTTTTATATTTGGCTCAACAGCTAGTATATCTAGTCCATCAGCTTTTAATCTTTTGGCTATATTTAGAGCTGGAGATTCCCTTAAATCATCAATATCTGGCTTAAATGCAAGTCCCATGCAAGCCACTTTAGCCTTTTTGCTATTTTTATTTTCAAATTTCAATACCGCATTTTTAATTTTTTCTATGACCCACTGCGTTTTATAGTTATTTACCTCTCTAGCAGCCTTTATAAGCTTTGCTGTATCTCCACCAGCATTGACTATAAACCATGGATCCACAGCTATGCAATGCCCACCAACACCAGCTCCAGGATTTAAAATATTTACTCTTGGATGTCTATTTGCAAGATTTATAAGTTCCCATACATTGATACCAAATTTATCGCACAACATACTAAGCTCATTTGCAAATGCAATATTTACATCTCTGAAAGAATTTTCTGTAAGTTTTGCCATTTCTGCTGTTTTTGCATCAGTCTCAAGAACTTCACCTTCAACAAACTTCCTATAAAATTTAGCAGTTATTTTTGTAGCCGCATCAGTGGTTCCACCGACAATTCTGTCATTTTTTACTAGCTCAGTCATTATTTTTCCAGGTAGCACTCGCTCCGGACAGTGAGCTACGTAAATTTGTGATATATCAACGCCATTTTCCTTTAAAATCTCTTCAACTTTATGAGTAGTTCCTACAGGAGAAGTTGATTCTAATATAATAATATTACCAGCCTTAACATAAGGGGCTATGGATTTGGCGGCGCTAATAACATAATCTATATTTGGTACAAATCCATCATGAAAAGGAGTTGGAACTGCTATGATAAATACATCTGCTTCTTTTGGTTTAGTATCTGCTTTGAGTTTTTTATTTTCAGCAGCCAATTTCACAAACTTATCTAAATCTGGCTCAACGATATGGATTTTATAATCATTTATAGTATCTACAACCTTTTGGATGACATCTACACCATGCACATCATAACCCTTGCTAGCAAGCAAAGCAGCTGTAGGTAGTCCTATATATCCCAAACCAATTATACAAATTTTATTCATTATCTGTCCTTTTTATAAATTCAACTATTGCTTTGCAAGCATTTCCATCCCCATATGGATTGCTTGCTTTACTCATTTTTGCATATTCTAATTCATTATTTAAAAGCTTAGTGGCTTCGCTAATTATTTTACTTGTATCTGCACCTACTAGTCTTACGGTTCCAGCTTCAACTGCTTCTGGACGCTCTGTAGTATCACGCATGACAAGCACCGGTTTACCAAGACTTGGAGCTTCTTCTTGCACGCCGCCACTATCTGTAATGATAAAATAACTCTTATTCATCAAATATATGAAGCTCTCATACTCTAAAGGCTTTATGAGATAGATATTTGATATGGCAGATAGTATTTCGTTTACTGGCTTTTGTACGTTTGGATTTAGATGTACGGGATAGACTATATCGATACTTGGATTATTTATAGCAATATTTTTTAATGCATTACAGATATTTATAAACGAATTACCAAAATTCTCTCTTCTATGACCGGTTACTAGTATAAACTTTCTATCGCTGATTTTATACTGCTGATCTAATAAATTTAGTATTTTTGACTTTAAATTTGGATTTGATTGTATTTGATTTAGTGCTAAAAATAGTGCATCTATAACAGTATTTCCAGTAACTGCTATTGTATTTGGATCTTTATTTTCTTTTAGAAGATTTTGTTTTGATGTCATTGTGGGTGCGAAATGATAAGTAGCCAAAACACCAGTTATTTGACGATTGGCCTCTTCTGGATATGGAGAGTAGATATCATATGTCCTAAGACCAGCTTCGACATGGCCTATCTTGATCTTATTATAAAATGCCGCCAAAGATGCCGCAGACGTTGTAGTAGTATCCCCATGCACAAGCACAACATCTGGTAAAAATTTAGAAAATACATCTTTCATGCCCAAAAGTACATTTGATGTAACATCATATAAATCTTGATCTTTTTTCATAATATCTAAATCAAAATCTGGCTTGATGTCAAAAATCTCCAAAACCTGATCTAACATCTGTCTGTGTTGGGCTGTGACGCAAACTTTTGTTATAATATCTTCATGTTTTTGAAGCTCTTTTACGAGAGGCGCCATCTTGATAGCTTCTGGGCGAGTTCCAAATACTAATAAAACTTTTTTCAAATTTACTCCATTTACTCTAATAAATTTCTTTTAATATATCAAGCATAGATTTTGCAAGTTTTTTTCTATCAAAATCGTTTGCTAGTTTTTGACATCCAATTTGGCAATTTTCATAAATATTATTATCTTTTATTTTACATAATTTTTCTATAAAATCAGCTTTATTTTCTGGCTCAAAGCAAATTCCCGCCCCATATTTTTCTATTATCTCCTTAGCTTGCCCTTCTACTCCAAGCAAAGTAGGTTTTAGCATTGCTGATGCTTCAAAAATCTTAGATGGTATAACAGTTTTGAAATTATCTTCTTTCTTTAAAGGAGCTAAAGAAACATCACATATGCTAAGATATTTTGGAACTTCTGATTTTTCTACGGGACCCAAAAAAACTATATTTTCTAGTTTTAACTCTTTGGCTAAACTCACCACTGAAGCTTTTACCGCCCCATCTCCAACAAATAAAAAACATATATCGTTATCTTGGAGCTTTGAAATACTTTTGACAATAAAATCTAAGCTATGAGCTAGACCATGAGTTCCTATATATCCGACCACAAATTTGTTTTCAAGATTATATTTTTTGATTAATTCATTATCTTTAGGGCGAGCGAAAAATAGCTCTAAATTTGAGCCATTTGTTATTACTTCTATCTTTTTACCATCTATGCCGCGGCTTATTAAATTTGACTTAAAGGCGTCTGTTACAGCGATGACTTTAGCACAATCACTATACAAAAACAGCTCTACTTTTTCTAAAAATCTCAAAATAGCACTATCTTTCATAGCTCCAACTGTTTTGATTGATTCTGGCCAAATATCTCTTAGCTCAAATACCCAAGGTTTTCTTTTGATCTTGCTAAGCCCAAAACCAGCCCAAGTAGTAAAAAACTGTGGTGAAGTAGCAACTATAATATCAAATTTGCAAAATAAACCAACAAAAAAAGCCATAAAAGCATAGCTCATATAATCCAATACACGTTTGATAAATCCAGAGTTTGAGCTCATAAAACTCCATACTCTAATAACTTCTATTCCGTCATAATTTTCTTTTTGATATAATTTATTTTTATAGCCGTTATATATTTTACCGCTAGGGAAATTTGGAAAGCAAGTTATTATTTGGACTTGCACGTCTTTGTCTTTTAGCCACTCTTTTACGTGCTCGTAGGTTCTAGTAGCTGGAGCATTGAACTCGGGTGGAAAATTATCAGTTAAAAATAGTATTTTTTTCATAAATTTATCTCAACTTCCAAAAACTGCTCAAATTTAATCTCTACAAACAGTGCTTTTTGCGTCTTATTAAACTCACTAGCATAATCGTAAGTATTAAATTTCATCTTATAGTCTTTGGAATTTAGCATATTATTTATCATCTCTTGAGTGATATTTGGATGAAAATGAAGTCTAAATATCGCGTTACATTTTTTGTTTAGACTATCAGCGATAATAAGTTTATCATCATCAAATTTCCACTCTCTAGTATGCAAAACACCAAATTTTCTATATCCATTATGTGTAGCTTTGATATAATCTTCTTTTTTAACGACGCTAAAGACTTTAGCCCTATTTGCAACCCTAAAACTACTCCAAACCTCACTACTATTTAAGCCATTTATCTCAACGCAATTATGCGCTTTTGTACTTCTTTGATAAGACCTCAAATCACAAATATCATACGTACTTATCCCACTATCAACTATGCAAGGCTTACCATCAATCATAAGCTCAAAACTAAAAGTATCGGCGTGAGTATGTCCTGGTATATAACTAGCTTTTATATCGCAAATATCAACAACACATTCGTATTTGGGTCTATTTATTTTATAATAACCAGATCTATTTATTTTTAAATTTAATGGAGTTATATTTAAAGAATTAGCGTATTTATATAACTCAGCAGAGGTAGGTGCAATTTTGTTTGCGCTGTCGCCCAATAGTGGTATATCCCCATTTGCGTAAGTTATATTTTTAAGCCAAGTAAGCATTTTTGAAGCTTTTAAGCATAATAAATTTTCAAATTTATAATCTTGTTTATAGCTGTTATTTTTTACTAAATTTATACAGTCTAATAGCCTAAAAAACATCAATTGATGATACATAGGACTTAACTCAAAATGTGCACCGTCTAGTAAAATTTGCCTATCTAGTTCATTTTGCAAAATTCTTTTTGCTTTTTCATAAAGTCTATCATCTTGAAAATAATAGGCCCCAAAAAGCAGGCTAAATCCATTTTCAAGCAAGTGATTTCCAAGCAAGTGATATTCTATATTATCAAGCAAAACATAATACTGAGCATACAAACTATCATTAATTTTTTGATCTTTGATATCAAATTTTGTGATAAATTTGATCCAGTTAATACACCTTAAACTAATAGGAAATGGCTCTAAACCATCTTTAATATTTTGGATATTATCAATAAAATCATAAATAAGCCAAAGATCATTTTTATCTTTTAAATACTCAAAATACGTAAGATTATATGCCCAAAGCTTACCAAATTTATCATAATTCCAGTCTATATTTTTATCAAATTTAAATGGTAAATTTAGTATATCAAATTTACCATTTTCAAATTTGCTGTAATGACCTATAGAATCTATCAAATTTAGCCTTACAGGCTTTGATTTTTTAGTCAAATCATATTTAAATTTAGTAGTTTTCCTAATTTTATTTCTAACAAAATAAAAAAGCCTATAATAAATTTGACTAAATTTCAAAAATTTTACAGTGTTAAATAGCCTAATAAATTTATTCATTTATGTTTATCAAACTCTTTGATTTTATTGATTCTAGGATTTTAAAGGTGCATAATGTCGTATTATAGATGCTTGAAAAATCAATTGCCGGTTTTGCACCATTTTTTGCACTATTTATAGCATCTTTAAACGCTTTAAACTCACCAATAAATCCTTTATCTTGATTAGCATGTTTTTCTTTTGTGATTTTACCTTTTTTATATACGACAAGCTCTCTAAAATCGTTCATTTGCATACTTATGCCATTGCCAAATACTTCTATATATTCTTTTAGCATAGAAGTATCGCCATAAGCGTAATAATTTATAACAGCAGTGCTTCCATTTTTATAGTTTAGCACTATATTTACGTTATCTTCATCTGGGATTGACTGGTCTGATTTGCTCACAGTGGTTGCAAATACGCTACTTACATCACTACCTATCAAATAGCTACAAGTGTCAATAAAATGGCACACTTCTCCTATTATTCTGCCTCCACCTATTTGTCTATCTTGTATCCAAACATCTTTTGGTATTACGCCAGCGTTGATTCTGTAATTGATAGAAATTTGACCAAAAATTTGATCTTTCATCTTTTTTATCATAGGCGAAAATCTTCTATTAAATCCAACTTGAACCAAGCTTTGACCGCTATAAGCCAATTTGATCTGCTCTAGCTCTTCTTGCGTGATACAAAGCGGCTTTTCGACAAAGCAATGTTTTTTGTTATTAATAGCTTTTATGACTTTATTTGCATGATCGTTGTGCTTGGTTGTGATAAATACGGTGTTTATTTCGCCATTAGCAAATAGTTCATCACTATTTGTTGTGATGTATTTGAAGTCGTATTTTTTACCAGTTCCTTCTGCGCTTACTCCAGTAGCGGTACAAAGTCCAACCAAGCTAAATCCATCTACTTTTTGTAAATTTGGCAATATAACAGATTTTGTAAAATTACCAGCACCAATTAGCCCTACATTTATCTTATCTAAACCAACAGATTTTTCATATCTTTTGATAACTGCATGGTCTTTTAAGTATAAATTTGCTTTGTATTTTAGAACTATGCCTAGATATTTTTCTTTAATCTTTCCTTCTAAAAGATCATAAGCACTCATAGCATCATCAAATTCATAATAATGAGTTATAAGAGCCTTTGGAGTTACTTTTCCCTCTTGTATAAGCCCCAAGAAGCTTTCGAAATTCCTTTGTTCTGTGAATCTAACCAAATCGTAAGGATAGTCTATGCCTTTTTCTTCATACTGTGAGTCATAACGCCCAGGTCCATAAGCCATAGATAGCTTTATCTCTAACTCTTTTTTATAATATACATTTCTAGGGACATCCATACCAACCATCCCTACTAGCACAACCCTACCACGCATACGAGAGATCTCAGCAGCGTCTATTATGGGCTGATTAGAGCTAGTTGATGCTACTACAATAACAGCGTCCACTCCACGTCCTCCAGTAAAAGCATTTGCTCTCTGTATAAGCTCGCTGGCATGACACGCCTCATCACACCCAAGCTTTTTAGCTAGCTGCATTTTAGACGGATCTATGTCTGAAGCTATGACTTTACAACCATTAGCTTTTAGTAGTTGGACTGTAAGCTGTCCAAGAAGTCCAAGACCCATGACAGCTATCTTTTCTCCAAGGAGTGGAGCTGCTTGCCTAACACCTTGTAATGCTATAGCGCCTACAGTGACAAAAGAAGCATCTATATCATCAACCTCATCAGGAATCTTAACCATAAGATTTTTTGGTATATAGTTTATCTCTGCGTGATTTGCATATCCTGCACCACCACAAGCCACTCTATCACCGATATTTATTCCAGATAGATTTTCACCGACTTTAATAACCTTTCCAGCTAAGCTATAGCCCAGTGGAATAGGAGTATCTAACTTGGTAAAGACTTTTTCAAGAGTATTTTTTACGCCCTCTTTTTTCATTTTATCAATGACTTGTTTTACGAGATCTGGTCTATCTTTGGCTTTTTGGATCATCGATTTTTTAGCAAAATCTACAAGCATTTTTTCTGTGCCTGCACTAACTAAGCTAGCAGTCGTTTGCACTAAGGCTCCATTATCTAAGCACAATGGTGCTGGAACATCAAATAAACCTAGTTCGCCTGTTTTAAATGATTGTATTAGTTGTTTCATATTTTATTCCTTTGATTCTTAGTCAATATATCGCCTAAACCATTCTTCAAGCACTATCAAGGACCAAATATAAAGAGACCTATCTCTTTTATTGGTTTCATGTTCATGTATAATTTGTTTAATATATTCACAATTAAACAAACCTCTATTTTTTACACTTTGTTTAGATAAATATTCATCTATAAGTTTTTTTAAATCGTTTTTAAGCCATATACCCATAGGTGGATTTAGGCCTAATTTTGGCTTGTTTATTATGGTATTAGGAATTTTTCCATTAAGTATTTTTTTCATAAGATATTTGGTCTGACCATTTTTAATGCGATACTTTGTATCTACGCCAGTCACAAACTCTACAACCTTATGATCAATTAACGGAAATCTTACTTCAAAAGAATTAGCCATACTCATAGCATCACCATAAGCTAGAAGATTATTTGGTAAAAATGTTTTTAAATCTACTATAGAGCTTTTCAGTATTCCGTTGTTGCAATTTTGAGTTTTCCAAACATCCTTTACTATGTGTTTATATGCTTTATACTCTTTTAATAATTTGTTTAGTTCATTATCACTAAAATATCCAATCCAATCTTCATACATATCACTTTCATTTTTTGACAAAGAATTGATAAAAGTTTTTATTCTACGTAATTTATGATTTCCGCTTGAGTTTTCAGGTATAAAATCTGTAAATTTGGCAACCAAACTAAATAAGCTTTTTGGTATATGCTTTAGTTTTTGAGATAATAATACTGCTTCATATCTTGGGTATCCACCAAAAACTTCATCTCCACCGTCTCCAGCCAATGCTACCGTAGCTAATTTTTTGGTCTCTTTGGTGAGTTCGTATATTAAGAGAGATGTTGGATTACCAAATGGTTCATCAAAAGATTCTACCATTTTTGGAAGCAATTCACTTGCATTTGGATTTATAATTATCTCCGTATGATTTGTATTGAAATATTTTGCCATAATTCTAGCATCACTTGTTTCATCATATTTCTTAGCATCTTTAAAACCTAATGTATATGTATTTATTTTCTTACTACTATGTTTTTGCATATAATAGAGTATCATGCTACTATCTATTCCACCACTCAAGAATGATCCAAGCTCTACATCTGCTATCATTCTTAGTCTCACAGATTCATCAATCAATGAATCTAAAGAAGATACTACTTCATTTTCATTTATTTGCCCATATAACCCTTTGTAATCTTCTATATCCCAATATTTTTTTATTTTATATTTTCCATGTTGATAAGTCAAAGTATGAGCGGGCGGCAACTTCATAATATCTTGAAATATCGTATTTGGATATGGTATATATAAATAATGAAGGTATTGAGAAATAGCTTCATTATTTATATTAGGTTTAGAGCCTAGCACTTCTAATATCACTTTTATTTCACTAGCAAATATAAATTTACCATTTTGTGCATAATAAACAAATGGTTTTATACCCAGTCTATCTCTAGCACAAAATAATTTATCAAGCTCCTTATCATAAATAGCAAATGCAAACATACCTCTAAACTCATCTATGCAGCTTTCTCCATACTCAATATAACTATAAAGCAAAACTTCAGTATCAGATGATGTCTTAAAGTGGTATTTACTTTTTAATTTTTCTTTTATGGTAGCAAAATTATAGATTTCACCATTAAAGACTATTACATATCTACCGCATTCACTTATCATCGGCTGATTTGATAGACTATTATGATCTACTATACTTAAACGATTGTGTCCAAATGTAAAATTGCCCATTTCTACTTTTGAAGTATTATCAGGACCCCTATGAGATGCAATACTAAAGATCTTATCATTATTACTTTTAAAGTTAAACCCTATTATTCCGCACATTATTTCTAATCCCATAAAATACAAATTAATTTTTATTCTACAATATATTTTGCTATATAATATTTACAATCATTTTATCATAAATTTATGCATCATTGCCTCTTTTAATTATTACATAATGTATTATATTTATAATACCAATAGCTATCAATATATAACTGCCATACATGTAGGCACTTATTGGTGGATAATATGGCGTAAAACTTATTGATGATATACCTATAGCAAAAAATAAAGTATATTGTTTACAGTATAATAGCATAATCATAAATATTAAACCACACAATATATTTGTATAAATCAATATTGTATTTTCTGGTTTATATCCAAATCCATAAGAGCCTATGATATTCAATACTCCATTTTTTATAATCAATAAAGGATTTAATTGAATGATTTGTAAATATCTATCTTTTAAAACATCATAGTAATCATGTTTTAGCTCATCATCATCTGATATCAAAGAACTATTTATTATTTTATCTTGTATACTATTAAAATAATCAAAGCCACTTGTATCACTTAATTTTATATCAAAATCATTATTATATGCACCAATTCCTATATACATAGTATGCCATGGCCCAAAACTATAAGACTGAAAACAATTAATTAACCACAAAAAAAATATTATAGCGACTATAGATTTTTTCAGATTTTCTTTAATTGCAAACCATATAAAGAAAAATAATGCAAAAAATAGGATGGTTGGTCTTATTATATATGCGATAAACATAACAAAAGCCATTAAAAATATAATATTTCCAATTTTTTTATTACTTAAATAATAATATATAAAAATTGCAGCCGGCAAAAACTGCCAAAAATAATAATATGGAAAATTCACAAAATATAATATGATCGGATTAAGCGTATAAAAAAACAGGAATAGTAGTTTGTTTCTATTTATTGAGAATTGGTTAAGTATTAAAATAGATATTCCAATATGAATTAATTGTTGGAGCAATTGTATTGATTCTAGATCACCTAAAAAGAAAAATATTTTTGTTGCAATTATAGCTATGAAATAAAAGCCTATTGCCAAATACTCATATTGAACAATATTTTCGCTTTTTTCAAAGTTAAATTTAAATTGTTCTTCTCTTGTTAATTGTGAAAAATAATCAATTTGACTTTGATCTATATACATAGTCAAGCTAGAAAAATTAAAATTACTGGCAGCTGACAGATATGGGGCAACCCAAACACTTGATTGTGTTTGATGAAAATTCATTAAATACAGCATAAGAGAGGTGCATAATACAATCAATATATTTTTTATCATTTTTGAATAAACTCCGCCAATCTAATATAATCATTATCACCTAAATAAATATCTTTTGATATTTTATCAAAATTTCTAGATATTTGATTTAAATTAATATCGATTAATGCATTTAGTATTTCACCGCCATCACAACATTTAATAGTTTTTCCTATTTTATATTTTTCAACCAATTCTCCGAGATAAGTTTCACTACTAGTGATAATTGGTACTCTAAAATACATAGCTTCGTAAAATTTGTTTGGCAATGCAATTTTATTATTAAATGAGTCCCAAGAAGTTGTATCATATGACATATATAGGATATCAATGCTACCATATATTTTTGCACTATCCTTAAAAAAATTATATTCTCCAAAATATTTTATATTTTCATATGTCTTAGAATACTCTTTTATTAAGTATTCATAAATACCTTTACCATAAATATGCACTTCAAAGCGATTATCACCCTTTATCACATCAAATAGTGCTTTATACGGTTTACCTTGCAAAAGAAGACCTACTATACCTATAACTATTTTTTGATTATTGACTTTTTCTATTTTTGATGGCAGCATATTTAAAAGAGGTTTATTTTCTAAAATAAAATAATCTTTTTTGAATATTTTTTTATAGTAAATATCATAAAATTTGGGTGAGGTAACTATTAATTTATCAACGTATCTAAATATATATCGCTCAATAAATCTAATGATCTCTGATTTAAAACTATTCCTATAATTATAGCCCAATAAATCTGAAATTTCTAAAATAATTTTTGTAGTTATTCTAGAAAAGCACGTGCAAATTTTAAATATTATTAAAATGTCTATATTATTAACTATTATTATATCACTTTTATTCTGTTGAAATATTCTATATAATTGTTTAATCATTCTAAAATATGTAATTATCCTTTTTGTATAGTTACCATTTGATATATTTCCAATATTTATATTAGCAGAACAGTATTGTATATATTCACTTGACAGATCTTTCATATAGTCTCTATTGAAATATATAACACTAATTTCATATTTTTGACTTAAAAAATTAATCTGTTTTATAAATCTAGGATTTGGTTGGTGCGATAACAAAAAAAGAATTTTGGATTTCATACAATATCCTTGTATTTAATTACATTATAATTTTCACAACAATATTTCAATATTAAAAAAGACTCAGAACTAAAATTTTTAGGGTGTGCAACGTAAACTATAAGCTCTTTATTTGTATTTATCATATTTTTTACAAATACATCAAATGACATATAATCGCTACTAAAAGCATATTTAATAAATATACGTATTTTTTTTAGCAACTCAAAAAACCCAGAAGTAGAATATGCACCCTTTCCATTGCCATATATAGAATAAGCCCTTATTTTTCTTTTATTGTATAGAACACTAAAAATATTTAACTTAGTTACCGTTACAGGAATTTCTATAAAATCACCATTACTATCTTCTTTTAATGGATCATCAGCAAATTTCCAATATGGCTTATTAGGAGTTAACGAATAATCGTAATAATGTCTAGGTAAACTATTTTTTTTCATGCCAGGCAAGACACTAAAATCATATTTTATACCAATTTCTTTTAATATTTCTTTTACACTACTAAATGGTTGTACACACCATCCTCCAGCTCTAAAACTATCTATTTTATAATGTTGTGAAAATTCTTTACATATCAAATCTAATTCTTTAAATGAATCTTTTAAAATACTTGATATTTGCTCTTTATTTAAGTTATGAATTCTAAAATTCTCATAGCTCCTAAAACTCCATCTATCTTTTGATATCATATAGCTATCTATCCAATGAGGATGTATATGAAGCCCTATATCATTCCCATTTTTAAGCATATCCAATATCTGTTTTTTAACCATCTGATATCCGGATAGACATTGTTGCTTTAGGATTACTAAAAAATTAGCATCAATAAAGAAAATTCCATTTGCATTATGTCTTTTTAATGATTCCAAGATCTTTTGCGTTGGTTCAAGCATACACTTGTCTATGGTTCCACTATCTTTGCCTAAGTATAATTCGTAATCAAATGTTAATATTATTTTTTTCTTCATCTATAATATCCTTCTTACCCATTTTAAAATTATACAACATATTAAATAAGTCAAATTTCCATCTTTTTATTGGATATTTCCAAAGATAACCATATTGTAATAATGCACCAAACCTACTTTTGAATCTCTGTATACCTAAAAGCCTATCATTGTTAGTATGTATCCTTGCGCCAACAAAATCATAATATTGCACACCTAAACTTTTTAATTTCTTGATTATCTCCCAATGCAGTAGATTATTCGCACCCAAACTTACATTTTCACTAGTGCCGCCCCAAAAATAATAACCTTTATAGTTATCATACAAAATAATTGCCGCACTTTGCGGAATATCATCTAGATAGCTACAACCAATCAAACATGATTTTCTATTTGTTGATATAAATTCTAATAGTTTATTTTTATCTATCATAGACATATTATTTCTATATAATGTATCAAGAATGGTATCGTAAGCATCATCAAATACTTCATATCCAAATTTAATCACTACTCCATTAGCAATAGCTCTTTTTATTACATTTCTATGCTTCATATGGATATTTCGAAACAGTTCTTCTTCGTTAATCGATAAATCAACAATATAACTTCCAAAGTTACAATAAATAGCATTATCTGGATATATGTCAAACACGGCATTTGTTTTTGGTTGAGATATAAAATCTATTTTACCAATTTGTCTAAGCTTATCTATAGCCAAATTCAAAAACTCTTTTTCAGATTGTTTAGAACCATTTAAAATAATAGTTGAGCTTTGGACTTGCATATATCTAAATATCCATTTTTTTTTCTCTACAAAAGGAATTATATAGCAAAGTTTTTCATTTTCATATCCACATAACCAACCATAGTTTCTACCATTCATGCTTAAATAATCAGGATTTGATAAAATATATCCTAATTCTTCAAAATTATCATACTTAATAACTATTTTCAAATTCTAATACCTTGTCAAATATAAATTTCATCTTTTCTTTATCATCTTCTATTGGCAATTCAACGACACATTTATTTATAATTTTTGCATTAGGTAGATCTTGTAAATTATCGCTTACCATCTTATACCCATTTGAACTATAAATATTATTTTCTAACATAAATTTAATAAATATATCTGCTTTGTTACTTTCAAAAAATATCATTACAAGCTTATGGTTATTTGCGACACCTCTAATACTTTTTATTATTCTAAATGTTTTACTAATTTTAAATGCTTCCATAAAATCCTTTGAATATTTATTCCTAAATTCAAATTTATTATTTAGTATTGAAAATAAAATTCCACCCAAAATATTTTTTTCAAAACCGCATATCGCATCATTATTAATATTTACAAATTTATATAGCGCTCTAGATATTATGTTTACA
Organism: Campylobacter iguaniorum; assembly: GCF_000736415.1. Classification (NCBI taxonomy): domain Bacteria; kingdom Pseudomonadati; phylum Campylobacterota; class Epsilonproteobacteria; order Campylobacterales; family Campylobacteraceae; genus Campylobacter; species Campylobacter iguaniorum. The sequence continues at coordinate 63,391 of NZ_CP009043.1, read as the reverse complement.
AATTTTCTTAAAATACTATTATATTTTTTATATATACTATATCTATTTATATAAAAATCAAGCCATCTAAAATAATGCGTACAAAAATGATGTGTTCTAGCAATATCTATTGAATTTTTTGACCAAAAAAAACTTCCCATATGTCCCGCCGTTGGCTTACCTGGACTAAAAGAAAAAAACCCTGCATCTCCAAAAGTCCCAACAAACCTATCATCTAGTTTTGCTCCAAAACTTTGCGCACCATCATCTATCATATAAATATCATTTTCTTTACAATATTTTTCTATTTCAATTAAATTTGCTGGATTTCCATACATACTGGACACCAATACAACTTTTACACCATACAATTCAGATAACTTTTTAATAGATTCTAAAGATGGGTTTAGATCTTCCATATCTATATCATAAAAAAATGCTGATACTCCTAACTTTTTTATTGGCAACAAAACAGTCTCGCATATATATATGGGTATTAGAATTTTATCAACATCTATAGATTTTAAAATATGATAAATGGATGCCCTACCATTTGAAGAATATATCCAATTTTTGTCAGTAAATTTATTTAAATATTCAATATCTAAAGCTTTTTTGCTAAATTTAGGCGGTGTAAAGATACTAATTTTCATAAATTAACTCTTTCAATAATAAATCAACTTCTTTAATTTTTAAACTCATAGCCCATAAGTGCTTATCATCAATTATATTATTTCTTATCTTTTCCAAAAATAATTTATCACTAAATTTTAAAATAGCATCGCTGATCCCTTCGGTATCATAGTACTTACATGCTATCCCGTAATTATTATTGTTAATTATTTCCATTCCATCACCACTTGGCAGAGCTCCTATCATGGGAAGTTCTAAATTTATATATTCGTAAATCTTAGACGGAACACAAGCACCCAAATAGTCATTTGCTAAACTTACAAATCCAATATCTATATTTTCAGTCATAAATTTTAAAAGTTCTTTATGTGGCATAAAATCTATTAAGTGCACGTTACTCTCATATATATTGCATAGAGGTTTGTAGTTTTTGTAATTTCCTATAAAATATATCTCAATATTTTCTTTTTTACTGAGTCTTTTATACGCTTGATATAAAATTTCAGGTTTCTGAGTAGCGCTCATATTTCCTATATATGCTATTTTTAATTTATTTGATTTTTGATATCTATTGCCGACAATATTTATTTTTTCAATATAACCAAAATAATTACATTTTATTTTGTCCTTAAACTCTGGATATTTAGATATCAAAGAGGTTTGATTTGATTTTGAAGATGTAATAATAAGATCACTATTGCTTAAATATTTTTGCTCTTGAGCTTCCCTACTAATATGAAATTTGGTATTTAATTTTTTACCATGAACTAAAGTATAGTCTATGGGGTCGTGCAGATTTATAATAAATCTGCACGATTTATAATAAATCTGCGCGATTTTAAATTTATTTTTTAAAATAGACCCTAATTTTATAGTTCCAAGCTCACCTCCACTAGTAGCAAAAACAATATCATTTTGACTAACCTTATCTTTTAAATACTCAAAGGCATTACATACCCATTTATCAAGATAATCCTCATAGAATCCAATCCGTTCTAAAAAAGAAACCAATTTTTGAATATATTTGCCTTTAAATGGTATTTGCCAAATATTATTCTCTATAATAAAATCTCTATTGTTATAATTGGGCATTACTACTATAACCTCATACCCTAACTCTTGCAAATATTTCACCGCCCCATTTCTCATAAGAGGACCGCCACCTTTTTGATATGGATGATATGAGCGAGTTAGATAATAAATTTTAGGTTTTATATAACATTCCATACTTTTTTCCATTTATATAAACAATATACTCTCCATATAAAAGCCCAATCTTGATCTTTGCCTTCCTGATAAGAATTATACATATCTATCAATTTTTTTGTATTTATAAAGCCAAATAAGCCATTTTGTTTAATATCTCCAAATGCTAAATCTAAATCATCTTTCAAAATAGTTCTTTGCCATATCTCTTGAGGAGATACAAAACCCATTTTATCTTTTCTATCAAGTGTTTTTTGTGGTATTTTATTTTTTAGTATTTGTCTAAGTGTAAATTTTGAAATACCATCTCTAATTTTATCTTGATTACTTAAAGAAAATATACTTAAAACCAATCTATAATCCAAAAAGGGAAGTCTGCTTTCCAAAGAAAATCTCATAGAATTTTTATCTTCATATTTTAGATATTCCCTTAAAGCAGAAAAAGTCAAATTTTGATATAAATTATTTTTCAATAAATCTCTAAATTTATTGAAAGGTTTTGTTGGCATAAAATTACCATTAAAAATTTTATACTTATCTTTTCTAGGCATAAAAATACTAATCAAAGTTTTTATAAGCTGCATTAGAATATTCATAAATGATAAACTTCTATTCTTTTTAAAAGAGAAAATTTCATTTAAAAATAACTTAAATTTACAAGTTCTTAATAATTCTAAAAAATATATATAATAAAATTTTGTATATCCTGTAAATATTTCATCAGCACCCTGTCCATTTAAAAGAACAACTACATTTGTGTTTTCTTTTATATATTTATATATTTCATACTGAGAAAATACAGCTAAACTCCTAAAAGGTTCTTCTTGAATATAAATTAGCTCATCTATTATCTCATTAAAATTTGCAATATTAGGATAAATAAAATGTTTTTTTAAATCTAAATTCTCTGCAACAAATTCATCTATATACATTTTTTCGCTAAACTGTTCTTCATAAAATACTGCGGAAAAGGTTTGAAATTTACTTATATATTTTTCTTTATTAATTATTCCTAAAATAGCCGATGAATCAATACCACCACTAAGTAATGAACCAACTTCAACATCCGAACGCATTCTTAGTTTTATACTTTCCTTTAAATATCTTTCAATAATATCCTTTGAAGACTCAACATCAAAAAGTTCAAAATATTTTTTAATTTTTATATTTTCTTTGGAATAAATCATAAAAGTGCTCGGTTCAAGTTCATAAATATCTTTAAATAAAGTCTGCTTTGTATGATCTATGTGATTAAACCGCAAATATTCATATATCATCTGCTGGTTAGATTCTAACTTATCAAAAAAAGAACTTATAAATTTAATCTCACTTCCAAATATAAGATTATTATTTATAATTGAGTAATAAAGTGGCTTTATACCAAATCTATCACGAGTTAAAACAATATTATCTTCATCTCTATCATAAATTGCAGCCGCCCACATACCATTAAATTTATTAAAAGATTCTACACCCCAACAATGGTAAGCTTTTAAAAAAACCTCTGTATCACTATTAGTATTAAAATCATAACCTAAGGCTATAAGCTCATCTCTGAGTTCAATATAATTAAAAATTTCTCCATTATAAACCAAATATAGATTTTCAAAAACGAATGGCTGATGACCAAGCGGTGTTAAGTCTATAATGCTAAGTCTTCTATGTCCAAGCAGTAATGACGAACTATTTTTACTAACGATATGGGCATATCCTTTTAATTCTTCTATTGTATCATCCCCACTTAAAAATTCAAATGTATTATTTTCATTTCTAAAAATAAACCCCTCATCATCTGGCCCTCTATGGGCTATTTTTTTATGGGCTTGGTAATATTTTTTTGTTTTACAAGTATTTTGGTATGAAAAAAATCCACTTATTCCACACATATATTTTTTCCTAATTTGCAATCAATTTTTATAATATTTTTATTCAAATTACTACCTTGATTTTCATAATATATCCTAATTTATAAGTTAAGTACAATTCTCACTAGAAAATAGTATAAAATTTTATACTATTTTAAAACATCACCAATAAAAGTGTTTCCATATAATTATCCGTATGTCTTCTTAATTTGTACTTATTTCTTAGACCATAAACAACTATAGATTATATACTAAAACTACTTAAAATACTTCATACTTTGCAGTATAGACTTAATCATTAATATTTATCTTTATATTCTTGGATTTTTTAAATAAGAAAAACATTGTATATGATAACCTTGTTGTAAAAGGCAACCTATAAATATACTTTCCTATAAATGGAATTCTTTGGAGGAAGAATGAAATCGGAGTTTCTTCTGTTGGGATATACTTAACCAACTCAAAACCGCATGAGGAGCAAAGATTGATAAAATGGAATGGATCCCAGCCATTAATGTGATCGCTTGCTTTATTATAGCTATTAAGTATTTTTTTTGATGTCTTAATAGCTCTTTTATTTGAAAATAATATCAAATTTATTAAATAATTAATATTAACAATATTTGGTAATCCGATTAATAAATAACCATCATTTTTCAGCATATTATTTATATTTGATAGATAATTTCCAGGATTATGGACATGTTCTATAACTTGAGAGCTAAATACTAAATCGTAAGTATTTTTCGGAAAACCAAATTGACTCAACAATAAAAAATTTAATTTAGCATTATCACCAAATGCAATCTTGGCTTTAATTAGTTCATTCTCAGATATATCCACACCATCTACATTGCAACCATATCTATCATAAAACAACTGGCTGACCCCCCCCATTCCACATCCATAGTCTAGAATTTTACTTTTATTGTCTAATGTATCTGGAAATAAGGTTTGCATTTGAACATGACGGTCAATCTTTCTTGAAAAAGCAGATTGATAGTATCTTTTTACAATTTCTTTAATCTCCAGCTCAGAATAATACTTACCATCATGAAATATTTTATTCATAATAACACTCCTATAAATTTAGTAAAATCAAATTTTTATTACTTTGCTATACATATCTTGATATTTTTTTGCAAAATTACTTTTATATTTTAATTCTGGCCATCTATTTTTTAAAATTGTTTTTGATAAAAATAATTTTAAAATTTGTTTAGCAGCCTCAATATATATCTTAAAACTAAACTTTATCTCTTTATATTCTTTATTATTTAAAATTTTAATAATTTCTCTCGCCGCCCTTTGATAATTTTTTCCATCATCATGCTCTATAGTATCTTTTATTACTTGCCGTCTAATATTTTTCAAATCCTCAAAAGATTTTATAGTATTTGTTGAAAAAAACTCATCTATTAATTTTTGAGCCTCTTCTATTGTTTTTACTATCGGCGAACCTTTATGTACATTTTCTCTTATAAAATCACTTCTTGTAGGATTTATCAAAAATGTTTGTTTTCCAAGCAACCAAGCTTCCATTATAGTTGTAGATTCATAAGCCACCCATAAATCGGAAATATTTATTATATCAGTTATTTTTATATCAGTATTTGTAAAACTATTTGATATAAATACATTTTCATAATGTTCAAATCCATAAAATTCATTTTTTTCAAAATTAACAGTACCTGGGTGATATCTAAGAATAAATAGGATATCTTTATTATTTTCAATAAGCTTTTTATATATTTCGTGCAATTTAAATCTATCTTGCTGAAATAATTCTATATTTTCTTTTGGGCATGCACCAAGTTTAATAGTCTGCTCTAATAATTTATCAAAATATAAATCAAAAACAAAGCTACCTATTCCTATTATTTTTTTATATTTTAATTTGTGCTTATTTAGAAAATTAGTTTTATTTGTAAATTTAAAAAGCTTATATCTATCAAAACCAGTCGCACCCGAAACAGCTATTTTTTCTTCAAATTTAGGATAAGCGCTTAAAAAGTGATTTTTAGAACGAGTACTCCATAAAATTATTTTATCTACATACAATTTTTTATCTCTGTTCCAACCCCAAAAATATGGTATAGGATTTAAATCACTAACATTGCCCTCTGATATTAAGGTAACAATTTTACACCCCCCCCCATATCTAATGATCTAATATTTTTTATTAATTTATGATTAGTATCTGCACCAACATAATTTGAAATTAAAATCAATTTTGGTTTATATTTCAGCACATAATAATATCCACTAAAAATTGAAAGTGTTTTATATCTTATATTATATTTTGATTTAAGATACTCCAAAACAGGCGTTACTATATGAAGATCTCTATCGGAATTGGGCCATTCTAGATTTAATATATCTAACTTACTCATATGAATTCCTTCTGCTAAATTAATACTCAATTAGTATAGCAAAAAACTAATATTAACTTGCTGAAATATCCATGCTCAATAACTTTTGATTTAATTTATACTCTAATTCACTAATATCTTTATATAAAAATTGCCTATATTCTTTACTGACATATACCAGTCTAGGCATTGCTGGACAATTGATATCACACATCATAAAAGTATCTAAATTATAATTATGTCTATCATAAAATACAGATGATCCCAAAGTAACACCAATATCATTATCGTAAATTTGATCAATGTTAACATCTACTATATTTTGTCTATATTGCTCAAAATACGGTGGAAAAACGTTATAATTTTTAATTAAAGATTTTTCATAAGGATGAAGATGAATTTTAAACTTTAATCCATTTTTTACCGAATAGTTATATAAAAAATTTATTAATTCATTTGATATATTGGATAGAAGATTATCTTTATAATAATAAGTCTTTATTTTATTTTTGTCAAAAATTTGATACAAGCCCATATATCTAGCCCAATGTCCACTAGAATAAAATGATATTGTTCTTTTTATTTTTTTTGAAATATTAATATCATAATATATGAAATCAGTGGATAGATTAATAAATTTATTATTACAAGAACGCAACCAACCTTTTTTAATAAAATATTCAAATTCACCATTTAATACCTTTGAACAAAAACATATATTAGTATTTTTAAACGAATCATATCTACAATTAAAATAAGTAGAAGAACAAGATGAATAAATGCAATAAACATTGCATTTCTTATTTTGAGCTATAATATAATTTGCCAATAAATAGGTATTGGCATTTAATAAGTTATATATAAAATATGACTTATTACTATTTATTTGCAAATCTATAGCCAAAGCCGAATTTAAAAAATTTGCTAGATCATTCCAATCTATTTTTGTATTATCAAAAAATAATAAAAATATATATTTATAGTTATAAAAATATTTTTTAAAAAATATAAAAAATTGATAAATAGAAGAGATATAAAATCCTTCTTTATACCCCCCCCCTCTTATACTATTAATACCAAAATTATAAGCCATATGCTTTGCCCTAAATTTAATATTGTTATCTTGCTCTAAGTATATATAATCACAATTGTAAGACTTAAATCTCAAATAAATAACTGCACTAATAATTTTATATATAAATTTTAATTTATTAACAAAATTAAACCTATTTTCACCCTTCATAATGGTTCTCACCTTGATTATATACGGTTTTTTATATATTTGATATTCATCTTTAAATTTATCTCTCAATATAAGATCTAGCAATATCAACTTAGTACCTCTCCTTTATTAAGTCTTATCTTTCTCTCGCATCTCTCTATGGTGCTTAGCCTATGAGCAATGATGATAAGCGTTTTATCACTACTAACTTCGTAAATTTCATCCATAATTTTAGCTTCAGTGTCATTATCAAGAGCTGAAGTCGCTTCATCTAATACTAAAATTTCTGGGTTATCATACAAAGCTCGTGCTATACCAATACGTTGCTTTTGACCTCCACTAAGTTGAATTCCACCCTCGCCAACTTTTGTATTTATACCATCTTTTTGCAATAAAAATTCATAAATATTTGCCTTTTTAAGACATTCAACTACTTTAGATTCGTCTAAATCATATCCAAATGCGATATTTTCTTTTACCGTTCCATCAAAAAGATATATTGACTGAGGTATATACCCTATTTTGGATCGCCAAGATCTTATATTTTCATCATTAAGCACAATTCCATCTATATATATTTCTCCACTCGTTGGTCTATATAGCCCAATGATCAAATCTACTAGTGTTGATTTTCCACTCCCGCTTTCCCCTATAAAAGCTATCTTTTCTCCTTTTTTTATTTTCAAAGAAGTATGATTTAAAACTGGCTTTGATGCGATATACTCAAACGAAATATCATTTAATTTTATTTCGCTTTTAAAACTTATATTTTTATTACCTTCTATAGGTGGGTTATATTGAAGTTCTTCATAAACTATATCTAATGATTTTGATAGAAAAAGCATTGTGTTATAGCTGCTTAATATCCTATTTATTGCCGGCAACATTCTATATAAAGCCAAAGCATACATTGATATAATAGGCAATACAATACTAGCGTCTTCGTATTTTATAAGAATAAATATGACTATAGTGATTAAAGAACCAAATCCTATAGTTTCTAAAATATTTTTTGGAAGCTGTTGTAGTGCTGCATTTGTGATATTTGCTATCGAATAATCGGTACTTGCCTTTGAAAACTCATTCAATATTTTTTTTTCATTTTGTATAAATTTAACAATCTTAAAATTCCCAAAAGTTTCGTCCAATATTTTATAAAATGCTAATTGTGCATCCGATCTTTTTTTCCCTTGATACTTTATCTTACTTGTCAATAGTTTCATAAGAAATAAAATTTTTACTCCCAAAATAAAAGTCAAAACTAAGGTCATTTTCCAATCTACTATTAATAAAATAGAGTATAATAAGACAATAATAAAAATCTCTGATAAGACCATTAATAAATTTTGAATATAAATTGATAAATTATATGCCTCGGTAATTATAGCTTTTGTGAGTTGTGAGCTATTTCTTTTGACAAAATTTACATACGGAAAATTAATATATTTTTTAAATAACTGAAATGAAAAAATATAATATCTACTAAAAGCAAATTTATTTAACAAATAAGCATATAATATATTGTATAAAGCTCTAAAAATATAAAATATTATAAGTAAAACTCCAAAAGCCATAACAAAATTTATCTCTTTGTCAAAACCTAAAAAATCATATATAGTTTTAAAATATACATTTTGTGTAATTTGAGCCGGATTTGTAGCAACCGTTATAAAAGGCATTATCGCAGAGATTCCAACTGTTTCTATCAATGATAAAAATATACTCATAAATAACAATATAAGCAAATATATTTTATCATGTTTTGATAATATGTATCTTATTTTTTTAAAATTTAACAAACAAATATCCTTTAATAAAAATTTTACTAGGTTAAAATCTAGCTCATCACCTATATCTATAAGAATATTTTTATATATAAATATATACAAAATATTATCTTTTATAAGCAATCTCTTCTTCTAAAAGCCTTTTAGAACCACATATATAAATAACCCCATTTATTCTGAAATACTTTTTTTAGATCCCGATCCTTAAAAATTACATTTATAAACAAAATCCATCGTCTACAACGATATTTTGACCATTTACAAACTCACTTCCATCGCTAAGCAAAAATAGCAATGCTCCGTTTAAATCACTTGCATCAAGCATACCTTTGTTTAGACAAACTTCACGGTATTGCTCCAAAAATTTCGCGTTTTGCCCCGCCAAAATACCACCAGGACTTATGCAATTAACCTTTATATTTGTGCCCTTTAGGTATTTTGCGACGTATTTTGTCATATGTATGACTCCAGCTTTGATTGCGCTATATGCCACTGGAGAGCTCATATTTGTGCCTTTATACGTCTGAAATTTAGGAGCTACAACTCCTTGAATGGATGATAAATTTATGATATTCCCATATCCTTGAGTCTTGAAATAGCTAGCAAATTGCTGTGTAATTAAAAATGCTCCGCCAAGCTGCAAATTTGTATTTGCACAAAAATCCTCATAACTCACATCAAAAAAGTGGTTTCCAAAAGTTTTTGTCCTTGGATAAGCAGCATTCACCACTGCATCAATCTTACCAAATTTCAAATCAGCAAACTCAATACATTCGCAAATATTCTCTTTGCTTGTCAGGTCAAATTTAAAAAAATCAGCTCTATCTTGCCCAAATTTAGCATTTATCTCATCTTTTAGCTTTAAGCCATTTTCTTCATTTATGTCTGCGATAATGACATTTGCACCGTTTTTTGCTACCACTTTTACGAACTCAGCCCCTATGGCTCCAGCTGCTCCAGCTATTACTATTACTTTGTTTTTTAGCATTTTTTCTCACTCATAATAAACTCAACAAATTTAAAATCCAACTCGCAATCTATATCTATGGAACGCATTTCAGGCATCACATAAAGCCCAGTTTTATCCAAAAATAACGAATTCTCACTTAGCAAAACATCTCTTTTCCAGATATAAATAGAAGCATTCATATCATAGCTTTTTGGTGCGTCTTGACGCCTAAGAACATTAAAATACAGCTTTTTTGATAGCGAAATTTTGCCACTCTTGTCTTGCTCGATTAGGTTAAAATATGGGCTTCTTCTGCTTGGCATCGCAGTTATTAGGTTATCATTATCATCTTTTAAAAACTGCTCGTAAGCATTTATTATATCGCTTGGCAACCTTAACGGAGAAGTAGCGTCTAAATCAATCAAATGCTCAAATTTAACCCCATAATGTTCCTCGCTTCTCAAAAAAGCGTCTTTTATGACCTCAAGTTTTCCAGCTATATCGCTGGCTAATTCATCGCTTCTTTTAAAAAACACTTCAGCACCATACCTTGTAGCCACGTCAGCTATCTCATCACTATCAGTGCTTATGACAATGTGGTCAAAGAGCCCACACTCCTTAGCTTGAGCGATTGTGTGAGCAATGAGTGGTTTACCACAAAGCTCTTTTATGTTTTTATTTTTTACACCTTTGCTACCGCCTCTAGCACAAATCGTGCATAAAACACTACTCATAAATTACCCCTTGGATAGCTTCTATCACTTTCATAGTTTTTAGTCCAAACTCAAAATCACAAGCCCAAACTCGCTCGCCCAAAATATCTAAATGCATCTGCTCAAACATATAATTTCTTTGCAAATTTGGTACGACAAATTCGCTTTTTACGCCAAATTTATCACAAACCATCAAGCGATTTGCCACAAAATCTAGCTCAAAACTACGCTCCATACTCTCCACAAAAAGCCTTCTATGCGTTATCTTGCTTATATAATCCAAGCAAATATTAATATAACCATGCTTTATTTTGCCAATTAACATAGTTAGATCATCACTATTTATGGATAGATCGCTGACCTTGTCTTGGTAGCCCTTGATACTCTTTATCTCACCACCAAGCCACAATGAATAATCAATCTCATGGCTAAGATCTAGCAAAACTCCACCGCCCATATTTTTATTTGCGCTATAGCATTTTGTATAATCACTATCAGGTCGCCAAGCAGGTAGATACTGACCGCATTTTGCATTTATACATATGATTTTTTCGCCCCCAAGCATGTTTTTTAGCTTTTGCATGAGTGGATGATAACGTAAAACATAACCTACATAAATTTGATTTTTTGGTACGAAATGCTCTTTTTTGCTCTCAAAAAGTGGCTTTTCGCAAAATATAATTTTATTACTAACATTTTCATTTATATATTTTAGTTGTTCGTAATGCAAATTTGTAGGCGAAGAAATAACAAAATAATCATAACTTTGCAAGTCATCAACGCTCTCTAAGCTCTCATAGCAAATTTGATTTTCTAGACGCTGTTTCGTGACTAAATTTATAAAATTCATCTGTTTTAAGCTAGATAAAACCTCAAAATGCCTACGACCGATGGAACCAAAGCCTATGATCAATATTTTAAGCGGCATTTAAACTCTTAAAGTATTGTATAGACAATTGAGAGTTAAGAGGTTTTAAATTAGATTCTACCCCCCCCCACTTATTTATTTGTTTATCTGCTATAACTTTAGAAATTTCAAAATCAAGCTCTGTGTCTATATCTATTGAATAAATTTGGGGCATAATAAAAGCAAATGAATTTTTAGCACCATAAAAACTTCTATTATGTAAAAATTTATCTGTGTTTGCTATAAATATAGAACCATTCAATCTATAAAATTTTGTTAGATCTTGACTTCTTGTATTTATAATTTTTCTATCTAAAAAATTATCAAATTTTAAATTTTCTGATAACGTATTTGTCCATAAAGGAGAATGTTCACATTCGCAAACGCTAATTATAAAATCTGCTTTTTTAGTATCAAGTAGATCTATGGCATCATCTATATGCTTTTCATTACGCAATGGACTTGTAGGCTGAAGTAAAACTACATAATCATAATGCTCCAAATTATCAATCGAATGCTTAATAGCATCAAATGTAGTACTTGTATCACTTGCCAACTCAGATGGTCTTTTTATAGTATCTGCACCAAATTTAACAGATATATCTAGTATTTCATCATCATCACTACTAACCACTATTTTATCTATATATTTACTTTTTAGTCCAGCCTCAATACTCCAAGCAATAAGTGGCTTTCCACAAAGGTCAAGAATATTTTTTCTAGGCAATCTTTTACTCCCGCCGCGGGCGGGTATAATAGCTAAAAATGTTTTATTTTTGTACATCAAAATATCTCATCATATTCTTCATTTGCCTTTTTATACTCCTCCATGCGTCCGATATCTAGCCAGTATTCTCTGATAGGGAATGGGTGTATAGCTAAATTTTTTAGTAATAATACATTAAATAAGCTTGGCATATCATAAAACTCGTCTTTAGGTATAAAATCAAGCACTTTAGGTGAAAGCATATATATCCCAGCGCTTACAAAAAACTTATGAACTGGCTTTTCTGTGATTGAGCAGATTTTGTCATCTTTGAGATTTACCACACCATAAGGGACTTGCATGCTATACTCTCTGATACACATAGTGGCGGCTGATTTGTTTGATTTATGATATTCATGAAGATGCTCGAAATTTACATTTGTAAGCAAGTCGCCATTCATCACAAAAAACTCTTCATTTGGCTTGTCTTTGAGTAAACTAAGTGCTCCAGCTGTTCCCATGCGACTACCCTCTAAAACATACTCTATATTTACACCAAATTTCTCTCCATTTCCAAAATAATCCATAATCAAATTTGACTTATAATTCACGCACATTATAATATTTGTATATCCATACTCTGCAAATTTCTCAACTATGGTTTGAAGTATTGGTTTATTGCCCACATTTAGCATAGGTTTTGGCATATCATCAGTGAGTGGCCTAAGGCGAGTTCCAAGCCCACCAACCATTAAAATGACTTTGTTTGGTTTGGTTTTTGGTTGTATTAGCTCATCAATTTCTTGTATACCAATAACAATATCATTATTATCTAATATAGGTATTTGTTTTAGTTTTCTATCTATAGCAAGTCTTATAATAGTCTCTTTTGTGTCACTACTTTTTGCTACTGTTGGATGCCTATTTATTATATTTTCTATAGAGCTATTTAGATCTAGTCCATTTAACAAACCGCGCCTTATATCGCCATCGGTGATAGTTCCTATAAGCTTACCAAGTTTATCGGTTACTAAAGCTATCTGCATAGATCCAGCATCAATAATAACTAAGGCTTCTTTAATAGTAGAAAATTGATTTATTTTTATATTATTTATATTATTCATTAATACTCCAAATAAAAAGGCATAAATTACCGATAATAATTATATCAAACTCAATTTAAAAGCAAATTATTTTTTATATTTTATACGCAAAAATTAATATATTGGGTATAATAATATTTCTCAAATATAATTTAAACACATAAGGATTTGTTATGAAATACTGCAAAAAATGTACTATACCAGACACTAGACCGGGCATTAAATTTGATCAAGATGGAATCTGTGTACCATGTAAAAATCATGAACGCAAAGCACAAGTAGATTATAAAGCAAGATTTAAAGAATTAGAAAAATTATGCGATAAATATCGCGGAATGAATGGGAATTCTTATGATTGCGCTGTAGCAGTAAGCGGAGGCAAAGACTCACACTTCCAAGTCCATATCATGAAAGAAGTCATGAAGATGAATCCCGTGCTTTTTACAGTAGAAGATAATTTCACTATGACAGAAGCTGGCAAACATAATCTAAAAAATATATCAGAGGAATTTGGCTGTAACATAATATCTCTAAAACCAGATATAAAAACGCAAAAAAAGCTTATGAAGATAACATTTGAAAAATACGGCAAACCTACATGGTTCATTGACAGACTCATATATACATATCCAATCAATATGGCGCTTAAATTTAATACACCGCTTCTAGTATATGGAGAAGATGTAAGTTACGAATACGGTGGATCGGATAGCAAAGAAGAGACTTATAGTGCAAAGCATATCTTAAGCAATGGCGTAGCAATCGATATATCATTGGAAGAGTTAATGGGGGGGGGTATAAGTAAACAAGACTTAGATTTAACAATCGCTCCGTCAAAAGAAGAAATAAACAAATTAGACCCAATATACTTATCATATTTCCTACCTTGGAATTCATACTCAAATTATGTATTTGCAAAATCACGCGGCTTTCATGACCTCACTGGAGAGTGGGATAGAACAATGACAGCTGAAAATTTTGATCAAGTAGATTCTATTGCTTATCTCGTTCATGCTTGGATGAAATATCCTAAATTTGGTCATGCTTGTGCTACAGATTATACTGCTAGGTTTATTAGATATGGTATGTTAAATAGAGAAGAAGCTATAAAAATAATTAAACAAAAAGATCATGCTTTAGACCCAAAAGCAGTGGAAGATTTTTGTAAATTTACTGGCTATAGCGAAACTGAGTTTTGGACAATTATAGATAAATTTTATAATAGAGAAATATTTGAAAAAGATAGCTTTGGCAGATGGGTATTAAAAAATCCAATTTGGAAATAAACCGGGGTCAATCCCGGTTATACTCTTTTTATAATAAGTGACCTTATATCATACAAAAGACTCATACCATTTGTGAATTTAACTCCATTTTCGGTTTGTATGTTCCAACTTCTGCATGGATCTTCTTGAGGTATACTATTAAATGAAAGATAAAACGTCTTAATATCGATGATATCAAGTTTGTATGTTTTTAAGATTTTTCTTATAGTATGAATAGAGTGCATATTCCAGCCAGGCTCAAAAGTATTAAAATATCTATTGTTTCTATATCTTGTGATTAAATCTACATCGGCGTCGTTAAAACCACCAGTAATGATAGCTATGCCATTTGGAGATAAGTGAGAATCTATACATTTTATAGTATCTGACACATCATCAAAATATGATAAAACACCGGTCATAAAAACAATATCAAACTGAGTATTTAAGTTAAAATTTTCAGCCGAACCAACACTAAAATTTACACCCTTTAACCCATCAAATTTTATAGCCTCGTCTATAAGATTGCTGCTGTAATCCAACCCATAGAGTAAATTTGTATC
Organism: Campylobacter iguaniorum; assembly: GCF_000736415.1. NCBI lineage: Bacteria > Pseudomonadati > Campylobacterota > Epsilonproteobacteria > Campylobacterales > Campylobacteraceae > Campylobacter > Campylobacter iguaniorum. The sequence continues at coordinate 48,121 of NZ_CP009043.1, read as the reverse complement.
AAATTTTAAACTCTTTTTACAAAAATATAAAAACTCTCCCCTGCTACAACCTATATCTAATAGCTTTTTAGATTTGAAAAATGGGGGGGGGGTACTACCTAAATTTTGTTCCAATAAATCCAATAGATAAGAGAATATCTGTTTTGGTTTATTATAATAATCCTCACTTAAATATATATAATCTTGATGCTTCATTTTTGTTCCTTAAAAATATTTTATATTTTGCATTTAAGCAAAAAACTATTATACAGATATTCTTTAAAAATATCTTTAAATACAAAAAATAATATCATTTTATATTATCTTTCCCAAATAGGTTTTTTTAACTTCCACTTTCCATATCTATTTTCCCATAAATGTGGAGATCTCCAACTATCAATAATATCATAATAATATTCCTCGGTTATATCACAATACTCCAAAAATGTCTTGAAATGCAACATTGGGAATTCCCCATCAAATCTTTTAACAAGTTTAATACCTTCATCTCTAGTAATATGTCCATCTCTAATCTCATGTGCAGTATCAGAAGTCGCTCTGCCTAAACCAAATTTGATATATGAAAGATAGTAATGAAACCCATCTATTTCATCATCTAAAGATGCATACTTAGAATATGTACCTTCGTTTCTACAAAATCTAGGCTTAAAACCAGTATGCTCAACAGCATGATAATATAACTCTTGCGGAATCCACTTTTTATAGTATCCAAAAAAATGAATTTCTAGACCAAGCTTATCTAATAATTCATCTTCTGGTGCCATATAAGGTAAAATATCATTTGAATTTATACCGTACTGTAATAAATCCTCTGGAGCTAATCCGGAAAAATAATGCGCTTTATGATCTATCTTATAATCACGATTTGGTTTAAAGGCATTTTTCATACTGCCACCATACTCAACTTCACCATTTTCACCATACATTATAAGTGAAACATTATGTTTTAAAGCCATTTGCATTGGAAAATTTGACTGTCCATATATAAATGGTTGAAATGGATCGCCCAAGACTTCAAATGATATTTTTGTAAGTTTTCTATGAATAATTCCATTTGGTGTTCCAAGCACATTATCGAACCCACCAATATGAATATGCGATTGAAAATTATTAAAACCATCTTTGCTCCAAATATGGGGAGACCAAGTAACCGTTAATGGATTCATACCATATTTGTATTTAAGTTGATAAGCAACAAAGCTGCTGTCCTTGCCCCCGCTTGATGGGACTATAACGTCGTACGAGCCATCATTTTTTCTAAATCTATCACATAATTCCTTAAGCTCTTTATCTCTTAAAACCCAATCAATTTTATTTTGCTTAAAATCTGCATATTGACAAGCAGAGCATACACCTTCATCATTAAAAGTGATTCTAGGTCTTTGATTCGATATAGTGCACTTTTTACAATATTTTACCTCCGTAGGTAGATTATATCTTTTTTGAGTATCTTTATGTAATATCATTTTATTCTCCTAGACTAATAAAATTTCTAAATAGCTGAATCCCTGGTTCTTTGCTTTTTTCAGGATGAAACTGCACACCATAAATATTATCTTTTAAAATAGCAGATACAAAAGAGCGATCTGCATATTTCGTAGTAGCTATCACATTATCTAAGTTTATAACTTCGTAAGAATGCATAAAATAAAATTCTTCATTTTCTATTCCTTTTAAAAGCTTGTTTGGTTTTATCACGCATATCTTATTAAATCCCATATGAGGTAATTTTTCATCAATCAAAAGTGGCTGAACTTCACCACTTATCATACCCAAACCATCAGTTTTTCCATGTTCAAAACCAAATTTGCAAAGAAGTTGCATACCAAGGCAAATACCTAAAGTTGGCTTAATAGCAATAGATGTTTTTAAGATTTCTAAAAAATTATCCTTACTAAATCTTATCATTGCATCCTTAAAGCTACCAACACCTGGCAAGACTATTTTATCAACTATATAAAAATCTTGCTCATTACTGATAATTTTTACAAGGCCTCCAGCTTGTTCTATGGCTTTTTGAATACTATATAAATTTCCAGCTATTCCATAATCTACAATTCCTATTATATTACTCATCTAAATACCTCTATACCATGTTTAGACAAATAATCCTTGATATCGTTGATAGTATATTTATTATAGTGCAAGACGCTAGAAATCGCTACTCCACTAGGATTGGCATAAGTAATTAAGTTATAGATATCTTCTAAACTACCAGCACCACTTGCAACTATCACTGGTATATTTACAGCATCAACTACCATTTTTGCAAGTTCTTTATTAAAGCCCTTTTGTATGCCATCGTTATCTACAGATTGAAGTATTATTTCTCCAGCACCTCTTTGTTCAACTTCTTTAACCCATGATATTACATTTTTTCCTGTTTGAATTTTTCCACCATCGCTGTAGCATTCATACCAATTATCCCATTTTTTTGCTTCGATATTTATAATTATCGATTGATTGCCAAAAATTTCTGAAGCTTGATTTATTATTTGCGGATTATTTTGTATAGCATATGTATTTATAATGACCTTATCGCCACCAGATCTAAATATAGATGAAATATCATCTATAGATGTAACCCCCCCCCCTATTGCAAAAGGAACTAAAATCTCATTTGCAGTTTGCTTTATATCGGATAAAATAATCTCTCTTTGATATAAAGATGCAACTATATCTATATACACTATCTCATCTGCACCTTGCTCATAGTACTTCTTGGCTAACATTGATGATAAACCAATTTTTCTTAACCCATCAAAATATACTGGCTTTACAACGTATGGTGGTTTTACGTCAAGCTTCGCAATTATTCTTGTTCGCATCTATTCTCCTATATCCCAAAATTTCTTTTTTAGAATATTATCCAAATTTACCTTTTTTAATACTTCTATAATCTTTTTACTAGCATTTCCATTGCCATAAGGATTGGTTGTGTTTTTTAGTATTTGTCTGAATTCTTTTGTGTAGGCTTGTTTTATTGCATTTTGTATGCTTAGCTTATAAGGCTCGCAGTCTATTACACTACTTGCTTTTATGCGACCTTTTTGGCGATCTCCTATATTTATAGTAGCTATTTTAAAACTTGGAGCTTCACTTAATCCACTTGAGCTATTTCCTACTACCATATCCACGTATTTTAACGCACTTAAATATCTAAGCTGCCCTAATGAGGCAAAAGATATTGATTTGTTTGAGTTTTTAGCTACGTATTCATCTATCATTTCATTTATGATTTTTCCACCAGTGTCAGCGTTGGCTTTTGTGAAAATTATATTTGTATCATTTAGCTCATCAAGTGCGTTTAAAAGCTCGCTAAATTGCTCTTTTGCCGATTCTTTTTCTAATGTAACTGGATGAAATGTAACTAGTATATTTTTTTGATTTAGTTTGAAATTTATAGATTTTTCAAACTCATCTTTTGAGAGTAAATTTAGTCTTTTTATATTTTCTATACCCATTCCACCTACATTATATACCCTACTTGGCTCTTCTCCTAGCTGGATAACACGCCTTGCATACTCATCTGTAGCCACAAAATGTAGATGGCTCATTTTGGTTATGGAGTGGCGAATGGCTTCATCAAATGCACCTTCAGTCTTTTCTCCACCGTGAATGTGCGCGATAGGTATTCCATAAATCATTCCTGCTATAGCAGTAGATAACATTTCATACCTGTCACCTAAAACCACTAAAATATCTGGTTTTAGAGTTTTAAGCTTATCCCCAAATCGCTGAGTAGCCAAACCCATAGAATGACAAATACTGCTTTCATCATCGTTTTTTAGATCAAGTGGAATTTTATCAAAATTTGGGAAATCTTTCTCTATTTCTTTATAAGTGTAGCCAAAACACTCTTCTAAATGCGCTCCAGTTACGATGAGTTGTAACTCTAAATCATCACTTTTTTCAATACCCTTTATAAGCCAATAAAGCAGTCCATACTCTGCTCTAGTCCCAGTGACTACCATAATCTTTTTGCTATATCTGCCTTTCTTTAATGAGAACGAAGCTCTCTGCGTATATAGATTTGTCACAACCTATATACCCCCCCCCTAAAGTACAGCCTCTAAATGTCGCAAGAGCTTTTATGTTTTCTATACTTCTAGGAAATGGAGCTGTAGCTACTTCACTTTTAAAAATTTGCATAATCTTGCATTTTTTTTCTATAAACTCGGATATATCTACAAAAACATTTGGTATAAAACTATCTTCTTTTGTACTTGGAGCAAATTCTGTCTCGCTCAAAGTCTCCATCATATAAATTCGCCTTATAAATGGATAACGAAATGATTTAGTACAGCTATAAGCAGCTTCAAATATCTTACGATGATCGCTATGCACATCGCCTTTAAATGGCAAATAAATAGTATCTGGCTTGATATCATTCATCACTTTAGAAATACTGGTTATCAACTCACTCATACTATACTCATCAACTCGCATAGTATTTAACCCTAAATTTATAACACTATCAAATTTATATGCTTTAGCAACTTCTTTTATTTCTTGTTCTCTTGCAGTGTAATAACTATGATTTTGATCTATGCTGGTACAAATCAGCCAGTGAATCTCATCACCATTTGCTTTGTGTCTTAGCAATGTCCCACCACAACCTAAAGTTTCGTCATCCGGATGAACCGCTATGACTAAAATTTTATTTTTCATTATAAATTTACCTTTAATGGATCTATTGATTTCACAATCGTCGATTTAAAATCTGTTTTTTTAATAATATCAAAAGCCCTAGTGGCACTTTTGCCATCCCCATAAGAGTTTAAAAGATTATTTAAACTACCTATAAATTCTTTAGATGTAGCAGTATCTATACTTCTACCTATATCATTATAATCGGTAGTGCAAAATATAACATTTCTATCCGCGTATCTTCCGACCTGTCTATATCCTACATTTATTGCTGGTATTTTAAAACTAGCAGCTTCACACACACCAGAAGACGAATTTCCTATTATAAATTTAGATTGTTTATAAATAGACATAAACATAATTCTATCTAAATTTTTATAAAAAATAAAATTTTTATCATTTTTATATTTATCAATAACTTTAAGAAGTTTAGTATTTCCTTGATCAATATTTGGATAACTTACAAATGTATCTATTTTTCTATCTTTTAAATTTAATAAAATATTCTCAAAATACTCATCCACTAACGCTAGTTCAGAAGTAATGGGGTGAAATATCATTAAAGCAAAATTATCAAAACCATTTTTTATACCAAAGTAGTTTTTAATTTCACTCCTATTTATTGGTTTAAAATCTTCAAATTTATCTAGAGATATATTTCCTATGACAAATATCCTATTCTCCTCTTCGCCAAGCCTAATCAGTCTTTTTTTATGCTGTTCTAACGTGACGAAATGAGCAGTCGAAAGCTTAGAAGTTGCGTGTCTTATAGGATTATCAATATAGCCATCTTCTGCATGATCTCCAGAAAAAAAATGTAATGTAGGAATACCAAGATATCCACCTATCATAGAGTATATAAGTACATCTTCTCTATCTCCGGCATAAATGAGTACGTCAGGATTAAATTTTGCAATAGTTTCTAGGCTATTTTGCAACAACAAACTTGCACTTTTTAATCTAGATAAATTTGTATCCGAACTCAACAATGTCTCTATTTCTAACAAAATATCGAAACCATCTTTTTTTATCTCTTGCACACTATATCCAAAATTTGGAGATAAATGAGCACCACTAACTATAATTTTAAAATCTATATCTTCATCTTTATCTAGTAATTTATATAAAGGTGATAACAAATCATAATCTGAACGAATAGATGTAAAAGCTAATATTTTTTTCATCAAAATACATCCGACATAAGTAAATTTATGTAAATTTTGGAATAATCAAAATCACTTTGTATAGGCAAATAGGTTGCATTAATCGTATCTATTACTTCTATATTATTATCATTTTTTGCATTAAACTCTAAAATATTTACAACTGATAGGTCACAAATATTTGCTTGCATTAGATTATGGTCAAAATTTATATAATCCAATACCGCCAAAATATCATATGCATTTTCAAATTTTTTGAAAATTATTATCTTATTATCTCTTACACAAAATAGATAATTTTTATGTTCAAATCTCCACTTAAGCATCTCTTTATCAATCACCAAGCTGCTTTCAAAGCTATTTAAATTTACATTTTCTAAATTTGTCCTTATTAATTTTATCTTTTTTATATCCTTAAATCCACCAAATAACTTTAAACATGGATAGGCTAATTTATTGGGAAACGCCAAAATAAAATCTACATTATTTTTTTGCGCATATTCTTTTTGTAGTTTTAACAATTGTACATAAATTCCTCTATTCCTATACTCTTTTATTACCATAGAAGTAGTAAAAAGATAAAAATTACCCTCTTTTTCTTTTGTAGCATATTTTTGCAAAATCATAAGAGAAGTTCCGACTATTAAATTATTATCAATATCTTTTGCCAAAAATAAAGCCGTATCATTATATGGTGAATTTATAAATTGATGTTCCCATTGATCATCTTTTAACTCTTTGTGATAAACATCAGAAAAATTTCTTTGAATATCATATTTGTAATAATTTTTTTCTTCTTTGCTCTTTAGTATTAGATACTCTATTTTCATGATACACTTCCGGCATCTACTGTAATTATGGTTCCTGTAATATTTTTAGCATCATCTGATAACAAAAATAGCACCGATCCAGCCACATCATCAACCGTAACAAGGTGTCCTAATGGAGATCTTCTTTTAATACTTTCTAACTTCTGACCTTGAAGTTTACTTGTCATTGCAGTTTGCATATATCCTGGAGCTATAGTATTCACGGTAATATTTGCTTTACCTAATTCCCTAGCTAATGATCTTGTAAATCCTTGCATTGAAGCTTTTGTAGCTCCATAAACAGATAATCCATTAAATCCAGTATTCCCTATAATGGATCCAATATTGATAATCCTCCCTCTAAATTTCATAATCATAGAACGACTCACGTATTTTGTAAGAATAATTGGCGCTTCAATATTTACCCTTATAAGCTCCGATATTTGGCTTTCATGCATCGTTCCTAAAATACCATCATATCCCAATGCTGCATTATTTATCAGTCCGTAAATATTCCCATATTCTTTAGTTATTTCTCTTACAAGCAACTGTATATTTGCCGTATTATTAAAATCATATTCTTTATAAAATAGCTCTTTAGGATAAGCTTTTTGCAAATTTAAAAATTCTTCACTTTTAGTTCTTGCTATTCCAACCACCATATAATTAGATTCCAATAATCTTTTACAAATAGAAAAACCCAAACCCTTAGATGAACCTGTTACTATTATTAAATCCATACTAATTCCTTCTCAACTTTCCATTTTGTGTAATCTCTAAATCATCTACTATATTTACAATAGCAGGTATTTTAAAGCCATCTAAATTTTTACGACAATAAGATAGTAGTTTTTTCTTCAGTTCATTTTTATCTAAATTATTATTTATTGGTATAACATCTGCACAAACCAAATAACCCATAATTGTACTTTTTTTAGCATATACAAAAGCATTTGATATCAAATTAGAAGCTAATAGTTTTATTTCAACTTCTTCTGGTTGCACTTTATTGCCACCAACATTGATAGAACCTGATTTTCTACCTAAAAATAAAACTCTATCATTTTGTATTGTTACCAAATCACCTGTATCTATAAACCCATTATCATCATACATAGAATTGTTTGAGATATATTCTTGTAATTTTTCTTTTGGCTTAATAAACAACACAGAATCATTACTAATTTTCATATTAATATTTTCTATTCCATCCTTTATATATGAATATGGAAATCCAGCAAAACCATCTGTAACTACGAATCCAACACCTACTTCTGTAGAAGCATATATATGCGTTATTTTTATATTTTTAAATTTAATTTTAAGAGCTTCCAATATTGATTGGTCAGATATCTCTCCTCCTAAAGTTGCCCTTCTTAGCTTTAAATTATTTGATTCTTTTGTCATTAAAACCTTTCTCCAAAAAGATGGAGTGGCAGATATTATGTTACAAGAATTATTTATAAATAAATTTATGATATCTTTCATAGAATAATTTGATTCTGGTATTATTATAGTCGAACCACCGAGTATTGATTGCAAAAGGACTTGAATACCAGAAAATCTATAAATGTCAAATGTTAATCCCCAAATATATTTTGAACCAATTTCAGTATTTGTTTTAGTTGTCCTAGAAAGGCTTTCAAATGTATGTGCTACTAATTTTGGTTGATTTGTGGTCCCAGATGTAGGAATAACCCATTGGGTATTTTTTATCTCTTTTAGCTCAATATCTGTATTTTCGTCTATAATATTTAATTGTATAATATCATTATCTAAAAATACATCATAATTAATATGCAATTGCTTATAATATTTTTTAAGTAAATTTTTATCTAGATTATTAGAAAAAAAAGCTATGCGTTTTACATTTCCATCCAAAATACAAAGCAACTTAGCAAATTCGAATCTACTTACAGAATTTATGGCAATACAAGAATTTTTTAAATTATCAATTGTCTTTTTATTTTTTACAAATAATTCTTTTAAATTTTTATAAGAAAACTCTTCATATTTTGAAACAAAAGCAACTCTATTAGATGGAATATCAGATATATATTCTAAAATACTCATTACAAACTACTTGTTTGGATTCATTTTTTCATATATATCAACAAATTCGCCAAAAGTAGACGGATAAAATGGTCTATCCATCATAGTAAAAGGGTCAAATCCAAGTTTTTCATCAAGTGTTGCAACCAAGATTGCAAATCCTAATGAATCTAAACCACTTTCTAATAATATTACATCATTTTCTAAGTCTGGTACCAACAGCTCCGCACCAGTTTGTTCTAAAACTTCCATATAGGTTTGTTTGATTATATCTTTCATTTTTGCTCCTTAAATTTAATAACAAGGAGCAAGATTAAGCTATAGATATTCTCCTATCCGAGGCAATATAGAACATTCATGTTCTATTAAAAGTATAGCATTATCATAAGTTTTAACCAAAATACCGTTCTCATCTACTTTTAATACTTTACCAGCTTCAATATTTGGTAAATTTACAGTGACTTCTTTGGATTTCCATACTTTAAAACTTTGTTCTTTATAGATAAATTCTGCTCCAACATACGGTCTGCTTAATGCTCTAACTAGATTATAAATAGCATAACTAGTCATTCTAAAATCTATCAAACCATCATTTTTATCTCTCTTTCGCCAAGTATTACTTGCCAAGCCATATTGTTTGACAGAAATTGCAAGCAAGGTATTTTTAAAAGAGTCGCCATACCCCCCCCCATTTCGTAAATTGTCTAAGTAAAGCTTAGAGATTTGCTTTGTAAATTTAGATATCTGTTTTAAGGCTATTTGGCTTACTTTATCGTATAAAGTTTGTGCTGTATCATGATATGAGATTTTAAAACTCTGTTGTGATAATATATCTCCACTATCAGCTCCTTCATCCATAAAAAAGAATGTAGATGCACTCTGTTTAAGCCCAAGAGCTAAAGCCCAAATAAGAGGGTGGCGACCACGATTTTGCGGTAATTGTGCAGGATGATAACCTATAATAGGGCATAAATTTAGAAGTTCTTTTTTAATAAGGCTAGACCATCCAAAACAAAAAACAATATCTGGCTCTAAAGATTTGATCCATTCTATATTTTCATTTGAATTGATATCATTAACGTATTTATATGGTATTTTATTTGCTTTGCATAAAGGAGTAAGATCGGCAAAATCACTATTAAACTTACTATTTTCTTTTGTGCAGACTCCAACTATGTTTGCACCTATATCCACAAGTTTTTCTAAAGCAGATTTTGAAAATTGCACTGCACCGATAAATACTATTTTCACTAATCCACCCCTATATCCCAAAATTTCTTTTTTAGAATATTATCCAAATTTACCTTTTTTAATACTTCTATAATCTTTTTACTAGCATTTCCATTGCCATAAGGATTGGTTGTGTTTTTTAGTATTTGTCTGAATTCTTTTGTGTAGGCTTGTTTTATTGCATTTTGTATGCTTAGCTTATAAGGCTCGCAGTCTATTACACTACTTGCTTTTATGCGACCTTTTTGGCGATCTCCTATATTTATAGTAGCTATTTTAAAACTTGGAGCTTCACTTAATCCACTTGAGCTATTTCCTACTACCATATCCACGTATTTTAACGCACTTAAGTATCTAAGCTGTCCTAAAGAGGCAAAAGATATTGATTTGTTTGAGTTTTTAGCTACGTATTCATCTATCATTTCGTTTATAATTTTTCCACCAGTGTCAGCGTTGGCTTTTGTGAAAATTATATTTGTATCTTTTAGCTCATCAAGTGCGTTTAAAAGCTCGTTAAATTGTTCTTTTGCCGATTCTTTTTCCAATGTAACTGGATGAAATGTGACTAGCAAATTTTTTTGATTTAATTTAAAATTTATAGATTTTTCAAACTCATCTTTTGAGAGTAAATTTAGTCTTTTTATATTTTCTATACCCATTCCACCTACGTTAAATACTCTACTTGGCTCTTCTCCTAGCTGGATAACACGCCTTGCATACTCATCTGTAGCCACAAAATGTAGATGGCTCATTTTGGTTATGGAGTGGCGAATGGCTTCATCGATTAAGCCCTCTGTGGCTTCGCCACCATGTAAATGAGCTATTGGGATTCTCGATATCATCGCCGCACTAGCAGCACAAAATATCTCATATCTATCACCCAAAACTACTATTATATCAGGCTTTAGCTCATCAAATACCTCGCCAAATCCTATCATGGCTAAACCCATTGATTTTGTGATGCCAACTGATGTATCGCTTGATAGTAGCATCTCTACTTTTTTATCTATTTTAAAGTCTTTTTGGATTTCTTTGTAAGTCAGACCAAACTCAGGACTCAAATGCGTACCAGTAACGACTACTTGGAGCTGCAAATTTAGCTCATTTTCTATCTCTTTCATAAGCCAGTAGAGTAAGCCATACTCTGCACGTGTGCCCGTGACTACACAAATTTTTCTCATATTAACTCATCTTCTTTGTAGTTTTTAGTGGCGATCTGTCCTATTATTTCATCCCACCTCATTGGGCTTATGCCATTTCCTGGGCGTTTGATAGCTAAATTTGATTCGCTAAAAATCTCGCCTTTTTTGATTTCGCATTTTGCGACTATTGATTTTCTAGCTATATTTATATTTTGGCTCTCGCTTGGGCTTGGTTTTTTGATACTGCTTCCTAAGGCTAGCTCTATATTCCTTATAGCTTTTACCATATTTTTTAGCTCGCTTGGCTCAAGGCTTGCTTTATGGTCTGGTCCTTGCATAGTTTTATCAAGTGTGAAGTGTTTCTCAATGACTGTCGCGCCTAAAGCAACTGCGGCGATCGGGACTTCTATGCCAGAAGTGTGATCGCTATAGCCAAATTTGACATCAAAAGCCCTGCCTATCGTAATCATGGCTTTTAAATTTACATCGCAAAATGGCGTTGGATACTGAGTATTTGCGTGTAAAACAGTTATATTTTCTTTTTTTGTGCCGTTTTGAGTGAGGATTTCTAACGCATTTTCAATCTCACCCAAATTTGCCATTCCAGTGCTTAAAATTACGCTTTTCCCAAGACTTCCTATATGCCTAAGATATGGCAAATTCGTTATCTCGCCACTTGGGATTTTGAATATTTCAAGCCCAAATTCAGCTAATAAATTTATGCTATCATGATCAAATGGCGTGGATAAAAACATTATATTTTTGCTTTTAGCGTAGCTTATCAGCTCAGCGTGGGCGTTTTTATCTAGCTCAAGCTTTTTTATCATCTCAAACTGAGTTTCATTTTTATCCGTAGTTTGCTTTTGATATTGGGCTTTATCAGCGTTTTTTGATACCAAATTTACTGCTTTAAATGTCTGGAATTTAACCGCGTCAGCTCCAGCATCGCTTGCTACGTCTATAAGCTTTTTAGCCAGTTCCAAGCTGCCATTATGATTGACCCCAGCTTCTGCTATTATAAAGACTTTATTTAATATCAAATCTATCTCCAATTTTTATTTTACCATCAAACTCAAATTCAACTATTTTAACAAAACTATCTTTGGTTTTTACTAAAAACCCATCTTTGTCTATATGCAAAATCGCACCCACAATGCACCTGTAATCCACTGCCTTTTTAAGCTCTATTACTTTATTTATCTTCATCTCTTTACCAGCAATAAAAGCTCTTGCCATAGGTCCAGGACTACAAATCGCACGGACAAAATTAAAAATATCACGTGAGTTTTGATTCCAATCCAAAATCTCATCTCCAACTTTTCTTTGAGAACAATAAAATCCAATCCCGCTTTGTTTAATACCTTTTGGAGCGCCTTTTTTAAACATACAAATAGCTTCATAAAGTATATTTGCACACTCCTTATAGGCTACTTCTAAAAGCGTTTCGTACGTGCTATCATCTTTTATGCAAAAAGTTTTTTGTAAGATAATGTCACCAGTATCTATACCTTCATCCATATAGTGTACGGTTATACCAAACTCCTTTTCATCATTAATTAACACCCAATTTAAAATATTTCTACCACGGTATTTTGGTAATTTTCCAGCATGACAATTTATTGTCTTAAATTTAGGTAGATTTAAAATCTCACTTTTAAAAATTTGATTAAACGACATCGAAACAAACAGGTCGCAATTATACTTTTTAACGCTTTGTATAAATTCTTTTGAATTTATATTTTTATGTTTTAGATAATCAATATTATAAGTTTTTGCAAGCCTATATAATGTTTCGTCATTACTATCAAATCTAACACAAACAAACCCAATTTCAATCTCGTTGTCACTTACGAGCTTATCAAACGCATTATGCCCCCATTTTCCATCAGCAAAATAACCTATTTTCAGTCTTTTTATCATATGTTCTGCTTTTGGTTTTTATTTGATAAAAAGACTAAATTTTTAGGGCAAAAGTTTATCTCATAACTGCGAGACCCCCCCCTATCACGCTATTTTGCGATATTTCTATATACTCTCTTGCCATACTATTACTCCCAAAAAATGTTTTTTCACCCACGAACACTCCGCCATTTACCACGCTTGCTGTGGATATATGGCAGTGATCGCCTACTATGGCGTCGTGTTCGATGAGGGCTTTTGTATTTATAATGCAGTTTTTGCCGACTTTAGCTCCAGCGTTTATGAGTGCTTGGTGCATGATGATTGTGCCTTCACCTAAACTAGCATGTTTTGAGACATAAGCAAGTGGAGAGATAATAGTAGGAAGCATAAATCCAATGCTTTTAGCAAGCTCAAAAAGGCGTATTCTAGTCTCTACAGATTTGATCTGTCCGACTGATATTATGGCGTTTTTACACTCTTTAAAGATAGATTTTAGGTCATCATCTGTGCCGATTATTTGATAGTTTAGCACCATTTTGCCTACGTTTTGGCTGTCGATTATGCCGATGATGTTAAATCTGCCTTGCATTTCTAGCACGTCTATTACGCTTTTAGCGTGTCCGCCACCACCTATTAAAACGATATTTTCTCTCATCTTATAGCCTTACGCTACTTGGCAAATTTATCACTCTTTGCTCCAAAAACTTTGCATTTTTTAGATCTCCGCTTTGGCAGTTTTGAAACATTTCAAGCTCATTCATAAGTCGCCAAATCGGTCTACTCATCACACCGTTTGTACTCAAAAACTCTAAAAGCTCGTTCCTGTCACTCAAATCATCAAGAAAAATCGCATTTAACCAGTAATTTGACTTTGCCTCACTTGGCTCAGTGATAAACCTAATACCCAAATTTGCAAAAAACTCACTATAAATCCCAGCTAATTCTCTTTTAGAAGCTAAAAATTTGTCTAAATTCTCAAGCTGAGCTACGAGCAAAGCTGCATTTAAATTTGGCATTCTGTAGTTAAACCCAACTTCATTATGGACGTATTCATAGGGGTGTGGGACTTTGGCTGTGGTGGTTATGGATTTGGCTCTTTTGGCTAGCTCTTCATCATCGGTTACGATAGCTCCGCCGCCGCCACTTGTGACGATTTTGTTGCCATTAAATGAAAACGCAGAAATCTTACCAAACGTCCCAGTATGTTTGCCTTTATAAAAACTCCCAAGGCTTTCAGCTGCGTCCTCGACCAAGCTTATATGCCAATTTTGGCAAATACCAGCTATCTTATCGATTTTGCAAGGATGACCAAATGTATGCATCGGCACGCAAGCTTTTATCTGTTTATTTGTGGTTTTATTGAAGCATTTTTCGTCCTTAACCACGCAATTTTGCTCCAAAAACTCGCTCAAAGCCACGTCACTCATGCCAAGAGTCTCAAGATCAACATCAATAAAAACTGGTCTTGCTCCAAGGTAGCTTATGGCGTTGCAAGTAGCGATAAAAGTAAGTGGCTGAGTGATAACCTCATCGCCCACGCCAACACCCATAAGCTTCAAAGCCACGTGCAAAGCAGAAGTGCCATTTACTGTGGCCACTGCGTATTTAGAGCCAGTGATTTTGGCAAGATTTCGCTCAAACTCATCCACGTATTTGCCTACACTTGAAACAAACGTGCTATCTATACACTCGTTTAAATATTTTTTTTCATTGCCTATAAATTTTGGTTCATGAAGTGCTACAAAACCATCAGTTTTAAAGGTTTGTTTGATAAATTTAACAATACTTTGCATATTACATTTTTGCATCGAGATACTTCCTTGTTTCTTTGTGGGCGAAGTCTGGAATGAGTTTTAAAAACTCTTTTAAGATATCTTCTTTGCTCCAAATTTGGCTAAATTTTAGCTCATTTATAGCATTTTTAAAGTTATTTAGTTTTGTTTCGTCAAATTTAGCTTCGTTTTTTATCACGCCAAGATTTATAAATCTATCCATGTCTAGCGTTTCGTTGTCTGTGTAAAACTCTTCAAAATCTTTCTCGCCAGTCGTATCACTAGGAGTAAATAGACAAGGCCAGATTTTTTTATTTGGAAGAGTTTTTGCAAGCTCTCTAGCCTCATCTTCGCTAGTGCAAAGATACGGCTCATAGCCCAAGCTTTCAAGGTATTTGATAGCAATATCGCTAAATGTGATTAAATTTAGCTCGCTTGAGAGCTTCGGGAAAAATATATCCCTATTTTGCCCGAAAATCGTACTCATCAAGCATAGCTCGCCACTTTCTTTTGGTGTGACAAAGTATCTTTTTATATCGTTTGGAGCCACTATGGGCTGAACTTTTTTGATACGTTCATTAAAGCCATGAAGCAAGCTTCCATCACTAAATGCCACGTTGGCAAATCTCGCCATTGACACGCTCACATCAAGCGAACGCCTAAAGGCGAACATCTCCATTATGCGTTTGCTCGCACCCATCATATTGACTGGATTTGCCGCCTTGTCAGTACTGACGCAAAAGTATTTTGTAGCACCGTTTTTGATAGCTTGAAGAAGTGTTTTATCTGTGTTAAAAATGTTGGTTTGCACTAAACGCATAAGCGTAAATGGATCTTTTTCGCTTCTTACGTGCTTTAGGGCGGATAAATTTAAAATATAGTCATATTTGCCATCACTTTTGATAAATGCGTCATATTCCACACTTCCAATATCTAGTGCAAAGGTCGCAAAATCGCCATCTATGTAGCCGAAACTGCTTCTTATATCCCTTACAAGCTCTACCATATTGTTTTCTGAAATATCCACTACATGGAGTTTGCGTGGGTTTCGTTTAAAGATTTCTTTAGTGACTGCTTGTCCGATACTCCCAGCTCCACCGATGACTAAAAACGATGAGTTTGAGACTATTTCTTTTAGCTCTTTTGCGTGGGCGTTTATATCACTGGCAAAAAGCTCTTTTGTGCGACCGATTAAATTTAGTATCATATTATTACCATATACATATTTTATTATTTCCTTAAAATAGTTATTTATTGAAGATATTTTATGCTTTTCACTATCTAACAGCTTTTTTCATATCTGTATTAATTTATATAAATTTAGTTATCTTATAGATATAACTATTCTAAATATATTTTATCGAATTAAAAATAAAACAAATCTTATGTTATTTAAGCAGTTTCGCTTTACCAATGGAAATTAATAATTTTATATTTTATAAATATTTTTTCATGCGGTTTATATTTGGCTTAATTTTATCCACTAAATTAATCTGCAAATATTTTCTCTTCATATAATTTAATATTTTTTTCTACTCTAAAATCATTTGCTCTTTGTCTTGTTTTTTCTTTATAACTTTGTCTTAATTTATTATCATTCATTATTAATTTTATAGCTTCTTTCATTTTCTCTATATTTTTTATAGGAGTTAAAATACCATATTTAGCTAATTCTATTTTATCTTTTAGATAAAAATTTACATCACTATTTGGCGCCAAAAGTTCTCTTGGACCACTTTGACAATCAGTAGAAATAATAGGCAATTCACAGGCCAAGGCTTCAATCAAAACATTTGGAAAACCTTCATAATTTGAGCCAAATATAAAACAATCAGCCTTTGATAAATAGCTAAAAGGGTTTTCTTTACCACCAAGTAGATACACTTTATCATTTAGCCCACAACTCTCAACAAAATTTTGAAGCTCTAATTTTAATCGACCCTCTCCTATTATCCACAGATCGACGTCGAAATCTTTTATAGCTTCAATAATCAATTTATGATTTTTGCTTTCAATCAATCTACCGACTGTGACAAACGTAAATCTTTTTTTAGTAGTTTGAATACTGCTTTTTGATAATTTTTTAATCATATCTATATTGAGTGGATTATAAATATATCCTATTTTATTTACGTTAAAATTATTTTTTAAATCCATCATATTTACATAAGAATTTGATAAACACAAATCTGATTTCCCATATAGTAGTTTAATCAAAAATTTGTTTATCTTGCCGCTAAATCTATCTCCATTTTTGCATTTCATAGATGGCATAGAACATTCGTTTATAATAGTTTTATGTTGAGTAAATAAATTTGATAGTACATTTATATAGTTTGCTCTATACAAAAAACTAACTATATGTTCAAATTTATATTTTTTTATAATCATTGCTAATTTATAAGCTAAAATAGGTAATTTTAGAAATTTAATAAGCCCCAAACTGCTTTCTGCTCTATCTAAATAAAGAATATTTATTCTTTTATCCAATTCATAAAATATACCGTCTTGCATCAATATCAAATAACATTCATATTTTTCTACAAAATTATTTAAAATTGTACTTACTACTCTTTCAGCTCCACCGCCTTCTAAAGAATTTATTAAAAAAATTACTTTTTTCATTTGATAATTTCCTAATTGTAATTTTGTATATTTTTTATATGAAGTAAATATCTATCAATAACAAATTTCTCATCATACTTTTGTATGATCTTTTGGCGTCCTACCCCCCCCCATAGCCTTCGTTGTTTAATAGATGAGTTTAGCATTGTTTCCATTTTTTGAGCTAGATCTTTTACATTTTTAACCTCGCATAATAGTCCGTTTATACCATCATCTACTACATCTTTGCAGCCTATTGTGTTTGTAGTTATGATAGGTTTTTCCATAGCAGCAGCTTCTAGCAGGCATCTTGGCGTTCCTTCTCTATATGATGGCAAAACAACGCAATCGCTCTTAGATATTATATCAGCGACATTATCAGTAGCACCTAAATACTCTATAAAATCATTTGTCAGCCAATTATCTAACTCACTTTGTGAAATTACTGTATTATTTTGAACTTCTAGTTTGCCAAGCAACCAAATTTTAAAATTTTTATATTTTTTTCTTAGAATCAAACTAGCTTCTATGAGCTCGGTTATTCCTTTATCTTTTATAAGTCGCCCAACAAATAAAAAGATAAATTCACCATTATCCGCCTTTATAATGGGCTTAAATTTATCAAGATCTACTCCACTTCCAGGAAGTACATCTATATTGCTTTTTTGACCTATCAAATTATATTGTAAAAATAATTTTTTATCGTCTTCATTTTGAAAAAATACTGTTTTATTTTTCTTCAAGGCTATTTTATATAAAAACTTTGCAATTTTAGTAATGAAATTTTGTTTTATAAAAATCGTTCCAAGTCCAGTTACATTTGATATACAAGGGATTTGCAGACATCTACAAACAAGTGAGCTATAAATATTTGGTTTTATAGTAAAGTTTAAAACTATATCTGGCTTTAGTTTTTTATATATTTTGTAAATTTGAAAAATTGTTTTAAGATCTTTTAGTGGATTTATACCGTTAGAATCAATATCTACATCATATACGTTAAACTTTTGATTTAATTTATTTGTATATCCGTCTTTTGGTGCGACGATTTGAACCTCATAGCCATTATCTATAAAAGCCTTAGCTAAATTTAATCTAAAATTATATATGCTCCAAGAAGTATTTGAGATGATAATTATTTTATTCAAAACACATACTCCAAAATCAAATTTGAACCAGTACGCCAAAAATTAATCGCATAATACGAATAAAAATACCATATACCAAATAATAAAATATTATATCCACTCAACAAAAATAAAATAATTTTTTGTTTAAATCCATCGTTTAAACGAAGTAAACAATCCAAAATCACAATATCATAGATATAAAAATAATACATAATCCTATCAACCGGAGTAGAAAGATAAAACGATAAAATAAACAAAACAGCGATACAAATACTCATTGCATCTAGCAATATAAAATTTAAATCAAATTTAATAATCTGTTTTCTATAAAAAATATAGATAAAAACAGGCAACAAATGTAAACCAGCCCTAAAAATAGCCCCTTTCGAATGATAATGATCTTTTATTATATAGCTACCTATAAATTTATCAAACACTCCATAAAAATATAAAGAGATAAATGCCAAGCCAACTACGGCACACAAAATCAAGGTATATTTAAGCTTAAATTTGAACCCAAATGCAACTAGGGGAAGCATCAGCAAAACTGATGTATGAAACAAACTACCGAGCAAAACACAGGCTAAAAAAGCCAAGTATCTTTTCTCATATGCAAAAAGCATAAAGCCAAAAAGCAAGATAGACAAAGCCGCTCCTTGTCTAGTAAATCCCATAACAATCACCACTATAGCAAATGGAAATAGATATAGCAAACTTGCAAATGGATAGCTTAATTTTCTCAGTGAAAGATACAAAAACAAACAGACTATAGAGGCACACATAGCATTGACAAAAACTATACCAAAGCCAAATTTAGCCGCTAAAATATTTAAAACATAATATCCAAAATCCCTACCCAGCACAAAAGGATATGAATTTATTTGATTAAAAACATCTATATATCCAGCCCAATCCCCGCCAACTTCATACCTAAATCCAATAAACAACCACAATAAAATCATTATAAAAGGTAAGATGGTTTTTGAATAAATGCTATTTCTAAAGCTTATAAAATTTAAAAAAATAATAAAAAGCAAAAATAACCAATACGCTACGCCTAGCACCGACCCCCCCCCTTTTTTTTTTACACAAAAATACTAAAATTATGATTTTGTTATTTGTTTATCAAATTTCTTTACGCATGTAAATATCAGATATAAATATATCCCATACAACAAATACTCATGAAGTGTAAATAATATCAAAAATAGCTTTAAATCTACTTTTAATTGCAATGAAATTATAAATAAAGAAACGCTAGTAATAAAATACAAATATTGCCAAAATGCTAATTTTTTTAACTCCATATATGATATTAAAGTAACTTGCAATGGTCTTACGCAAAATTTAATCAAAAATATCACAAATAAATATTGCGCTATTTCTCCAGATATCGCCCAACTTTCTCCAAAAATAAAAGGAAAAACTAAAGGCGATAAAATATAACCAACAATACTAATACATAAAGCTATTAAAAAAAGCTTTTTTAAAGTGCTTTTAAAAAGAGGAAGATTTTGCAAATTTTTATTTTTATTTTCTGATATATTTTGTAAATATACTTGCGATATTGAATTTGATATTAAAGCCGATGAGAGATCTATCATTTTATTTGGCAAAAAGAAATATCCGCTAATAATAAAGCCAAATATTTTTGGAATCATTATAAATACTAGTTGCCCAGAAAAAGCGTTAAACAAACTAGAAATAGTATTGTGCGTAGGAAAGTCTTTATATTTTTTTGCTAAAGCCATTATCTTGATTTTTGATATTTTTGACATCAATGCCTTGTCTTGTATGATATTTTTTAACAATTGCAAATTCGCACACATTTTTGATGTTATATCACCTAATATCAATCCGCAAGCACCGGGCTTTATTATCCCTACGCATAGTTGAACTACTGAAAAAATTATTGATTTTAGTATTGTTGCATTTTTTAAATTTACATAATTTTTCTTTCTGATATTAAAATAACTTAGCAGATTAAATATACCTAAAAAAAATACAGTTATAGGAATAAAATATAACCATAAGCCAATCTCTTTATTTTCTAGCCTCGCCACAAACCAATCACCAAATATTATTACCAATATTAAAAACACCAAAGACATAAAACAAGTTGCTATAAATCCCATAGCAAGTATATTGATAGCATCTTCATCTTTTTTAGGAAGCATTATTGCCATCTCATATCTAAGCGTAACAATCGTTCCAAATATAGATGAAATAGCCAAAAACAAAGCAAATATACCAAAGTCATCTGGCGCATAAATCCTAGTAAGTATAGGGCTTATGGCAATAGGTATGGCTTGGGATATAATAGTTCCGCTAAGTAAAGTAAGAATGTTTTTATTAAATTCTGATTTGGGCTTTAATTTATCAAACAATTTCAACCTTGAAGATATAAAAATACTATTTTTGCGTACCTTGAAATTATATCAGATTTTTATTTATTTAATAAATTTAGTGTACTTTTTAAATTACCATAATATTAAATCTATGCTATAATAACCCATTTTGGAGAGTTTATGAAATACTTTTATTCATCATTTTTTATTACACTAATCGGGCTTGTTTTGGCTTATTTCATCGGTGGATTTGTGGCGGTTTATATCTGTGCTTTGCTTGGGATTTTAGAAGTCAGTCTTAGCTTTGATAATGCCGTGGTAAACGCAAAAGTCTTATCAAAAATGAGTCAAAAATGGCAAGATAGATTTATCATTTTTGGCATTCCAATCGCGGTTTTTGGTATGCGATTTTTGTTTCCGATACTCATAGTTTCAATTGTAGCTGGTCTTAGTATGTGGGAGACTTTTAGCCTAGCCTTAAATGATCCAGACGCCTACCACGCAGCACTTGCGGCAAACAAAAATCAAATTTACATCTTTGGCGGCGCATTTTTACTTATGGTGTTTTTGTCATTTTTCTTTGAAGAAAAGGAGATTAGCTGGATAAAGTTCATAGAAGATAGCTACCTTGTCAAAATACTCACTCAAACTAGCTCTATGCCCCTTTTTATCGCTATTTTAGTCGGTATCATTATCTCATATATAACGTCAAATTTAAGCTACTCAATCACATATTTTTGTGGGATTTTGCTCCACATGGCGTTAAATCTTTTCGATGAGATATTTAGCAACAATGGTGTCAAAAGTGGATTTATGGGATTTTTGTACCTTGAAGTGCTTGACGCAAGCTTTAGCTTTGATGGCGTGATAGGTGCATTTGCGATGAGTGAAAACATCTTCATCATCATGATAGGACTTGGCATAGGAGCTATGTTTGTCAGAAGTCTTACACTATTTATGGTGCATAAAAAGACGCTTGAGAGCTTTAGATACCTTGAGCATGGTGCGCATTATGCCATACTCGCCCTTGCGATCATTATGTTTATAAACATCTTTCATGAAGTCAGCGAAGCGCTTACTGGCACCATAGGATTTGGTTTCATCGTACTAGCCTTTGTCTGCTCACTAGTAGCAAATAGGCGTGAAAATGGCTGAAATTTGCGGTATCGACGAGGCTGGACGTGGAGCTTTGGCTGGTGAGCTTGTCGTGGCTGGATGTGTTTTTAAGCCTGGATTTGAGAGTGAAATCTCATCTCTTGGCTTAGGCGATAGCAAAAAAATTAGCGAATCAAAACGTGAAAAAATTTACGATGAATTAATCAAATTTAGCCATTACACAGTGGTTTATTTTCGCAATACTATAGTCGATGAAATCGGGCTTAGCCAATGTTTAAGACAAGCTTTAAAGGTTATCAAATTTAGCTTTGAAAATTGCGATTTTATCTATGATGGCAACTGTGATTATGGCGTGAGAGGCATCGCCACGCTCATCAAGGCTGACGCGAAAATCAAACAAGTCAGTGCAGCTAGCATCATCGCAAAAGTCAGCCGTGATAGGCAGATGAGAGCTTGGGACAAGGTTTTTCCAAGCTTTGGCTACGCTAAGCACAAAGGTTATGGCGTAAAAGCACACATAGAAGCTCTTAGTAAATTTGGCTCAAATGAGCTTACAAGAAGCAGTTTTCACGTCAAAAGTATGGAAAAATCACTATTTGATGAGCTTAGATGAAAACGCTTGAATACTTCTACCAAAACCCACCTAAAAATACTAAATTTATCGATAGAAAAGTCTATTTTGATGATGATAAAATCTTGCTAAAAGGCAGCATGAATAGTGGCAAAACCACGCTTTTGTGCGAATATTTGGAGAGATTTGATAATTTTTTGTATATAAATTTAGAAGATTTCAGACTAAACTCACAAAGCTTGGAAAATTTAGGTGAGTTTATCAAAGCAAACGATATAAAAGCCGTTGGATTTGACGGAGCAAAAAATGGCTTCATCTTACCTTGCAAATGCGAAAATATCATTATTTCAACCACTTCAAATTTGCTTAATTTTGATGATTTTACAGAGGTTAGGCTTAGTGGCTTAGACTATGAAGAGTTCATCGCCTTTTACCGAAAAAGCTATGAAGCAAGGACGCTTTTTAGCCACTTTTTAGCTCGTGGAAACGCGGCTAAAAGTGCATTTTTGCAAGATTTTGAGATTACACCTTTTTTGCAAACAAAGCTTGGAGCAGGGCTTGATAGCTTTGGGATTGGGATCCTTTCACAAATTGCTTTGCAAATCCACCAAAACTTCAACGGTCATCAAATTTACAAAAATCTAAAAAATTTAGGCAAAATCTCAAAAGACAAATTATATGAAAATTTCAGCTATTTGCAAGAGAATAATTTTATAAATTTCATTCCAAATTTTAACGAAAAAAGTATGTTTAAAAGGGTTTATTTTAGCGATTTTGGTTTGCGAAACGCTCTTAGCTTTGACAAAGATCCAAAAATCATCATCGCAAATATGGTTTTTTGCGAACTTTTGAAGCTCGAAAGCGAGATTTACTTCACTGATGAAGTCGATTTTTACCTGCCAAAAGAGAGTCTTGGGATTATCATTATTCCATTTTCTGCGCCTGAAATTATTTTTTTGAGATTTAAAAAACACTTGAAGTTTTATAAGCAATTAGGGATTAATAAAGTAATTATTATAAGCAATGCAAATGAAGCAAACACCGCACTTGAGGGTATAAAATGCCAAATTTTGCCGTTTTGGCAGTGGGCTGTGACGCTAAGCTAGTATAAATTTATTTTTGCCATATTTTTGCAAAACACCGCTACGAAGCAGCTTGTTAAAAGTAGTTGAGACGCTTTGCCTCTCAAATCCAAGCAGATTTGCAAGCACAGTGATAGAAAAAGGCAACGTGACTATGCTTTTATCACGCAAATTTTCATTTTGTTCATTAGCCAAATTTCGCAAAAAATTCTCCAGCCTAAGCTCCAAATTTCCAAAGACAATATCAGCTATAATCTGCCTTTGCATTACCACGTTTCTTATGAGCGAATTGACTAAAGACATACTAAAATCCCTATTTTCAAAAAGCTCAGAAATGTCTTTGATATTTAGCTCCAAAATATCACTATCGTTAAGTATTTCGACCACGCAATTTTTATCCAAAAATATCATATTGCCAGGTTGCAAAAAGTTTATGATAAACTCTTTTGACCCATCTATATAGCTAAGCTTGGCTGAACCATCTTTTATGATAAGGAATTTTATGTTATTAGCGTAGATTATGCTCGATTTGGCGATTTTAGAATGACGAAATTTACTCAAATCATCATCTTTTAATAGCTCAAAATCCCTATATTCGCCAAGATGCAATCTAGTAGTAAGCATATTCGTCCTTTTGTTTGATTTTAACAAATTTATCATAAACAAAAGTAAATTTGCGTCATAGATATGACACTATTTTTTTAATTTTATCTATATAATTGTTTCAAATTTAAGGAGAATATATGAAAAAATTTGTATTAGCAAGCCTGCTAGTAGCTAGCTCACTCATAGCTAGCCAGTATGCTACGACAGTTAAGCCAGTCTATCTAGATGCAAATTCCAAATCAGTCGCTGGGAAGTTGCTTCCTACAAACGCCATAGATGTTTTAGAAGAAAAAAATGGTATGGTTAAATTTAGTATCAAAGGCTACCAAAATCCAGCCGTATCAAACGTGATTTATTACAGCGACGGTCAAAGAATAATCTCTTTAGCTTTTGCTAAAACCAAAGCACCTAAATTTGAACTAATCAAAAAAGGCGAAAATGGAAGCTGGGACGAAGTAAAAGTAGAAGCCTACACCACAAGCGGGGATTTTACAAGTGACTTAAATACGCTTTTTGAAACTTCAAAAAAACAATACCAAGAAAACTGCTCAGTCTGTCATGCCTTGCATAAAGAGAGCCAATACACAGCCAACCAATGGCCTTCACTACTCAAATCCATGATCTCAAGAACACCAATAGACAAAAAAGATGAATGGACTATCATAGAATATCTTCAAAAACACGCAAAAGACACAACAAAGGAGAGCAAATGAAAACAAATAATAGCAGAAGAAGCTTTTTAAAAGCTGGAGCAGCCCTGTCGCTAGCTCCATTAATCCCAAGTAGTATGTTTGCTAGCCCAAATACAGCAATAATCAAAAATGGCACCGTATTTACAGCAGCTCACTGGGGTATGCTAAAAGCCACCGTAAAAAACGGTAAAGTTATCAGCTCACAACCTCATCAAATCACCTCAAAAATACCAAATCCACTTCAATACACTATGCCAGATTTAGTATACAAAACTCGTATAAAAGCCCCAATGGTGAGAAAAAGCTATTTGCAAAATCCAGATAGCCCAAAACCAGAGCTAAGAGGCATAGATGAGTGGGTAGAAGTCAAATACGAAGATGCGATAAAACTAGTCGCAAGAGAGCTTAAAAAAACCAGAAAGCAAAAAGGCAGCCAAAGCATTTTTGCAGGAAGCTATGGCTGGTATAGTAGTGGCAAATTTCACAACCCAAGAATTCTGCTCCATAGATTTATGAATTTAAGCGGTGGATTTACTGGTACTTTGGGTGATTATTCTACTGGTGCTACTCAGATCATCATGCCTCACGTCGTAGGTGGCATAGAAGTCTATGAGCAACAAACCAGCTGGCCCGTAGTGCTAGAAAGCTCAAAAGTAGTAGTAATGTGGGGTATGAATCCCATTTCTACTTTGAGGATTGCTTGGAGCTCGACTGATGAGCAAGGGTTTAAATACTTTGAAGAGCTTAAAAATAGTGGCAAAGAAATCATCATCATAGACCCAGTAAAAAGCGAAACCGCCAAATACTTCGGTGACAAAGCTAGCTGGATAGCTCCAGTGCCAAACACAGATGTAGCCATGATGCTTGGTATGGCTTATCATCTATATGAAACCAAAAACTATGATAAAAAATTCTTAGAAGAATACACTATTGGATTTGATAAATTTTTGCCATATTTGCTTGGACAAACAGACAAAACTCCAAAAACTCCAGCTTGGGCAAGTCAAATTTGTGGAATTGATGAAAAAATCATCAAAGAACTAGCTATTAAATTTTATAAAAACCGCACAATGCTAATGAGTGGCTGGGGCATGCAAAGAGCTCATCACGGCGAGCAACCTCACTGGATGCTTGTAACTCTAGCTAGTATGCTTGGTCAAATAGGACTTCCTGGTGGTGGATTTGGACTAAGCTATCACTACAGCAATGGTGGAGCTCCTACTTGCGCTGGCGGTGTGCTTGGGGGTATAAATGCTGCTAGTCTTGGTGTGATTGAAAACAATAAATTTATAGGTTTAGCAAATAGCTCAGCAGTCTCAAACTCAGCTAGCCAAAGCTGGCTACAAAAAGCAACTGATAGCGCATTTCCAGTGGCTAGAATAGCTGATGCATTGCTAAATCCAGGCAAAACAATCGACCACAATGGCAACAAAATAACATATCCAGACATAGACTTCATCTACTGGGCAGGCGGCAATCCACTAACCCAGCACCAAGATACAAACACAAACATAAAAGCTTGGCGAAAACCACGCACAGTAGTTGTCAATGAGATCTACTGGACCCCAACAGCTAAAATGGCAGACATAGTCTTCCCAGTAACTAGCCAATACGAAAGAAACGACCTTACCATGACTGGAGACTACTCAAACATGGATATAGCTCCAATAAAGCAAGTCGTAGAAAAACAAAATGGCGCAAAAGATGATTATCAAGTATTTAGCGATTTATGCAAGGCTTACGCTGATGGACTAGTAGAGGTTTATACTGCAAATGGCAAGACTGAGATGGACTGGCTAGAAGAGTTTTACAACGTAGCTGCAAACGCTGTAAATGCAAACGTAGCTCTAGGCGTGAGTATGCCTAAATTTGATGAGTGGTGGAATAAAAACGAGCCAACTACATTTGCCCCAACTATGGAAAGTAGCTCTTGGGTGAGATTTGGCGAGTTTAGAGAAGACCCTATCTTAAACGCTCTTGGCACGCCATCAGGACTGATTGAAATTTACTCTGATACCATAGAAGCGATGAAATACGATGATTGCGCTGCGTATCCAAAATGGTTTGAGCCAGTCGAATGGCTTGGCATGAAGGATAAACCAGCTAAGTTCCATATGCTAAGCGTCCACCCAACCGATCGTCTTCACTCCCAACAAAACAATACTAGCCTAAGAGAAAACTACGCTGTAGCTGGTCGTGAGCCTATCACAATAAATCCAAAAGACGCAAAAGACATTGGAGTAAAAACTGGCGATTTGGTTAGAGTCTATAACAAACGTGGCGAGGTCTTAGCTGGCGTCGTCGTAAGCGATGAGATAAGGCAGGGTGTCGTAAGACTAAGAGAGGGAGCATGGTATGATGGATTTGATAGCAAAGTTTGCAAAAATGGTTGCGCAAATGTCCTAACCATGGACATTCCTACAAGCAAGCTTGCAAACGGCAACATCTCTCACACTGCACTTGTAAATATCGAACTTTACAAAGGCAAAGCCTTAGGTCTTGATGCGTTCAAAGCCCCAAAAGGTGCCAAATAAATTAAAAGTGCTAGGGATTTTCTCTAGCACGATTTTAAATTTTATGCTAAATTTTTTAGTATTGTTTGCAGTTTTACTCTAAACTGGCTTATATCAAGTCCGTTATCATTTAGCGGAGTTTTGAGATTGAGCGCTAGGCTATCATGACCTTGATTTATATAGATAAATGCTACATTTGCGTCAAATTTGCAGCTGATTTCGCAGCCAAAAACCGCTTTTAAATTTGCTATTTTTTCTTCATAATCGCTTAAATTTAACGCCTTTATAAACATTCCATAAAAGTAAATTTGATCCCCGTCAAACAAGCAAACATCGTAAATTTCATCGCTATTTTTGGTTTTAAAAAGTGGATAAAAGCTAAAATTTACATCTTTAAAAGGCAAATTTGAGTAGTACAAAAAATCACTTTTTGGGTTATTTTTAGGGTCATCTTGGCTCAAAATCTCAAACCCAAACTCACTAGCAAATTTAGCCAAAACTTGCTCTTTTAAGCTCGCTTCAAACTCAGAAGTTAGCTTAAATTTAAAGTAATAATATATTAGAAGTGTGATAAAAATGGCGCCTATAAACGCCATTGCAGGATCGAAAAAAAATAGCCCAAGCCCGACCACAAAGCCAAGCCCACCAGAAAAGCAAAGCAAACCAAGAAGCTTCTTTCTGAGGCGTTTTCTGGTGTTTTCTAGCTCTATCATTACTCTTTTGTCTTTGCCATTCTTTTTCTGATAGTTGGGTCAAGGTAGCGTTTGCGGATACGGATATTAGTAGGAGTAACCTCTACTAGCTCATCTTCTTCTATCCACTCAAGCGCACGCTCAAGGCTGTGTTTGCGTGGTGGAACAAGTTTGATAGCATCATCTGAGCCACTCGCACGAACGTTTGTAAGGTTTTTGCCTTTGATAGGATTGACATCAAGGTCGTTTGGACGGCTATGCTCACCGATAATCATACCTACATAAACCTTTGTTTGTGGATCGCAAAATAACACGCCACGATCTTGAAGATTAAATAGCGAATAAGCAAGCGCCACGCCACTTTCCATACTTATCAAAGCACCATTACTTCTATGCTCGACTGAGCCACTTAGTGGGCGGAACTCCAAAAAGCTGTGGTTCATCACGCCCTCACCTTTAGTATCTGTGAGGAACTGACTTCTAAAGCCGATTAATCCACGCGCTGGTATCTCAAACTCAATTCTTGTTTGACCATCGCCTGTTGGGTTCATGCTTACCATTTCAGCTTTTCTTTTACCAAGTTTTTCGATAACAGTTCCAGTACAATCATCTGGAGAATCGATTACAAGAAGCTCATAAGGCTCACATCTGACGCCATCGATTTGTTTGATTATGACTTCTGGACGACCTAGACAAAACTCAAAGCCCTCTCTTCTCATATTTTCAGCCAAAATCGTGATTTGAAGCTCACCACGACCACTTACTTTAAATTTACCCTCGCCGATGTTTTCGTATTTCATCGCGATATTTGTTTTCATCTCGCTCTCAAGGCGTTCATCAATCTTATTTGAAGTGACAAATTTACCCTCAGTTCCAGCTAATGGAGAGTCATTTACGCTAAATACAACGCTAAGTGTCGGCTCTTCGATGTGGAGTGGGTCAAGTGGGATTGGGTTATTTGGATCTACGACGCTGTCACCTACATCAAGAGTTTCGAATCCAGCGATCGCTACGATATCGCCAGTTCCAGCTTCGTTTATATCCATTCTATCAAGTCCGAAAAATCCTATAAGCTTACTGATACGACCAGTTGTTTTAGTGCCGTCAGCCTTGGCTAACATTACGTTTTGATTTTTTGAAATTTTACCATTGAAAATACGCGCGATACCGATTTTGCCAACATAGTTATCATAATCAAGTGTGAAAACTTGAAGTTGAAGTGGGTTTTCATCTTTGCCAGTTGGCTCTGGAACATTTGCCAAAATAGTCTCAAAAAGTGGCTTCATATCCACGTTTTCATCATCTAATTTTAGCTTAGCATAACCATTTTTTGCTGCAGCATAAACCACTGGGAACTCAAGCTGCTCGTCAGTCGCATCAAGAGCGACAAACAGGTCAAAAATCTCGTTTATCACGCGATCTGGATCAGCTGCTGGTTTATCGATTTTGTTTACTACTACGATTGGTTTTAGTCCAAGGCTTAGTGCTTTTTTCACGACAAATTTGGTTTGTGGCATAACGCCTTCTTGAGCATCAACAAGCAATAAAACTCCATCAACCATCTTCAAAACACGCTCGACCTCACCACCGAAATCGGCGTGTCCTGGGGTGTCTATGATGTTGATTTTGTGATCTTTGTAGCGAATAGCTGTATTTTTAGACAAAATTGTGATTCCGCGTTCTCTTTCAATGTCATTGCTATCCATCACCCTTTCACCGACAGCTTGGTGCTCTGTGAAAGTTCCTGATTGTTTAAGGAGCTCATCGACCATAGTTGTTTTACCGTGATCGACGTGGGCGATAACTGCAATATTTCGTATCTTTTCCAAAGGCTTTTCCTTGATATTTTTAAATTTAAGGCTCGATTATATCCAAATTTTACTAAATTTTTTCTGCGACTATAAAAATATACCAAAAATTAACTGGAGTTTTAAATTTGGAATGAGTTTTGCATACAAAAGATAAAAATTCACAGGATTGCCTATGGAAGCTCTAAATTTAGCCCTAAATTCACTACCTCAAGCACAAAAACAAACTAGCCAATCAGAGCTACCTACAGATGAAACTAGCTCAACTGATTTTTTAAATATGGTCTTAAATAGCATAAACAAAAACGAAAAAATCTCAGAATCGGACGCTAAAAAAATCATAGAAAAAGCCAAAAATGAAGCCACTAAAGAGAGCATAACTCAGGGACTTGGCTTAGAAAATTTAGATGATTCCTTACTAGGAAATACAAATTTTATCCAGATTTTAGGACTTTTAGAAGCGTTAAATGGTGGGGAAAGCATAAGCAAATTTCCTAATTTTTCAGATAGTTTGGCTAAATTTTTATCAATCGAGCAAAATGTAAATGAGATAAAAGACGCAAAAAGCTTGGTTGATCTTATAAATTTAAGCAAAAAATTTGATCTTGGATTAAGCAAAATCAGCGTCACAAAAGAGGATATAAAAACCCTAAAAGAACAATTCACAAACCTTGGCAAAAGCGGATTTTTCGACCTTAAAGAGATGAACTTAAACGAAATAACCAAAAAAAAGATACAAACAGCGATCCAAACCACGAAAAAAGATGAACCAGCACATTTATCAAAACTTCTGCAAAATGTCAGTACAAATTTAGCCCAAAAAACAGAGACAAAAACTAAATCAAAAGAGCAAACTCAAGAGATCCAAACAGAGACAAAAACCAAACCCACAAACTCTAAAGAGGTGAATTTAGAAAGTTTGCTAAAAACAAGCCAAAAATCTGATGAAAAAGAGCTCACAAAACAGGCCTTGCAATCTAAACCAGAAGATATAAACCAAGCTCAACCAAGCTCAAAACAAGCTCCCACAAAAAACAAAAAAGAAGTAAGCGTGGATGATTATCTTGCTAGCATAACTCAAAAAGCACTAAAAGAGCAGGTAAATGAGCCTACTAAATTTGATATAAAATCACTAAATTTAGAGACAAAAGAGTTAAAATCAGACGCCCAAACTAGTCAGTCAAACGAGCAAAACGGAAGCCAAAACGAGCAGCAAAACAATGCAAACTCACTTGTCAAAGACATAGTCGCAAACGCAAAACTCCAAGTCAAAAATAACCAAGTCAAGCAGACTTTTGAGAGTTTCGCATCAAATTTACAAGAAAAAATTAGCGAATACAAACCACCAATCACGCGTTTTCACTTAACTCTAAATCCGACAAATTTAGGCGAAGTCGAAGTCACGCTCATAAATCGTGGAAATAATTTGCATATAAATTTCAACTCCAATAACCAAACAATGCAACTTTTTCTCCAAAACCAAGCCGAGTTTAAAAACAGCCTTGTAAATATGGGATTTACAGAGCTTGAGATGAACTTCAGCGACCAAAACGGAAGCAACAAAGAGCAAAACGGCAATACCAAATTTAAAAACTACAACGCTGATTTCGAAGATACCTTAAATGGCGGCGAAGAAGAAAACGTAGTCCTAGAAGTAGTCATACCAAAATACTTCTAATGGAATAATATTTGCTTAGATAAATATAGAAAATAAAGGATAAATGATGGCAACTACTACAGATACGCAATTCACAGCAGACAAATGGGCAGCCGCAGACGCAGCTCAAAAAGCCTCAAACACTGCTGGAACTGGAACCAACCCAAACGCAACGCTTGATAAAGATGCGTTTATGAAACTCCTTCTTACTGAACTCCAATACCAAGATCCAACTGATCCTATGGATACAGCAAGTATGCTTGAGCAAACCAGCCAGCTAGCCAGCTTAGAAATGCAAGAAAACACAAACAAAATCATGCAAGAGCTAGCCACTCAAATGCAAAGCAGCTACTCACTAACTGCGATGAGCGCACTTGGAAAGATAGCAAATTTATCAAACTCAGTATCAAAAGACACAACAACTAGCTCAATCGATTTTAGTTTGTATTTCAAAGACGCCACAAGATCAGGTCAAATCGAGGTCTATGACACAAAAGGCAATGTCGTAAAAACTATCGATTTTGGCGAAAAATCTGCTGGGGTACAAAAATTCACTTGGGACGGAACAGACAAAAACGGCGACCAAACCTTGCCTGGTGAATACCTAATCAAAGCAAAATACACAAATGTAGAAGGCAACAGCGCTGAGACACTTCTTGGAACTTATCCAGTCGAAGCGGTCAAATTTGAAAACGGTGAGGCTAAAATCAAAATCGCTGGAGAGTATGTATCTATGAGCGATGTTAGAGAATTTACAGAAGCAGAAAAATAAGGCAAAGCCATGATGAGTGCATTTTACAACGGAATAAGTGGAGTCAAGACTCAAGGATACGGGCTAGATGTCGTCGCTGATAATATCTCAAACGTAAATACAGTCGGTTTTAAATCAAGCACGGCTGAGTTTAAAAGCTTGTTTTATCAGACTTTAGGACAGACTGCCTCTTCTCCTACGACATCACAAATCGGTCTTGGCTCCACGCTTGCAGCCACTTCACTAAATTTCAAACAAGGAAGTCTGACAAGCACAGATAATGTCTTTGACATGGCTATACAAGGCGATGGATTTTTTGGTATTAGAGGAAGTGATGGCAATATTTATTTTACTAGAAATGGCGATTTTGGCGTCGATGGCGAAGGAAATTTAGTAAATAGAAATGGTCTGTTTTTGCAAGGGACGATGACTACGATTTCGCCAACGACTCTTAGTCAAAATGCGACTGAAAAGCTTGGCAACACACTCGTAAATGGCGTGACAATGGCTACAAATCAA
Source organism: Campylobacter iguaniorum (assembly GCF_000736415.1). Classification (NCBI taxonomy): domain Bacteria; kingdom Pseudomonadati; phylum Campylobacterota; class Epsilonproteobacteria; order Campylobacterales; family Campylobacteraceae; genus Campylobacter; species Campylobacter iguaniorum. Next base: position 15,312 of record NZ_CP009043.1, on the reverse strand, counting down.
GCCTTCACCGTGCCTACTGGCAATACAATCAATCTCACTGATGTCGGCTCACAAACAAATATCAAGCTTCCAGATCTGCTTTTTATACCAGCTATTGCGACTACAAAGGTTGATTTTAGTGGAAATTTAGACTCACAAAAGATAGTTGATACCACAACTATAGAGCTAAATTCTGATGCAATTACTCAAGCGTTTGATGAGACAAACCAAACAATTTCACTCAGCGGAAACCTAAACGACACTCCAGAGATCCAAATCATAAATGATGGTCAAGACGTCTATATCACGCTAACAGATAAAAATGGCAAATCTATCCAAACCAGAGTCGATGCCGATGCTGATGGAAATTTCAAAGTGGATAATTTATCAGTTAAAAATCTAAATTTAGAAGAGCCACTTGTGATAAGTGCAAACGCAACTCTCAAACAAGAGATACCAAATAAACAAAACTTCAGCACTGATGTGATAGCAGCAAATGGCGATAAAAACGTGATAAAAATGGAATTTACAAAGCGAGTTCCACAAGCCGGAGATAGCACGACTTGGGACGTGGTAGCAAATCTCTACGCGCCAGATAATACCTTGATAGAAACATCAAACGGAGCTTTGGAATTTGGCCCAAATGGAGCATTAGTCGCAAATACTTTAGGAGCTATCGGTGGTGTGGAGATAAATTTAGGCTCATTTTATGATCCAAACGTACCAAATAGCGGATTTGACGGTATGAAATCGCTTGCTGGACAAGATCTGAACTTAAATATCACAAAAGACGGCGAGCAAGAAGGCCTACTAAAAAACTATACTATGAATGCAAATGGAGAAATCGTAGCTATTTTTGATAATGGCAAACAAGCCACAATGGCAAAAGTAGCACTCTATCATTTTCAAAATGATCAAGGCTTATCCAAGATCGGAGACAACACATATGCAGTCAGCTCAAACTCGGGTCAGCCGATATTTTACACAGACAAAAATGGCGATGTAATTTATGGTGCAACTATCTCAAATAGGAAATTAGAGATGTCAAACGTGGATCTTGGCTCAGCTCTAACTGATATGATAGTCATCCAAAAAGCATACGACGCAAGTGCGAAATCTATCACTACAAGCGACCAAATGATACAAAAAGCTATCAATATGAAGAAATAAATTTAGCTCATCTTTCATGGGCTAAATTTAGTCTAAATTTTACATTTTTTACCAAATAATTTGATATACTAAATTACTAGTTTATATTTTTTCTCATTACAATATTTAATCCAAATTTAAATTTAAATAGCCAATACTCAGACACAAAACCAAATTTATTAATAGATATATAATAAACACTAATAAATTTCATTAATTATGTCGATTATTTTTCTATTTTTTGTTGATAGCATTCCAAAATATTTACTATTAAGAAAGGAAATATTTAAATGAAGACTTCAACAAAAAAGTCAAACAACAAAAGGAGAAGCGTAATCGCTCCAGTGATTATAAGTTTAGTAGCAGCTACTAGCTTGTATTTTACAACAACTTTCGATTATGTCGGCAAGCCACATGACGTACCAATAGGTGGTTTACAATATGGTGATATGCTAGAGGGTATAAATGGTAATTTTCACGGAGGATGGGATATAAATGCACTTATTTACACCGTAAGAAATAAATCTGATAATAATATAAAATCTGTCATAGGTTCTGTCTTGTCGGATGTCAATAAACTCACAGCCGATAATAAACCTTGGCATGTTGAAACATATAACCATATGAGTAACAATATCATCAAAGTAGATAATTCTACGCTCGATTATGTAGCTGGTGCGATTCTTGGTAATGCTGATAGCAATTTGTATGATATATTTTCTACATCGCTTAACACCGTGACGGTTAATGATTCTACAATCAATAAGCGTATTTTTGGTGGATATAACTACTGGCGAATGCCATTTGGAAATAAAGTTACAGTAAATAACACCAAAGTAAAAGGTGGAGTTTATTCTAGCGTTTATGGTAACAGAACTGATTTAACACAATTTGGCAATATGCGTCCTGGTATAAATGGCGTCGGCGAGAACAATACACTAACAATTGCTAACGGTTCAGTGATCGAAGGCGATGCGGCAGGAACATATACTAAAGCAGAAAATAGCAGTGCAACAACCAAAAATACAAGAGTAACTATAGATGGTTCTACTGTCAAAGGAACAGTATATGGCGATGGAAATGATGAGCTACTAAAAAATAATACCCTAACTTCATCAAGCGATAACGCTATTGTAACGATCAGAAATAAATCCACAGTAAATCATGTATATGGTGCAAAAAAATTTAATGGTAATATTGATAATTCAAACGTAACTGGATGGGCTGTTGGAGCATCTACGAATAAAGATAAAACAATAGATAAAACAAATCTCACTATAGGAGTAAATACCACGGTAAAAGGTCGTGTTATAGGTGCAAATATTCGCGGCAATGGCTCTGTAACTGGTGGAACAGTAAACGTAGCCAATTCAGAAGTCAAACGTAATGTCTTAGGAGTTTGGGCAAACGGTAGTGGAACCATAAAAAATACAACCACAAGTGTAAATTCAAGCATAGTAAATGGGATAATTTATGGTGGTAAAAACGAAAAAGACGGTAGTGTAATAAGAAATATTGTCAATATAAGCAAAAAAACAATTGCAAATGGTGCAATTGGTGGTGAAAGTAATAGTGGGGAAGTAAGGGATAATATTGTAAATTTATCTGATGATTCCATTATAAATGGTAACGTACTTGGTGGTAAAAGCTCGACAGGCTCAACTACAAACAATACTATAAGCATAAGAGAAGGCGTTGATATCACAGGTAATGTCATTGGCGGTGAAGTCCACGATGGTAAATTTGGTGGAAAAGCCACAAACAATACTGTAAATTTATATGGAAGTATAAATTTACCAAATTCAATTCTTTACGGTGGTAAAACAGATAATGGTCACGGGGACGTCCTTACAGGCAATACTCTTAATGTAACTTCGAATAAAATCGTTGCAAAAGATATACGAAATTTTGAGAATATTAATACCAAAGTCACTAAAGCTACACTAAATGGAAGCCCTATCGTTAATCTTACTGGAGATGGGCTTACAGATTTAAGCAAAACAACTGTTAGCGTTAGCAATCTTGGAACAAGCTTTGAAGCTAAAGTTGTAGATAAAATTACACTTTTTTCTAAACCAAACGGAACTATAAGTAAACCAAAAAATGATATTATTAATACTATGCAGGGTGTATCTAGAGGTGTCACAATTATTTTAAATAAGAGCGATAAACCTGTAGTTAATCCTGATCTTAAACCTGTAACTCCTACTGATGATAGCAGAGCTGGTACAGGAACTAGTACAGTAGATAAGGATAAAGACACTGATAAACCAACAGTAGATCCTAAAGATAAGGATAAAGAACTTTCTGAAGAGGACAAACCAGTAGCCAATGAAGTCTTACCTTCTGAAAGCGAAGAAGCTGCTATTTCCACACTTGATGTCGATGGCACCATAGGATCAACCACAATAAACAAAAAGATCAAAAATATCGCAGAAACTGGTATAGCCGATATGGACGCTGCTAATAGTGCATCAGCCCTGCTAGATAAATACCTATCTTCAGAGCAAATTTCTAATCAAGTTGGCAACTCATCATTTGGGTTAATCGACAATAAAAAGATCAGATACAACTCATCAGGTTCGCACGTAGATATCAAAGGTATAAATCTTATAGCAGGTGTAAGCCACAAAAAAGAAAATATCTTGCATGGTGTGTTCTTTGAAGCTGGTCGTGGCTCTTATGATAGTTTCAATAGCACAACTCAAGGCGACGTCAAAGGTAATGGTAATAGCCATCATTTTGGATTTGGTGGATTAGTCAAAGCAGAGCTTCCAAGCAACTTCTACGCCGAAGGTAGCGCAAGAGTCGGTAAAGTCAAAAGCACCTACTCAAGCAACGATCTTGGTATTGGAAACGCCAAAGCTGAGACTAAATACAATGCTTCTAAAGTCTATTATGGCACTCATTTTGGTCTTGGCAAGATATTTGACTTGGGTGCAAGGTCAAATTTAGATCTATATTCTAAGGTTTACTACACTAGAACAGGATCTAAAAACGTAAATTTATCTAGCGGTGAAGATATAAAATTTGAAGCTATAAACTCAATCGTAAGCAAAACAGGCTTTAGATACGGATATGGATTTAATGACAATTTAAATTTATACGCTGGAGCAGCTTTAGAGCATGAGTTTGATTCTAAGATCAAGGCTCACAACAGCTTCACAAATCAAAATATAGAAGCGCCATCTGTAAAAGGCAGCACAGGACTGTTTGAGCTTGGAGTGAAGCTAAATCCTATTGGCAAAAACGATAAGTTCTCATTAGATGTAAATCTTCAAGGACTAACTGGCAAAAAACAAGGTATCGCAGGAGGTATTGAAACTAAATATAAACTTTACTAACACAAATTTAAGTAGCTAAAACTACTTAATCAAATAGTGCAAATAGCATCGATCTCTAACCTTCAAATGCTATAGCACTATTTTAATCTAAATTTACTCATACCACGCACGATAGTTTTTTACCAGCGTCCATATTATACACTAAATTTAACTTACAACCTCCACTCAATCCCTACATTACCACTCACACCTTCTTTCTTACCGCTTAATCCTTTGATTCCTAGATCAAGAGTAAGTCTATCACTGTTAGTAAGTGGTTTTAGTTTGATACCAGCTTCAATGCTCCCACTACTTCCTTGCATATCAGTAGGATCTATCTCATAGTTATAGCTTAGATTATATCCTTTTTGTTTAGCATCAAACTCATATTCATAAGCTGCCCCAGTATATAAAGTAGTACTCTCTTTTAGTTCATAATTATATCTAGCTCCAAGCTTAGCTATAAAAGAGTTAAATGTATCAAGCCTAAATTTATCATTAGTACTCATATCTACACTATCACTTCCTACTCTAGTATAATATAGCTTTGTATAGATATCTAAATTTGATCTATTATCAAGTTCTATTATATTACCCACTCCAAGAGATAATCCATAATAAGCTCTTTTAGAATCAAAGCTAGCACTTATCTTATTGCTACTATCTCCAAAATCATCACTTTTAAAATCACTCTTAACTTGACCAAATTTAATACTATTATCTATATAGAAGTTATTTACTAGATTAGTCTTACTCATAAGACCAAACCCGAAGTATGAGTTATCTCCACTTCCTTTTATATCTCCACTATCAAAGCTATTAAAGCTATCATACTTACCATATCCAGCTTCAAAGAATGCTGAGTATATAAAGCTATCATTTGCTCTTTTACTAATAGCAGCTATTAGTCCTATCATATTAGAATCTACATAGCTTCCAGTATTACTCTTAATACTACTTGCTCCCATACTTCCACTACTAGCTTCACCAAAACCATTAAAGCTTAAAGAGTTTATAGCATTTAACGCACTATCTACTTGCTCACTACTTGATACAGCACTTAGTGAGCTTGAGATTGCTCCTTCATTTATGGCTTTTTGTTTTTCGTTGGCACCAGCTTTTGTGGTGGTGGCGACTAGTTTTTTGTCACTGTCTTCAAGGGCGACACTAAACTCATAAACATTACTAATGCCTTGATAGGCTGTAAATTTATCATTGATATTTAATGGGGCGTCTATAGTATTATTTAGAGCATTTATAAGAGTAACCTTATCACCAGTCTTTATAGCTAGAGTGTTGCCATTCATTACTCCTATGCCTATTTTGACTTGATTAAGCCTTCTAACAAGATCTGAAGCCAAGATTATATCATTTGCTTTAATATTATTTGAAAGATAAAAGTTTACAAACTCGAAGTATCCCACATATTGTACCGTTATATCTTTTGTTCTTAAATTTAGCGTATTGCCTTTAATTGAGTATTCAAATGTTGTTAGATTGTCTTCAGCTTCTCCACCAAATAATCCAGCACCAACTCCAAATATTGGATTGCCAGATATATTTATAGTATTATTGATAGCCAAGCCTGATTTAGTAACTCCACCATAGACAAAGCTATTTATAGTTCCACCTGAGATATTGATTGTATTTCCAGTGGCATTGCCTGAGCGAAAGGATTTTCCACCATAAATCATTCCATTTATAGTTCCACCAGAAATGTTTATAGTATTTCCTGTGATGTCGCCTAAGCGACTATCTCCACCATAGACAGATTCAATAGTTCCACCAGAGATATTTATAGTATTTCCAGTGACTGAGCCTGAATCGCTATATCCACCATAGACCAAGTGAATATTTCCGCCAGAAATATTGACTATATTTCCAGTGACTGAGCCTGAATCGCTCTCTCCGCCAAAGACATCATTTACTGCTCCACCAGATATATTTACTGTATTTTCATATACGTTTGTATTATCACTATATCCGCCAAAGACATTATTTACAGCACCACTAGTGCTTTTTACGGTTATGGTATTGTTATTTGTAGAGTTGTTTGGTGCTAGGGCATTACTCAAATTACGTGAGCCAATTGTTATAGTTGTCGGTGCAAAGGTTGTTGGATTAGTAGTGCCACCTACTGGGTCATAAATGAGTGTGTCAGCTAAAGCTGAGCTGACTGCTAAACTAGTGGCTAGAAGTAGGGGGGGGGTAAAGGCTGAGTTCTTAGGCATATTTTTTCCTAATTGTGAATTTATATTGTTTGGCATTATACATTAAATTTTTAATTTTAAGTAGGAATGTAGTTAGAATTTATATATTTAGCTAAATCTCTTAACCTCTTCTAAAAAATATTCATAAACTCTTTGTTGGATTAAGGCATCGTCTTCATCGCTCTCTATCATCAAGCGACGCAGGTGTGAGAAGTCGATTTTTTTGGCGTATCTTTTGATATTTTTTAGCTCGTAATCAATATCCAAAAGCAAAGAATCAAGGGTAAGAAGATTGAATTCTTTGACTTTATTTACATATTCTTTGACTGTTTGGACTAAGACCCCTACTCTTTTGTGGTCGTTTGAATAAATTTCACCAGCGATATATCTCACATCATCAAAATCACTATTTTTGACCTCTTTTTTCGCACAAAGCATAGCAGCAAAGACCTTAGCACGAAACTCCAAAGAGCGGTGATGAGGGACGAAAAGCTCTCTAAAAACCGATAAAAGGTGAAATTTGATATTCATTGCATAATCCTATTTTAAGTATATTTGGCTATAATTCCTATCGCCTTTCCTTAGACCTGTGCAATGCTTTTTAAAAGCACCGCTTCAGGATGGGAACATAGCAGAGCACTTTTTCTTAGTGTGTGCCGCAGTCATCTGGGGAAGGGTTTTTAAATCTCAAAATGCCTTTTAAATTCCAAGCAAATTTTACTAAAATCAACACCTTCGATTTTTGGATTTTTCTCAAATTTATCTGAAATTTTCTCAAATCCCTCAGTTAGCTCTTTGCTTTTTACACCATAACTTATCGAAATCCCAGCCTCCACAAAAGCAGCTAGATTATCACAATACTTTAAAGCTCTGCCATCAATTGCGTTAAACTCATCTGAATTTACATTTTGCATACTGCCCTCATAGTGCTTTGGCTCAGGCCTGTTTATGCGGTTTTCAAACTCATCTTTTTTATATATTTCGCCATCTTTTTTCACGCCCAAAATATAACTAAACTCATCTTTGTAGCTAGCTGGTACATAAGGCAAAATCCGCTCATCAATAAGGCGCATTTCGTATTCGCTGATGATCTCATTTAGCCCGTCGATACCGTATTTAACTGGGCTGATGATATCTCTTGTAAGGCTCTCTGGCAAGTCATGAAATAACGCGCAATAAAAGTTGTTTTCTAGCCTTTTAGGGCAAGCCCCTACTTCTAAAGAGTAAAAATAACCAAATATCGCCACGACAAGCATATGACCTAAAACTGTGGTTTCTGGAATGCGTTGGGTTTGAGCCCAGCGTTTTTGGAAGCGAAGACGACCGCTTAGATCGACTATGCGAGCTAGTTTTTGGTTCATCGCGATTTTACGTACGCCGATTAGCTCATAATAATCCTCTAGCTCTTCATCGACTTTTTGTTTCAGCTCTTCAATATCGTTTAAAAACTGGCTAGTTTGATAAACTATACTAAACTCCCATTTAGTCGCAAGATAGCTTGCTGCTTTTAGTATTAGGCGTTCTTTTTTGTGTGTGGAATCTGTCTGATAAGTCTTTAATCTCTCCAAAAAATCGCCATTTTGAATGCTTGAAAGCATTGGTTCAAGCTTGGTTAAAACCCATGAGTTTATCTCTTTGTTTTTTGTCTTTTGCATCTGATGGAAGACATCTGGACGGATATCGGTGACTACAACACGGCTCAAAAACTCAAAAACACCACCTTCAATGATATAGTTCATATCCACGTCATTTTCAAGCTTGGCTATGAAATATGCGATGATAAATTTATGCGCTTGTTTATCGAGCTCGACTAAATTTACCATTTTTGGATAGTCATTCCAACGTGAAATACTAGCGGCTTTGAAAATATGCTCGATGAGAGTTGCGTTTATCATAAATTTTCCTTTTTAGCAGTTTAAATTTTATCAAATTTAGCTTTGAAATTAAGTTTATTATCGCGAAGCTAGGCGTTGCTAAAATTTGCGAGTAGTTTCTAGTGTTATACTACTTGTATCATATTTTTCGCCGCGAACCAAATTTGAATCCACTTCGATCACTGTATGCACGTTTCCGCGAGGGTTAAAATCGCCAACGACACGCAGATATTTTGGGTTTAGCTTTTTATCGAGCAGATCATAAATTTCATTAATGCTGGCTTCATGGCTTATGTGACGATTTAGAAAGCTATTGATGTATAGTTTGATAGCTTTTAGCTCGACTACAAGCTCACGCGGCACGTATGTAAGATAAATAGTCGCGAAATCTGGATATCCACTTCGCGGGCAAAAGCAAGCAAACTCAGGCAAAGTAATGCGAATAGCATAATCATTTTTGCTTGAATTTGGCCAGATTTCAAAGTCTTTTTCTATATTAAATTCGTTTATAATTTTTTCACCATATTTTTTATTTTCCATTTTAATCCTTTAAACTTAATTTTGGTTTGTCTATACAAAAACCTTGCACGTAATCGATACCAGTTTTCATAATCTCATCATAAAAACTACTTTTATCAACAAAACGAATAATCGTTTTAACGTTTAATTTGCTCGCAGCTACGTTCATATTTTCTAAAAGATTTCTAAATTTAAAATTATCAAAGTTTTTGCTAAATTCCATATCATAAATTATATAATCAACATCTAAATATTTGAAATATTCTAAGCTTGAATTGTTTCCGCCAAAGTGAGTTAAAGCAAAGCCAAATCCAGCATTTGTATACTCAGCCAAAATCTCTCTAAACTGGATAATTTCGCTATAAGCACTGTCTTCAACGAACTCAAATACCAGCTTTTTTGGGTCGATATTTTTGTCTTTTACCAGCTTGAAAAGGTCAATTTTAAATTTATGATTTCTTATCGTGACTGGCGAGATTTCGATAAAAAGCTTATTTTTAATATCGTTAAAATCGATTTGATTAAAGAGTGAGTTCAAGACCTCTTTGTCATAATCTATCTCATAGCCAATTTTATTTATGATTTGATTAAATTTAATTTTTGGCATGCTTTGACTGTCAAATTTAAGCTTTTGACTAGCGTAAATCATATCATTATTTGATTTTATATCTTTTATGGTTTGAAATTTGAAGATGAAATTTTTCTTATTTAGAGCATCTTTTATGATACTTTCATACTCTTGGGCGCTGAATTTTTCATTTTCATTATTTAGAATTTTATAAAAAAGCGTGGATAAGACATTGTTTAAATTTGAGTCATATTTTGTAGAAATAATGCTGTAAATAACCTTTATTTCGATATTATTTATACCATTTTTTGATAAACTTATCTCAAAAGTTTTAAGCAAATGATTTAAACTACTCTCCTTATAATCAACGAGCATCAAAAAATATCCATCAATATATTTGCCGATTGGAACTTTTTTTATTTTATTTGACTTTAAAAAATCTTGTAATTTTACTAAAAATTTATATGAAATCTTATCAACATTCGTAAAACCATAACGTTCATTTATATCATTTAGGTTTTTTATACCTATCATAACTATACATTTATCTTCCCCATTTTTTATGGATTTTTGTAAGATATTGCTGATTTTTTCACGTGTGAAGCATTTGCTCACTGGATCTATGAATGATGAGTTAAACCCATGATAAATCATATAAAAAGTATAATAAACATAGCAAACAGTTAAAAGCACGAACATAGAAATTTCAAAAATTTGGTAGTTTTTGAAATTTGCAAATGTGTAAGCCCAAAGCAGTAGTAAAAATATAAAAGGAGTTGCAATCCTAAGGGCAAGAGCAAAGCGGTTGCTTCGCTCTTTTGTTTGGCTATATAGCATTAAACATCCAGATGTTTGACATCTTTTGCGTGGGCTTGGATGTAATCACGTCTTGGCTCAACTTCATCACCCATAAATAGCTCAAATATTCCGCTTGCAGTTTCAAGATTATTTACATCTATTTTTAGCAAACGGCGATTTTCTGGATTCATTGTAGTTTCCCAAAGCTGTCCTGGATTCATCTCACCAAGACCTTTGTAGCGTTGGATATAAGCGCCTTTTTTAGCATTTTTTTCTATCTCTTCAAGCACTTTTACTGGATCATCTTTGAGATCTATCTCACGCTCTTTCATCTTTGAGTAGATATGAAGTGCCTCTTCATAAAGTGGATTTGCAAATAAATTATCATTGATAATCAGCTCTTCAAGACCGTTTTCAGTCTGGACATAAATCCTGATTTCTTCTTCATTGACGTATGAATTTAGGATATTAAAGCCCTCATTTTCAAGCATAACTTTAATAATCTCATAAAGTTCATTATAACTTTTACCCACGATGTCAGGATTTTCTATCATATATCTTATTGCTACAAGCACGTTAAAACGCTTTTTAAGCTCTACCAAAATGCTTCTATAAGCTGCTATAATTTTAAGATAATCAACCAAATCTTTACTTCCAACTCCCTCAAAACTCTCATTTTCTATGCCAGTTTCGATGAGAAATTCATTCAAGGCTTTTTCATCTTTGAGATAAATTTCTTTTTTGCCCTTTTTATAGCGATAAAGTGGTGGCTGAGCTAGATAAACATAGCCGTTTTCGATGATTGGAGTAAGAAAACGGAAGAAAAATGTCAAAAGCAAAGTCTGAATATGGCTACCATCGACGTCGGCATCGGTCATAATGATGATTTTATGGTATCTTAGCTTAGCTGGATCAAATTCATCGCCGATTCCGCAGCCAAACGCTGTTATCATATTTTTGATCTCTTCACTTTTTAGGATTTTATCAAGGCGAGACTTTTCTACATTTAGGATTTTACCACGAAGTGGCAAGATAGCTTGAAAAACTCTATCACGGCCCTGCTTAGCTGAACCGCCCGCAGAATCACCCTCTACAAGGTAAATTTCACTCTCGCTTGGATCTTTACTTTGGCAATCAGCAAGCTTACCAGGAAGTGTACCAACGCTATTTATATTATCTTTTTTGCGTGTTAGATCTCTTGCTTTTTTAGCTGCTTCCCTGCCCCTAGCTGCGATTAGAGCTTTATTCATTATAGCTCTAGCTTCGATTGGGTTTTCTTCAAAATACTTGCAAAGCACTTCAAAAGTCATCTTTTGAACTATTGGTTTTACATAGCTTGAGCCAAGTTTGCCTTTTGTTTGTCCTTCAAACTGAGGCTCAGGAACCTTTACACTAACTACAGCTATAAGACCCTCACGGATATCATCGCCTGTGATTTTTGTATCTTTTTCGCGTGCTGCTGCGTTGGCTGCGATGTAGTTTGTGATAGCTCTTGTAAGTCCAGCTCTAAATCCAGCTTCATGAGTACCACCATCTGGAGTTTTGATATTATTTACAAAGCTTAGTAAATTTTCGCTATAAGTTTCGTTATAAAGCAGTGCAAAATCGACTATGACGTCTTCTTCGCCACCACTGAAGCTCACAGCTTTGCTTACTGGATTTGATTTGTTCATATCAGTTACGAAGCTTTCTAAACCACCTTCAAAATGATAAGTTTCACTAAATCCATCTCTTTGATCTTTAAAATTTATAGTTATTTTTGGATTTAAGTATGCAAGCTCGCGAAATCTTTTGGTTAATATACTTTTGTCAAATTCAGTTACTTCAAATATCTCATCATCAGGCCAAAACTCTACACTTGTTCCAGTACGGTTTGTGGTTTTAACTGCTTCAAGGACATTTTGAGGTATGCCTTTGGCAAATTCTTGACGATATAAATTTCCATCTCTTTTGATATTTAAAACAAGTTTTTTAGATAGCGCATTTACAACTGAAACACCAACACCATGTAAACCACCACTGACTTTATAAGTGTCTTTGTCAAATTTACCACCAGCGTGAAGCACAGTTAAAACAACAGTTGCAGCTGATATTTTTTCTGTAGGGTGGATATCTACTGGAATTCCCCGACCATTATCAGTGACGATACATGATCCCTCACGAGTAAGCTCAACTGTGATAGTATCACAATATCCAGCCATAGCCTCATCGATTGAGTTATCTACGACTTCATAAATCATATGATGAAGACCACTTATGTTTGTATCACCTATATACATTCCAGGGCGTTTGCGAACTGCTTCAAGCCCTTTTAGTACTTTAATATTTCCAGCACCATAATCTTTTTGTTCTAAATTTTCCATATTTTTCCTTAAATATTTACAGGCATTACAACTGTTTTTAGATCACCAGAACTAAGAACAAATGGTAGTCCAGAGCCATTAAATCCTAGATTAAATTCGCTATCTTCTATACTTGATAAGAAATCAAGTATAAATTTGCTTTTTATACCTAGCATAAAATCTTCATTTATATTATTTTTATATTCTATTACTGTTTTTGCTTCGCTGTTGTCTTCGTTTATACTCTCAAAACTTATATTATCTTGAGTAAATGTTATTTTTATGAGTTCAGATAACATTGAGATTGTTTTTATGCCTTCGATTATCTTTTCACGGTTTAAAATTAAGCTTTGTTTGACTTCTGTTGGGATAACTCTATTGTAGTCTGGGTATCTGCCATTTATGAGTTTTGTGAAGAACTCAAAGTTTTGAGAAACAGCTATAAATGTGTTTTCATCATAATAAATTTCTATATCTTCAAAAAATAGTTTTTGGATTTCAACTATCGCTTTTTTAGGGATTATAAGGCTAAATGGATCATTATCTGAGCTAATGTCTAATTTATAAACACTTAATCTTCTTGTGTCTGTTCCAACTAAATTTATATAATCTTTTTTGATATCTATCAAAGCTCCAGTTAGCTCTATTTTTGAGTTTATAGTTTCAATTGAACTTGAGATTTTTCTAAGACTTTTACTTAAAGCTCCAGCGTTTATATCAAATTTCTTTTTGTTTTCTAAATTTGGAAATGTTGGAAAGTCTTGTGAATTTTGCATTGGCAAACGATATTTTGAATTATTTTGTTTGATATAAAGATGATTTTGAATAGTTTCAAGCATGATATCGCCGTCTTTTAGACTTTTTATAATATCAAGAAGTTTTTTACCATTTGCTGTAGCTGAGCCTTCATCTTGTATAATTGTGTTTTTTATTTTGTATGCAAGCCCTATTTCATGGTCAGTTGCTTTGATATTTAATATACCATCTTTTGCTGATATAAAAATATGAGAAGTTATCGAGCTTAGATCTTTTTTGTCAAGGTATGGATTTGTGTTTATGACTATTGATTCAAGGACGCTTTTTTTGATTAAAACTTTCATCTTTTTTGCCTTTTTAAATTTTAATTATCTTTTTTTGTTTTAGTTGGTGTGTTGATTTCGTGAAAACTAGCACCAAATACTCTTAAATTCACTATTTAGACTTTGAAAAACTTCTTTTAATTGTTCACAGTTATTCACATTATTCCTTTGAAGTTATCTTATTTTTTAGCTCTTCAACTCTAGCTTTGAAGTAATCATCGCTGTTTATTAATTCATTTATTTTTTTGATGTTGTGGCTTACTGCGCTGTGGTCTTTTAATCCAAAGTGAGTAGCAAGCTGAGGCATTGAATTTGGGGTAAGAGTTTTGGCTAAATATATGCAAATTCTCCTAGCCTCGACTATGCCTTTTGTGCGGCTTTTGCTTTTGATATCGCTTGGTTTTATATTCATCTCATGACCGACTGATTCGATTATATTTTCAAGGCTGATATTTTCTTTTTTCTCTTTTATTTGGTCTTTTATGACGTTTTTAGCAAACTCTAGCGTGATTTCTTGACGCATGATATTTGCAAATGCGTTTATGTTTATGATAGCACTTTCGATCTCGCGGATGTTGTCGCCCATATTTGTGGCGATGTATTCGATGATGTCACTGCTTAAATTTATACCATCAAATTCACATTTTGCTTTTATAATACGGATTTTTGTATCTAGTTCAGGTGGAGTGATATCTGCCATAAGTCCCCACTCAAATCTACTTTTTAGCCTCTCTTCAAAGCCTTTTAGCATTTTTGGTGGCTTATCTGAGGTCATGACTATTTGACCTTTTTTAGCGTGGATTTCGTTAAATGTATGGAAAAATTCTTCTTGTGTTTTTTCTGATTTGTGAAAAAACTGCACGTCATCGATGAGTAAGATATCACAATTTCTATATTTTTCTTTAAATTTATTCATTGTGCGATTTTCAACATTTCGCATAAAATCGCTCATAAACTGCTCACTTGTCACACAAATCACAGTCTTACCCTGCTCTAAGCAGTAGTTTCCTACTGATTGAAGCAAGTGAGTTTTGCCAAGTCCAGTTGAGCCGTAGATAAAAAGCGGATTATAGACTTTTCCAGGATTTGTGGCGACTTGTTTTGAGCTGATATAAGCAAATTGGTTTGAGTCGCCCACGACAAAGGTATCAAATGTATAACTTGGGTTTAAAAGTGAGCTTTGGGTGCGAATTTGCTTTATATCGACGTCTTTGGTTTTTGTTTGGATTTTGCCTTTTAGAGTTGTGATTTTGACTGCTGGTTTTATGCCAGTTTTTACTTCAAAAAGGTTTGCTATTTTAGCTGAATATCTAGTTTGGATAAATTTTGCTATAAGTTCATTTGGTGCAGTGAAAACAGCATTTTCTTCATTTGAAGATTTTTCGTTAAATTTGATTTGTGAGATGTAATTTTCCATCTCGTTTTTAGATATCTCTTGACCTAAGAGCTCTAAGATTTCATCTGCTAACAA